>NZ_JBIWFV010000004.1:0-552212 GCF_044763255.1 Streptomyces sp. NPDC096176 | reverse complement strand
TATTCGGGTTTCGGGGGGGGGGGGGGGGGGGGTTTTGGCCCCGGGCGGGGGCTCTTTGGGGTGGGGGGGGGGGTTTTGGGGTGGTGTGGGGGGGGGGGGGGGGGGCGGGCCCCCCCCCCCCCCGCCACCGTACGCACAGCGGCTACGCCCCGGCCCCGGCCGCCGCGAACTGGGCGGCGTACAGCCGGGCGTACGCGCCATCGAGGGCCAGCAGCTCGTCGTGCGTGCCCTGCTCCACGATCCGCCCGGCATCCATCACCAGGATCACGTCCGCGTCCCGGATCGTGGACAGCCGGTGCGCGATGACGAAGCTGGTGCGCCCCTCGCGCAGGGAGGACATCGCCCGCTGGATGAGCACCTCGGTGCGGGTGTCCACGGAGCTGGTGGCCTCGTCGAGCACGAGGATGGAGGGTTCGGTGAGGAAGGCGCGGGCGATGGTGAGGAGTTGCTTCTCCCCCGCGCTCAGGCCGGAGCCCTCCTCGTCGACGACGGTGTCGTAGCCGTCGGGCAGCGTGCGGATGAACCGGTCGGCGTGGGTGGCCATCGCCGCGGCGACGACCTGTTCCCGGGAGACGTCGCCCGGCACCCCGTAGGCGATGTTGTCGGCGATCGTGCCGCCGAACAGCCAGGTGTCCTGCAGCACCATCCCGATCCCGGAGCGCAGTTCGTTCCGGGACATCCGCGCGATGTCGACGCCGTCGAGCAGGATGCGGCCGCCCGTGACTTCGTAGAACCGCATCAGCAGGTTGACGAGGGTGGTCTTGCCCGCCCCGGTCGGGCCGACGATCGCGACCGTACGGCCCGGTTCGACGATGAGCGACAGGTCCTCGATCAGCGGCTTGCCGGGCTCGTAGCGGAAGGCCGCCTTCTCGAAGGACACCCGCCCCGGGGTTCTGCCGTCCTTCACCGGCGGGCGCTGCGGCCGCGATGGCTCCGCGGACTCCTCCTCGGCGTCCAGCAGGTCGAAGACGCGCTCGGCGGACGCCACGCCCGACTGGAGGAGGTTGGCCATCGCGGCGACCTGGTTGATGGGGCCGTTGAACTCGTAGGAGTACTGCACGAAGGCCTGGACGTCGCCGATCGACAACGACCCGGAGGCCACCCGCAGTCCGCCGACGACCGCGATCAGCACGTAGTTGAGGTTGCCGACGAAGCCGAGGGCCGGCTGGATGAAGCCCGACATGACCTGGGCGCGCAGACTCGACGCGTACAGCTGCTCGCCGAGCTCGTCGAAGGTCCGTACGGCCTCCTCGCGGCGGCCGAAGGAGCGGACCTCCGCGTGACCGGTGTACATCTCCTCGACGTGGGCGTTCAGTCTGCCCGTCACGGACCACTGCCGGACGAACTGCGGCTGGGCCCGCCTGCCGATGAACGCCGCCACCACCACCGACAACGGCACGGTCGCCAGGGCGACCAGTGCCAGCAGCGGCGAGATCCAGAACATCATCATCAGGACGCCGACGATGGTGAGCACGGCCCGCACCATCTGGCTGAACGCCTGCTGCATGGTCTGGGTGATGTTGTCGATGTCGTTGGTGGCACGGCTGAGCACCTCGCCGCGAAGCTGCTTGTCGAAGTAGGCGAGCGGCAGCCGCGACAGCTTCGTCTCGGCCTGCGCGCGCAGCCGGTGGCCGAGGCGCTGCACCACGGTCATCGCGAGCCGCATCTGGATCAGGGTGAGCCCGGAGGAGACGGCGATCAGGAGGAGGACGCCGGCCAGCACCTCGCCGACCGCCCTGAAGTCGACGCCGCCCGGCCCGGCCGCGCCGTCGACGACGAGATCGGTGGCGTGGCCGAGGATTTTCGGTGCGAGTACGGCGAGGGCGACGGCTCCCGTGCCCGTCGCGAGGACGCCGAGGAGCAGGGCCCGTTCCGGTCCGGTCATGCGTAGCAGTCGCAAGCCGGACGCGCGGAAGTTCAGGGACCGTTCCAGGGTCGGCGAGCCGATGCCGCCGGGGCCGCGGTGCTGCACGGCCGGGCCGCGGCGCTGCGGTGCGGGGCTCATGCGGCTTCCTCTCCTGTGAGCTGGGACAGCACGATCTCCCGGTAGGTGTCGCTGTCCCTCATGAGTTCGTCGTGGGTGCCGCTGCCGACGACGCGGCCCTCCTCGAGGACGACGATCCGGTCGGCGTCGCGGATGGTGGACACGCGCTGGGCGACGATCAGGACGGTCGCTTCGGCGGTCTCCTGGGCGAGTGCCCGGCGCAGGGCCGCGTCGGTGGCGTGGTCGAGCGCGGAGAACGAGTCGTCGAAGAGGTAGACGGCGGGCCGGGACACCAGCACACGGGCGATGGCGAGGCGTTGGCGCTGCCCGCCGGAGAGGTTGGCGCCGCCCTGGGAGACGGGGGCGTCGAGGCCGGCGTCGAGCTGCCGTACGAAGTCGGCGGCCTGGGCGACCTCGAGTGCGTGCCAGAGCTCTTCGTCGGTGGCGTCCGGCTTTCCGTACCGCAGGTTGGAGGCGACGGTTCCGGAGAAGAGGTACGGCTTCTGGGCGACGAGTCCGACGGTGCGGGCGAGCAGCGCCGGCTCGAGGTCCCGCACGTCCGCTCCCCCGACCCGCACGTCGCCGCCAGTGGCGTCGAACAGCCGTGCCGCCAGGCTCAGCAGGGTCGTCTTGCCGCTGCCGGTGGAACCGATGAGGGCGGTGACACGGCCGGGGCGTGCGCTGAGGGTCACGTGCCGCAGGACGGGCTCCTCGGCGCCCGGGTAGCTGAAGTCGACGTCCCTCAGACGGAGTTCGCCAGGCCCGTTCAGCCGGTGGACGGGGGCTGATGGCGGCACGACGCTCGGCGCCGTGTCGAGGATCTCCCGGATGCGCTCGGCGCTGACCTCGGCGCGCGGCAGATGCATCATGAGGAACAGCCCCATCATCACGGCCATCAGGATCTGTGTCAGGTAGCCGAGGAAGGCGACGATCGAACCCGCCTGCAGTGAGCCGGAGTCGAGCCGGTGGCCGCCGGTCCAGATGATGGCGACCGTCGCGAATTCCCAGACGATCAGGACGGTCGGGAACATCAGCGCCTGCAGCCGGCCGGCCCGCAGACCGGCGGCGAGGAGGGCGTCGTTGGCCTGCCCGAAGCGCTGCTGCTCGTGCCGGTCGCGGACGAAGGCACGGATGACGCGGATGCCCGTGATCTGCTCACGGATCACCCGGTTGACCAGGTCGATCCGCTTCTGCATCGAGCGGAAGACCGGTGGCAGGCGTCGGACGATCACCCCGACGGACAGGGCGAGGACCGGTACGAACAGCAGCAGGAGCAGGGCCAGGGGAACGTCCTGGGAGAGTGCCATCGCGATGCCCCCGAGGCACATGAGGGGGGCAGCGACCAGCATGGTCAGAACGAGGAGGGCGAGGGTCTGCACCTGCTGGACGTCGTTGGTGGTGCGGGTGATCAGGGACGAGGCGCCGAAGCGTCCCACGTCGCGTACCGACAGGTCCTGGACGTGGTGGAAGACGGCCGAGCGCAGATCACGGCCGATGCCCATGGCGATCCGGGCGGAGCAGAATACAGCGGCTGCCGCGGCGGCGACCTGGAGGACCGTGACGGCGATCATCAGGGCGCCGGTGGACAGCACATGGCCGGCGTCGCCGCGCAGTACACCGTTGTTGATGATGTCGGCGTTGAGGGTGGGCAGAAAGAGGGCGGCCAGGGACTGGATCAGTTGGAGGAGGACGACCAGCACGATCGTCCTGCGGTAGGGGCCCAGACGGGCGACCACGAGTGTGAGCAGCACGGCCCGTCAGCCTCAGCTCGCGTAGGGGCGGACGGACTTGGCGGACCGCAGGGCATGGCCCCACCAGAACAGCTGGTCCAGCATCGTCTTGGCGGCGGCATCGGCGGCGCTCGGGTCGCGGTGGTTGCCGGCGTCGTCGAAGAGGGCGCCCGCGTTGTGGAAGGACACCGTGTCGCGGACGGTGACGGCGTGGAGCTCGGCGTAGACCTGGCGCAGCTGTTCGACGGCACGCAGCCCGCCGGAGATCCCTCCGTAGGAGACGAAGCCGACGGGCTTGGCCTGCCACTCGGCGAAGTGCCAGTCGATGAGGTTCTTGAGGGCGGCCGGGAAGGAGTGGTTGTACTCGGGCGTGAGGACGACAAAGGCGTCGGCGCCGGCGAGCTGAGGGGTGACCTTGGCCAGCTCGGCCGTCACCTCGGGCGAGGGGTTGAAGGAGAGCGCGGTGGGCAGGTCGGCGTCGGCCAGGTCGACGACCTCGACGGTGAAGTCCTCGCGCCGAGCGGCGCGCGAGAGGAACCATCGGGCGATGGTGGGCCCGAAGCGGCCGTCGCGGTTGCTGCCGATGATGACGGTGAGCTTGAGAGGGGCGAGGACGGTCGGGGTGTCAGGCGTGTTGATGTCCATGCCGAGGAGCTTGGTACCTCAAGTTTGGTTGAGGTCAAGCGCCGACTGCGATCAATCTCGTCGGCCGCCCGAAGGGCCTTTCGCGCCGGGCCCGGCCGCCCGGTCGGCGCGAACGGGCCCGGCGCCTGTCACCCGTTCGGTCCGGTGGACGCGACACGCCCGGCCGGCGCGGTGCCGACCTCCGCGACCTGCGGCGACGCTCTCTGTCCAGGGCACCACGCCGTGCCGGACGACGGAATCTGAGTCGCCATCAGCAGGCGCGGGTCACGGCGTGCCTCTTACCTCTGGAAGGACGACACACCGCACCACGCGCTCCCCGGAGGTCCCATGCGCGCCACCGCCCGCCCGCTGCCCGGCATCGCGACAGTGCCTGCCACGGCCGGTTTCGGTGCCCACGGGACGTATACCGGAGCCTTCGGAGAGCTGGAGGTGTCCCCGTCGCCCGCCACCCCGGGCACGAAGCCCGGGACGAGGGGGCATGTCATATCCGGTGTCGGCGGAAGCGTGGTTCCCGACATCGCCAAGATCGCGGCGGGCGCGGCGGTACTGACCGCAGCCGCCGTGGGCGGAACGCTGCTCCTGCGCCGCCGGGCGAGCGGCGCGCAGAGAGGCTGACGGACCGGTACCCCCCTACCGTCCCTCGTACCGCCGGATCCCCCGCTCCCGTCAGGCCCTGAGCCGACGGGGGCGGGGCGACTTCTGCCGGCGGTGACGCTCGAGGGCCGGCAGCTTCGCCTGCCTCACGCCGTCCACTGGTCGAAGCCGAGCTTCGCGACCAGCGAGAAGACGACGACCAGCAGCACCCCGCGGACGAACTCGCTGCCCTTCCGCAGCGCCATACGGGCCCCGAACATGCCGCCTGCCAGGTTGAACACGGCCATCAGTGCGGCCAGCCGCCACAGCACGGTGCCCTGGTAGGCGAACATCGCGAGCGCGCCGCCGTTGGTGCACACGTTGACGATCTTGGCGGTGGCCGAAGCGGTGAGCAGATCGAGATGGAGCACCGCGGTGAGTGCCAGGACCAGGAACGTGCCGGTGCCCGGGCCGAAGAGGCCATCATAGAAGCCGATGCCGCCGCCGACGAGAACGATCGCCGTGACGGTTCGGGTGCGGGTGACGCGCTGCTTGTCGATGTCGGCGGCGGCCGTGCCGAACGAAGGGCGCAGCATCACGAACGCGGCGACGCCGAGCAGCACCACCATGATCACCGGACGCAGTACGTCGCTGCTGATGCCCGCCGCGAAGAACGCGCCGCCCATCGAGCCCGCGACCGCCGCGAGTCCGATCCGTACCGCCGTCCTCACCTGCACCGGCGCCTTGCGCACATAGGTGACCGCCGCACCCGACGTGCCGACGATGGCGACGGCCTTGTTGGTGCCGAGGACGTGCGCGACCGGGACCTGCGGCAGACCGAGCAGCAGCGCGGGCAGCAGCAGCAGACCGCCGCCGCCCACGACGGCGTCGATCCAGCCGGCCACGGCGGCGGCGAGACAGAGGAGGACGAGGGTGGTCAGCGATATGTCGGGCACGATCGCGACCCTATGGACGGGATACATGTGTCGTCCAACGATCTCCGAAGACTTGAGCGACGTCTGAGGTCCGGAGCGCAGAAGGCATCCCCGCGGCCGGCTGCAAGCCCTTTGGGGAGGTCGAGGGCCGGGGGTCCAGGGGAGAGCCCCCCGGTGTCCGCGCCCCGCGCAGCGGCCCGCCCCGCCTCACACCCCGCCTCCGCCCCCGCTGAGCGCAAGGTTCCCCGCGGGAAACAGAAGGGAACCTGCCGGGTAACACCGGCGACGCACGCTGCTCGTATGACTTCGGAGATCGTGGTGATCGGCGGCGGGACGGCAGGCGCGCGGCTCGCGCGTCAGCTCGGCGCGGGCGCCCGCGTCACGGTCCTGGGCGAGGAGACGCACGCCCCGTACAACCGGGTGCTGCTCGCGGAGGTGCTCGCGGGGCGGTACGGCCCCGAGGTGATCGCCCTGCCCGAGGTGCCGGTGCGGCGCGGTGTGCGAGCGACCGCCATCGACCGTGACCTGCGGCTCGTGCACTGCGCGGACGGCACGACGGTGGCATACGACCGGCTCGTGCTCGCGACCGGCTCCAACCCGGTACTGCCGCCGCTGCGCGGCAACGGCGCACCGGGCGCCCCCGGGCTCCCGGACGGTGTCCACCCCTTCCGCACCCTCGACGACTGCGAGGCCCTGTCCGCGGCGGTGGGCCCGGCGACGCGTGCGGTGGTCGTCGGCGGCGGGCTGCTCGGCGTCTCCGCGGCCCGTGCGCTGGCCACCCGCGGCGCAAAGGTGGTGCTGGCCCAGCAGGGCGAGCACCTGATGGAACGCCAGCTGGACGTGTCCGCGTCCGGGCTGCTGCGCGCGCACCTGGAGCTCCTCGGCGTCGAGGTGCACACCGAGTGCCGGGTCCGCGGACTGCGGAGCACCCCCGAAGGGGCGGTCGGCGCGGTGGTCCTGGCCGACGGTTTCGCGCTCGACGCCGAGATCGTGGTGCTCGCCTGCGGGGTGCGGCCCCGGGTCGGTCTGGCCGTGGACGCCGGGCTCGAGGTGCGGCGCGGCATCGTCGTCGACGACGAGCTGCGCACCTCCGACCCGTACATCCACGCCATCGGCGACTGCGCCGAGCACAACGGCGTCGTCCACGGGCTGGCGGGCCCCGCGCTGGAGCAGGCGGACGCCCTCGCGTCCGTGCTCAACGCCTCCGTGCCGGGCAGCGGCGCCACGGCCCGCTACACCGGCACCCGGGCGCTGACCCGGCTGACGCTGGCCTCGTCGACGAGTCCGCTCGACCTCGCCGCGTTCGGCGACCCGACTCCCCGCCCGGGGGACGACGTCGTTCAGCTCGCCGACGCCACCCGCGGCGCCTACCGCAAGGTCGTCGTCCGCGGGGACCGGCTCGTCGGCGGCGTTCTGCTCGGGGATCTCGCGTCCGTGGGCGCGCTCGCCCGGGCCTGGGAGGGCGACGAGGCCCTGCCGGACTCCCTCCCCCTGCTCCACCTGCTCACCAATGATGGAGGCCTCTGACATGCCTGCGATGTCCACCACCCCCACGATCGTGGTCGTCGGCCACGGGATGGTCGGCCAGCGATTCCTGGAGGCCCTCGCCGAGCGGGGCATCACTGGGCGGGCGCGGATCGTCGTGCTGTGCGAGGAGCCCCGCCCTGCCTACGACCGGGTCCGTCTGACCTCGTACTTCTCCGGGAACACGCCCGACGACCTGTCCATGGTCGAGGACGGCTTCATGGAGAAGCACGGCATCGAACTGCACCTGGACGACCCGGCGGAGACAGTCGACACCGCCGCCCGCATCGTCACCTCCCGCGCAGGCCGGACGATCGCGTACGACACGCTGGTGCTGGCCACCGGCTCGTACCCGTTCGTGCCTCCGGTGCCCGGCAAGGACGCGGAGGGCTGCTTCGTCTACCGCACCATCGAGGACCTCCTGGCGATCGAGGAGTACGCCAAGACGGCGCGCGTCGGCGCCGTCGTCGGCGGCGGTCTGCTCGGCCTCGAGGCGGCGGGCGCCCTCAAAGGGCTGGGCCTGGAGACCCACATCGTGGAGTTCGCGCCGCGCCTGATGCCGGTGCAGGTGGACGACGGCGGAGGGGCGGCGCTGTTGCGCACCATCGAGAACATGGGGCTGAGCGTCCACACGGGCGTCGGTACCCAGGAGGTCCTGGCCGACGACGACGGCGCCGTCGACGGCATGGCACTCTCGGACGGTTCGACGCTCGCCACCGACCTGGTCGTCTTCTCCGCCGGCGTGCGGCCCCGGGACCAGCTCGCCCGCGACGCGGGACTCGCGGTCGGCCAGCGCGGCGGCATCATCGTCGACGAGCAGTGCCGCACCTCCGACCCGGCGGTCTTCGCGATCGGCGAGTGCGCGCTGGCGGCGGACGGCCGGGTCTACGGTCTGGTCGCACCGGGCTACGAGATGGCGGAGGCCGCGGCCGCCGCCCTGGACGGCGAGGTGTCGTCGTTCGCCGGCGCGGACACCTCCACCAAGCTGAAGCTGCTCGGTGTGGACGTGGCCTCCTTCGGTGACGCGCACGGCGCGGCCGACGGCTGTCTCGACGTCGTGTACTCCGACTCCCGCGCCGGTGTCTACAAGAAACTGGTCGTCGGTCCCGGGGGCGAACTGCTCGGCGGAATCCTGGTCGGTGACGCCGAGTCCTACGGCACGCTGCGCGCCTTCACCGGCTCCGTGCCGCCGATGCCCCCCGAGCAGCTGGTGCTGCCCGCCGGCGCCGGTGCGCCGGTCGCGCTCGGTCCCTCCACGCTGCCCGACGAGGCGGTCGTCTGCTCCTGCCACAACGTCACCAAGGGAACGATCCGCGGCGCGGTCACCGAGCACTCCTGCACGACCGTGCCCGAGGTGAAGAAGTGCACCAAGGCCGGTACGGGCTGCGGAAGTTGCGTCAAGGTCCTCGGCCAGCTCGTCAACGCCGAACTGGAGGCGTCGGGCGTCGAGGTCGACAAGGGCCTGTGCGGCTGCTTCGGCCAGACCCGCCAGGAGCTGTACGAGATCGTGCGCGCTCTGCGCATCACCTCGTACCAGCGGCTGCTCGACTCGCACGGCCGTGAGGCGGCCAGGGGAGGCGACGGGTGCGAGATCTGCAAGCCGACGGTCGGTTCGATCATCGCCTCGCTCGCGCCGACGATCGGGGCCAGCGGCTATGTCCTGGAGGGCGAGCAGGCGGCGCTGCAGGACACGAACGACCACCACCTCGCCAACCTGCAGAAGAACGGCTCGTACTCGATCGTGCCGCGCATCCCCGGCGGCGAGATCACTCCGGAGAAGCTGATCGTGATCGGTGAGGTGGCCCGTGACTTCGGTCTCTACACGAAGATCACCGGCGGTCAGCGGATCGACATGTTCGGCGCGCGCGTCGACCAGCTGCCGCAGATCTGGGCACGGCTGGTGGACGCAGGCTTCGAGTCCGGGCACGCCTACGGCAAGGCACTGCGCACGGTGAAGTCCTGTGTGGGGCAGACCTGGTGCCGTTACGGCGTGCAGGACTCGGTGCGCATGGCGATCGACCTGGAGCTGCGCTACCGGGGGCTGCGCTCCCCCCACAAGCTGAAGTCGGCGGTCTCCGGCTGCCAGCGCGAGTGCGCGGAGGCCCAGTCGAAGGACTTCGGCGTGATCGCGACGGCGAACGGCTGGAACCTGTACGTCGGCGGCAACGGCGGCGCGACTCCGCGCCACGCCGACCTGCTCGCCCAGGATCTCTCGGACGCCGAACTGGTCCGGCTGATCGACCGCTTCCTGATGTTCTACATCCGCACCGCCGACCGCCTCGAGCGCACCTCCACCTGGCTGGAGCGCATCGAGGGCGGCCTGGACCACGTACGGGACGTGGTCGTGCACGACTCGCTGGGCATCTGCGCCGAGCTGGAGTCGCTGATGGCCGACCATGTCGCCGGCTACCGGGACGAGTGGGCCGAGACGCTGAACGACCCCGAACGGCTGCTGCGCTTCGTGTCGTTCGTCAACGCCCCCGACACCCCGGACCCGACGGTGAAGTTCGTGCCCGAGCGCGACCAGGTCAAGCCCGACCTGCCGCTGCTGTCCATCCGCACGCTGGAAGACGCCCTGGAAGGTGCCGCCCGATGACCGCAATGACGATCACACCCGAGCAGCTCACCCCCGAGACGGACACGCAGCTGCAGCTCCTGGTGGGCGACGAGTGGCTGGCGGTGTGCCCGCTGTCCCGTCTCGTCCCGGGCCGGGGACTGGCCGCCCTGCTGCCCGACGGCCGTCAGGCGGCGCTGTTCGTGGACCGCGAGGGCCGGCCGTACGCCATCGACAACCGCGATCCGTTCACCGGCGCGCAGGTTCTCTCGCGGGGCCTGCTCGGCTCGCTGGCCGGTCGGCCGTTCGTCGCTTCTCCGCTGCTCAAGCAGCGCTTCGACCTGGGGAGCGGGCGCTGCCTCGACGACGAGTCGACGGCAGTGACCGCGTACGAGGTACGGCTGCACTGAGGTACGAGGCACGGCTGCGCTCAGCGGCCGTACCGCTCGAATACTCCGCTCACGCGTCGTCTGTCACTGCCCTGACCCTTCGCGACGCGTGAGCGGCAGTCCCCCTTGGAATCCCCTGCCGAGCGCCGCCGGGTCACTCGCCCTCGGCCATCGCCTGCTCCATCGCCTCGACGTCCATCCATGCGACCTCCCACATGTGGTGGTCGGGGTCCTGGAAGGAACGGTTGTACATGAAGCCGTAGTCGGCGGTGTCATTGGCGGGCGAGCCGCCGGCGGCGAGAGCGGCGTCCACCAGCTCGTCGACCTTCTCCCGGCTGTCCGCGCTGAGGGCCAGGATGGTCTCCGTGGTGGTGGCGGCGTCGGCGATGTCCTTCTTGGTGAAATCCTTGAAGCGCGCCTCGGTCAGCAGCATGGCGAAGATGGTGTCGCTGAAGACGAGGCAGGCCGCGTTCTCGTCCGTGAACTGCGGGTTGAAGGAGTAACCCAGCTTGCTCCAGAAGGCCTTGCTGGTCTCGAGGTCCTTGACGGGCAGGTTGACGAAGATCATCTGAGGCATGGTGGTCTCTCCCGGTCGTGCGCCGCGGTGCGGTGCGTGCATGTCGCCGCGAAGCTGTTCGCTGCGTTCGAGGGGTAGACGGGCGGAACGCCCGATAGTCATCGCCACCGGGGAAGAATTTTGCCGAGGCGCGCCCTGCCGCCTTCACGCTCCGTTGAAGTGGGCGCAACCCTGTGCCCGTAGGTTCCTTCACCGCCCCACCCCGCGGTGCCGGCCGGCCCCGCGGGCGGTCATCCCCAACTGGAGTGACAAGTGGAACGTCGCAGCTTCCTGCGCGGAGCGGTCGTCGGCACGTCAGCCGCAGCCTTCGGCTTCACGCTGTGGCAGGGCGCCGCCTCCGCGGCCCCCGCACAGCCCGGTTCCGGCCCCTACGGGGCGCTCCGCCCGGCGGACGCGAACGGCATCCAACTGCCGGCCGGGTTCAGCAGCCGGGTGATAGCCCGCTCCGGCCAGAGGGTCGGCTCCACCTCGTACACCTGGCACAACGCCCCCGACGGAGGGGCCTGTTACGCCGACGGCACCGGCTGGATCTACGTCTCCAACTCGGAGATCAACCCCGCCGGCGGCGCGAGCGCGGTGAAGTTCTCCTCGACCGGCGCGATCACCGGCGCCTACCGCATCCTGTCCGACACCCGCCAGAACTGCGCGGGCGGCAAGACGCCCTGGAACACCTGGCTGTCCTGCGAGGAGGTCAGCCTCGGCTACGTCTACGAGACCGACCCGTACGGCGTGAACGCCGCCGTACGCCGTGCCGCCATGGGCCGCTTCAAGCACGAGGCCGCGGCGGCCGACCCGGTGCGCAAGGTGATCTACCTGACGGAGGACGAGAGCAACGGCTGCCTCTACCGCTTCATCCCCACCACCTGGGGCAATCTGTCCTCCGGCACCCTCCAGGTGCTGGTGGCCGGCACCGCGACATCCGGCTCCTTCAGCTGGGCCGCCGTGCCCGACCCGGACGGCTCCCCGACCGCGACGCGCAGCCAGGTGTCCGGGTCGAAGAAGTTCAACGGCGGCGAGGGCTGCTACTACGCCAACGACACCGTCTGGTTCACCACCAAGGGCGACAACCGGCTCTGGCAGCTCAACCTCACCTCGAACACCTACGAACTGGCCTACGACGACTCGCTGGTCGTCGGCGGCTCCGCGCCGCTGACCGGGGTGGACAACGTCACCGGCGCCACGTCCGGCGACCTGTTCGTCGCGGAGGACGGCGGCAACATGGAGATCTGTGTGATCACCCCGGACGACGTCGTCGCGCCGTTCCTGCGAGTGGGCGGCCAGTCCGGGTCCGAGATCTGCGGCCCGGCCTTCTCGCCCGACGGCAGCCGGCTGTACTTCTCCAGCCAGCGCGGCACCAGCAGTAGTTCCTCGGGCGGCATCACCTACGAGGTGACCGGCCCGTTCCGCGCGTAACGCTCGGGCTCCGGTGTGGCGCCGCCGCGCAGCAGGGCGGCGCCCAGCGGGGTGAGCGAGTGCAGCACCGCGTTGCCGTGGCGCAGGGTCACCACCAGGCCGGCCTCGCGCAGCACGGCGGCGTGCTGGCTCGCGGAGGCGAGGGAGACGCCCGCCCTGCGGGCCAGTTCACTGGTCGTACAGCCGTTGCGGATGGCCTGGAGCACCGCGGAGCGCGTATGGCCCACGAGGCGGCCCAGAGAGGCGCCCACGACCTCACCGGCGGCGGGCTCGTGGTTGTGCGAGAGCGGATAGACGAGGACCGGCGGCAGGGACGTGTCGCGGTAGACGACCGGTGTCCCCCGGCAGAAGAACGACGGCTGCAGGAGCAGACCCCGCCCGTTCAGATGCAGTTCGCGGTCGACGGGATATTCGGCCTCCAGGACGGGCGCGCGCCAGCGCAGCACCGGCGGCAGGGAGGCGAGGAGTTCGCCCGCGCCGCCGTCGAGCAGCGCACGGCCGCGGGCGGCGCGGTCCGCCTCCACCCGGCCCAGGATGTGCGTCCAGTACGGCTCCACGGCCGCCTGGTAGTACGCGCGCAGCACCGCTACGAGCCGGGCGACCGACTCCGCCTTGCCCTCGGCGAGCGAGACGAGCCGGCCGGGCAGCGTGCGCAGCGGCGAGCGGTGGGCGGACAGGAGGGCCACCTCGGCGTGCAGGCGAGCGGGGGGCGTGTCCCGCAGTGCCTCGAGGCCCGTGTCGATGCCGTCCGAGCCCTCCGTAGGCGTCAGGAAATCCGGGAAATAACCGCGCTGGGGCACGAGCGCGGAGAGCAGTCGTGTTTCACTTTTCAACCGCTGCCGGGCTTCGGAGCGCCATTCACCGAAGGCCATTCCACCCCTTCGGTCGCGCAATCGGTGAAAACTGAGAATCGATTCCCACAAAGCGTCCGGCCTGGCCGCCATCCTCACTCGCGCCAGGTCGTCCGCATTGAAATGAATACGAAGCACTGAACCCCCATGGTGCACCCGCAATCGCCCCGATCACTGAGTATGCATGCAGTCACAGGACGTTACCACGGTGTTTCGGCCACAGTTGAAACGCCTCGCGTGGGCTGGGGGTCAACCGAAAAGCTGTACGACGTCGGGCATGAAACCTACTTCACCGATGTGACGCAGCGAGGACCGTGGGGGGCTTTGCGCGTCCGGCGGCGGTGCTGGAGGTTGCGGCTCCGTGTCCGGCACGGGTAATGGAGCGCGGTCGACGGGTGGGGATCCGTCGGCCGCGCTCCGTCCACTTTTCTGCGGCGCGAATGGCAGAAATTCGCTTGCTGTTGAGATCCGGGCGCGCGCTGATACGTCGTTCAACAGAATTTCGACTGACTCACGATTCAACAAGAACCTCCCCGACCCGACAGGCGTGAGAGCCGGGAAGGCGCCCGGGGCGCCAGGGCAGGCAGAGGTCGCCGGGGCACACGGAAGGCGCCCGGGCACGCCGAAGGGGCGGGCGCCCCCGACCGGGCACCCGCCCCTGCTTGTGGCCGCTCCCTGCGCCTACCGGGAGTCGCTGCCCGACGACTGGGCCGCCGCGCGGCCGGCCTCGAGCCGCGCCACCGGGATGCGGAACGGCGAGCAGGAGACGTAGTCCAGGCCCACCTCGTGGAAGAAGTGCACGGACTCCGGGTCGCCGCCGTGCTCACCGCAGACGCCGAGCTTGAGGTCGGGCCGCGTGGCCCGGCCGGCCTCCACCGCGCTGCGTACGAGCGAGCCGACGCCGTCCTTGTCGATGGTCTCGAACGGCGAGACCCCGAAAATGCCCTTCTCCAGGTACGCGGTGAAGAAGCTGGCCTCCACGTCGTCCCGGGAGAAGCCCCACACGGTCTGGGTGAGGTCGTTGGTACCGAAGGAGAAGAACTCCGCGGCCTCCGCGATCTGACCGGCGGTCAGCGCGGCACGGGGCAGCTCGATCATCGTGCCGAGCGCCAGCTTCAGCTCGATACCGGTCCGCTGCTGCACCTCGGCGATGACCTGCTCGGCCTCCTCGCGCACGATCTCCAGCTCCTGGACGGTGCCCACGAGCGGAATCATGATCTCGGCACGCGGGTCGCCCTTGGCCTCGATGCGCTGTGCGGCGGCCTCCGCGATGGCCCGCACCTGCATGGTGAACAGGCCGGGGATGACAAGCCCGAGGCGCACACCGCGCAGACCCAGCATCGGGTTCTGCTCGTGCAGCCGGTGCACGGCCTGCAGCAGGCGCAGGTCGTTCTCGTTGGAGTCCTTGCGGGCCTCCGCGAGGGCGACACGCACCGAGAGCTCGGTGATGTCGGGCAGGAACTCGTGCAGCGGCGGGTCGAGCAGGCGCACCGTCACCGGCAGGCCGTCCATGGCCTCGAACAGCTCGACGAAGTCCTGCTTCTGCTGGGGAAGCAGCGCCCGCAGCGCCTCTTCGCGCTCGTCGTCGGTGTCCGCGAGGATCAGCTTCTCGACCATTTCGCGGCGCTCACCGAGGAACATGTGCTCGGTGCGGCACAGGCCGATGCCCTGGGCGCCGAAACGGCGGGCGCGCATCGCGTCCTCGGCGTTGTCGGCGTTGGCCCGTACCCGCAGGCGGCGCACCCGGTCCGCGTACGCCATGATCCGGTGCACGGCGGCGACCAGTTCGTCGGCGTCGTCGGCGCCGGCGTGCATCCGGCCCTCGAAGTACTCGACGACCGGGGAGGGCACGACGGGCACTTCGCCCTTGTAGACCTTGCCGGTGGAGCCGTCGATGGAGACGACGTCGCCCTCCTCGATGACGGTGCCGTTCACCGTCATCCGGCGGCGCTTGGTGTCGACCTCGAGGTCCTCGGCGCCGCAGACGCAGGTCTTGCCCATGCCGCGGGCGACGACGGCGGCGTGTGAGGTCTTGCCGCCGCGCGAGGTGAGGATGCCCTCGGCGGCGATCATGCCGTCCAGGTCGTCGGGGTTGGTCTCACGGCGGATGAGGATGACCTTCTCGCCGGAGCGCGACCACTTGACCGCGGTGTAGGAGTCGAAGACGGCCTTGCCGA
Organism: Streptomyces sp. NPDC096176; assembly: GCF_044763255.1. Taxonomy (NCBI): domain Bacteria; kingdom Bacillati; phylum Actinomycetota; class Actinomycetes; order Kitasatosporales; family Streptomycetaceae; genus Streptomyces; species Streptomyces sp. NPDC096176. The sequence goes on along the minus strand of NZ_JBIWFV010000004.1, from coordinate 536,860 downwards.
CGGCCGCGCCCGGGGAGGCGGCGATACCGCGGCCGAGCAGCTCGGTCTTCGCCTTTTCGTCGAAGCGCGGGAACATCAGCTGCGCGAGCTGGGCGCCGTTGACGCGCTGGAGCGCCTCCGCCTCGTCGATGAGGCCCTGGTCGACGAGCTGGGTGGCGATGCGGAAGGCGGCACCGGCGGTGCGCTTGCCGACGCGGGTCTGCAGCATCCACAGCTGGCCGCGCTCGATGGTGAACTCGATGTCGCACAGGTCCTTGTAGTGCGTCTCGAGGGTTTCCATGATCTGCATCAGCTGGTCGTACGACGTCTTGTCGATCGACTCCAGCTCGGCGAGCGGCACCGTGTTGCGGATACCGGCGACGACGTCCTCGCCCTGCGCGTTCTGCAGGTAGTCGCCGTAGACGCCCTGGTGGCCGGAGGCGGGGTCGCGGGTGAAGGCGACGCCGGTGCCCGAGTCGGGGCCCAGGTTGCCGAAGACCATGGAGCAGACGTTGACCGCGGTGCCGAGGTCGCCGGGAATGCGCTCCTGACGGCGGTAGAGCTTGGCGCGGTCGGTGTTCCAGGAGTCGAAGACCGCGTGGATGGCGAGGTCCATCTGCTCGCGGGCGTCCTGCGGGAAGTCGCGTCCGGCCTCGGCCTTGACGATCTTCTTGAACTGCTTGACCAGCTTCTTCAGGTCCGCCGCGTCGAGATCGGTGTCGACGGTGACCTTCTTGGCGGCCTTGGCCTCCTCGAGGGCCTCCTCGAAGAGCTCGCCGTCGACGCCCAGCACGGTCTTGCCGAACATCTGGATGAGGCGGCGGTAGGAGTCCCAGGCGAAGCGCTCGTCGCCGGCCTGCTGGGCGAGGCCCGCCACCGACTCGTCGGAGAGGCCGATGTTGAGGACGGTGTCCATCATGCCGGGCATCGAGAACTTGGCGCCCGACCGTACGGATACCAGCAGCGGGTCGTCGGCCTGGCCGAGCTTCTTGCCCATCGACTGCTCGAGGGCGTCGAGGTGGGCACTCACCTCGTCGCGGAGCGCGCCCGGCTCTTCACCGCTGTCGAGGTAGACCTTGCACGCCTCGGTGGTGATCGTGAAGCCCGGAGGGACGGGAAGACCGAGGTTGGTCATCTCGGCGAGGTTCGCACCCTTCCCGCCGAGAAGGTCCTTGAGGTCTTTGTTGCCCTCGGTGAAGTCGTAGACGAACTTCTGATCTTTGTTTTCCGACACGGGTCTCGACTCCTCGAGGACTCGGTGGCTGCCCTGACGGCGAGGAACATACCCAGATCGAAGGCGTGTGGGTACGTCCACTTGCGCGTCATACGGCCTTAACCACTCGTCCGCCAGCAGATCGAAAGTGCTTGAGGCGGTCGGAGGTATAGACCCTTCTTTTCAACTCCTGAACGAATGATCACGCAACGCGGCCGGGGCTGCCATCCGGGGGGACAGAGAGTGACGTGTCACTCAATGCCCCGAAGGCCAAAAGGGTGGCACTGAGTGCCACCCTTTGAGAGGTGCAGTCGCCCGAAAATCGCTCATCTGAGCGCACCCCCTATCAGGGGTGGCGAGAATCACGCCGCTCGAGGCGGCAGAATTCCATCATCCGGACCCATCGGCGGTCGTCAGCCGCCTGACGTGTCCAGTTCCGCGTCGGCGCTGATGCCGGCGCAGTCGTACGGATCCCTCAGCCAGCCGTCGGGCAGTACGACCCGGTTGTTCCCGGATGTCCGCCCGCGCGGGCCGTCCGCGCCCGTGGGCCACGACTGCTCCAGATCCAGCGCGCTCAATTGAGCGCCCAGCTCGTCCAGCGACGACGTGATCGCCAGCTTCTTGCGCATGTCGGAGCCGACCGCGAAACCCTTCAGGTACCAGGCCACGTGCTTGCGGAAGTCGATCACTCCGCGCGACTCGTCGCCGATCCACTCCCCCAGCAACGTCGCGTGCCGCAGCATCACGTCCGCGACCTCACGCAGCGTCGGCTGCGCGGATTCCCCCGTCCGCCCCTCGAAGGCCGCCATCAGGTCTGCGAACAGCCATGGCCGCCCGAGGCACCCGCGGCCCACGACCACCCCGTCACAGCCCGTCTCGCGCACCATCCGCATCGCGTCGTCCGCCGACCAGATGTCGCCGTTGCCGAGCACCGGGATCTCCGGGACGTGCTCCTTGAGGCGGGCGATCGCGTCCCAGTCGGCCGTGCCGCCGTAGTGCTGCGCCGCCGTGCGCCCGTGCAGCGCGATGGCCGTGACGCCCTCCTCGACCGCGATACGGCCGGCGTCCAGGTAGGTGATGTGGTCGTCGTCGATGCCCTTGCGCATCTTCATGGTGACCGGCAGGGCGCCGGCGTTGGACACGGCCTCGTGCAGGATCGCCCGCAGCAGCGGCCGCTTGTACGGGAGGGCGGAGCCGCCGCCCTTGCGGGTGACCTTGGGCACCGGGCAGCCGAAGTTCAGGTCGATGTGGTCGGCCAGGTCCTCGTCCACGATCATCCGCACGGCCTTGCCGACGGTGACCGGGTCCACCCCGTACAGCTGGATCGAACGCGGCGTCTCCGTCTCGTCGAAGTGGATCAGCTGCATCGTCTTCTCGTTGCGCTCGACCAGCGCCCTCGTGGTGATCATCTCGCTGACGAACAGCCCCTTCCCGCCGCTGAACTCACGGCACAGCGTGCGGAAGGGGGCGTTCGTGATACCGGCCATGGGCGCGAGAACCACCGGCGGCTGCACCGCGTGCGGGCCGATCCGGAGGGCGTTCGTGGAGGCGGGGGCGAGCGTGGTCATTCGCCCATTGTCGCGCACCGCCGGGCTCGGCTGTCGGCCACGACCGGCTCCGGGACGCACGAGGGCCCGGACCGCCTCTGCGGTCCGGGCCCTGGTGTGCTGCTGTTGCTCAGGCCTGGCCCTCCTGCGGGGCCGCGGTGTCCGCCTGGGGGGCGGCCTCGTCGCCCTGCGGCTGGTCCTCCGACTTGCCCTGAGCGCGCTCGCGCATCTTGCGCAGCAGCTCCTGCTTCTGGTCGGCGGCGGCCTTGCGGCTGGCGTTACGGGTGGGGCCGTTGCCCTGCTGGTCGGCGCGGGACAGCTTCTTGCGCTGTCCGCCGACGCCGAGGAGGTTGTTCCGGCTCTTGGCCATGGGGCTCTCCCATATGTGGTGAGAAGTGACTCGGGAAACGTCGGACGGGGGCGGAAGACCGCCGCCCTCTCACTCGTAGATCTGGAAGAACGAAGACATGCCGGAAACGCTACCGTGCCGGACGGGACGATGACACCAGGTTTTCGGGCGTGGTCACATGGACGAGCGTCGGCCACGGGCTCGACCGGTGCCGCGCGGCCGTACCGGCCGCAGGAGCCCCGGCCTCAGGAGCCCCGGCCTCAGGAGCCCCGGCCTCAGTAGTCCCGGCCTTAGTAGTCCCGGCCTTAGTAGTCCCGGCGCGTTCAGCTGCCCCAGCGCCTCAACCGTCCTGGGCCGTCGGGTCCACCGTCGCCTGATGCGCCTCCGCGAGGTGCTCCTCCGCCTTGAGCCACGGCAGGAACTGCGCGTTCTTGCGCCAGTCGCAGGTGCTGCAGGTCAACTGCCGCTGCACGCCGGCCTTTTTGACCTGCACGACGTGTTCCCGCCCGTGCTGGTCCCATCTGGCGACCTTGCTGGTGGTCATCGACGGCATGTGCGCCTCCTCTGCCCGGCCGAATCCGGAACGGCGTGGGCCCAGTGTGCACGAAGCCCCCGGTCCCGTTACCCGGAACCGGGGGCTTCGAACGCCACGGGGCTCAGCAGCCCAGCAGGCGGCTGCCCAGGTAGCCCTGGATCTGGTCCAGCGAGACGCGCTCCTGCTTCATGGTGTCGCGCTCGCGCACGGTCACCGCGTTGTCGTCGAGGGTGTCGAAGTCCACGGTGACGCAGAACGGGGTGCCGATCTCGTCCTGGCGGCGGTAGCGGCGGCCGATGGCGCCGGCGTCGTCGAACTCGATGTTCCAGTTCTTGCGCAGGTCGGCGGCGAGGCCCTTGGCCTTCGGCGAGAGCTGCGGGTTGCGGGACAGCGGCAGGACGGCGACCTTGACGGGCGCGAGGCGCGGGTCGAGGCGCATCACAGTGCGCTTCTCCATGACGCCCTTGGCGTTGGGGGCCTCGTCCTCGTTGTAGGCGTCGAGGAGGAAGGCGAGCATGGCGCGGCCGACACCGGCGGCGGGCTCGATGACGTACGGCGTCCAGCGCTCGCCGGCTTCCTGGTCGAAGTACGACAGGTCCGTGCCGGAGGCCTTGGAGTGCGCGGAGAGGTCGTAGTCGGTGCGGTTCGCGACGCCCTCGAGCTCGCCCCACTCGCTGCCGCCGAACTGGAAGCGGTACTCGATGTCCGCGGTGCGCTTGGAGTAGTGGGAGAGCTTCTCCTGGGGGTGCTCGTACCAGCGCATGTTCTCCTCACGGAGACCCAGGTCGCGGTACCAGTTCCAGCGCTGGTCCATCCAGTACTGCTGCCACTCCTCGTCCTCGCCGGGCTTGACGAAGAACTCCATCTCCATCTGCTCGAACTCACGGGTGCGGAAGATGAAGTTGCCCGGAGTGATCTCGTTCCGGAAGGACTTGCCCATCTGCGCGATGCCGAACGGCGGCTTCTTGCGCGAAGTCTGCTGCACTTGGCCGAAGTTGGTGAAGATGCCCTGGGCGGTCTCGGGACGCAGGTAGGCGACCGAGCCGGAGTCCTGGGTGGGGCCGAGGTGGGTGGCGAGAAGGCCGGAGAACTGCTTGGGCTCGGTGAAGGTGCCCTTGTTGCCGCAGTTGGGGCAGTTCAGGTCGGCGAGGCCGTTCTCGGGGAGGCGGCCATGCTTCTCCTCGTACGCCTCCTCGAGGTGGTCGGCGCGGTAGCGCTTGTGGCAGGAGGTGCACTCGGTGAGCGGGTCGGTGAAGGTGGCGACGTGGCCGGAGGCCTCCCAGACCTCGGTGGCCAGGATCACCGACGAGTCAATACCGACGACGTCCTCACGCGAGGTGACCATGTAGCGCCACCACTGGCGCTTGATGTTCTCCTTGAGCTCGACACCGAGCGGCCCGTAGTCCCAGGCGGCCTTCTGACCGCCGTAGATCTCGCTGCAGGGGTAGACAAAGCCACGGCGCTTGCTCAGGTTGACGATGGTGTCGATCTTGTCGGCGGCCACGGTGCTCTCTTCATTACGACGGCGACGAACGGCTAATGCTTCAGGTTACCGGCGGCCGCACCCCCCGGATCAAATCGGTGGGGTGATGGAGCCGACCACGGGGTTTATTGACAATCGTTTCCGATTTTGTTGAAAATGACTGTCATGAACGTACGACGCCTCATACCCACCGCCGCCACTGCCGGAGCGGTCGCGCTCGGCCTCATGGCCGTCTCCGCCTGCTCCACGCCCGACGCCTCCGGCGCCGACGGCGACGGCAAGCTCAAGGTCGCCGCGTCGTTCTACCCCATGCAGTATCTCGCCGAGCAGATCGGCGGCGAGAACGTCTCCGTCACCGCCCTCACCAAGCCGGGCGTCGAGCCGCACGACCTGGAGCTCAAGCCCCGCCAGACAGCCGAGCTGAACGACGCCGGTCTGATCCTCTACCTCAAGGGCGTCCAGCCCGCCGTGGACAAGGCCATCGAGGAATCGACCGCCGACCACAAGGTGGACGCCGCCACCCTCACGAAGCTCGAGCACCACGGCACGGAGGGCGGCCACGACCACGGGCACGACGAGGGCCACGAGGAGGCCGGGCACGAGGAAGCCGGGCACGAGGAGCACGAAGCGGAGGCCGGCGCCGACCCGCACATCTGGCTCGACCCCGTGAAGTACGCCGAGGTCGCCAAGGGTGTCGGCGCCCGGATGGAGAAGGCCGACCCCGAGCACGCCACGGACTACAGGAAGAACACCGACGCGCTCGTCGCGAAGCTCACCACCCTGCACACCGACTTCGAGCAGGGCCTGAAGAACGCCGCCACGAAGACGTTCATCACCACGCACTCCGCCTTCGGCTACCTCGCCGAGCGCTACGGCCTGGACCAGGAGGGCATCGCGGGCGTCGACCCCGAGTCCGAGCCCAGCCCGGCCCGTATCAAGGAGCTCCAGACGATCGCGAAGAAGGACAAGGTCACCACCGTCTTCTTCGAGACGCTCGCCAGCGACAGGACCGCCAAGACCCTCGCGGCGGACACCGGCCTCAAGACGGACGTCCTCGACCCGCTCGAGGGAATCACCGACAGGTCGAAGGGCGATGACTACATCGAGGTCATGCGGTCCAACCTCGCCGCGCTGCAGAAGGCACTCGGCGCCAAGTGACGCAGTCCCAGGAGAGGCGGCCCCCCATGAGCAGCGAGCCTGTCATATCCGTCCGCGGAGCCCGGGCGACGCTCGGCTCGCGCCCCGTCCTGCGCGGCGTCGACCTCACCGTCCAACGCGGTGAGGTCGTCGCCCTGCTCGGGGCCAACGGCTCCGGCAAGTCCACCGCCGTGCGGTCCGTGATCGGCCAGGTGCCGCTCACCGAAGGCCGGGTCGAGCTGTTCGGCACCGAGCTGCGCCGCTTCCGGCAATGGGCACGGGTGGGCTACGTCCCGCAGCGCACGACCGCCGCGAGCGGTGTGCCGGCGACCGTGCGGGAGGTCGTGGCCTCCGGCCGCCTGTCACACGCCCGCTTCGGCCTGCCCTCGCGGGGCGACCGGGCGGCTGTGCAGCGCGCCATCGAGCTCGTCCGCCTGGGCGACCGCGCCAAGGACTCGGTGAGCGCCCTGTCCGGCGGGCAGCACCAGCGGGTGCTGATCGCCCGCGCGCTCGCCTCCGAGCCCGAACTGCTGATCATGGACGAGCCGATGGCGGGCGTGGACCTGGCCAGCCAGGACGTGCTGGCAGGGACGCTGCGCGAGCAGGTCGCCGCCGGGACGACGGTGCTGCTGGTGCTGCACGAGCTGGGCGCGCTGGAGCCGCTGATCGACCGAGCCGTGGTGCTGCGCGACGGCTGCGTGGTCCACGACGGGCCGCCGCCGGAGGCGGTCGGACAGCACGCCCTGCCCGGGCACGACCACGTACATCCGCATGCGGCCGACGAGCCGCTCCGCACGGGACTGCTGACATGACCCTGGAAATGCTCGAGACGCCGTTCATGCAGCGGGCGCTGATCGCGGCACTGCTGGTCGGCATCACCGCCCCCGCCGTCGGCATCTATCTGGTGCAGCGCCGGCAGGCGCTGATGGGCGACGGAATCGGCCACGTCGCGATGACCGGCGTGGGTCTCGGCTTCCTGCTGTCGACCAACCCCATTTGGATGGCGACGCTGGTCTCGGTGCTCGGCGCCGTCCTGATGGAGCTCATCCGCACTTACGGCCGCACCCGCGGCGACATCGCGCTGGCCATGCTGTTCTACGGCGGCATGGCGGGCGGTGTGCTGCTGATCGAGCTGTCGGGGAGCGGGTCCACGGCGAACCTCACCAGCTACCTGTTCGGCTCCCTGTCCACGGTTTCCGCGGAGGACGTGTGGGCGATCGTGCTGCTCGCGGCGTTCGTCGTCCTGGTGTCGGTGGGGCTCCGCCGGCAGCTGTTCGCGGTCAGTCAGGACGAGGAGTTCGCCCGTGTGACGGGCCTGCCGGTGCGTGCGCTGAACCTGCTGGTCGCGGTGACCGCCGCGGTCACGGTCAGCGTTGCCATGCGCGTGGTGGGACTGCTGCTGGTCAGCGCCCTGATGGTGGTGCCGGTGGCCGCCGCGCAGCAGATCTCGCGGTCGTTCAGGGCGACGTTCGCGCTGGCGGTGGGGATCGGTGTGGCGGTCTCGCTGACCGGAATCACCACGTCCTACTACCGGGACGTGCCGCCCGGCGCGACGATTGTATTGCTCGCCATCGCCGTGTTCGTCGCGCTGACCGCGCTGGCCGCACCGCTGGCGCGGCAGCGGGCAAAGGCTGCGAAGATCGGCGGGGCGACCGGGCAGAGCGCGGCGGAGTGCGCGGCGGGCGTGCCGGGCAGCCGACGCCCCGAGGACGACGTCCGGGTCTGAGCACGGAACAGGCCCGCACGGCCCGGCCCCCGGGCCTGGCACAATGGCCCGACATATGTGCGGGCGAAGCGAGGAGGCACCTGTGACCACGGCGCCAACCGGCGGGAACACCGCCCCGGTACGAGGCCGGTCGACCCGGCAGCGTGCCGCGGTGGCGGCGGCGCTCGACGAGGTGGACGAGTTCCGCAGTGCGCAGGAGCTGCACGACATGCTCAAGCACCGCGGCGACTCGGTGGGCCTGACGACGGTCTACCGCACGCTGCAGTCCCTCGCCGATGCGGGCGAGGTGGACGTGCTGCGCACCAGCGAGGGCGAGTCGGTCTACCGGCGCTGCTCCACCGACGACCACCATCACCACCTGGTGTGCCGGATGTGCGGCAAGGCCGTGGAGGTCGAGGGACCCGCTGTGGAGCAGTGGGCCGAGACGATCGCCGCGCAGCACCGCTTTGTGAACGTGGCGCACACGGTGGAGATCTTCGGCACCTGCGAGGAGTGCGCGGCCAAGTAGGCGACCGGCGATACGGAAGGGGGCCCGCACCGGAGCGATCCGGTGCGGGCCCTTCCGTATCGGCGGCCGGCCGCACAGTTGCCCCGACCCCCTCTGGAGTGGGCTCGGGCCCTGTCCGTGAGCTCGGGCCCTGTCCGGGCTCAGGCCTTGTCGAGCACGGCCATGTCCGCCGGGTCCACGCCACCGAAGCGGCGGTCGCGGGAGGCGTACTCCACACAGGCGCGCCACAGATCGCGACGGTCGAAGTCGGGCCACAGCACGTCCTGGAAGACCATCTCCGCGTAGCTGCTCTGCCAGATCAGGTAGTTGGAGGTGCGCTGCTCGCCGCTGGGGCGCAGGAACAGGTCGACGTCCGGCATGTCCGGGTAGTACAGGTACTTCTGGAACGTCTTCTCATTGACCTTCGACGGGTCGAGCTTCCCCGCCGCCACGTCCCGCGCGATGGCCTGCGCCGCGTCGGCGACCTCGGCCCGGCCGCCGTAGTTGACGCAGAAGTACAGCGTCATCGCGTCGTTGTCGACGGTCTGCTCCTGAGCGACCTGGAGCTCCTGGACGACCGACTTCCACATCTTCGGCATCCGGCCGACCCAGCGGATACGGATGCCGAGCTCGTCCATCTCGTCACGCCGGCGCCGGATGACGTCCCGGTTGAAGTTCATCAGGAAGCGCACCTCGTCGGGCGAGCGCTTCCAGTTCTCGGTGGAGAAGGCGTAGAGGGAGAGGTTCTTGACGCCCATCTCCAGGCAGCCCTTGAGCACATCGAGCACGACGCCCTCGCCGACCTTGTGGCCTTCGGTGCGGGGCAGGCCGCGCTCCTTGGCCCAGCGGCCGTTGCCGTCCATGACGCACGCCACGTGGTTCGGCACCAGCTCGGCCGGGATCTTGGGCGGGCGGGCGCCGGAGGGGTGCGGCTCGGGGACCTTGTACTCGCGGCGGGACCGGCCCAGGATTCCGCGTCGTGCCATGCGGCTCACATCTCCTATTTCGCTACTTCTCTACGTACCTCAGGGAGCGCAGTCCGCGCTCCAGGTGCCAGTGCAGATACGCGGACACCAGTCCGCTGCCCTCCCTGACGTGGCGCGCCTCGCACGCGTCCGCCGTCGGCCAGTCACCGGTCAGCAGCGCGCTGAGCAGTCCGATGGCCTCCGCAGAGGGTACGACGCTGCCGGGCACCCGGCAGTCGCCGCATATGACCCCGCCCGCCGCGACGGAGAAGAACCGGTTGGGCCCGGGCAGTCCGCAGCGCGCACAGTCGTCGAAGCTCGGGGCGTAGCCGTTGACGGCGAGGGAACGCAGCAGAAAGGCGTCGAGCACCAGATGCGGCGCGTGCTCGCCCCGCGAGAGGGTACGCAAGGCGCCGACGAGCAGCAGATACTGCTGGACGGCCGGCTCGCCCTCATGATCGGTGAAACGCTCGGCGGTCTCCAGCATGGCGGTGCCGGCGGTGTAGCGGGCGTAGTCGGCGACGATCCCGCCGCCGTACGGGGCGATGGTCTCCGACTGGGTGCACAGCGGCAGCCCGCGCCCGACGAGTTCGCTGCCGCGCGCGAAGAACTGCACGTCGACGTGCGAGAACGGTTCGAGCCTGGCACCGAACTTCGATTTGGTGCGCCGCACCCCGCGCGCGACTGCGCGTACCCGACCGTGACCGCGTGTGAGCAAGGTGATGATGCGGTCCGCCTCACCCAGCTTCTGGGTGCGCAGGACGATGCCGTCATCACGGAACAGGCTCATGGCCCCATTCTCCCGTACCGGGGAGGGCCACCGGCCCCGGGTTCGTCGTGCCGTTCGTCATTGCAGGGGCAGCTCACGTCACCTCCCCCCCGGCTGCGGGCGTTCACATACGCCGTCGTCGCGCTGATCCGCTCTGCGGCGGTCGCGGGGCGCACCGCGTCGGGGGCGCATTCCCACTCGCGGCCGCCGCCGACGGGTTGAAGGCTCAGCCGCGGGCCCGCCTCGCCCATGAGCCGGCCCACGCGACCGGTGCGGGTGTCGACGACGTACGAGCCGATGGGCGGCACACCGGTCATGGCGCCTCGCCCCGCTTCCCTGGCAGGCCGGCCGCGATCAGGAGCGTGGTCCCGGAGCGTTTCAGAGCGACGCGCACATTGTTCACAGTTTCCTCGCCTGTGCCATGCACGTCACCGTGCTACGCGGTGCTTTCCCGTTGCCCGACATGATTTCCCTCTCTCGGCCAGGTTCACGAATCGCATTACGGCGGTGACGCTCCGCGAGTACTCTGATCAAGAGTGTGTCTGCTGCAACTGGGCTGCTGGACACGGGCGTTGAACCACAGCCAAAGCACTGGGGGAAGGCGCATGGCAATTGTTCGACGCGAAACCGCGAAGAAGCGGGGCGGGCGGGTGTTCTTATCCGCCCGGCACGTCTGCCAATTCGAACAGCTGATGAGCGGCGGGCGCATTTGTCGAGGCACCCCAAACCGACGGCATTGGCGAGCGACGGCCGTCACGCCCTGCGCGACGCAGCCGAGGGGCAGCGCGTTCATCCCTCTCCCCTCCCCCGAGAGCCGCTCATCAAGCAGGTCTTTGAGAGGGCATAAGCTTGCCTTATGAGGTCATAGACCAGGGGTGAGTACAAACTAAGGCTTGCCTTTGTTTAGGGTTACCGACGAGCCAGTTGTCGCCGCTCGAAGGGAACCTGTCATGCCCCGCCCCTTGCGGGTAGCCATCGTCGGAGCCGGCCCCGCCGGGATCTACGCCGCCGATGCGCTGCTGAAGTCCGAGGTGGCCGCCGCCGACCCCGGCGTGTCCATCGACCTCTTCGAGCGTATGCCCGCGCCCTTCGGCCTGATCCGCTACGGCGTCGCCCCTGACCACCCGCGGATCAAGGGCATCATCACGGCTCTGCATCAGGTGCTCGACAAGCCGCAGATCCGGCTCTTCGGCAACGTCGACTACCCGAACGACATCAGCCTCGACGACCTGCACGCGTTCTACGACGCGGTGATCTTCTCGACCGGCGCGGACGCCGACCGGGCGCTGAAGATACCGGGCATCGACCTCGACGGCTCGTACGGTGCGGCGGACTTCGTGTCCTGGTACGACGGGCACCCGGACGTGCCGCGCACCTGGCCGCTCGAGGCCGAGAAGGTCGCCGTGCTCGGCGTCGGCAATGTCGCGCTCGACGTGGCGCGCATCCTCGCCAAAACCGCGGACGAGCTGCTGCCGACCGAGATCCCGCCGAACGTCCACGACGGACTCAAGGCCAACAAGGCGCTCGAGGTGCACGTCTTCGGACGCCGAGGCCCGGCGCAGGCCAAGTTCAGCCCGATGGAGCTCCGCGAGCTGGACCACTCCCCCAACATCGAGGTCATCGTCGACCCCGAGGACATCGACTACGACGAGGGCTCGATCGAGACCCGCCGCGGCAACAAGCAGGCGGACATGGTCGCGAAGACGCTGGAGAACTGGGCGATCCGGGACGTCGGCGACCGGCCGCACAAGCTGTTCCTGCACTTCTTCGAGTCGCCGACCGCGATCCTCGGCGAGGACGGCAAGGTGGTCGGCCTGCGCACCGAGCGCACCGAGCTGGACGGCACGGGCAACGTCAAGGGAACCGGCGAGTTCAAGGACTGGGACGTGCAGTCGGTCTACCGGGCCGTCGGCTACCTCTCGGACGAGCTGCCCAAGCTGCCTTGGGACGTCGACTCGGGCACGGTCCCCGACAAGGGCGGCCGTGTGATCGAGGAGACCGGCGAGCACCTGCAGTCGACGTACGTCACGGGTTGGATCAGGCGCGGCCCCGTCGGCCTGATCGGCCACACCAAGGGCGACGCGAACGAGACGGTGTCCAACCTCCTCGCGGACTACGCGAACGGCCGTCTGCGCGAGCCGCTTTCGCCCGCTCCCGAGGCGGTCGAGACCTTCCTCACCGACCGGAACGTGCGCTACACGACGTGGGACGGCTGGTACCGCCTGGACGAGGCCGAGAAGGCCCTGGGCGTCCCGCAGGGCCGCGAGCGCGTGAAGATCGTGGAGCGCGAGGACATGCTCAGGGCGAGCGGAGCGTAGTCCGGGACCCGGGCGGTGCGAAGGGGCTCGGCGGCATCGGCCGCCGGGCCCCTTCGGCGTCCTCAGGAAGACGTCAGCACTCCATCGTCCAGGTGCGGGAGTCGCCGCTGTCGTTGCCCCAGCCGTGGGACGAGACCTCCTGGCCGGGTGCGAGGCAGACCGTGCCGAGTCGGACCGGCCCCGAGTTCTCGTAGACCTGAGGAGTCCTCGGGCCGGCGGGTGCCGGCGCCCTGAGGGCTCGGGGACGTCTACGGCTTGGGCACCGTACAGCCCGCCCGGTTGAGGTCGATGCGGCTGCCCGGACCTATGCAGGCGGCCAGGGTGTACGTCTGCTGGCCGTAGTTGATGCCCTCGCGCACCGTGACGGCGCCGTTCTCGTCGACCTCGCACGGGTTGTTGTCCGTGCAGCGCCCGCCGCTCTCGTTGCCGGTGTTGTTGACGGCGACGACCTTCCCGGTCGCGGTGTCGACGACCGGCGAGCCGGAGGTTCCGCCGATGGTGTCGCAGCTCGAGGTGTAGCGGACGGAGTCCTTCCAGGTCCAGGAGCCCTCCTTGAGGCGGTAGGCGAAGCCGTCGATGTCGCAGCTGTAGATCCGCTTCCAGTACCCGGAGACGACCTTGATGTCCGTGCCCTGCGCCGGCCGGGCGGCGTCGAGCTCCAGGGCCTTGATGCCGTAGCTCGACTCGATCTGGCCGTAGGTGCTGGTGAGTTGATACAGCGAGACGTCGGTGTCGGTCATCGTCCCGTACACGATCTTGGCTGCGCGGAGCGTGGCGACGCGTGTGCCCGCGGAGTTGAGCAGCCCGAAGCTCCGCGAGGAGGCGCGGTCGACCACGACCTGGCCGGGGGCCGGGAAGCCGGTCTCCAGGCAGTGGCCGTTGGACATGACGAGCGCCGGGTCGCTCGGCTGCGCGGCAGCGGTACGGACCACGGCCCCGGAGCAGTTGCTGAGCGCGACTGTGCCGGCGAAGTCCACCGCCCTTACGGAGGCGTCCGTTTCGGCGGCGACGGCCGGTGCGGCGCCCGCTCCGAGGAGCGTGAGCGTGAGCAGCGTGCCGGCGAGAGGCTTGTTCATGTGGGGGTCCCCTCAATGCGACGTGAGTGGCCGAAGCGACGAACTTCGACTTGTCATGTGCATTGTTGGGGTACGCCTCTGAGCCGACAAGGCACTGTTTTCGGCCGGCCCCCTTGAGCCGTGCGACCGGGCCGGTCAGACCTCTCCCGGACTCACCAGCCCCGACTCGTAGGCGACGATGACCAGTTGGGCTCGATCACGTGCGCCCAGTTTGCCCATGATGCGGCTGACATGGGTCTTGGCCGTCAGCGGGCTCAGGCCCAGTGACTCGGCGATCTCCGTGTTGTTCAGCCCACGGGCCACCAGCGTCAGGACCTGCCGTTCGCGATCCGTGAGCCCGTCCGGGCCCCCCGCCCTGGGCATCTGCGGGGCGCTGAGAACACGGGCGATCAGCCGCGACGTCGGGCCGGGCGAGAGCAGGGACTCGCCCGCCGCGACCGTGCGGATCGCCGCCAGCAGCTCCGCCGGCTTGGTGTCCTTGACCAGGAAGCCCGACGCACCGGCGCGCAGCGCCTCGACGATGTGCTCCTCGGTGTCGTACGTGGTGAGGACGAGGACCTTCACGCCCGCCAGATCGTCGTCGGCCGCGATCAGGCGGGTGGCCTCGATCCCGTCGAGTTCGGGCATGCGGATGTCCATGACGACGAGGTCCGCCCGTTCGCTGCGGGCCAGTTCGACGGCCTCCACGCCCGTGCCCGCCTGCCCGACGACCTCCATGTCGCGGGCCGACTCCACCAGCATCGCGAACGCGGCCCGCACCAGCGTCTGGTCGTCGGCGAGCAGGACACGGATCGGGTTCACGAAGTTCATACGGTGGCCTCCGACGGCTCCATGGGCAGAGTTGCGGCGACTTCGAAACCGGGTCGGTCGCCGCGCGGCCCCGCCGCCAGCGTGCCGCCCACACTGCGGGCCCGCTCGCGCATCCCGATGATGCCGAAGCCCGTGCCGGGCCGCTGCACCGATGCGTTCCCGTCATCGGTGACCGCGACCCGGAGGGCACCCGCTTCCAGGACCACCCTCACGGTGATGCGTACCCCTGCTCCCGCGTGCCGCACCGCGTTCGTCAGCGACTCCTGCACGATCCGGTACGCGGCCGCCTCCACGGCAGGCGGCATCGGGGCGTCCCCCGTACTCAGCGTCAATTCGGCGCCCGCCGTCCGCACGAGACCGGGGAGCGCCGCCAGGTCCGGCAGCGGACCGTCGCAGTCGGGTCCGTCGGCGCGCAGAACCTCCAGTGTGGTGCGCAGCTCGCCGCGCGCGGTGCGGCAGGTCTCCGCGATGTCGTCGAGCGCCTTGGCGATCGCGGCCCGGTCGAGCCGCTCGGGGTCGACGGTCAGGACATGGGACGCGACGGACGTCTGCACACCGATCAGGGTGATGGAGTGGGCGAGGAGATCGTGCAGATCGCGGGCGATCCTCAGCCGTTCCTCGGCGACCCGGCGCGCGGCCTCCTCCTCCCGGGTGCGCTCGGCACGTTCCGCGCGGCCCACGACGGACGCGATGTAGCGGCGATAGGTGCGTACGTCGACGCCGAAGACGAGGACAGCGAGGATCCAGCCGGAAGTGCGCAGCGACTCCAGGCCCTCGTGGGCACCGACGTTGAACGTGATCGTCAGGGTGACGCCCATGACGAGGCAGCCGACGAAGCAGGTGTAGAGCGGGCGCGCGGTCGCGGCCACGGTGTAGAGGGCGAGGAGGGAGGCCGGCACCGGCGCGGCATGGGTGTTGTCGAGCGCGTGGTACGGCCCGACGCACGCCAGGACGGCGACCAGGACATGGCTGGGGTGCGAGCGCCGCCACACCAACGGCACGACGCTCCCCGCAAGCAGCGCCCAGCCGAGGGCGTCGGGCCTGCGCCCGTCGTTGACGAGAAGCGCGAGCGCGACGGAAAGCGCCCCGACGGACGCGGCGATCAAGGCGTCGTTGCGTGTGCGGTGGGGGACGGCCAGCGGGTCGCGGCTGACGGCGTTGAGCACGCGCTCGCCGAGGCGGGGGCGGGTGGGTGGCTGCGGCACGGGTCCATCCTCGGGTAGCGGTTGCGATTTCCCCAGCCCCGTCCCCTCCCGAAACCGGTGGGCTCCGCCCCCGGACTCCCGCGTCGGGGTCGCCGGCGCGGCTGACTTGGTCAGCCCGTCCGGGGGTACCTCCCACGGCCGCCAAGCCGTGGGAGGAGATCGAGGACACCGCGCGAAGCGCGGTACGGGGCACGGGGCTTGCCCGCCACGCGGCGGAGCCGCACATCGAAACCGCGGAAAGCAGCGGGGTGGGGGAACAGCCCCGCAGGGCTACGAACGACGCACCGGCTGCGGCTCGCGCGCCCGCGCCACCAACCGCTCCGCCGGCGCCCGCCTGCTCAGCGGGCCCGGCCACCACACCCTCCGCCCCAGCAGCAGGCTCGCCGACGTCACCAGATACGTCCGGACCAGGAAGGTGTCCAGCAGGACGCCGACCGCGACGAGGAAGCCCATCTGGAAGAGCGGCACCAGCGGCAGGTTCATCAGGACGGTGAACGTCGCGGCGAGCACGATGCCCGCGGAGGCGATCACCCCGCCGGTGGTGCGCAGCGCGGTCAGCGCTGCCGCGGCCGGCTCCGCGCCCGACAGGGCCTCCTCGCGCATTCGGTGCATCAGGAAGATGCCGTAGTCGACGCCGAGGGCGACGAGGAAGACGAACGAGAGCAGCGGAATGCTCGGGTCGAGCCCCTCGAACCCGAAGACCGGCTCGAAGACGAGTCCACCGAGGCCCATCACCGCTCCCCACACCGCCACTACGGCCGCGGTGAGCATCAGGGGTGCGACCAGACTGCGCAACAGGAGGACGAGGATCAGCAGCACCGCGGCGAGCACGAGCGGGATGACTACCTTCTGGTCACGTGCGTTGGTGTCCGCGAGGTCCAGTTGCTGGGCGCTCGGCCCGCCGACGTGGGCGCCGTCGAGATTCGCCCTCAGCGCCTTGATGGTGGCCCTCTCGCCGGGTGTCTCCGGTGCGTCCTTCGCGAAGACGGTGATCTCGGTCCAGCCGTCTCCAAAGCGCACGGCGTGGGCCGCCGCCACGCCCTCGGTGCGGCGCGCCTCGGAGAGTGCCTCCTCCGCGGTGCCGGCGGGAGCGATGACGGTGATGGGCTGGGTGCTGCGGTCCGGGTACGCCTCGGAGAGCTGTGTCATCGCGGAGACGGACTCGGGCTGTCGGGTGAAGGTGTCCTCCTGGGCCAGGTTGCCCGGCAGGTTGAACGCGCCCAGCGCCAAGGCGCCCAGCAGCAGCACCCCGGATACGAGGACGACGGTGGGCCGGCGGCCGGCGGAGCTGCCCATCGCGGCGAACAGCGACCGGCGTTGCGAGACCTCGGAGCCGTACGCGGGAACGAGCGGCCAGAACACCCGACGGCCGAGCAGGACGAGAACAGCCGGGAGCAGCGTGAGCATGGCGGCCAGCGCGCACACGACACCCACGGCGCCGACCGGGCCGAGGCCGCTGGCGCTGTTGAGGTCGGCGGCGAGCAGGCACAGCAGTCCGGCGGCGACGGTGCCGGACGAGGCGAGGACGGCGGGGCCGCAGCCGCGCAGGGCGGCGAGCATCGCGTCGTGGGGTCGCTCGATGCGGCGGAGTTCCTCGCGGTAGCGGGCGACGAGCAGCAGGGCGTAGTCGGTGCCGGCGCCGAAGACGAGCACGGTCATGATCGCGGCGCTCTGGCTGGTGACGGTGAGATCGAAGCCCTGGATGAGGCCGTACACGAGCGCCCGGGACGCGACGGCCGCGAAGCCGACGACGGTGAGGGGGACCAGCCACAGGAACGGACTGCGGTAGGTGAGGATCAGCAGCACGGCGACGACAAGAACGGTCGCGATCATGAGGATGCCGTCGATGGTCTCGAAGACCTTCTCCATGTCGGTCTGCAGAGCGCCGGGCCCGCCGAGTTCGACCCCGAGTCCTTCGGCCGGGTCCGCGTCGAGCCGTTCGCGCACGTCGTCGACGAGCGCGGTGCGGGCGTCGTTGTCGGTGCCGGGCTCGGTGGTGGACAGCGGGTACATCAGCGTCGAGCCGTCCTTCGACGGGATGCCCTCGGGCGGGCCGCCGTCGAACCGGTGCGCGCCGGTGACGGTGTCGACCTGCCGCTGGGCGTGCGTCCGGTCGGCGGCGGTGAGTCCGCCGTCGCGGTGGTAGACGACGACCAGCTCGGTGGACTCCCCGCCCGGGAGCGCCTGTTCGATCCTGGCGACCTGGGTGGAGTCGGCGCTCGCGGGAAGGTAGTCGACGATGTTGTCGCGCTGAGCGTCGCCGAGTTTGCCCGCGAAGGGGGCGGCGAGGGCGATGACGGCGATCCACAGGACGACGATCGCCCAGGGCACGGCCATGCGGCGCGCGGTGGGCCTCGATGGCGGTGGTGCGGTCGCGGTCGGTGCGGGCCCCATGGGTGTCTCCCCTTCATCACGGGCGTCCGGTGACGGAATGCATCACCAGACTCCCGCCGACAAGGGGCGGTTTCGTCGCGCGCAGGGGCGAGACGGGGGCTACTGCGCAGGGTGGCCCGGCAGACTGCGTACTCCCCGGGGAGTACGGCGGTGGGAGCAGACCGCCCTGCTCAGAACGGCGTTCGCGCCGTCTCCAGAAGCCGCGTGGTGTCGTCGTCGCACAGCTGCAGCGCCGCGCCGACGGTGGTGAGGACCTCGCGCTCGGCCGGGGTGTAGGGACCGTCGGCGAGGGCGATCCGCGCGCCCTGCAGCAGGATCGACTCGCGCCCGGCCGGAGCCAGGTGGGGGGCGAGCGGTTCCAGTGCCTCATGGAGCTCGATGGCGAGCGCCGCCCCGTACGGCCCGGCATCCGCGACGTACCGTCCGGTGTCGGCGGCGAGCGCCTCGATCAGCGAGGTGAGCTGGTCCTCCGTGCAGTCGTCGAGCCCGGCGGCACGCACCGCGTGGACGGCCGTCTCGCGGACCGAGCGGGAGGAGGTGCCGCCGGAGGCGAGAACGGCGAGGGCGACGGTGTGCACCGCGTCCCTGAGCATCGCGGAGAAGCGGCCGGTGGTCGGATGGTCGAGGGCGTCCATGCCGAAGTGGTTGTGGCAGGCGGCGCATTCGACCACGGGTCCTGCGAGACCGCGCGGCAGCAGCGGCACTCCGAGGACCGTGAAGCGGCGCCGGCCCGTGCGACGCCGGTAGTTGCGGTCGCCACCGCATTCGGAGCAGAAGAACTCTCCGTCGCCGACGGTGCTCCAGGACGTGTGTACGCCGCATACCCGCAGTTTTCGGACGAACAATCCCCGGGCTGGCAGCACGTCGCACCTCCGTAATTCCCCCGTAGCCCTGCGGGCACGGGTGGTGCCCCCACGGCAACACTGCCGCGTTGACGTGATGTTAGCCACACGGATGATGTCGCGTCAGCACCCCGGCGCGAGTACGAATCGACATGGCCGATTCCGCTCCCTGGCACAGCACGTGCACAACACCGCAAAACGCCGGGCCCGCTCCGGATCGAGCGGGCCCGGCGATCGGGTCGGAAAACCGGCGGCGTACTAGCGGGCCGCGCGGTTGACGGCGGAGACGACCGCCTTCAGGGAGGCACGGGTGGTGTTGGCGTCGATGCCGATGCCCCACAGCACCTTGCCGTCGATCGCGCACTCGATGTACGAGGCGGCCTGCGCGGACGCACCCTCGCTCATCGTGTGCTCCTGGTAGTCCAGCAGGCGTACGTCGACGCCCACGGCGTTCAGCGCCTCGAAGAAGGCGGAGATCGGACCGTTGCCGGAGCCGGTCAGCACCGTCTCCTCGCCGTCGACGACCGCCTCGACGGCCAGCGTGTCGACGCCGTCCTTGTCGGTGGTGGTCTGGCCGGAGCGGATCTGGATGCGCCCCCACGGGTTCTCGGGGTTCGGCAGGTACTCGTCCTGGAAGACGGACCAGATCGCGGCCGGCGTGACCTCGCCGCCCTCGGTGTCGGTCTTGGCCTGGATGATCCGCGAGAACTCGATCTGCATCCGGCGCGGCAGCTCCAGCTTGTGGTCGTTCTTCAGGACGTAGGCGATACCGCCCTTGCCGGACTGCGAGTTGACGCGGATGACGGCCTCGTAGGAGCGGCCGACGTCCTTCGGGTCGATCGGCAGGTACGGCACGGCCCACTCGATGTCGTCGACACTCTTTCCTGCGGCGGCCGCGTCGGCCTCCATCGCGTCGAAGCCCTTCTTGATGGCGTCCTGGTGGGAGCCGGAGAAGGCCGTGTAGACCAGATCGCCCGCGTAGGGGTGGCGCGGGTGGATCTCCATCTGGTTGCAGTACTCGCTGGTGCGACGGATCTCGTCGATCTGCGAGAAGTCGATCTGCGGGTCGACGCCCTGCGAGAACAGGTTCATGCCCAGGGTGACCAGGTCGACGTTGCCGGTGCGCTCGCCCTGCCCGAACAGGCAGCCCTCGATACGGTCCGCGCCCGCCATGATCGCCAGTTCGGCGGCGGCCACGGCGGTGCCACGGTCGTTGTGCGGGTGGACGGACAGGCACACGTGCTCGCGCCGGGTCAGGTTGCGCGACATCCACTCGAACCGGTCGGCGTGCGTGGACGGCGTGGAGCGCTCGACGGTGGCGGGCAGGTTGAGGATGATCTCGCGGCCGGGGCCGGGCTGCCACACGTCGCAGACCGCCTCGCAGACCTCCAGGGCGAAGTCCAGCTCGGTGTCGGTGAAGATTTCGGGGCTGTACTGGTAGCCGAAGGCCGTCTCGGGGCCCAGCAGCTTGTCCGCGTACTCCATCACCAGGCGGGTGCCGTCGACGGCGATCTGCTTGATGTCGCCCTTCGAGCCCCGGAAGACGACCCGGCGGAAGGTGGGCGCCGTCGCGTTGTACAGGTGCACGGTCGCGCGCCTGGCGCCGACGATCGACTCGACGGTGCGCTCGATCAGGTCCTCACGGGCCTGCGTCAGCACGGAGATGGTGACATCGTCGGGGATCGCGCCCTCTTCGATGATGGAGCGCACGAACGCGAAGTCCGTCTCGCCGGACGACGGGAAGCCGACCTCGATCTCCTTGTAGCCCATGCGTACCAGCAGGTCGAACATCTCGCGCTTGCGCGCGGGACTCATGGGGTCGATCAGTGCCTGGTTTCCGTCGCGCAGGTCCGTGGACAGCCAGCGCGGAGCCTTGGTGATCCGCTGCTCGGGCCAGGTGCGGTCGGGGATCTCGACGGCCTCGTACCGGCCGTACTTGTGGATCGGCATGCCGGACGGCTTCTGGGTGTGCGTCCTGTTGGTGATCGGGGTGGGACGGCCGATCCACTGCGACTGAGACATTGCGTAGGGCTCCTCGGGTCCTTCGGAGAGGGACGGCCGACTGTGTCGAAGCAGCACCAGACTCCGCGGGGAGGGGGTCGGCCTACGACTACAGGCCCTCGCCGCGGCAGCTAAGAAGAAGCAGCCCGAAACGCATGATGCACAGCACACTAGCCGAGCCGCGGCGGGAGCGTGGGTCCCGTTTCAGTATGCGGGACGACCGAACGGTAACGGGCAAATGTGGCACATCACTCTATTTCATTAATCGGCGTCGCTTTCCGTGACAGGCATCTCACCCGGTGCCAGATTGCCGGACATGGATATCCCCTCCCACAACCCCGTCTTCTGCGGCATCGTGCCGCCGCACATCCTCGACAGGCTCGCCCGCGCCGACGACCCGGCGATCTCCGGCCCCGCCCGTCGCACCTTGCAGGCCGACGCCGCACAGCGCACCGGCCGCCGGCTGACGACCGTCGTCGGCGCCGCCACACGCGCGGTCGCGTCCCCGGCCGACGGACCGCGACGCACCGTCTACGACGCGCACAACGGCACGGCGCTGCCCGGCACCCGGGCCCGCGGCGAGGGCGAGGAGGCCGTCAAGGACTCGACCGTCAACCGCGCGTACGCGGGCCTCGGCGCGACCTTCGAGCTGCTGACCGCGTACGGGCGCAGCTCGATCGACGGGGCGGGCCTGCCGCTGGACGCCTCCGTGCACTTCGACGAGAAGTACGGCAACGCCTTCTGGAACGGCGAGCAGATGGTGTTCGGCGACGGTGACGGCGAGATCCTCGTCGACTTCACGGTCGCGGTCGACGTCATCGCGCACGAGCTGGCGCACGGCCTGACCCAGTACACGGCCAACCTGAGCTACTTCGGTCAGCCCGGAGCCCTCAACGAGTCGGTGTCGGACGTGATGGGCTCACTGGTCAAGCAGCGGACCCTCGGGCAGAGCGCAGAGGAGGCGGACTGGCTGATCGGTGCCGGCCTGCTCACCCCGCGCGTGAGCGGCGTCGCGCTGCGCTCGATGAAGGCGCCGGGTACCGCGTACGACGACGACGTGCTCGGCAAGGACCCGCAGCCCGCGACGATGGACGACTACGTCCGCACGGGCCGCGACAACGGCGGCGTCCACATCAACTCGGGCATCCCCAACCACGCCTTCTACCTGCTCGCCACCCGGCTGGGCGGGCGGGCGTGGGAGCGGGCGGGGCAGATCTGGTTCGACGTGCTGACCGGCGGCGATCTGCAGGTGGACGCCGACTTCGCGAGCTTCGCCCGCCTCACGGTGTCGGCGGCGCGTGCGCGGTACGGCGAGGGCCAGGAGTACGAGACGGTACTGAAGGCATGGTCGCAGGTCGGCGTGGACACGTCCGACTGACGTCCGGCGCGAGAGCGGGGAGTGCCATGCCGACGGGTCGCTCCCCCGGTGTCGCGCGGCTCCGTTCCGTACTAGAACGGGAACCATGCGTATCCAAGTAAGGCGTACGGGAGGATTCGCCGGGATCGAGCGTCTCGCCGAGGTCGACACCTCGGGGCGGGCCGATGCCGACGAGGTGCACGCGCTGGCCGAGCAGGCGGTCTCTGAGGGCAGGAAGACCCCGCCCATCGGGGTCCCCGACGGCTTCACCTACCAGCTCACGCTCGACGGGCGCACGGTCTACTGCTCCGACCCGCGGCTGACCGAGGCCCAGCAACATCTGATCTCGCTGGTGCTCAAGGAAGGGGCGTGACGGGGGGCCGTCTCCGAGCCCCCCGTCACCGGGCTTGGCCGGTCGTCCGGCTCAGAAACCCAGCTTCCGCAGCTGCTTGGGGTCGCGCTGCCAGTCCTTGGCGACCTTCACATGGAGGTCCAGGAAGACCGGCGTGCCCAGGAGCGCCTCGATGTGCTTGCGGGACTTCATGCCGACCTCCTTCAGGCGCTTGCCCTTCGGGCCGATGATGATGCCCTTCTGGCTGGGACGCTCGATGTAGAGGTTGGCGTGGATGTCCAGCAGCGGACGGTCTGCCGGGCGGTCCTCGCGCGGCAGCATCTCCTCGACGACCACCGCGATCGAGTGCGGCAGCTCGTCCCGCACGCCCTCCAGCGCGGCCTCGCGGATCAGCTCGGCGACCATGACCTGCTCCGGCTCGTCCGTGAGGTCGCCCTCCGGATAGAGCGGGGGGCTCTCCGGAAGCATCGGCACCAGCAGGTCGGCGACCAGCTGCACCTGCGAGTCGCCGACGGCGGAGACCGGCACGATCTCCGCCCACTCGATGCCCAGCTCCTTGCCGAGCGCGTCGATCGCGATGAGCTGCTCGGCCAGCGTCTTGGAGTCGACCAGGTCCGTCTTGGTGACGATCGCGACCTTCGGCGTCTTCTTGATCCCGGCCAGCTCCTTGGCGATGAACCGGTCACCGGGGCCGAGCTTCTGGTCCGCGGGCAGGCAGAAGCCGATCACGTCGACCTCGGCCCACGTGGTGCGCACCACGTCGTTGAGACGCTCACCGAGCAGCGTGCGCGGCTTGTGCAGCCCCGGGGTGTCCACCAGGATCAGCTGGGCGTCCGGGCGGTGCACGATGCCGCGCACCGTGTGCCGGGTCGTCTGCGGCCGGGTGGAGGTGATCGCCACCTTCTGGCCGACCAGAGCGTTCGTGAGGGTGGACTTGCCCGCGTTCGGGCGGCCGACGAAGCAGGCGAAGCCGGCCCGATGGGGGGCTTCAGGAGACTGGGTACGAGCGCTCATGGCGCCCATTCTCCCTGATGCCGGAGGCCCTCCGTCACGCGCCGCCGCCGGGTACGCGTCCGGGACGGCGACACGGCCCCGGAAGGGCCGCCCCGTTGGGCCCGTCAGCCTGCCGTGACCACGCCTTTGTCATGACGAGGGGCCTTGGGGCCGCCGTGACCGTGGCCGTCAGCCCGCCGTGACCGTGGCCTTCAGCCCGCCGTCCGGGCCCGCCAGCAGCACCGGGGTCGCGGCACCGCCCAGATCCCGTACCGCCGCGCGGTCATCGTCCGAGGCGGCATCGGCGTCGGAGACGACCGCGGCGGCCTCCAGCGACTTGGCGCCGCTGGCGACGGCCATGGCCACCGCGGTCTGCAGCGCGCTGAGCTTGAGCGAGTCCAGGGCGACGGTCCCTGCGACATAGGTGCGGCCGGTCTCGTCGCGCACGGCGGCGCCTTCGGCCACACCGTTGCGGGCCCGGGCGCTGCGCGCCAGCGTGATGATCTTGCGGTCCTCGGGGCCGAGGTCGGTGCTCTGCGTCATGCCTTGAGCATAGATCGGCACGGTGATGACCCCGCCACGGGACACATTGAGCCGCGCCGGCCCTCGAGGCTCGCCGGCCAGGCCAGTGTGGCCGCGCAGCCCCGGCGTACGGCGACGGGCGCCGCGTCCGGGAGCCCGCCTCGGCCGGGGTGATCCGGGCGCGTCTGCTCATCAGCAACTCGCGCAGCTCCCCAGGCGGTGCGCCTTCGCGGCGTCCTGCTCGGCCGACGTGGACACGTACTCCCCCTCTTCGCCTCCGGCGGTGGTGCGGCCGAGAGGAGACGTACCCGCTACGTCACGGTCGGTCCAGACGCAGCCGGTCCGCCCGCGGCAGCCCGGCCACCACCAGGTCGTACGAGTCCTCCACCAACTCCCGTACCAGCCGGGCCGGGAGCTCGGCCACCGTCACCGTGTTCCAGTGCCGCTTGTTCATGTGCCAGCCGGGCACGATCCCCGCGTGCTCCGCCCGGAGCTGCACCGCGAGGTCCGGGTCGCACTTCAGGTTGACCGTCAGCGGTGTGGCGTCCAGCGCGCTGAGGGCGAACATCTTGCCGAGGACCTTGAAGACCGACGCCTCTGGGCCGAACGGGAACTCCTCGACCGCCTCGTTGAAGTCGAGGCAGAACGCTCTCAGTTCCTTCGCCGACATGGCTCTGGTGCCACTCGTGCCGCTCATCCCACCGGCTCCTCCTCCGTCACCTGTTTCACCGGTTCCGACAGCACCGTGACGATCTTGTTGCGGCGGCCGGCCGGGGACTCCGCGGTCAGTCGGAGCGCGCGGCCGTCCGGCAGGTCCACGACCGCTTCTGCGCCCGCGATCGGGACGCGGCCCAGCGCCTTGGCCAGCAGGCCGCCGACCGTCTCCACGTCCTCGTCGTCGAGTTCGTCGACGCCGTACAGGTCGCCGAGGTCGCCGATGTCGAGGCGGGCGGTGACCCGGAAGCGGCCGTCGCCCAGCTCCTCGACCGGCGGCAGTTCCCTGTCGTACTCGTCGGTGATCTCGCCGACGATCTCCTCGAGGATGTCCTCGATCGTGACGATGCCGGCGGTGCCGCCGTACTCGTCGATGACGACGGCGACGTGGTTGCGCTTCTGCTGCATCTCGCGCAGCAGGTCGCCCGCGTTCTTCGTGTCGGGCACGAACACCGCGGGCCGCATCGCCGTGGAGACGAGGTCGGCCTCTGCGCCGCGGTTGATGTGCGTCTTGCGGACCAGGTCCTTGAGGTACACGACGCCGACGATGTCGTCCTCGTTCTCCCCGGTGACGGGGATGCGGGAGAAACCGGAGCGCAGCGCCAGCGTCAGCGCCTGGCGGACGGTCTTGTAGCGCTCGATGGAGACGAGGTCGGTGCGCGGAACCATCACCTCGCGGACGAGGGTGTCGCCGAGCTCGAAGACGGAGTGCACCATGCGGCGTTCGTCGTCCTCGATCAGCGACTCCTGCTCGGCGAGGTCGACCATCGCGCGCAGCTCGGCCTCCGACGCGAACGGCCCCTTGCGGAAGCCCTTTCCGGGGGTCAGCGCGTTGCCGATGAGGATCAGCAGCTGCGGAATCGGGCCCATGACGCGGGCCAGCGGCAGCAGTACGTACGCGGAGGCGGTGGCCGTGTTGAGGGGGTGCTGGCGGCCGATGGTGCGCGGGGAGACGCCGACGGCGACGTAACTGACCAGCACCATCACGGCGATGGCGACGACCAGCGCCGACCAGGTCTCCTCGAAC
This sequence comes from Streptomyces sp. NPDC096176, assembly GCF_044763255.1. Lineage (NCBI taxonomy): Bacteria > Bacillati > Actinomycetota > Actinomycetes > Kitasatosporales > Streptomycetaceae > Streptomyces > Streptomyces sp. NPDC096176. The sequence goes on along the minus strand of NZ_JBIWFV010000004.1, from coordinate 511,059 downwards.
TCCTCGAGGCATCCGTAGGTGACGAGCACCCCGGCCGCCATCTCGCACGCGACCCGCACCAGCAGGGCGACGTTGAGATAGCGGGTCGGGTCAGCGGCGACCTGTTCGAGCTTGTCGGCGCCGCGCCGTCCCGCCCGTATGGCCTCGGCGGCGCGGAAGCTGGAGACGCGGGCGATGCCTGCCTCCGCGCAGGCTGCCAGCCAGGCGACGACGACCAGCGCGACGGCGCCCGCGATCAGTTGCCCGCTCATGAGACGGTCGGCGCCGGGGAGGGACCGGTCAGGCCCTTCTCCGTCCGCCAGCCGTCGACGATCGCGGCCTGCAGGCCGAACATCTCAGCCTTCTCGTCGGGCTCCTCGTGGTCGTACCCGAGCAGGTGCAGCACCCCGTGGACCGTGAGGAGCTGGAGCTCCTCGTCCATGGAGTGCTGCGTCGGGGCCTCGTCGCCCTGCTTCTTCGCCACCTCGGGGCAGAGCACGATGTCACCGAGGAGCCCCTGCGGGGGCTCCTCGTCGTCCTTGACCGGCGGACGGAGCTCGTCCATCGGGAAGGACATGACATCGGTCGGACCGGGCAGGTCCATCCACTGGATGTGCAACTGCTCCATGGCTTCGGCGTCCACGACGATCACCGAGAGCTCGGAGAGCGGGTGGATACGCATCCGCGCGAGCGCGTAGCGGGCGATGTCGAGGATCGCCTGCTCGTCGACCTCGGTTCCGGACTCGTTGTTGACGTCGATCGACATGGTGCGCGTTTGCTACTTCCCGTTTTGGTCGTCGTACTTCTCGTACGCGTCGACGATACGGCCGACCAGCCTGTGCCGTACGACATCCTGCGACGTGAGCCGTGAGAAGTGGACGTCCGGTACGCCGTCCAGGATGTCCTGGACCTGGCGCAGGCCGCTCTTCGTGCCGCCGGGCAGGTCGACCTGGGTGACGTCGCCGGTGATCACGATCTTCGAGTCGAAGCCGAGCCGGGTGAGGAACATCTTCATCTGCTCAGGGCTCGTGTTCTGCGCCTCGTCGAGGATGATGAACGCGTCGTTGAGCGTGCGTCCTCGCATGTACGCCAGGGGCGCGACCTCGATCGTGCCCGCGGCCATCAGGCGCGGGATCGAGTCGGGGTCGAGCATGTCGTGCAGCGCGTCGTACAGAGGCCGGAGATACGGGTCGATCTTCTCGTAGAGCGTGCCGGGCAGGAAGCCGAGGCGCTCACCCGCCTCGACGGCGGGGCGGGTCAGGATGATGCGGTTGACCTGCTTGGACTGGAGCGCCTGCACCGCCTTCGCCATGGCGAGATACGTCTTGCCGGTACCGGCGGGGCCGATGCCGAAAACGATCGTGTGCTTGTCGATCGCGTCGACGTAACGCTTCTGGTTGAGAGTCTTGGGGCGGATGGTGCGGCCGCGGCTAGAGAGGATGTTCTGGGTGAGGACCTCCGCCGGGGTTTCCGGCACGGCCTCGCCAGAGCCTTCCTCGGCCGCCCTGAGCATGGCGATCGAGCGTTCCACTGCGTCCTCCGTCATCGGCTGCCCGGTGCGGAGCACGAGCATCATCTCGTCGAACAGGCGCTGGATCAGAGCGACTTCCCGCGCATCGCCGACCGCGCTGACCTGATTGCCCCGGACATGGATGTCGGCCGCCGGGAAGGCCTTCTCGATCACGCGCAGCAGAGCGTCACCCGAGCCGAGAACCGTCACCATCGGATGCTTGGCGGGGACGGTGAAGTGGGCTCGCGCCTGGTCCGGCGCCGGTGTCTGGTCAATGGGTGTCTGAGTCATGGGCCGGCTCTGTGGCCTGCACATACCTCCCGTTGCAGGGTTCTCGCTGCTCGACAACCTCTGGAACACCCAGGGTACGACGTGCCACTGACAAGACCGAAGGCTTTTCTCACGGCCCGCGCCCTCCCCCGCCGGCCCCGGCGCTTCCGGCTCCCGGTGGGCGGAGAGGCCTCAGACCGAGCGGCCGAAACCGATGGTCGGCACCGCCCGGCGCAGGGGCCAGGGCCCGGCCGGCGCGGGCAGCAGTCCCTCCAGGAACCCGTAGCGGCGCAGCGCAGCCGGGTCCTGGTCCGGTGCGGACTGGACGGACTGCCACCACGCGGCGACCTCCGACCAGCCCGGCGCGGACAGCGACCCGCCGAACTCCTGCACGGACAGGGCGGCGGTCAGCCCGGCGAACGCCAGGCGGTCGGCGAGCGGCCACCCCGCCAGCGTGCCGGTGACGAATCCGGCCATGAAGACGTCCCCCGCGCCCGTCGGATCCAGTGCCTCCACACAGATGGCGGGCACCTCCGCGCTCTCGCCGGTGGCGCCGTCCACGGCGTAGGCGCCCTCCGCGCCCAGGGTGACGACGGCGAGCGGAACCCGGTCCGTCAGGGCGTGGGCGGCGGCACGCGGGCAGTCCGTGCGGGTGTAGCGCATCGCCTCCGCCGCGTTGGGCAGGAACGCCTCGCAGTGCTCCAGGTCGGCGAGGTCGTCCGGGTCCCAGCGGCCGGAGTCGTCCCACCCGACGTTTGCGAAGATCCGCGTGCCCTTGCGGGCGGCCTGGGCGATCCATTCGGCGCGGGCGCCGGGCACGAGGGACGCCACCGCGGCGCGGGCGGGCGGCGGGCAGGCGGGGGCCGACTCGTGCGGCGGGGCCTCATGGCCGTGGGTCACCATCGTCCGCTCACCCTCGTACGCCATGGAGACGGTCACCGGGGAGTGCCATCCCGGGACGGTACGGGACAGGGTCAGATCGATGCCCTCGCCCTGTTCGAGGGCGTCCCAGCAGTACTCGCCGTAGTGGTCGTCCCCGAAGGCGGCGGCGAGCGAAGTGTGCAGGCCGAGCCGGGCGAGGGCGGTGGCCATGTTGGCGACGCCGCCGGGGCTGGATCCCATGCCGCGCGCCCACGACTCGGTGCCGCGCACGGGCGCGGAATCGAGGCCGGTGAAGATGATGTCGAGGAATACGCTGCCGGTGAGGTAGACGTCGCAGACGGGATCCTCCGGCGCCCGCAGAGCCGCGAGGGGGTCCAGGTAGGTCGAGTGCCGCAGTTGCTCTCCGCTGCGAGTGGTCACCGTGCGCGCTCCCGTACGTGATGCAGTTCAAGCCAGTCTGCCCGACGGCACCGACACTCGACCCCAATGAAATGTGCGCCGCCCGGCGTCCTGAGTGCGCCCCGCCGGAGGGGTGGAGGGCGCGCTCGCACCATTGACGCTCGGATGTTCGCATACCTAATCTCTGTTCTCATACATGTACGCGATCTCTGTGGGGAGACAGCATGGGCCAGGACCTGACCATCTCCGAGGTACGGCTCACCCCGATCCTGGTCGCCGACCCGCCGCTCCTGAACACCCAGGGAGTGCACCAGCCCTACACGCCGCGGCTGATCGTCGAGATCGTCACCGCCGACGGCGTGACCGGCGTCGGCGAGACCTACGGCGACAGCAAGTACCTCGATCTGGCGGCTCCCTTGGCGGACGCACTGCCCGGCTGCCCGGCCTTTGACGTCAACGCGCTGCACCGGCTGGCGCAGCTCGTGTGCGGTGACTCGCCGGAGGCGACGGGCGCAGCGGCCGTCGACGCCGGCGGGCTGCGCGGCGTGCAGACCGCGGACAAGCTGCGGCTCTCCGTGGTGTCCGCCTTCGAGGTGGCCTGCCTCGACGCGCTCGGCAAGTCCCTCGGGCTGCCCGTGCACGCGCTGCTCGGCGGCAAGCTCCGCGACACCGTCGAGTACAGCGCGTACCTCTTCTACCGATGGGCGCGGCACCCCGGGGGCGCCGGCGAGCCGGACGACTGGGGCGCCGCGGTCGACCCGGCCGGCATCGTCGCGCAGGCCAGGCGCTTCGCCGACGAGTACGGCTTCACCTCGTTCAAGCTCAAGGGCGGCGTCTTCGAGCCGGAGCAGGAGATCGCGGCGATCCGGGCGCTGGCCGAGGCGTTTCCGGGGAAGCATCTGCGGCTCGACCCCAACGGCGCCTGGTCGGTCGCGACTTCACTGAAGGTCGCCGAGGAGCTGGCGGGCGTACTGCAGTATCTGGAAGACCCTGCGAGCGGGACGGCCCGCATGGCGGAGGTGGCGGCGGGTACGGACGTACCGCTCGCGACGAACATGTGCGTGACCACGTTCGCGGAGATCCCGGAGGCCTTCTCGCGCGGGGCGGTGCAGGTCGTCCTGTCCGACCACCACTACTGGGGCGGACTGCTGGCAACCCGCGAACTGGCGGCGGTGTGCCGGACGTTCGGCGTGGGACTCTCCATGCACTCCAACACGCATCTGGGCATCAGCCTCGCCGCGATGACGCATGTCGCGTCCGTCGTCCCGAATCTGGACCACGCCTGCGACAGCCACTACCCGTGGCAGACGGAGGACGTGATCACCGAGCGGCTCTCCTTCCGGGACGGGCGCCTCACTGTGAGCGACCGGCCCGGCCTCGGCGTCGACCTCGACCGCGAACGGCTGGCCCGCCTGCACCGGCGGTGGCTGGACGACGACGGCACGATGCGCGAACGCGACGACGCGGCGGCGATGCGCGTCGCCCGACCGGGGTGGGTCACCCCCGCCGTGCCCCGCTGGTGAGCGGCGCGGGCTGTCCAACGGGCTGAACCCGGCGTCCAAAGAGATGAACGCGGGTTTTACGGCGGCGGCTTTACGGCATTGGCTCTACGGCGCGACCGGCCGGAGGATGCCCAGCAGCATCCGGACCAGCTCGTCCACGAGCTCGTCGAGCGTCGCGTCCACCCATCCGACCGTCCAGTCGTGGAGCAGGCCGTTGACGCTGCCGATGAACGCCGCCGCCGCGACCCGGTAGTCGCGCTGCTCCGCCTCTCCCCGCGCCACGGCGTCCTCGGCCTGCGCACATATGAAGTCCACCCAGCGGGCGCGCCGGGTGAGCCGCTGGCGCTCCATCTGCGGGCTGACGCCGATGATCTCGATGAACGTGATCCGGATGCGCCGCGGATCACCCGTCACATTGGCCGCGTAGGCGCGGAAGACCGCCGTCGCCCGCTCCGCCACCGGCAGGTCGGCCGCCTTGGCCAGCGCGGCGAGCGCCGCCTCCTCGGCCCAGTCGTTGACCTGGAGATGCAGCGCGGCCAGCACGTCCTCGAGCGTCCGGAACTCCTCGTAGAACTGCCGCGTGGAGAGCCCGGCCGCATCGCACAGCGCCGCGACGGTCGTCGCGCGGTAGCCGGGGGTGTCGCCGAAGAGGCGCAGACCGGCGTCGAGGAAACGCCGGCGCCGCTCGGCCTGCCGTTCCTCGGCCGACCGGCCCCCGTAACGGCCCGTCGGCTGTCTGAGCCTGCCGCCCACTGGCGCCTCCCTCGTCGATCGCTGACTCATTTTCACGTGTCCGGAGTCTTGTGAAGCCTGCGACTCCTCGTTACTTTCCAGTAGCCAAATCTGAACGGACCCGTTTTCAGACTGCGCCCTTGCCGGACGCCCCTGTGGAAGGAACGACGATGTCTCTGTCCAGCACCAGGCGGGCCGTGGGTGCGGTCGTCGCCGCCCTGGCACTCGCCGCCACCGGTTCGGTGTCGGCAACCGCGGCGTCCCCCGCGTCCGCGGGGTCCGCGGCACAAGACGCCGACGACCGTGCCGCGGACGGCCTGCGGGAGGTGATGTTCGTCGGCAACAACTGGGACGGCACCGCCGATGTCATCGAGGCGCGGGGCGACTTCGCGAAGATCGGGCGGGTCAACGTCATCCCCGACAAGGAGCAGCGGCTCACCGAGATCTACCTCAACCCCGTCAAACTGGCTTTCTTCCTCGGCATCCGCCAGGGCCCCGGCGAAGGTCACGACCAGTTCGTCGACGACATGTACTCCACGCCCGACGGCTCCGCCATGGTCGTCTCCCGGCCCAGCTTCGCCGACGTCGTGTCCATCGACCTCGCCACCGGAAAGATCAACTGGCGCTTCCCCGTCTCCGGCTTCCGCTCCGACCACATGGCCGTCTCCCCCGACGGCAAGCGCGTCGCCGTCTCCTCCTCGACCTCCAACACCGTGCACGTCCTCGACATCGAGACCGGCAAGCAGGTGGGGTCGTTCAAGACCGGGGACAAGCCGCACGAGAACGTCTTCACCGACGGCGGCAGGTGTCTGTGGAACATGTCGATCGGTGAGGTCAACACCGCGCTCGACGCCCCCTGGCTCGACTGGACCAAGGGCGACCGCCGTATCACCGTCGTCGACACGCAGACGTTCCAGCAGATCAAGGTCATCGACATGCGCGAACGGCTCGACGCCTTCGGCCGCGGGGACCTCTCCGACTCGGTCCGGCCCGTCGCCTTCACCCCGGACGAGTCGAAGCTCTACTTCCAGGTGTCGTTCTTCAACGGCTTCCTCGAGTACGACGTGGCGACGGACAAGATCACCAGGGCCAAGACGCTCCCGAAGAGCCCCGCGACCAGCGAGGACCGCACCACCTGGGTCAACGACTCCCGTCACCACGGCATGTCCATGAGCCCGGCGGGTGACAAGCTCTGCATCGCCGGAACCATGGACGACTACGCCACCGTCGTCGACCGCGCGACCCTGCGGGAGGGTCCGCTGGTGACCGCCTCCAAGCCCTACTGGGCGACGGTCAGCGGCGACGGCAAGTCCTGCGTCATCTCCGAGAGCGGCTCCGACGCCGTCACCGCGATCGACTTCGCCACCGGCAAGAAGGTCGCCACCGTCTCCGTCGGAGACCACCCCCAGCGGGTCCGCATCGCCCACGTCCCGGCCGGCTGGACGGGCCCGGCCACCCGCTGAGCCGACCGCGAGCGGGTCCGGACCGGCAGGCAGGAGGCCGGTCCGGGCCCGCTTCCCAGCCGGACCCGCTTGTCAGCCGGCGTGCTCGAACTCGTAGGCCTCCACCTCGGCCAGCAGGCGCGCCCGCCGCTCCTCGTCGTCGTCCAGGAAGGACGCCTGGATCGAGTTGCGGGCCAGCTCGCGCAGTTGCTCGTCCCCGAGCCCCAGCGCCTCGTGCACCGCACGGAACGTGTCACCCACGTAGCCGCCGAAGTACGCCGGGTCGTCCGAGTTGACCGTGCACATCAGCCCCGCGTCCATCATCCGCGCCAGCGGATGGTCCTCCAGCAGGTCGACGGCGCGCAGCCGTACGTTGGACAGCGGACACAGCGTGAGCGGGATCCGCTCGCGCGCCAGCCGCGCCACCAGCCCCGCGTCCTCCATGCAGCGCAGCCCGTGGTCGACTCGCTCGACGCCGAGGACGTCGAGCGCCTCCACGATGTAGGCGGGCGGCCCTTCCTCGCCCGCGTGCGCCACCCTGCGCAGGCCGAGCGCGGCCGCCGCCTCGAACACCGCGCGGAACTTGGACGGCGGATGGCCCACCTCCGCGGAGTCGAGACCCACGCCCGTGATCCGGTGCAGAAACGGCTTCGCCGCCTCCAGCGTCGCGAGCGCCGACTCCGCGGACTCGTCGCGCAGAAAGCACATGATCAGCCGGGTGGAGACGCCGTGCCGCTCCTCGGCCCGGTCGAGCGCACGGCCGAGCCCCTCCACGACCGTGCCCATCGACACGCCCCTGGCGGTGTGCGCCTGCGGGTCGAAGAAGATCTCCGCATGCCGTACGCCCTGCGCGGCGGCCCGCTCGAGATACGCGTCGGCCAGATCCGCGAAGTCGTCCTCCGTGCGCAGCACCGCCATCAGCCCGTAGTACAGGTCGAGGAACGACTGGAGATCCTTGAACAGATAGGCCCGGCGCAGCTCTTCGGTGTCCGCGAAGGGCAGCGTGACACCGTTGCGCGCGGCGAGCGCGAAGGCGAGCTCGGGCTCGAGGGTGCCCTCGATATGAAGGTGGAGTTCGGCCTTGGGGAGGGGCATGGTCACATCCTAGGCTGCGCAGGCCTCAGGACCGTTTGGGCACCGGGATGCGCCACAGGTCCCTGGCGACGGTCACCTCGCCGTCGAACCCCGCGGCCCTGGCCTGCCGCTCGAAGTCCGCGACGGCGTCGGTGTACCGCTGGGAGAAGTGCGTGAGGACGAGGTGGCGTACGCCCGCCTCCCGGGCCACGCCGCCCGCCTGGCCTGCCGTCAGGTGTCCGTGCTCCAACGCAAGATGGCTGTCCTCGTCGAGGAACGTCGACTCGATGACCAGCATGTCGCAGCCCTCCGCGAGCAGATGGACGCCCTCGCAGAGCCGGGTGTCCATCACGAAGGCGAACCGCTGCCCCCTGCGGACCTCGCTGACGTCCTCCAGGGACACTTCGCCGAGCGTGCCCTCCCGCTGGATCCGCCCGACGTCCGGGCCCTTGATGCCGTGCGCCGCGAGCTCCTTCGGCAGCATCCGCCGTCCGTCCGGCTCGACGAGGCGATAGCCGAACGACTCGACAGGATGCGAGAGCTTGTGCGCGTACAGGGTGTACGCGCCGGTCCGTGCGACGACGCCGTCGGCGGCGACCGGCACCGGGGCCTCGACCAGCTGCACCGTCTCGCGGTACGCCGTCGCGTACCGCAGCCGGTCGAAGAAGCGCTGCCCGCTCTTCGGATAGTGCGCGGAGACCGGATGCGGCACCTGGTCGAGATTGATCCGCTGGATCACCCCGGCGACACCGAGGGAATGATCTCCATGGAAGTGGGTGACGCAGATCCGGTTGATGTCGTGCGCGGAGACGCCGGCACGGAGCATCTGGCGCTGCGTGCCCTCGCCGGGGTCGAAGAGCAGCCCCTCGCCGTCCCAGCGGAGCAGATAGCCATTGTGGTTGCGGTGCCGGGTCGGCACCTGGCTGGCGGTGCCCAGCACCACGAGTTCCCGTACGGACAAGGCGGACTATCCCGGGGGCCATTCGAGGCCGCGGCCTCCGAGCACGTGCGCGTGGGCGTGGAACACGGTCTGACCCGCCCCGGCTCCGGTGTTGAAGACGACGCGGTACCCGCTCTCGACCACCTTCTCGTCGGCGGCGATCTGCCCGGCCTCCCGCAGCACGTCGGCGGCGAGCTGCGGGGCGCCGGCGGCGAGGTCGGCGGCGTCCGCGTAGTGCGCCTTGGGGATGACGAGAACGTGGCTGGGGGCCTGGGGATTGATGTCGCGGAAGGCGACGGTGGTCTCCGTCTCACGCACGACGGTGGCGGGTACCTCCCCGGCGACGATCTTGCAGAACAGGCAGTCCGCCTGCGGTTCTCCGGCCATTCCCGGGTCCTCCTCGCGCTCCGACGACTTCCACACGCATCGTATCGGCGGCGTGCCCCTGCGGGGCGCGGGGCCCGGCCCGGGTGGGCCGGGCCGCTTCCGAAAGCGCCCCGCTACGGGAGCGTCGGCGGTTGCTTCGCCGGAGTCTGCGCCAGGGACTCCAGCGCCATACGGATCGCCTCGTCCAGCTGCGGGTCACGACCCGCAGCGTGGTCCTGGGGCGCCGTGACCACTTCGACGTCCGGATCGACGCCCCGGTTCTCCACGTCCCACCCGTAACCCTCCAGCCAGAACGCGTACTTCGGCTGGGTGACCAGCGTCCCGTCGACCAGCGAATAGCGGCTGTCGATGCCCACGACTCCGCCCCACGTGCGCGTGCCGACGACGGGCCCGATGCCGAGCGCCTTGATCGCCGCGTTGACGATGTCGCCGTCGGAGCCGGAGAACTCGTTGGCGACGGCGACGACCGGGCCGCGGGGCGCGTCGAGAGGGTAGCTGTACGGCTGCATGCCCCGCGGCAGGTCCCAGCCGACGATCCGCCGGGCCAGTTTCTCGATGACGAGCTGCGACGTGTGGCCGCCGCGGTTCTCCCGTACGTCCACGACCAGCCCCTCCCGTGCCACCTCGACCCGCAGGTCGCGGTGGATCTGGGCCCAGCCGGGAGCCTGCATGTCGGGGACGTGCAGATAGCCGAGGCGGCCACCGGACTGCTCGTGGACGTAGGCGCGGCGGTCTGCGACCCACGCGTGGTAGCGCAGCGGTTCCTCGTCCGCGAGGGGGACGACGACCGCGTACCGCGGATCGCCGCCGCCGGCCGGGGACACGGTCAGTTCGACGGGTTTGCCGGCGGCACCGACGAGCAGCGGCCCCGGGCCCCTGACCGGGTCGACGGGCCGGCCGTCCACGGCGAGCAGCGTGTCACCGGCGCGCAGGGCGACACCCGGCGCGGCGAGCGGCGAGTGCGCCTTCGGGTCGGAGGTCTCGGACGGCAGAATGCGATCGATACGCCAAGCGCTGTCGTCCGTACGGGAGATGTCGGCACCGAGCAGCCCCTGCCGGGTGGCGGCGTTGCCGTGGCCGCCGTGCGGCATGACGTACGCGTGCGAGGTACCCAGCTCGCCCTGGACCTCCCACAGCAGGTCGACCAGGTCGTCGTGGGTGGCGACCCGGTCCAGGACGGGCCGGTAGCGCTCGAGCACTCCGTCCCAGTCGACGCCGCCCAGGTCGGGACGCCAGAAGTGGTCGCGCATCAGCCGGCCGGCCTCGGCGTACATCTGCCGCCACTCGGCGGCCGGTTCGACGCTGGAGCGCACCCGGGACAGGTCGACGGTGATGCTCGCGCCGCCGTCGTTGTCGTCGTGCGAGACGTCACGGTCGCTGGGGAGGACCTTGAGTTTGCCGTCGGTGCACAGCAGGATCCGCTTGCCGTCACCGGTGACGCGGAAGTAGGAGGCGTCGGAGGAGAGTTCCTCGACCCGCTGCTGCCCGAGGTCGTACCGCTCCAGGGTGGTTCTGGGCCCCGGGGCCTCGGGCGTGGCGCGGCCCGCGCCGAGGACGCCGTGCAGCGGGTGGCGCAGCCACAGCAGGCCGTCCTTGGCGGCACGCAGACCGGAGTAGCTGGCGGCTTCGACGGGGAACGGCACTATGCGGTCCGCAAGCCCGTCGAGGTCGATACGGGTGACGGGCGCCGCGCCGTCCTCCTGCTCCGAGTCGCCGTCCTTGCCGGCATCGAAGGCCCGGCCGTGCCGCTGCGGCCCGAACGGCGAGGGCGTGGTCGCGGCCAGCGTGATCAGATGCGGCCGGCAGCCGCCGACGAAGGCCAGGTCGAAGACGTGCGCGTCGTAGACGGGGTCGAAGGCCCGCTCGGACAGGAACGCGAGGTGCTTGCCGTCGAGGGTGAAGGCGGGCTGGAAGTCGGCGAAGCGCAGCGGCGTGGCCTCGGAGACGGTCAGATCACCCGTGTTGGCGATTTTGATCTGCCGCAGCGGGTTGGGGCCGGGGTGGGACCAGGCGAGCCATGTCGAGTCGGGCGAGAAGACGAGCCCGTCGGCGTCACCGTGCTCGCTGCGGTCGACCTCGCGCACTTCGCCCGTCTCGCGTTCGACGAGCAGCACCCGGCCGTCGTGCGAGGCGACGGCTGCCCGGCTGCCGTCGGGGGCGACGGCCAGGCTCAGTACGCGACCGAGCCGGCCCGCGGCGAGCCGGCGCGGGGTGGCGCCGGCCGCGGTACCGGTGGCCGGCGCGAACTCCAGGGCGTCGTCGCCCTCGGCGTCGGTCACCCACACGACGTGTTGTTCGCCGTCGACCCGGAAGGTGCGCGGCAACCTGGCCCGTACGCCCGGCTCGACGGCGAGCGAACGCGCCGGCCCTTCGCGGTGGGTGACCCAGTGGATGCCGCCCCGGATCTCCACGGCGCTGCCCCGGCCGGTGTGATCGGGGGCCGCCGCGCCGAAGTAGTGGTCGGCGTCCACGGGCCGGGGCTGCAGGTCGGTGCGCTGCCCGCCGAGCCGGATGTCGAGGCGGCGCGGCTCGGCGCCGTCCAGATCGTCGACGATCCACAGCTCGCCCGCACTGGCGTAGGCGACGCGGGTGCCGTCGGTGGCGGCATGGCGCGCGTAGAAGCCCTCGACGCCGGTGTGGCGGCGCAGGTCCGAGCCGTCGGGCAGGGAGGAGTACAGGGCGCCGACGCCCTCGTGGTCGGAGAGGAACGCGACACGGCCGCCCACCCACAGCGGGTACTCGATGTTCCCGTCGATGTCCTCGTGGAGGCGTACGAATTGCCCGTCGTCGCCCCGGTCGATCCACAACTTCCCCGCCGTGCCGCCGCGGTAGCGCTTCCAGGCTGCTGCCTCGCGGCCCATGGTGGCCGACAGCAGCAGCGTGTGCGGGCCGCCGAACGCGACGCCGCCGACCGGTCCGTACGGGAGGATCTCGGAGGGTCCGCCGTCGAGCGGCACCGCGTGCGCCCAGGTGCGGCGCAGCGACGCCTGACCGTGGGTGGTGAGCGCCAGCACCCTGCCGTCCGGGGTCCAGCCCCGTACCGAGGTTCTGTTGCTGCCCCAGTGGGTGAGCCGGTCCGAGGGGCCGCCGTCGACGGGGGCCAGGTGCACCTCCGGGGCACCGTCGCGGTACGAGGACCAGGCGATGTGCGAGCCGTCGGGCGAGATCCTGGGATGGTTCACGGGCATGTTGTCGGCGCTCACGCGCCACGCCCGGCCGCCGTCGAGCGGCGCGACCCAGACGTCGTCCTCGGCGGTGAAGGCGATCAACTCGCCGTGCAGATGCGGATACCGGAGGTAGGCAGGGTGCGTCACACCGTCACCCTAGGCAGGCGGGAGCCGCGCCGTGAGGGTTTTGGATCACTTGGCCGGTACGGCGGTCACCGTCTCCGTGACGGTCACGGTGAGGGTGACGGTCGGACGGAGCTGTCCGGGGCGGGGCGTGGCGCTGCTGGGGGGCGTGGCGCTGCTGGGGGGCGTGGCGCTGCTGGGGGCGGCGGCGTCGCAGTCGCCGAGCATGGTCGCCTGGAAGACGACCTTCCTGTCGACCTTGGCTGTCATGTCACCGCGGACGCACTTGCCGGCACGCTCCTCCGTCACCTTTCCGGTGAGGGTGATGTCCTGGCCGGATCCTGTCTCTCCCCGGCAGTCGACGGTGACGCGGCGGGGCGCGGCGGGGTTGCCGGAGGCCGCGGGCGCGGGCGAGGCGTCGGCCTTCGCGGTACAGCTGAACCAGGCCACGTCGAAGGTGAGCCGCTCGAGGGTGCTGGTCGCCGTACGGTCCGTGGTGATGGCGACCGCGGCGGAGTTGAGTCCGCCGGCCACCGGCTCGCACGCGGTGACGCCGACAACCGCCGCCGCGCAGGCGGCGAGCAGGGGCAGGGCGCGTCTTGACGGCGTCATGGTGGCAGAGTGCCACCGGCTCGCTTGCGGGAGAAGACAGGTTGACGCCAGTTCACACCACTGGGTGGCACCCGGTGTTCAGGACCAGCGGCCGGTGCGACCCAGCAGCAGCGCTGTCGCCGCGGTACCGGCCGTGGAGGTGCGCAGCACGCTGCGGCCCAGCCGGTACGGCTTCGCTCCCGCCTCGGCGAAGGTGGCCAGCTCCTCCGGCGACACACCGCCCTCCGGTCCGACCACCAGCACGATCGACCCCTCCGTCGGCAACTCGGCCGTCGCCAGCGGCTGCGCGCCCTCCTCGTGGAGCACCGCCGTGAAGTCGGCCGCCGCCAGAAGAGCCGCCACCTGCTTGGTCGTCGACGTCTCCGCGACCTCGGGGAAGCGGAGCCTGCGCGACTGCTTGCCCGCCTCACGGGCCGTCGCCCGCCACTTTGCCAGCGACTTGGCCCCGCGTTCGCCTTTCCACTGTGTGATGCAGCGCGCCGCCGACCACGGCACGACCGTGTCCACACCGGTCTCGGTCATGGTCTCGACGGCGAGTTCACCGCGGTCGCCCTTCGGGAGCGCCTGTACGACCGTGATGCGGGGCGTCGGCTCCGGCTCCTCACGGCGTTCGCGCACCTCGACGACAAGGCGGTCCTTGCCCTCCGTCGACACGACGGCGCCTGCGGCTCCGCGGCCCCGGCCGTCGGTGAGGACGATCTCCTCACCCGGCTGGAGCCTGCGTACGGACACGGCGTGCCGGCCCTCGGGGCCGTCCAGGGTGACGGCCGCGCCGGGAGCGACACCCGCGAGCGACTCGACGAGAAAAACGGGAGCGGTCATCACACACCACCGCCGAGCGCGAACGCGGCCCGCGCCGAGTCGGTTTCCGCCGCGAGCACCCCCACCAGCTGGGCGGCGGGCATCTCGCGGGCGAGCCGGTGCCCCTGCCCGGCCCACAGCGCCATGCCCTGGGCGTCGCCCGCCTTGGCCGCGGCCTTGCGCAGCGGACTTGTCATGTGATGCACCTCGGGATATGCGGCGGGAGCGTACGGCCCGTGCTCCCGCATGAATCGGTTGACCAGCCCCCGCGCGGGCCGCCCGGAGAACGCGCGGGTCAGTTCGGTCCGTACGAACAGCGGATTGGTCAGGGCCCGCTTGTGCAGCGCGTGGGCCGCCGACTCCGGGCACACCAGGAACGCGGTGCCGAGCTGGGCGGCGCTCGCGCCCGCCGCCAGGACCGCGGCGATCTGGCTGCCCCGCATCAGACCCCCGGCCGCGATCACGGGCAACTGCACGGTTTCCTTGACCAGTTGGAGGAGGGCGAGGAGCCCCAGACCGGTTCCGTCGGTCGCGGGGTCGTCCCGGTGCGTTCCCTGGTGCCCGCCCGCCTCGATGCCCTGCACACACACGGCGTCGGCGCCGGCCCACTGCGCGGCCTGCGCCTCCTCGGGCGTGGTGACGGTCACGATGGTGAACGTGCCCGCCTTGGTGAAGGACTCGAGCACGCTGCGCGGGGGACAGCCGAAGGTGAACGAGACGACGGGGACCGGGTCGTCGAGCAGTATGGCGAGCTTCGCGTCGTAGCCGTCGTCGCGCCCGGAGTCGGCATCGCCCAGCGGCGTCTCGTACCACGCGGCCTCACCGGCCAGCTGATCCCGGTAGACACCGACGGCGGCCGGGTCGGCGGTGCCTGGCTGCGGCATGAAGAGATTGACGCCGAAGGGGCGGGCGGTGAGCCCGCGCACCTGTTTGACCTCCTGGTACATCCCGTCCGCCGTTTTGTACCCGGCGGCGAGGAACCCCAGCCCGCCGGTCTCCGAGACGGCCGCGACCAGCCGCGGGCAGGAAGCGCCGCCTGCCATGGGAGCCTGCACGATCGGATGACGGCAGAGATCGGTCAGCAGGGAGGACATGCAGGCATCGTGCCACGTCCCGGGCGGGCGGCCGAATCACCCGGAGCCTCGCCGGCACCGTTGACGTTCGAGGCGTACGAGCCGGGGGCAGAACCCCGCAACTCGCCGTTCCGCCGGCGTTGGACACGGGGGCCGGGGGCGGAGCCCCCGGAATACGCCCCCGCGGCCACGCCGTCCGGCTAACGCCCGTTGAACGCGTCCTTCAGACGCGAGAACAGCCCCTGCTGGCCCGGCTGGAACTGACCCGTCGGCCGCTCCTCGCCGCGCAGTTTCGCCAGGTCCCGCAGCAGTCGCTCCTGGTCCGGGTCCAGCTTCGTCGGCGTCGTCACCTCGACGTGCACGATCAGGTCGCCGCGCCCGCCACCGCGCAGGTGGGTGATGCCGCGCCCGTGCAGCGGGATCGACTGGCCCGACTGGGTGCCCGGCCGGATGTCGACCTCCTCGACGCCGTCGAGCGTCTCCAGCGGGCACTTCGTGCCCAGCGCCGCCGCCGTCATGGGGATCGTCACCGTGCAGTGCAGATCGTCGCCGCGCCGCTGGAAGACGGGGTGGGCGACCTCGTGGATCTCGACGTAGAGATCTCCCGCGGGGCCGCCGCCGGGGCCGACCTCGCCCTCGCCGGCGAGCTGGATGCGTGTGCCGTTGTCGACACCGGCCGGGATCTTCACGGTCAGCGTCCGCCGCGAGCGGATGCGGCCGTCACCGGCGCACTCCGGGCACGGGGTGGGCACGACCGTGCCGAAGCCCTGGCACTGCGGACACGGCCGCGAGGTCATGACCTGGCCGAGGAACGACCGCGTGACCTGCGAGACCTCGCCACGACCGCGACACATGTCACAGGTCTGCGCCGAGGTCCCCGGCGCAGCGCCCTCACCCGAGCAGGTGGTGCAGACGACGGCCGTGTCGACCTGGATGTCCTTGGTCGTGCCGAAGGCGGCCTCGTTGAGGTCGATCTCCAGACGGATCATCGCGTCCTGGCCGCGCCGCGTACGCGAGCGGGGCCCGCGCTGCGAGGCCGTACCGAAGAACGCGTCCATGATGTCGGAGAAGTTACCGAAGCCACCGGCGCCGAATCCGCCCGCGCCGCCGCCTCCGGCCTGCGAGAGCGGGTCTCCGCCGAGGTCGTAGACCTGCTTCTTCTGCGGGTCCGAGAGCACCTCGTACGCGGCGTTGATCTCCTTGAAGCGCTCCTGCGTCTTCGGATCCGGGTTCACATCCGGGTGGAGTTCGCGCGCGAGGCGGCGGAAGGCCTTCTTGATCTCGTCCTGCGATGCGTCGCGGCGTACGCCGAGTACGGCGTAGTAGTCCGTGGCCACTTACGACTCCGCCAGGATCTGTCCGACGTAACGTGCCACTGCGCGTACCGCTCCCATCGTTCCGGGGTAGTCCATGCGGGTCGGTCCGACCACGCCGAGTTTGGCAACTGCCTCGTCGCCCGAACCGTAGCCGACAGCGACCACGGACGTGGAGTTGAGTCCTTCGTGGGCGTTCTCATGACCGATCCGTACGGTCATGCCCATGCCGCCCGATTCCTTCGCCTCGCCGAGCAGCTTGAGAAGCACCACATGCTCCTCCAGCGCCTCCAGCACCGGCCGGATGGTCAGCGGGAAGTCGTGCGCGAAGCGGGTCAGATTGGCGGTGCCGCCGATCACGAGCCGCTCCTCGGTCTCCTCGACCAGGGTCTCGAGCAGCGTGGAGAGCACCACGGAGACGGTGCCGCGGTCCTCGTGCTCGAACGATTCGGGAAGGTCCTGCACCAGTTGCGGCACATCCGCGAAGCGGCGTCCCACGACCCGGCTGTTGAGCCGGGCCCGCAGGTCCGCGAGCGAGGTGTCGCCGAACGGCGCGAGGCAGTCGATCATGCGCTGCTCGACCCGGCCGGTGTCCGTGATCAGCACGAGCATCAGTCGGGCGGGCGCGAGGGAGAGGAGTTCCACATGCCGGACCGTGGACCGGGTCAGCGACGGGTACTGGACGACGGCGACCTGCCGGGTCAGCTGCGCCAGCAGGCGCACCGTACGGCCCACGACGTCGTCGAGGTCGACCGCTCCGTCCAGGAAGTTCTGGATGGCGCGGCGCTCGGGCGACGACAGCGGCTTGACGCCCGCCAGCCGGTCGACGAACAGCCGGTAGCCCTTGTCCGTGGGAATCCGGCCGGCGCTGGTGTGAGGCTGGGCGATGAAGCCCTCCTCCTCCAGCACGGCCATGTCGTTGCGGACGGTGGCCGGCGAGACGCCGAGCTGATGCCGCTCGGTGAGTGCCTTGGAGCCGACGGGCTCCTCGGTGCCGACGTAGTCCTGGACGATGGCGCGCAGTACCTCGAGCCTGCGTTCGCTGAGCATTCGTGCGCACCTCCAGCTGTGGTTCCTCGTAGTGGCTTGGCACTCGGTGCGCCCGAGTGCCAGCATTCCCCCGGCCAGTGTACGGCTGCCGGGTACAGGGGTAGCAAGGGTGGCCGACCGTGCGGTCGGACACGCTGTTTCCAGGGCCCACCGAGGTCGATGCGCATGTGTTGCGGATAGCGTCGCCGCATGGACGTCAGTTGGGAAGACCTCGGCTGGGAACGGCTGGCCGACGGGATCGGCCGGCGCCGTATGCCCGGCTGGGACGCGACCGTCGGTCTGGTCGTCGGCGAGGACGCCGTGCTGCTGTTCGACACCGGCTCCACGGTCCGCGAGGGCGCCGAGGTACGGGCACAGGCCCAGGCCCTGCTCGCCGGCCGGCGGATCCGGCGGGTGACGCACATCGCACTGAGCCATCCCCATTTCGACCATGTGCTGGGCACCGCGGCCTTCTCGGGGGTGGAGATCTACGGCGCGGTCGGCATGGACGCGCTGCTGCGGCGGGACCGGGACGTGATCCGCGCCGACGCGGTGCGGCACGGAGTCGCGCCGGACGACGCGGCGGAGGCCGCGGACCTGCTGGTGGCCCCGCAGCACAGCGTGTGCGGCGAGTGGACCCTGGAGCTGGGCGGCCGCCAGGTACTGCTGGCCAACGTCGGCCCCGGCCACTCCGGCCACGACCTGGCGCTGCTGGTGCCGGGCGCACCGGAGGTGGTCTTCTGCGGCGACCTGGTGGAGGAGTCCGGCGAGCTGCAGGCCGGCCCGGACGCCATCCCGTCCCGCTGGCCCGCCGCACTCGACCGGCTCCTCTCGCTCGGCGGCGAGGACGCGCTGTACGTGCCCGGGCACGGGGCGGCGGTGGACGCGGAGTTCGTGCGGGCTCAACGGGAGGCGCTGGCAGCGCGTTTCGGCGTGTCGTAGGGCGGCCGGACGTATCGTCGTGCGAATGCGCAGCTACAGCCCTGATCTCACACCGCCGTGGAAGCGGTCGAAGCCGGCCCTCGAGATCCCCGCGGACCCCGACCTGGTCGTCGAGGAGGTGTCGACGGGCTTCTGCGGCGCGGTGATCCGCTGCGAGGCGGGGACGGTCACCCTCGATGACCGCTTCGGCAAGCACCGGGTCTTCCCGCTCGAGCCGCGCGGCTTCCTGCTGGAGGGCCAAGTGGTCACCCTGGTCCGCCCGGCGCCCATGGCCCCGAGCCGTCCGTCCCGTACGGCCTCCGGCTCCATCGCCGTACCCGGCGCCCGGGCCAGGGTCGCCCGCGCGGGCCGCATCTATGTGGAGGGGCGGCACGATGCGGAGCTGGTGGAGCGGGTGTGGGGCGACGACCTGCGCATCGAGGGCGTGGTCGTGGAGTACCTGGAGGGCATCGACGACCTGCCCGCGATCGTCGCCGACTTCGCCCCCGGCCCGGACGCCCGCCTCGGCGTGCTGGTGGACCACCTCGTCGACGGCTCGAAGGAGTCCCGCCTCGCGGCGTCGGTCACCGACCCGCACGTGCTGGTGGTGGGCCATCCGTACATCGACGTCTGGGAGGCGGTGAAGCCGTCGTCCGTGGGCATCCCGGCCTGGCCGAGGGTCCCGCGGGGCCAGGACTGGAAGACGGGCGTCTGCCGGGCGCTGGGCTGGCCGGAGAACACGGGCGCGGCCTGGCAGCACATCCTGTCCAGGGTGACGAGCTACAAGGACCTGGAGCCCGCGCTGCTCGGTCGGGTGGAGGAGCTGATCGACTTCGTGACGCTGTCCGACTAGCCAGGGTTGCTCGGCAACGTCCGGAACAGGGATGTGTCCAGCGTGAGGTCGAGCACCTCGACGGGGAGGGGATCACCGAACTTGGCGGTCCGCTCCACCTGGTACCTGGCAGCCTCGCCCGAGCCTGTCGGTTCCGTGAGGAGCACACAGCGGGCCGCGAAAGGATCGACGATCAGATAGGCGTCCACCTGCCCGGCCGCGTACATCGACGGCTTGAGCCGGTAGTCGCGGTCGGCGCTGGTCTTGGAGACCACTTCCATGACCAGCGTGACGGCAGGTGCGGGAACAAGTCGGCCGGGGCCTTCGAAAGCCCCCTCTTCGTGCACCACGAGGTCCGGCTGCGGTTCACTCGACTCGCCCGGGATCGCGAGGTCCTGCGTCTGGAGCGGGTACCAGCGCTCAAGACGAAGAATCTGCTTCTGCACCTGCAGAACGATCATGTTGTGGACCCAGTCGGGCCCTGCCATCATCACGATTTCCCCCCGCAGGAGCTCCGCCTTGAACCCCTCGGGAACATGCAGGTTCTCGTAGAGGTCGGCAATCGATGCAACAGGCCGGTCATCCACAGCGGTCATCTCCGTGGCCCTCCTCGTCCGCCGCATCCTGTTCGAGCAGCAGGGTAGGGACAGCGTAGGCAGTCGCACCTCTCTTCTGCACGAGTTCACCCTGGTGAGTGGTCAGTCCACCAGGTCCCTGACCACCCCGTCCGCCAGCAGCCGTCCCCGCAGCGTCAGGACCGCGCGACCCCGCTCGTACGGGCCGGGCTCCAGCAAGCCGTCGGCAAGGGCCTTGCGGGCCGCCGCGAGGCCCGTCGTGCGCAGCAGCGCGAGCGGCACGCCCTCGCGCAGCCGCAGCTCCAGCAGGATCCGCTCGACCCGGCGGTCCTCGTCGGAGAGGACCTCGCGGCCCGCTCCCGGCGAGCGGCCGTCCGACAGCGCCGCCGCGTACGCGCCCGGATGCTTCACGTTCCACCAGCGCACGCCGCCGACATGGCTGTGCGCTCCGGGGCCGGCGCCCCACCAGTCGGCGCCGCGCCAGTACAGCTCGTTGTGCAGGCACCGGCCTGCATCGGTGGTGGCCCAGTTGGAGACCTCGTACCAGTCGTAGCCGGCTGCGCCGAGCACCTCGTCGGCGATCAGATAGCGGTCGGCGTGGACGTCGTCGTCGGTCATCGGCACCTCGCCGCGCCGGATCCGGCGGGCCAGCCGGGTGCCCTCCTCGACGATCAGCGCGTACGCCGAGACATGGTCCGGTCCGGCGCCCACCGCCGCCTCCAGCGAGGCGCGCCAGTCGTCGTCGCTCTCGCCGGGGGTGCCGTAGATCAGGTCGAGGTTCACATGGTCGAAGCCCGCCGCCCGAGCCTCTGCCACACACGCCTCCGGCCGCCCCGGTGTGTGGGTCCGGTCGAGCACCTTCAGCACGTGCCGGCGGGCGCTCTGCATCCCGAACGAGATCCGGTTGAAGCCGCCGGCCCGCAGCGCCTCCAGATAGGCGGGGCCCACCGACTCCGGGTTCGCCTCCGTGGTCACCTCGGCGTCGTCGGCGAGCCCGAACTCCTCGCGAACGACATCCAGCATCCGTACGAGATCACCGGCGGCCAGCAGCGTGGGCGTGCCTCCGCCGACGAACACCGTTCGCGCCTGACGCGTGTCGTCGCCGAGGATCTTGCGGGCGAGGCGGATCTCGTCGGCGAGGGTCTCGGCGTAGTTGTCGCGGGAGGCGAGCACGCCGCCGGAGCCGCGCAGCTCGGTGGCGGTGTAGGTGTTGAAGTCGCAGTAGCCGCAGCGCGTCGCGCAGTACGGCACATGGAGGTAGAAGGCGAGGGGACGGTCTCCGGCGGCGTGGAGGGCGGACGCGGGCAGTGCGCCGTCCTCGGGCATGGGTTCGCCGTCGGGCAGTACGGAAGGCATGCCCCCCATTGTCCGTCACTCGGGAGGGCGTCTCTCCGCCGCTCACGAGGGCGCCGGTTCTGCTCCCTGCCCGCTCACCCCGCCTGGAGCACCAGCAGCGCCAGATCGTCCCCCGGCGGCGTCGGCGCGAACGCATGCACCGCCGCCCTGATCCGCTCCGCGACGCCTTGCGCCGAGAGGCCGGTGCAGCCGGAGAGCGCCGCCGCCAGGCCGTCCTCGTCGTCGAACATCCGGGGTCCGAAGCGCCGCTCGGTCACGCCGTCGGTCACGCACAGCAGCGTGTCGCCGGGCTCGAGACGGAAGGTGTGGCTCTGGTACGCGACATCGTCGACGACCCCGAGCAGTACCTGCGGTTCCGCAAGGGCACACACCGTGCCGTCGGGGCGCAGCAGCAGGGGCAGCGGGTGCCCGGCACTCGCGAGGGTGCACCGGGCGCCTCCGTCACCGGACGGCGAGGGCACCACCTCTCCGTAGAGCAGCGACAGAAACCGGGAGTCGGGCAGGCCCGGCCCGTGTCCGCCGGTGACCAGCAGGGCCGCCGCCTCCGCCGCTTCCATCGCGTCGTCGAGCAGCAGACCGTTGAGCCGGTCGAGCACCTGGCCGACCTCGTACCCCTCGCGCGCGAGGAGCCGCAGCCAGGGCCTGGCCAGGCCGGTGACGACCGCGGCCTCGGGGCCGCTGCCCTGGACGTCGCCGAGCATGAAGCACCACCGGCCGCCGGACCCGGCGGGGAAGACGTCGTAGAAGTCGCCACCGGCCACGCCGTCGTCGCTCGGCTCGTAGACCAGGAACGTGTCGACGCCGGGGATCTGGCCCACTTTGCTGGGCAGCAGACCGCGCTGGAGCACCCGGCTGATGGTGGCCTGCCGGGTGTACTGGCGGGCGGCGCTGACGGCCAGAGCGACGCGCCGGGCGAAGTCCTCGATGAGCGCGGCGACGTCGGCGCCCACGGGCTCGGGGCCGTTCTGCGCGACGAGCAGCACCCCGAGGCGGCGGCCGCCGACGGCGAGCGGGCAGGCCAGGGCTGTGGCCGTTCCCTCGCGGACGTCGACAAGCCTCGCCGGGTCCCGCCGCTGCCCGAGCCGGGGCAGTTCTTCCAGCCGCTCGTCCGGCCAGGCCACCGGCACCGGAACTCCGGCCGAGGCATCGGGCGGGAGGGGCGGTTCCTTGCCCAGGGCCTCGCGCAACCGCTCCACACGGGACTCGTCGCTGTGCCATACACCGACGAGTCTCGACGCCGCTGCGGCCGCGCCGCCCCCTCCGTGCCCCTCCGTCCCGGCGGCGAGCCAGATCGCGCACCGGTCGACGAGCCGCGGCACCAGCAGCGGCCCGGCCAGCGCCGCGACCATGTCCTCGTCCAGCTGTCCGGCCAGCAGGTCCGACGCCTCCGCGAGGAAGGCGGGAGCACCCCGGCTCACCCAGTCCAGATCTTCACGCCGGGCATGTCCCGGCTCGTACGCCTCCATGTCCCGCAGGGCACGCCGGTCCACGGCCGGAGCGAGGACGGCGGCAGCGGCGGGGCGGACGTCGCGGCCGTCGAGGGGCAGGCGCGCCCAGACGGTCTTGAGGGCGGCGTGGAAGGTGACGCCCCAGCGTTCGGCGAGGGCGGCGACCAGATGCAGGCCGCGCCCGTAGTCGGGGGTGCCGGACTGGTCGGCGCTGTGCGGACCGCTGGTCACGGCGCTGTCGGGATGGTGGTCGGAGACCTCGACGACGAGCGCGGCGGGTTCCTCGTGCGTGGGCTCCTCGAACCGGCAGAGCAGTTCCGCCGCTGTGCCCGCGTGCACGACGGCGTTGGTGACGAGCTCGCTGACGACCACGGCCGCGTCGTCGGCCAGCCGGTCGGCACACAGGTCGCCGGCCAGGAACCCCAGACCGGTCCAGTCCGCGAGGGCGTCGCGCACGAAGCGGCGCGCGGCGGCGGGTGCCAGTAGGTTGCCGGGCAGGCTGGTCCGCGCGACCAGCCTGGGGTCGGCCCGTGCCGGCCACACGGGAGTCGATCGGTTGCCGGATTCGCGCTGCATCGGAATGGACCCCACCTGCGGCTCCTGGTCGGTGCTGGCGTGCGCCGCTCATGACACCGACAGGGTGACAGACCGGGGGCGCTCATAAGCGTGGAGTCACCGAAGTGGGGGGAATGAAAAGTCAGGAAGGCGTAAAAGCGCGCGGGCGGAAGCTGCGGAACGGCCCTCTGGCCGGGCGGCTCCCTCCCCCGCCCGATCCGTCCGGCACCGGTCCCGCGCTTCCGCCCGGTCGTTGTGACGGTCCCTGCTACGCCTCGCGTGACCCCGCGTACATCTCGTCGATCAGGTGCTTGTACTCGCGCTCCACGACCGGGCGCTTGAGCTTGAGGCTGGGCGTCAGCTCGCCGTGCTCGATGTCCAGGTCACGTGGGAGCAGGCGGAACTGCTTGATCGTCTGCCAGCGCTGCAGGCCCGCGTTGAGGCGCTTCACATAGCCTTCGACCAGCTGCTCGACCTGCGGGGACGCGACGACCTCCGCATAGCTCCTGCCGCCCAGGCCGTTCTCCTCGGCCCAGCCGAGGATCGTCGGCTCGTCCAGGGCGATCAGCGCGGTACAGAAGTTACGGTCCGCGCCGTGCACCAGGATGTTGGAGACGAACGGGCACACCGCCTTGAACTGACCCTCGACCTCGGCCGGCGCGATGTACTTGCCGCCGGAGGTCTTGATCAGGTCCTTCTTGCGGTCCGTGATGCGCAGGTAGCCGTCGGCGGACAGCTCGCCGATGTCGCCGGTGTGGAACCAGCCGTCGGACTCCAGGACTTCGGCGGTCTTCTCGGGCAGACCGTGGTAGCCCTCCATGATGCCGGGACCGCGCAGCAGGATCTCGCCGTCGTCGGCGATGCGCACCTCGCAGCCGGGCAGCGGCTTGCCCACAGTGCCGGTGCGGTAGGCCTCGCCAGGGTTGACGAAGGAGGCCGCGCTGGACTCGGTGAGCCCGTAGCCCTCGAGGATGTGGATGCCGGCGCCGGCGAAGAAGTAGCCGATGTCGGGCGCGAGCGCGGCGGAGCCGGAGACGGCGGCACGCAGCCGCCCGCCGAAGGCCTCGCGCAGCTTGGAGTACACGAGCGCGTCGGCGACCTTGTGCTTGGCGGTCAGGCCGAAGGGCGCGGAAGCCGAGCCGGTTCGGCGGAAGTTGTCCTGGGTGACCTTGGCGTACTCGCGGGCGACGCCGGCCGCCCACTGGAAGATCTTGTACTTGGCGCCGCCACCCGCCCGCGCCTTGGCCGCGACTCCGTTGTAGACCTTCTCGAAGATGCGCGGCACGGCCGCCATGTACGTCGGCTGGACGACCGGCAGGTTCTCGATGATCTTGTCGACCCGGCCGTCGACCGCCGTGACGTGACCGACCTCGATCTGGCCGGAGGTCAGCACCTTGCCGAAGACGTGGGCCAGCGGGAGCCAGAGGTACTGCACGTCTTCCGTGGTGACCAGGCCGGTCGAGGCGATCGCCTTCGCCATGTAGGACCAGTTGTCGTGCGGCAGCCGCACACCCTTGGGGCGGCCGGTGGTGCCGGAGGTGTAGATGAGCGTCGCCAGCTGGTCGGCGGTGATCGCCGCCACCCGCTCCTCGACGGCCGACGGGTTGGCCTTCAGGTACTTCGCGCCGCGCGCCTCGAGATCGGCGAGGGTGAGGACCCAGCCCTCCGGCTCGCCCGCGTCGGGCTCCAGGCCGGTCGCGTCGAAGACGACCACGTGCTTCAGCTCGGGCAGTTCGCCGCGCTTTTCCCGCGCCTTGGCCAGCTGGGCCACGTCCTCGGCGATCAGCACCCGGCTCCCGGAGTCGGCCAGGATGTACGCCGACTCCTCCGCGTTGGTCGACGGGTAGACCGTGGTGGTGGCGCCGCCGGCGCACATCACGCCGAGGTCGGCGAGGATCCACTCGACCCGGGTGGAAGACGCGAGCGCGACCCGCTCCTCGGCGTTCACCCCGAGGTCGATCAGACCGGCAGCGATGGCGTAGACCCGCTCGGCGGCCTGCCCCCAGGTCAACGACTTCCACTCGTCCGGCCCCCCGCCCGAGCCCCGGGGCACCGGGTAGCGGTAGGCCTCGCCGTTCGGCGTGGCTGCCACGCGCTCGGTGAAGAGGGTGGCCACCGAGGGCGGCCGGTTCTCGATCTGGGTCTGGGTTTCGCTCACGACGTCCTCCGGGCCTGCGGCAGCATGCACGACTGGCTGGTTGTTTAACTGGCGAGTAACCATCGAGCCGTGATCAGGGTAGAGCGCGTTCGACCGGCGCGTAAGGGCCTGCGGGCTGCCGCTTCATAACGAACGGAGCGCAGGTCCGCCCATCGGGACGACAGATCGGTGCATGCGACAGCTAAGCCCTGGATGCGCCCCGGACGACCGAAAAGCGCCCGCCACGACAGGGACGGGCGCTTTCCGGAGAGAGCGGGTGCGCACATTTCGGAGCGAGCGGCGCGCGTACCGGACGCACACCCCCGAGGTGGTCGCTACGCACGGTGACGCGACGACTACTTCTTGCTCTTGCCACCCTCGTCGCTGGACAGCACCGCGATGAAAGCCTCCTGCGGGACCTCCACAGAGCCGACCATCTTCATCCGCTTCTTGCCTTCCTTCTGCTTCTCCAGCAGCTTCCGCTTACGGGAGATGTCACCGCCGTAGCACTTGGCGAGGACGTCCTTGCGGATGGCGCGGATGGTCTCGCGCGCGATGACCCGGGACCCGATGGCCGCCTGGATGGGCACCTCGAACGCCTGCCGCGGGATGAGCTCCCGGAGCTTGGCGACGAGCCGCACTCCGTAGGCATAGGCGGCGTCCTTGTGGGTGATCGCCGAGAAGGCGTCCACCTTGTCACCGTGGAGGAGGATGTCGACCTTGACGAGGCTGGAGGCCTGCTCCCCGGTGGGCTCGTAGTCAAGGGAGGCATAGCCGCGCGTCTTGGACTTCAGCTGGTCGAAGAAGTCGAAGACGATCTCCGCCAGCGGCAGGGTGTAGCGGATCTCGACCCGGTCCTCCGAGAGGTAGTCCATGCCGAGGAGGGTGCCGCGACGGGTCTGGCAGAGCTCCATGATCGAGCCGATGAACTCGCTGGGCGCGAGGATCGTGGCGCGCACGACAGGCTCGTGCACCTCGTTGATCTTGCCCTCGGGGAACTCGCTCGGGTTGGTGACCGTGTGCTCTGTGCCGTCCTCCATGGTCACGCGGTAGACCACGTTGGGGGCCGTGGCGATCAGGTCGAGGCCGAACTCGCGCTCGAGCCGCTCGCGGATCACATCCAGGTGCAGCAGGCCGAGGAAACCGACACGGAAGCCGAAGCCGAGAGCCGCGGACGTCTCCGGCTCGTAGACCAGCGCGGCGTCGTTGAGCTGGAGCTTGTCCAGGGCGTCGCGCAGCTCCGGGTAGTCGGAACCGTCCAGCGGATAGAGGCCCGAGAAGACCATCGGCTTCGGGTCCTTGTAGCCGCCGAGCGCCTCGGTGGCGCCCTTGTGCAGGCTGGTGATTGTGTCTCCGACCTTGGACTGCCGGACGTCCTTCACACCGGTGATGAGGTAGCCCACCTCGCCGACGCCGAGACCGTCGGCCGGGAGCATCTCGGGCGAGTTGGTGCCGATCTCGAGCAGCTCGTGCGTGGCGCCGGTCGACATCATCCGGATGCGCTCACGCTTGTTGAGCTGGCCGTCGATCACACGTACATACGTCACGACACCGCGGTAGGAGTCGTAGACCGAGTCGAAGATCATCGCGCGGGCGGGGGCGTCGGCGACGCCGACCGGAGCGGGAACCTCGCGGACGACGCGGTCGAGCAGCGCCTCCACACCGAGGCCCGTCTTGGCGGACACCCTGAGCACGTCGTCCGGGTCGCAGCCGACCAGGTTCGCCAGCTCCTCGGCGAACTTCTCCGGCTGGGCGGCCGGAAGGTCGATCTTGTTGAGGACCGGGACGATCGCGAGGTCGTTCTCCATCGCCAGGTACAGGTTGGCGAGCGTCTGGGCCTCGATGCCCTGGGCGGCGTCGACCAGCAGGACCGTGCCCTCACAGGCGGCCAGGGACCGGGACACCTCATACGTGAAGTCCACGTGCCCGGGGGTGTCGATCATGTTGAGGATGTGGGTCTTCCCCTGGTCCTCGCCCTCGGTGGGCGCCCAGGGAAGACGGACCGCCTGGGACTTGATCGTGATGCCACGCTCGCGCTCGATGTCCATCCGGTCGAGGTACTGAGCGCGCATCTGCCGCTGCTCGACCACGCCGGTCAGCTGGAGCATCCGGTCGGCGAGGGTCGACTTGCCGTGGTCGATGTGCGCGATGATGCAGAAGTTGCGGATCAGAGCCGGGTCGGTACGGCTCGGCTCGGGCACGTGGGTAGGAGTCGCGGGCACGCAGGGTCCTGATTCTTTGGCAGACGCCGGGTCGGTGAGCTCGGCTCGGGCTCGGCTCGGGGCGATGTCGGATCGATACGTAGGCTCCATGGTCCCACGGTTGCGGGACTGAGCCCGGTTTGGGCCGCCCGCGGGGCGACTGGTAGCCTGAGCAGCTGTGTCTCATGCCCTCTCCCGGGGGCTTCCGAAGCCCGCAAACTTCGGAGGCCGGGACGCAACCTCAGAGAATCATCGAACCTGAAAAGGCTCTTTCGTGGCGAACATCAAGTCCCAGATCAAGCGGAACAAGACCAACGAGAAGGCGCGCCTGCGCAACAAGGCCGTCAAGTCGTCGCTCAAGACCGCGATCCGCAAGGCCCGTGAGGCTGTCGCCGCGGGTGACGTCGAGAAGGCCAATGTGGCCGTCCGCGACGCCTCCCGTCAGCTCGACAAGGCTGTCTCGAAGGGTGTCATCCACAAGAACGCCGCCGCCAACAAGAAGTCGGCGCTGGCTGCCAAGGTCGGCTCCCTGCAGGGCTGAGCTCACTGATGTGATCGCCGGAACGGATTCAGCGGGCCCTCTCATCCGCTCCTGACCGGCACCTTCCGCGCCGCACGCGGCCTGCGTTCGCCACGCGGGTGCGGCGCACCGAGCTTGAAGCGAAGGCCCCGTGCCGTTGTCCTTCCCCAGGACACCGGCCCGGGGTCTTCGTCGTACCCGGGCGGCGGGCGAGAGGCGAGGCGGTGGGAGAGCGCCCGGGGTGGAGGCGCCCGGGGAGAAGGGGCTTCTAGCGGCGCGACCGCGCCGCACGCGCGATCGTCACGACCGCCTTCTCCAACGCGTACTCCGCGTCGTCGCCGCCGCCTTTGACGCCCGCGTCCGCCTCTGCCACCGCCCGCAGGGCGACGGCAACCCCGTCGGGGGTCCAGCCCCGCATCTGCTGGCGCACGCGGTCGATCTTCCACGGCGGCATGCCCAGCTCACGGGCCAGGTCGGCAGGCCGGCCGCCGCGCGCGGAGGAGAGCTTGCCGATCGCCCGCACGCCCTGGGCCAGCGCGCTGGTGATCAGCACGGGCGCGACGCCCGTCGACAGCGACCAGCGCAGCGCCTCCAGCGCCTCGGCGGCCCGGCCCTCCACCGCCCGGTCGGCGACGTTGAAACTGGAGGCCTCGGCACGGCCTGTGTAGTAACGGCCGACGATCGCCTCGTCGATGGTGCCCTCGACGTCCGCGGTCAGCTGGGACACCGCCGACGCCAACTCCCGCAGATCACTGCCGATGGAGTCGACCAGGGCCTGGCACGCCTCGGGCGTCGCGGACCTGCCCAACGCACGGAACTCGGACCGTACGAAGGTGAGCCGCTCCGCCGGCTTGGTCGTCTTGGGGCAGGCGACCTCGCGCGCCCCGGCTTTGCGGGCCGCGTCCAGCAGTCCCTTGCCCTTGGCGGCACCCGGGTGCACCAGCACCAGAGTGATCTCCTCGGCCGGGGAGTCGAGATATCCCTTGACGTCCTTGATCGTGTCGGCGGACAGGTCCTGCGCGTTTCGCACGATCACGACCTTGCGCTCGGCGAAGAGCGACGGGCTCGTCAGCTCGGCGAGAGTGCCGGGCTGGAGCTGGTCGGCGGTGAGATCCCGTACGTCGGTGTCGGCGTCCGCGGCGCGCGCCGCGGCCACCACCTGCTGAACGGCGCGATCGAGGAGCAGGTCCTCCTGGCCGACCGCGAGGGTGACGGGGGCGAGTGGATCGTCGGTGGAATTCCTGTTGCTGGCCATCGCGCTCCAGCATCCCACGGGCCACCGACAGTCCCCGCTGCTGTCCCCGTTGCCGCCGTCCCCGCCGCTCGAGGCGTCGTCAGTGCGCCTCGCGCCATCCGTCCCAGCCCGCGACGAACTCCTCCAGCGCGGCGCCGTCCAACCTGCCTTGCGGGTCCTCGACGACGACCAGCCATTGCGCGTCCTCGGCGTCGTCCTCACCGGCGAGGGCGTCCCGCACCAGTTGGGGCTCCTCGGCCACGGCGAAGCGGTCACCGATCGTCTCTGCCACCTCCTGCGCGGCGTCGCGGTCGGGCAGCACCAGTACATGTCTCACATCGCTCACGGCCATATTGTGCCGGTCACCGGCACGACCTTGTCATTCGCGCCCGGGTCGGTCGTCGCACCAGGTGTCAGGACTGCGTCCGCCGCACCTCCGGCACTCGGTCCAGCTCCAGGCCGAAGTGCTTCCGGTAGGCGGCGAGCACCTCGTCGTCGCCGCCGAGCGGCCGCTCCTGCCGCTCGCCGCGCACCGTGGTGACGAGCTTGCGGCCGGTAAGGGTGATCCGGCCCTCCTCGGTGAGCAGGGAGCACACAAGCGACTGGGTGAAGTGCGAGGCGGGCGAGGTGCGGTGCCACCATGCACCCGCCTCGAAGTCGACAAGCTCCCGCGGCCTGGTGTCGAGGCGGAACTGCGGCTTGCCGTCCCGCAGGACGTCGAGGTCCCCCTCGGGCGCTTCGACGACCTGGAAGATCCCCGCCGGGTCGGCCTGCTCGCCCCTCTCCCCGAGGAGGAGCGGATGGTGGCTGTGGTCGCCGAATCCGACGTCGGCCAGCCAGGGTCCGGTGCCGTCCTCGGTCTCCACGCGCAGCGCGAGGTGGTCGTACGGGATGCCCAGTCGGCTCCCGTCGCCGAACACCCGGCCCTGGAGCAGCGTCACCCGGTAGCCGAGCCCGCGCAGCAACGCCGCGAAGGTGCCGTTGAGTTCGTAGCAGAAGCCGCCGCGTCGGGCACCGACGATCTTGTCGAGCAGGGGGCGGTCCTCCAGGACCAGGGGCTCACCGAGGTGGATCGACAGATTCTCGAACGGCACCGTCAGCAGATGCCGCAGCTGCAACTCACGAAGCGCCGCGGCGTCCGCCCGCCGGGGTCGTACGCCCTCGATCCGGGCGAGGTAGGCATCGACGGTCTGCGCAGGAGGTTTCATACCGTCAGTCTCCTGCGGCGCCGACCCGCAGGCCAGGCGCGCGTTGGTCCTGGGCCGGATGGCGGAGGACCCTCCTCCCCCGGCCCGAGGAGGCGGCGGTCGTCCCCCTTCACCCGCCCGCTGGGCCGCGCGTCACAGCTCTCAGCTCTGCACCCGCGCCCGTGATCGCGATGGCGCCGTCCCGGTCGGTACGCAGCACCAGCGCCCCTCGCGCCCGCAGCGCACCGACCGTACGGGGCGCCGGGTGCCCGTACAGGTTGTTCCTGCCGCAGGACACCAGGGCCAGTCGGGGGCTGGCCCCCGCCAGCAGCGAGGGGTGCTGGTACGCCGAGCCGTGATGGGCGACCTTGAGCACGTCGACCGGTGGAAGCGCCGGATGGGCACGTATCAGCCCGCGCTGGGACGGGGGTTCGAGATCTCCGAGCAGCAGCAGCGACAGGCCGCCCGCCGCCCGGACGAGCAGCGCGACGCTGGCATCGTTCGGCCCTTCGGGCGCCGCGCCCCGGGACATGTCGGGCCACAGGACCTGCCAGGAGAGCCGCCCGGCGCGACGCCGCTCCCCCGGTATCGCGTGGATCACCGGCACACCGGCCGCCGCAGCCGTGCGCCGTACGAACGCCGCCTGTGGACGGGGTTCTTCGAACGACGTCGTCTGGATCGCCCCCACCACCCTGCCGCGCAGCACTCCGGCGAGGCCGGCGACGTGGTCGGCGTGGAAGTGGGTCACCAGAATTAACGGCACCTCCGTGACACCCAATTCGCTCAGGCACCGGTCGGCGAGGCGGGGATCGGGCCCCGCATCCACGACCACCGCGGTATCGTCACCGGCCGAAAGCACCATGGCATCTCCCTGTCCCACGTCGCACATCACCAGCGCCCAGCCTTGAGGCGGCCAACCGGTGAGGCTCCTGGTCAGTGGGGCGGGGCGTACCACAGCCAGCACGAGCAGCAGCGCGCAGAGCGCGATGGCCCAGGGATGTCGTGTCAGCCGGCGGACCACGAGCAGCAAACCTGCAGTGAGGGCCAGGAGCAGCAGCCCACCGCGCCAGCCGCCCGGCCAGTCGATCTGGGCGCCCGGCAGCGCCGCTCCCGCCCGGGCCACGGAGGCGATCCAGCCGGCAGGCCAGCCGGCGCAGCGCGCCAGCAGCTCGGCGACCGGTATGGCTATGGGGGCCGTGGCCAGCGCCGCGAAGCCGAGGATCGTCGCCGGAGCCACAGCCAGTTCGGCCACGAGGTTGCAGGGAATCGCGACCAGGCTGACCCTGGCGGCGAACACGGCCACCACCGGAGCGCACACGGCCTGCGCCGCGGCGGTCGCCGCCAGCGCCTCGGCGAGCCGGGGCGGCACCCTTCGCCGCTGGAGCGCCTCGCTCCAACGGGGGCCGATCGTGAGCAGCGCCCCGGTGGCGAGGATGGAGAGCAGAAAGCCGTAACTCCGCGCCAGCCACGGGTCGTAGAGAAGGAGCAGCAGGACAGCGGCGGCCAGCGCCGGGACGAGCGACCTCCGGCGGCCGGTGCCGATGGCGAGCAGAGTGATGAGCCCGCACGCCGCCGCCCGCAGAACACTCGGTTCGGGCCGGCACACCACCACGAAGGCGAGCGTGAGCACGCCACCGAGCAGCGCGGCCCCGCGCAGGGTGATGCCCAGACGAGGTGCCAGGCCCCGGCGTTCGGCCAGCAGCGCCCGACCGGGCGGCCCGATCAACAGGACCAGCACAATGGTGAGATTGCTTCCGGAGACAGCGAGCAAATGGGTCAGGTCCGTCGCCTCGAAAGCTTCCTGCAGGTCGGCCGGAATGCGTGAGGTGTCCCCGACGACCAGCCCCGGGAGCAGAGCGCGGGCATCCGGCGCCAGGCCGTTCGTGGCCTCGCGCAGTCCTGCCCGCAGTGCACCGGCCCTGCGCTGCAGAGGGCTCGGGGAGGCGGCGATGGACGGCGGGCCGCCGTCGGCCCGCAGCACGGCCGCGAACGGGTCGTCGGGGCGAAGTGGTGGCGTGAGCCGTCCGCCGACCTTCAGCCGCGTGGAGGGAAGAAGCCGGCGCCAGTTCGCGTCCGCCTCGCTGGTGGGCACGATCACGAGCACGGGGGTACGGGTCGCGGTGACGGCTCCGCCGGGGGCGATGACCCGCGTCGCCTCGGCGTTCAGTACGAGCGCCGGCGGAGCCACCCGGTCACCGACCACCCTGGAGCGGGTGGGCCTCGGGTCGGACGTGACCGTCAACTCGACTGTGACACGCGCGAATCGGTCGGCCAGGACGGGGAGCGGTCCACGACTGAGATCCGCCCCGTGCAGTCCGGCGGAGGCCGCGCCCGCGGCGGCGCACAGCAGCACGGCGGCGAGGGCGGTGGCGTTGAGCCGCCACCACGTGCCACTGACGGCGACTCGCGCCGCACTGCCCACCTCTGCCGTCGTTCCGCCCTGGGTCGTGGCGATGAGCCCATGCATCCGACTCCGCCGCGCCGCCGCCCAGAGCGGCAGCAGTCCAGTCGCCACCAGGCAGGCGACCACACCCGCGGCAGTCCACCCGCCCGGCGCCCCGAGAGCGAGAGCGGACGCCGCCCAGGCCGCCAGCGCGGGCAGCACCAGTCGGAGGTCGGTCGGTCCCTCCTGGCGTGGGTCGGCAGCGCCGAGCCTGCTCTCCGATGCGGCGTGAACCGTCACGCGGGTCATGGCCGAACCAGATTCCGCAGGTCCTCGAACCGGCGGTCGCCGATCCCGTTGACGTCACGGAGTTCGTCGACCGACCGGAAGCCCCCGTTCTGCGTGCGGTGGCCGATGATGTGCTGGGCCAGCACCGGTCCCACTCCGGGCAGCGTCTCGAGCTGCTCAGCAGTGGCGGAGTTGAGGCTGATCGGCCCCACCGGGACTCCCGACCCCGCCCCCGGCCCCGCCCCTGCGCCGATGCCGCTCGGCACGGGCGCCGCGGGACCGCCCACCACGACCTGCTCGCCGTCCGTCAGGACCCGCGCCCGGTTGAGGCCCGTCATGTCCGTGCCGGGCCTGACGCCTCCCGCCGCCTCGATCGCGTCGGCGACCCTCGACCCCGCGGGCAGTTTGAGCACTGCCGGATGCCGCACCTTGCCGCTCACGTCGACGACGATGCGGGCCGCCTGCCGGGCGTCGGCAGGCGGCGAACCCGGCGACGGCGCCGGCGCCGGCTCTGCATCCGAGGTCTCGGAGCCGGAGGCGGCGACGGGCCCGGACCCGGCCTGGGCCGACCCCTGTTGGATTAGCGCAGGAGCGCTCACGGACTGCGGGCGGCCCGCCCAGAAGTGCTGTGCCGCGAAGCCCGCCCCCACCACGAGGATCACGGCCAGAGCGGCCAGCGCTTTGGGCTCGAGACCACATCGCAGCTGCACCCACACCGGTAGCCGGTCCCGGAGCGCGAACCAGAAGCGCGGCCGTCCTCTACCCCCGAACCCCCCCGGCCCGGCACCCGACCGCCCGGCAGCCAGCCCACGGGTGCCCGGCCCGGCATCCGCCCTGTCCCGTTCAGCGGCCGGCACCACTGCCGGAGCGGGCGGCCTGGCAGGCGGCTCCGTCAGCGTGTCCGATACGTCGCCTCGCGCCCGGCCCGGCGGGCCGCCACGACTGGGCCCGGTACCCGCGCCGCTCCGCCGCACGCCTGCCGTCGAGCGGGCTGGGCGGACCGAACGTGCCGAGCGCAGAGGTGGGTCGCCGGGCGCGTATGTCGAACCCGCGGCCCGCCCACCCTCAGTCCGTCCACTCGCGGCGCGCGGAACCGCTGCCTCGAACAGGGCGTCCGCCCGCCGACGCAACGCCATGGCCTGCGCCGTCGGCGACGCGCGACCGCCACGCAGCCGGGCGGGTCGGACACCACCACTGTCCCCGGCGCGGGCGCTACCGCCGCCGTACGCCCCCTGGCCGAGGTTCCCATGACCGAGGGCATGGGCGGGGCCGCGGCCGTGGCGTGCGCGGCTGTCGGAGGCCGGGGCGCGGCCCGGGCCACTGGTTGCGGAACGTGATCGAAGAGCCATGTCACAGGACGGTAGGCACAACAGCCCGAACCCGCTGAGCACGCCCAATTCCGGTGGATAACCGACTCGTTGTGCATAACTCCATCACCCGTGCAGGTGACGCCGGACGCGCAGGCCACAAGGCACGCGCAGGTGACGGCCAACGCCTCAACGCGCCGAGATCACGACACCCAGCAGCCCCGGCCCCGTGTGCGCCCCGATCACCGCGCCCACCTCACTGACGTGCAGATCCACCAGCCCCGGCACTCGCTCCCGCAGCCGGTCGGCCAATGCCGCGGCCCGCTCCGGCGCCGACAGGTGGTGCACCGCGATGTCCACCGGCGCGGTGCCGGCCCGTCCGGCGACGATCTCCTCGAGACGGGCGATGGCCCTCGACGCCGTACGCACGCGCTCCAGCATGTCGATGCGACCGCCGTCCAGCTGAAGCAGCGGTTTGACGGCGAGCGCGGACCCGAGCAGCGCCTGTGTGGTGCCGATCCGGCCGCCGCGGCGCAGATAGTCGAGGGTGTCGACGTAGAAGTACGCGGAAGTGCCTTCCGCTCGTTTCTCCGCCGCCACCACCGCCTCGTCGAGGGAACCGCCCGCCTCCGCCACCTCGGCGGCCGCGAGCGCGCAGAATCCGAGCGCCATGGCGATCATTTCGGTGTCGACGACACGAACCGGCACGGGTGCGTCCTTGGCGGCCAGCAGTGCTGCGTCGTACGTCCCCGACAGCTCCGCCGACAGGTGCAGTGAGACGATCCCGGTCGCGCCGGCTTCCGCGGCGGCGCGGTAGGCCTGCGCGAACATTTCGGGGCTGGGCCGGGACGTCGTCACCGAGCGTCGCTTCTGCAGGGCGGCAGCGAGCGAGCGGGCAGAGATCTCGGTGCCCTCCTCCAGCGCCTGGTCGCCGAGTACGACGGTCAACGGCACCGCGGTGATGCTGTGCCGCTCCATCATCAGTGGCGGCAGGTAGGCCGTTGAATCGGTGACGATCGCGACATGGCGGGACATGAGCGGGAGGTTACCCGCAGCCGCCCCTGGTCGGCAGCCCGACCCTGTCCGGACGTCGGCAGCCCGCCCCTGTCCGACTGCCATACGGACACCATTCGAACACCATCCGACCGCCACCCGGGGGCCCTCGTGCGCGCCCGCTCCAGGCCGGCGGTCACGGGCGACAGCGCACCGCGGGCCATGTGCCCCACCGCAACAGCACGTGCGGGGCCGCAGGCGTCAGTTGGAGGTTTCCGGCCGGGCGGTCTTCTGCCAGGGGTAGGCGGTTTGCTGCCGCGGATCCCGCGCGGTGATCGCCTGCGGCCGACCGGGCGTTTCGGCCTCCGTCTCGGGCCATGTCTGGGCGCCCGCATCCTCCGGCTCCTGCGCCTGGCGCTCCGGTTTCGGCGCTGCCGGCCACGACTTCGGCTCCGTCACACCTCCAGCCTCGTCCGGCGCCGACCAGTGCCGCAGCGCTCCCGCCTCCATGTCGATCTGGGCGCTCAGCGCGTCCAAGTCGTCCTCCGCGAACTTCTGCGCCCGGTCGCGCGCCGCCCAGCGCAGCGATTCCGCGGAGTGCGTGATGCGCTCCGTGCGCTCGCGCAGGCCGGGCATCAGCGCGGCGACCGACGACCGGTCGGGCTCGCGCTCCAGCCGCCTGAGCTCGTCGTCCAGCTCGTGTCCATGGGTGCTGAGCCGCCGGAACAGGGCGAGCGACTCGGACAGTGAGGCGTCCTCCGCCGCGCCGGCGTTCAACGCTTCCTGGGTGGCTCTCATGGACGTACGCAGCTTCAGCCGCAGCTGCGCCAGCTCACCGCTCACGCCCATCTGCCCGTAGCTCTTCGCCCGCAGTGCGGTGTCCTCGACGGTGCGACGCGCCTGGTTGACGGTGCGCTCGACGCCGCGCTTGGTGGCGCGCAGGGCCTTCACGCCCACATACACCCCCAACGCCACGAAAGCGAAGAAGAGCAGCGCCAGGATCGTGATCGCGGCTTCCATGTGCGCCCTCCGGCGTCGGTTGTGTTCCTTCCACGGTAAACGGAACGGGCAGGCCGTAGGTTCCATCGGAACCCCCAACCTGCCCGTAGGGGAAATCCCCGCCGCCACCCCGCCCGTCTTGTCCGGGCGAAACCCGTGCCCGTTACGCAGGCACGATGTTGACCAGCTTCGGCGCCCGTACGATCACCTTGCGGATGCCGGCACCGCCCAGAGCGGCGACGACCGCCGCGTCACCCAGCGCCAGGGCCTCCAGCTCCTCGTCCGTGATGGACGGGGAGACCTCCAGGCGCGCCTTGACCTTGCCCTTGATCTGCACGACGCAGGTCACGGTCTCGTCCACGACGTACGCCGGGTCCGCGATCGGGAAGTCCTGGTTCACGACCGACTCGGAGTGGCCCAGCCTGCGCCACAGCTCCTCCGCGATGTGCGGGGCCAGCGGTGCGATCAGCAGAACCAGGCGCTCCGCCACCGAGCGGGACACCGGGCCGCCCGACTTCGTCAGGTGGTTGTTCAGCTCGGTGATCTTGGCGATGGCAGTGTTGAAGCGCATCGCCGCCATGTCCTGCGACACGCCGTCGATCGCCTTGTGCAGTGCACGCAGCGTCGCCTCGTCCGCCTCGGTGTCGACGACCGTGACCTCGCCACTCGCCTCGTCGACGACGTTGCGCCACAGGCGCTGCAGCAGTCGGTACTGCCCGACGACGGCGCGGGTGTCCCACGGCCGGGAGACGTCCAGGGGGCCCATCGCCATCTCGTACAGGCGCAGGGTGTCCGCACCGTACTCGGCACAGATCTCGTCCGGGGTGACGGCGTTCTTCAGGGACTTGCCCATCTTGCCCAGCTCGCGCTTGACCGGCTCACCCTCGAAGTAGAACGTGCCGTCCCGCTCCTCCACCTCGGTGGCCGCCACCGGGAAGCCCCGCTCGTCCCGGTAGACGTACGCCTGGATCATGCCCTGGTTGTACAGCTTGTGGAACGGCTCGACCGACGAGACGTGCCCCAGGTCGAACAGGACCTTCGACCAGAAGCGCGCGTACAGCAGGTGCAGCACGGCGTGCTCTGCTCCGCCGACGTACAGGTCGACTCCGTCGTGCGGCTGCCCCTCGCGCGGTCCCATCCAGTACTGCTCGATGGCCGGGTCGACCAGCCGCTCGCTGTTGTGCGGGTCCAGGTAACGCAGTTCGTACCAGCACGAACCGGCCCAGTTGGGCATGGTGTTGGTCTCGCGCCGGTAGCGCTTGGGGCCGTCGCCCAGGTCCAGCTCGACGTTGACCCAGTCGTCGTTGCGCGACAGCGGCGTCTCGGGCTGGGTGTCGGCGTCGTCCGGGTCGAAGGTGCGCGGCGAGTAGTCGTCGACCTCCGGCAGTTCCAGGGGCAGCATCGACTCGGGCAGCGCGTGGGCCACGCCGTCCTCGTCGTAGACGATCGGGAAGGGCTCGCCCCAGTAGCGCTGTCGGCTGAACAGCCAGTCACGCAGCCGGAAGTTGACCGTTCCCTCGCCGATGCCCTTGTCCGTCAGCCAAGCCGTGATCTTCGCCTTGGCCTCTGCGACGCCCAGGCCGTTCAGCGAGATCTCGGCGTTGGCGGAGTTGATCGCCGGGCCCTGCCCGGTGAACGCCTCGCCCTCCCAGCCCTCGGGCGGCTGCACCGTGCGGATGATGGGCAGTTCGAAGGCCTCCGCGAACTCCCAGTCCCGCTCGTCCTGGCCGGGCACGGCCATGATGGCGCCGGTTCCGTAACCCATCAGCACGTAGTCGGCGACGAAGACGGGGATCCGCTCGCCGGTGACCGGGTTCAGGGCGTAAGAGCCGCTGAACACACCGGTCTTGTCCTTGTGCTCGGTCTGCCGCTCGACGTCGCTCTTCGTCTGTGCCTGCTTGCGATAGGCGGCGA
This sequence comes from Streptomyces sp. NPDC096176, assembly GCF_044763255.1. NCBI lineage: Bacteria > Bacillati > Actinomycetota > Actinomycetes > Kitasatosporales > Streptomycetaceae > Streptomyces > Streptomyces sp. NPDC096176. Next base: position 472,974 of record NZ_JBIWFV010000004.1, on the reverse strand, counting down.
CGGCCTCGGCGGGGGTGGCGGCTCCGCCGGTCCACGCCTCCTTGACACCCTGCGGCCACTCGGCGGGGACGATGGAGTCGATCAGCCCGTGCTCGGGCGCCAGGACCATGTACGTGGCGCCGAACAGCGTGTCGGGACGGGTGGTGAAGACGGTGATCCGCGCGTCGTCGTGGCCGTCGACCGCAAAGTCGACGCGGGCTCCCTCGGAGCGGCCGATCCAGTTGCGCTGCTGCAGCTTGATGGCCTCCGGCCAGTCCAGCGCGTCCAGGTCGTCCAGCAGCCGGTCGGCGTAGGCGGTGATGCGCATGTTCCACTGGCGCAGCTTGGCCTTGAAGACCGGGAAGTTGCCGCGCTCGGAACGGCCGTCGGCCGTCACCTCCTCGTTCGCCAGCACGGTGCCCAGCCCGGGGCACCAGTTGACGGGCGCGTCCGAGGCGTACGCCAGGCGGTAACCGCCCAGGACGTCGGCGCGCTCCAGGGAGCTCAGCTCGGTCCACGCCCGGCCGCCGGGCACCTCGCGCGCACCGCTCTCGAACTGCGCGACCAGCTCATCGATCGGACGGGCCTTGTCCGCCTGCTCGTCGTACCAGGAGTTGAAGATCTGCAGGAAGATCCACTGGGTCCACTTGTAGTAGTCCGGGTCGATCGTGGCGAACGACCGGCGCTTGTCGTGACCCAGGCCCAGCCGGCGCAGCTGCACCTTCATGTTCTCGATGTTCGCCTCGGTCGACACGCGGGGATGCGTGCCGGTCTGCACCGCGTACTGCTCCGCGGGCAGACCGAAGGCGTCGAAGCCCAGGGTGTGCAGGACGTTGTGCCCGGTCATCCGCTGGTGACGGGCGAAGACGTCGGTGGCGATGTACCCGAGGGGGTGGCCGACGTGCAGTCCCGCACCGGACGGGTACGGGAACATGTCCATGACGAACTTCTTGGGCTTGGCCACCTGCGCCGGGTCACCCGCCAGGTCCCCGGTCGGGTTGGGCGCCTCGTAGATGCCCTGGGCGTCCCAGAAGTCCTGCCAGCGTGCCTCGATGTCGGCCGCCATGGCAGCCGTATAACGATGTGGGGCTGCTGTCTCAGCAGCCGAGTTCATCTCGCTCATGATCCTTCGAAGCTCCATCGATCGTCTCTGCCGACTGCCAGCCGATTCACGTACAGGGAAATGAAAAATCCCCTCGCACAGGAGGGGACGCCGCGCCGATTCCGACCGGATTTCTCATCCGCCGGGACTGATCAGCGCGGCTCGCTAAGCAGAAGGCGTACGGCACGCATGGCGTCAGGGTACCGCAGCGGAGGAACCGGCCGCATTGCTGTCCACCGGACGGCCTCCCATCGGGCGGGAGCGCCTTTCGGTCAGGCTCCGAAGATCGGGCTGTCCGCGTTACTCCGCGTATCGCACCTATCCAGGGCAACCCCAGAGTCAGTTGCGCTCACTTCCCCGCTATAAACCTCGAAACCTCGTCCCGTTGGTATGGGTCGACCTAGAGTGCGTCAACGGGACAGCTTTCCCGCACCATTCGGAGTCGCCCCATGAACCCTCGTCTCAAGATGCGCTTGTCGCCCGGTCCGGGCCCCGGACTCAGCCGCCAGGTGCAAGGCGGCCTCACCGCGGCCGCGTTGGTGCTCATACCCCTGCTCGCCGTGGGAGGAAGCGACAGTTTTCGCGCCGCGCTCGACTTCACCACCGGAGTCCTCTCCCTGGTCTCCTTGACCGCCTCCGTCGCCTGGGGCCTCATCGCCACCGACCGTCTACTGCTCTCGCCCCGCCACCGCCTGCTCGCCCAGGGCATCCACCGGGCGACGGCGATCGCCTCGCTCGGCTTCCTGCTGCTGCACGCCACGGTGAAGGTGTCGCTGGGGCACGTGTCGGTGATCGGCGCCCTGATCCCGTTCGGGCTCGGGGTCACCGGGACCTCGGCCCTCATCGGCTTCGGTTCGTTGGCCGGGTTCCTGATGGTGGTGGCCGGCACGACGGGCGCACTCCGCAGCGCCCTCGCCGGCAACGTACGCGTCGCGGGCCGCTGGCGGGCGCTGCACATGCTGGCGTACCCGGCCTGGTGCTTCGCCCTGGTCCACGGCCTCTACACCGGCCGGCCGGCCGCGACCTGGGTGGTGACCATGTACTGCCTGGCCCTGGCGGGCGTGGCCGCCGCTGTCTCGGTCCGACTGCTGCCGCGCCCCCTGCAGCGGCAGATCGCCGCGAAGATCCTCATCCTGACCGGCGGCGCCGGTTCCGACGGGCCCGCCGCCGATGAGCAGGCACAGCGCGACCTGGCCACCGCGCCGCTGCCTGGCGTGAGCGGAATGAACGGGATGGGCCGCCCGACCGTACCCGCAGGCATGGACCGCATGGAACGCATGGATCGCGTGGGCGGCGGGATGAACGGCGTGCCGGCGCAGCGCCCGTACGAGCAGGACTTCCAGCCGCCCCTCGGCCAGGCGCGCGCGCAGCCTCCTCGGATCGCCGCCCCCTCGCCGCAGCTGTACGAGGCCCCGCGGCCGCAGAACGACGAGCCCGCCGTCACCCCCGACGGCGGCGGCACCACGGGCCGCGGCACCCGTATGTCCGCCGCCTACCGCGCGGTCTCGCTCGCCGGCGAGCCGTCGGCCCCGCTCGCCGAGCGTGTGCCGATGACCGAGGAGATACCCGTGGTGTCGGAGACGGGCCCCGGTACGGGCAGCTGGCCGACCCCCTCGCCGCCGCCCCCGGCGCAGTCGGTCCGGCCCGACCCGGCAGCACCACCCGTCTACGACACCCCTGCCCCACCACTCTTCGACCCGGCACCGTCGTACGACGCACCCTCCCCGTACGACACCGGTGCCCTCCCCACGTACGACACGGGTGCCGTCCCCACGTACGACACGGGCGGCCTGCCCCCGTACGACACCGGCAACGTTCCGAGGTACGACACGGGCGGCGTGCCGGTGTACGACACCGGTGGCCTCCCCGCCTACGGCGCTTCAGCGCCCTACACGTCCACCGCCCCTTACGACACGCCTCTCACCGAAGCCGCCGCCCCTTACCCCGACCGCTCCTCGTACGACACCGGCAACATCCCCGCGTACGACGAGACAGCGCCACTGCCCGGCCCCCTCTTCCAGCCCCCGGCCGGAGAGCCCTGGCACGCACCAGCAGGAGAACGACCGTGAACGCCCCGCTCCCCGACGTCCCCGAGGTCCGCGTCGTCGGCCTTCCCCAGCTGACACAGGGTTTCGATCTCGTCGACCGTCTCGACCTGCCCATGCACCTCAAGGTGCATGGGCCGCTCGAGCCAGTGAGCGGCGAGCGACTCGCCCAACTCGCCGAGGAAATATCCCTCACCGGCCGCGGCGGAGCGGGCTTCCCGTTCGGCAAGAAGTTGCGCGCCGTCGCCAAGTCCGCGATCCGGCGCGGCGTGCGGCCGGTCGTCGTGGTCAACGGCAGTGAGGGCGAGCCGGCCTGCCGCAAGGACACGGTGCTGCTGAACCGCGCTCCCCATCTGATCCTCGACGGTGCGCTGCTCGCCGCGGAGGCGCTCGGCGCCCGGACCCTCGTCGTCGCGGTGACCCGGAACTCGACGGAGATCTCCATGCGTGCGGCGCTCGCCGAGCGCGGCCTGTCCGACCGGCGTGGCCAGGCCCTGCGGGCCAGAGTCGTCCGCACCCCCGAACGCATGGTGTCGGGCGAGGCGTCGTCCGTCATCCGGGCCGTCAACGGCGGACCCGCCCTGCCGCCCGGCCGCCGGGTCCGTGCCGCGGAGACGGGCGTGGGCGGCGCTCCGACCCTCCTGTCCAACGCGGAGACGTTCGCGCAGCTCGCCGTCGCCGCCCGCATCGGTTCCCGCCGCTACTGCAACACCGGCCTGGACTCCGAGCCGGGCACCGTCATGCTGACAATCTCCGGGGCGGTCGCACGCCCGATGGTCGTCGAGGTGCCGACGGGCGTGCCGCTGCGGTACGTGCTCCAGCTGGCCGGCGCACCGCCGCAGCCGCAAGGTGTGTTGACGGGCGGTTACCACGGCAACTGGATCGACTCCGCCGCCGTCCACGAGGCGGTCGTCTCCAAGGAGTCACTGGCTTCGGTGGGCGGCGCGCTGGGCGCGGGCGCGATCCTGCCGATCGGTCCCGAGACGTGTCCGCTGGGCGAGGCACTGCGGGTCGCCAACTGGCTGGCCGCGGAGACCGCGGGCCAGTGCGGCCCGTGCAAGCTCGGGCTGCCCGCGGCGGCGGGCGGGCTGGCCGATGTGATGAACGGCGGCGGGCCGGCCGCTCTGGAGGCGCTGCGCGAGGTGACCCAGGCGGTCAAGGGCCGCGGCGCGTGCAAGCACCCGGACGGTTCCGCGCGCTTCTTCGCCTCGACCCTGTCCGCCTTCACGGACGACCTCGCGGCCCATGTGCTGCACGGCGGTTGCGGGCGCGACACGACGGGTGTGCTGCCGCTTCCGCTGCCCGGCTACGAGGAGGCCGAGGAGTCGATCCCGAGCGGCGAGAAGATCTTCGTGGACTGGACGCTCTGCCAGGGCCACGGCCTCTGCGCGGACATCATCCCCGAGCTGATCCGGCTCAACCCGGACGGCTACCCGTCGGTGGCCGACGCGATGGTCCCCATGCACATGCGGGGGCGGGCGCAGCGAGCCGTGCGCCGCTGTCCCGCGCTCGCGATGCGCATCGAGCAGGTGGCTTCCTCGGCCCCGACTCCGCCGCCCGCGCGCGCCGCGCTGCCCAGCAGCAACCGCAAGGCCCTCGGCAGCGGCCGCAGTTGACGTAGACGCGCACAAAGCAGTGAGGCGGGCCAACCGGATCGGTTGGCCCGCCTCACTGCTTCTTCTGTGGAGCTAAGGAGAATTGAACTCCTGACCTCCTGCATGCCATGCAGGCGCTCTACCAACTGAGCTATAGCCCCTTGCTGTGCCCCGCGCTTCCGGGTTTCCCCCGCGGCGACGTAGAGAACATTAACGCTCTCGTCGGCGCATCTCCAAATCGTTTACGCGGCCGCCCGATACACACCGGAATGCCCTCTTCGCGCACGGCTGCACGAATGGGGTGAACAGGATGATCCGGGCGGCGGGTTCAGGCCGTTGCGAACGAGTAGAAGCGCTTCAGGGTGCAGTGCTCGTCCAGGAGCCTGCCGTAGATCGGCTCCCCTTCGAGCTCGCGGTAGGTCTCGATGGGGTCGCCTTTTATGATCAGCGCCCGCGCGCACTCCTCGCACCAGTACTGGTACTCGGGGTTGGCCGGATCCATGTCCCTGACGATGGGCGTACCGCTGCCGCACCAGTCGCATTTCCGCCTGTGGGCACCCATCACTCAGCTCCAGCTGTGGCCGCAGGCCGTGCACACGTAGGAAACGCCGCCGTTGTCACCGAGGACCTGTGCGACATGGACAGAACCGCAGGAAGGACAGCTGAGGCGAACACAGACCTCCGCCGTGGCAAGCAGGTCATCGGTAGCCTCCCCGGCTTCCTCGCCGCTGGCGGACATCGTGCGCTCCCTCCCGTACCGCCGGTGTCCCCTCCGGCCGTCCGATTCTGCCACGGCCGGGCACCGTGGTCAGCGGCGTTCGCGTACGAGATCGGCCACGACTTGCCGGAAGACGGGCCGCCGGCAGGGCGAGGGCCGTCGCGCGCCGGATTTGCCCCGGAGGCGAAACCGGGACAGGCCCCGGGGACAAGAAAAGATCCCGCCCCCATCAGGGGGCGGGATCCGACTGTGGAGCTAAGGAGAATTGAACTCCTGACCTCCTGCATGCCATGCAGGCGCTCTACCAACTGAGCTATAGCCCCGCGTGTTCCTCGCGCTCCGCGCTGCGAACAAGAAGAACTTTAGCCTGCGACCTGCCGGAAAGTGAAATCCGGGTCCGGCCCCGCGGGATCGGTGCGCGCCGGGCGCACCTCGAGCCCCGCCCCCGCACCTGAACCCGTCCCGAGGGCCTGCGACCCGGCTCAGGTGTCGTCGCCGAGCACCGGCTCCGGGAGAGTGCCCGCATTGTGCTCGAGCAGACGCCAGCCCCGCGCGCCCTCGCCCAGAACCGACCAGCAACAGTTCGTGAGCCCGCCGAGGCTCTCCCAGTGGTGGGCCTCGAGCCCCAGCAGCCGGCCGATGGTCGTACGGATGGTGCCGCCGTGGCTGACGACCACGAGCGTGCCGTCGTCGGGCAGCTTCTCCGCGTGGTGCAGCACCACGGGAGCGGCCCTGTCGGCGACCTCGGTCTCCAGCTCGCCACCGCCGCGTCGGACGGGCTCTCCGCGCTTCCAGGCCGCGTACTGCTCGCCGTACTTCTCGACGATCTCGTCGTGGGTCAGGCCCTGCCAGGCGCCCGCGTAGGTCTCCCGCAGGGCGGCGTCGTACGAGATGTCGAGCCCGGTGACGCCGCCCAGCTCGCCGGCCGTCGCCGCCGCCCTCTTCAGGTCGGAGGCGACGATCGCGTGCGGGTTCAGCGAGGCGAGCAGCCGGGCGGCGCGGCGCGCCTGGGCGACGCCGTCCTCGGTCAGCTCGATGTCCGTGGAGCCCTGGAAACGGCGCTCCAGGTTCCACGCGGTCTGGCCGTGGCGCCACAGGACGATGCGCCGGCCGCGCCCACGCTTCGACGTCACGGTGCCGCCGTTGGCGCCACCGCTGCTCGTGCCGTTCAGCTCAGGTCCCCTTCCGTGTCACCGCCAGTGAGCCTGGCGTGCTCCTCCGCCTTGCCGCGGGTCTTGCGGGCGTCCTCCGGCAGGGACAGCTCGGGGCAGTCCTTCCAGAGCCGCTCGAGGGCGTAGAAGACACGCTCCTCGCTGTGCTGGACGTGCACCACGATGTCGACGTAGTCGAGCAGGATCCAGCGGGCATCGCGGTCACCCTCGCGGCGCACCGGCTTGGCGCCGAGCTCCTTGTTGAGCCGCTCCTCGATCTCGTCGACGATCGACTTGACCTGACGGTCGTTGGGCGCGGAGGCGAGCAGGAAGGCGTCGGTGATGGAGAGCACATCGCTGACGTCGTACGCGATGATGTCGTGCGCGAGCCGGTCGGCCGCCGCCTGGGCGGCGGCGTTGACGAGCTCGATGGATCGATCCGTGGCGGTCACAGGCAGGCTTTCGTCGGCGGTAGAGAACCCTTCAAGGGTCTCACGGACCGCCGACAGTCCACGCAGCGATGGTCACGGCCCCGTCGGCGCCCGCCTCACTCCGGTTCTTCGATCTTGAAATCGGAGCCGAGGACGACCGAGACATCGGCGTTCGTGGCGGCCTTGCCCTTCTTGACGGCACCGGCCGGCAGGCCGAGCGTCTTGGCGACCTCCTCGGCCTTCGCTTTCTGCGTCTCGTCACCGTAGGTGACCTGTGTGGTGGTGGCGGTGCCGGCCTTGCCGCTGTCGATGACGGAGTAGCCGCCGTTGACGAGCAGGACCCTTGCCTTCTCCGTGGCCGCGTCGTTCCCGCTGCCGTTCCTGACGCCCACACGGACCGCGGCGCCCTGCTCCGGAGCGCTGACGGATCCGCCCAGGACGTCCTTGACCACACTGTTCGCGGCCTGGTCGGTGAGGGTGCCGTCCTCCTGCACAGGGAGCACAGCCGTCTTGTAGTCGCCGCCCTTGGCATGCTCGGCGAGCTTGGCGAGAGAGCTTCCGAGGTCCCGCTCGTTCAGCGAGGGGTCGAGGATCTGCGCCAGCGTCTCCACGATGACGGTCGCGGACTTCGGATCGTCCGGCAGCTTCTTGAGCACCGACTGCATGACCTGGCCGAAGCGCAGCAGCTGCTTCTCCTCGGCCTCCCCGGCCGCGCGGTGAGTGGCGTACGCGACGGCCGCCCGTCCGTTCAGCGTCTGGTTCTCACCCTTCTTCACCAGAGGGGCGTCGCCCTTCTTCGCCCCGGGGACCTCGGCGTCGGTGGTCAGATCGATCGTGCCGACCAACTCGACCAGGTTCTCCAGGTAAGGGGTGTCGAGTCGCCAGGTGCCCGAGATCTCGGCGCCGAGCAGGGTGCCGATCGCTTCGCGGGTACCGGTCGATCCGTCGTCCTCGACGGATTTGCCGAGGGTGGTCGCGGTGCCGTCGTCGTTGGCGACGGAGAGGGTGTTGGGGAGCAGGACGGTGGTGCCCTGCCCGGTGGTGGCGTTGTCGACCAAGAGCGCCGTGGAGGTGCCCTTTTCCTTGGTGTTGTGCAGGTGCAGCACGATGACGTCGCGCTTCTGTGGTCCGGTCGCCGTCTCGCTCTTGGCCTCGGAGCCGGACAGACCCGGCAGCTTGCCGGCGTACCAGAGATAGCCGACGCCACCGACGAGTACGAGGGCCAGGGTGACGACAAGAGCGACGACGCGGTTGCGGCCGCGACGCTTGGCCTCCTCGCGGCGCTCGGAGCGGCTCTCGGTGAACTTCAGCCAGTCGATGACGTCTTCGGAGTCCTCGTCGGGCTCCTCGATGAACGAGAACTGCTCGGTCTGGTACGGCCGCCCCTGCCCGTCCTCGGGCCGGCGCTGCTCCGGAACCGCGGCGCTCTCCTGCGCCGCCTGCGCGGAGGCAGCCCGCCGCTGGTCCGCCGCCCCCTGTGCCTGCTGGTGCGTCTGCTGCTGGGGGATGCTCCACTGAGCGGTGGTGTCGACGGCCGGCTGTGTGCCGGTGTCGTAGCCGTACGTGTCCGGTCCGTCGCGACCCTCGCGTCCGTAGCCGCCGGCCTGCGGCTGTGCCGGGTACCGCTGCTGGGCGTACGGGTCGAACTGGTCCGGATTGGCGGGGCTCTGAGGCTGCGGGGCGTACGGGTCGTATCCGTAGCCCTGGTTCCGGCCGTGGTCCTGCGAGCCCTGCGCCTGGCCGTAGCCCTGGTCCCGGCCGTAGTCCTGGGCGTCCTGCGCCTGGCCGTAGCCCTGGCCCGAGCCGTAGCCCTGGTCCGAGCCGTAGGTCTGCGCGGAGCCGTAACCGTGGTCGGTTGCATAGCCGCCGTCGCCGTGCGAGGGCCGGCCGCCCTGCGGCGTCTGGCCGTCCGGCTGCTCGGAGTGTCCGTCCTGCTGCTGTGCGTAGGGGTCGTACTGCTGGGGCGGCTGATAGACCGGCTGCCCGTACTCGTCGTAGCCGACGATCTGCGGCTGGTAGTACGGGTCGTACGGGTTCTGCTGGTCGTTCACCGCTGCCCCTCTCCGTGGCTCACTCGCCGCGGTACAACTGGCGCTTGTCGATGTAGCGCACCACACCGTCCGGCACGAGGTACCAGACCGGGTCCCCCTCGGCGACTCTCTCCCGGCAGTCGGTCGACGAGATCGCCAGTGCCGGGACCTCCACGAGGGACACACCGCCCTCGGGCAGCCCGTCGTCCGTCAGATCGTGGCCCGGGCGGGTCACGCCGATGAAGTGGGCGAGGGAGAACAGCTCGGCGGCGTTGCGCCAGCTGAGGATCTGGGAGAGCGCGTCGGCACCCGTGATGAAGTACAGGTCCGAGTCGTCGTTGAGGGCGCGCAGGTCCCGCAGCGTGTCGATCGTGTACGTCGGCCCGCCGCGGTCGATGTCGATCCTGCTCACCGAGAACTGCGGGTTGGACGCCGTGGCGATGACCGTCATCAGATAGCGGTCCTCTGCCGGTGACACGTTCTTGTGGCTCTTCTGCCACGGCTGCCCGGTCGGTACGAACACCACCTCGTCCAGGTGGAAGAGCGCGGCCACCTCGCTCGCGGCAACCAGGTGCCCGTGGTGGATCGGGTCGAACGTCCCGCCCATCACACCGAGTCGCCGCCTGCCCGATCCGGAGCCGGCGCCGGGGCCCGTGGCCACTTGCTGCTCTCCCATGCGTGCAGAGCCTACTGGCACCGACTGCCGGCCAGGACTCAGCGGTCGCGGTTGAAGCGGGTGGTGATCCACAGCAGCAGGAGCAGCGCGAGCAGGGCGCCGCCGCCGGTGAGGTAAGGGTTGAGGCTTTCGTGGTTGCCGCCGTGCTCGGCGCCCTCGGCGAGGGTGACCAGGTTGGCGGCGGCGCTGGTGAGGCTCATCTTCAGCAGGACCTATCGGGAGTCGGAGCGGAGAGACGTCGCGCACATCGTATGCGGGCGGCGCGGGCACGCTCACGCCGACTCGGTCGTTGTGCTTCCCGCAGGCGCCGTCGACAGGGCTTTCACAGTTATCCACAGGCCCGCACCGTGCCGCGTCCCCAGCCCCTACGCTGGGGGCCGTCAGGGGGACGAGCGAGGACTCGCACCAATCAGGGGGCACCATGACCGACAACCACGAGCAGGTACCGAGCAGGCAGCGCAAGCGCTTCCCGGACATCTCCTCTCGGGCGTACGAACACCCCGCGGACCGCTCGGCGCTCGTGGCGCTGCGCAAGCTCAGCGGCTTCGACACCGTTTTCAAGGCGCTCAGCGCGCTGCTGCCCGAGCGCAGCCTGCGACTGCTTTTCCTCTCCGACTCGGTTCGGGTGAGCGACGAGCAGTTCACGCATCTGCACGACATGCTGCGCGACGCCTGCTACATCCTGGACCTGAAGAAGGTCCCCGCGATGTATGTGACGCAGGACCCGCGTCCCAACGCCATGTGCATCGGCCTGGACGAGCCGATCATCGTCCTCACCACCGGGCTCGTGGAGCTGCTCGACGAGGAGGAGATGCGGGCGGTCGTCGGCCATGAGGTCGGCCACGCCCTCTCGGGTCACTCCGTCTACCGCACGATCCTGCTCTTCCTCACCAGCCTGGCCCTGAAGGTCGCCTGGATCCCGCTGGGCAATGTGGCGATCATGGCGATCGTCACGGCGCTGCGCGAGTGGTTCCGCAAGTCGGAGCTTTCCGCTGACCGCGCCGGGCTGCTGGTGGGCCAGGATCTGCGCGCCTCGATGCGCGGCCTGATGAAGATCGCCGGCGGCAACCACCTGCACGAGATGAACGTGGACGCGTTCCTCAAGCAGGCCGAGGAGTACGAGGCCGGGGGCGACCTGCGCGACTCGGTCCTGAAGATTCTGAACGTGCTCCCGCGCTCGCACCCGTTCACCACGGTTCGCGCGGCAGAGCTGAAGCTGTGGGCCGAGAGCCGTGACTACCAGCGGATCATGGACGGCCACTACGCCCGTCGCCACGAGGACAAGGACACCTCGGTGACCGACTCGTTCCGGGAATCGGCCTCGCACTACGCCGAGTCGGTGCGTACGAGCAAGGACCCGCTGATGAAGCTGGTCGGCGACATAGCGGGCGGCGCCGGTGACCTCGGCGGCAAGCTCCGCGACAAGTTCATGGGCAACGGCGCCGCACCCGGCGGGAGCACGGACACGGGTCCGGCGGGCGGAGGGGGTCAGGACGAGGGCTGAGCCTTGGGGGCGAGGACCCCGCACAGAGCCGCGGTGGCCGGGCCCGTCGCGTACGGGTCGGTGCCGGCCGGCCCGTCCGATGCGGCCCGCTCACCGGCCAGCAGCGGACGGAGCGTGCCCGAAGCGTCGGACGAGCAGGACTGGGGCCCGGCTTGGAGGTAGCTGACCCGTACCTCCAGGCGATGGTGCTGCAGGTCGTCCCGGTCGAAGCGGAAGTGCAGTTCGCGGCGGACGGTGAAGAGCGAGGCCTCGTCCGCGCGCGGGCCGCTCGCCGCCGCCGGGCGCAGGGCGTAGACGAAGGTGTGGTCCGACGTGATCTCGAGGGTGCCCACCTCTGTCTCCGTGACGACCAGCGTGCCCTGCACCCTGACATGGGGGTCGGCCAGCGCGACCTTCGCCGGGTCGAAGCGCACCAGCCAGCCCGTGGCGGCGTGGCGGCCGTCGGAGGCCGGCGCGGCGACGCTCCGGTCGAACTGCGGCAGCTGGTCCGGGTCGAGCAGCAGCCGAACGGGCTGGACCTCGTCTCCGGTGAGGACGTCGGGGTCGAGTGACGACTCGACCAGGTAGTCCTTGGTGGTCGCAAGCGCGGTCATCACCTGCCCCTCCGAGAAGTGTTCGGTACGGCGGACGGCAGGCATGGTGATTCCGGAGGCGCCGACCCGGAACTGCTCGGCCGGGCTGTTCGCGTAGAGCTCGGCGGGCATGCCGCCGGGCACCCGCCCCTGCGGCGCGAGCGGGACGAGGGTGATACGCAGCTGCTCCGCCTGCCGGACCGTGACCGGCTGGTAGGGATGCCGGACCCCCAGGTAGATCGCGGTGCCGAAGGCGATCACGACGAGCAGGACGAGCAGCACGGCCTGCCGGGGCGCCCGCCTGCCCTTCCAGACGGGCAGGCTGCGCACGGCAGGCGCGTGCTCGCCCATCCGCTCCACGGCGGAAAATTCCTGCACGCGGGCAGCACGGACGAAAGACTCGTCGAAGACGACGGATCCGTATTCGTCCTCTCCACCGCCGGGGAGCCCCTCGGGAGTCCCCTCGGGCGGGTCTCCACGCCCAGCCATACTTTCAGGGTAGGTCTGGCAGGAGCACGGTAAACGCGCTGCTGCACGACAAGTTCTGAGGAGATCTCACCGACTTGCGGGCCGACCGCATGGTGAGTACGGCAGCGGGTTGCGGTCCGGCTGACGCAGCACTTCAGGGCTGCGGCGAACGGCGCAAACGCGACGCCTCAGGGGGTACGCGGGACCGCCGAGACGCGGGGCGCGGAGCGCTCGAGGGGAGCAGGAGTGCCGTTGCCCCGGCCGCTGACCGTGGCGCCCGTCGGTGGGGCGTCCACGCCGGTCCTCGCCGGCTGCGGTCCCGGTTCCTGGCGGTTGTTGCTCGAGGCACCGCGGTAGACGGCCGTGAAGGCGAGGGCGACCATCCCGATGCCCATCACCAGGGCCAGGATCCACGCCACCGGCCGGTGCCAGCGGGCGCTGCCGCGGTAGGGGCGCAGCGCGCCGCCGTGCCGTCCGTAGGGGCCCGCCCACTCCCCGTCGGAACCGAGGTCGTCGTCCTCGTCCTCGTTGTAGCCGCGGCTTCTGCGGTGTCCGCCACCGTGCACGCCGTCGTAGAGGTCGTCGTCCGCGGAGTGGCCGCGGGGGCCGGACCGGGCGGCCTCGTCCGCGCGCGCCTGGGCGGCCGCCAGCAGCCGCTCGACGGCGCTCGGCTCATGGATCTTGGCGGCCCGTACGAAGTCCTCGTCGAACACCACGGTGGCGAAGTCCTCGTCCGCGCCCCCGCGGTCGTCGTCGGGCTCCCAGCCGTCCGGGAACGGCCTACCCCCCACGTCGTCCGGCACGCCTTCAGAGTAGACCGGAGGGCTCGGTTTGGGCAGGGAGAGTGCAAATTCTCCCCGCCCGAGTGACACGGGGCAGCGCCCCGCTGACGTTTACCGGATGTGACCGTCGCCGGTCACGATGTACTTGGTCGACGTGAGCTCGGGAAGCCCCATGGGGCCGCGTGCGTGCAGTTTCTGGGTGGAGATTCCGATCTCCGCGCCGAAGCCGAACTGACCGCCGTCCGTGAAACGCGTGGACGCGTTCACAGCCACCGTCGTGGAATCCACCAACTGGGTGAATCGGCGGGCGGCGGCCTGCGAGGTGGTGACGATCGCCTCGGTGTGGCCGGACGACCAGAGCCTGATGTGGGCGACGGCCGCCTCCAGCGACTCGACGACGGCTGCCGCGATGTCGTAGGAGAGGTACTCCGTCTCCCAGTCCTCCGTGGTCGCCGGCACGATCGTGGCCTTGGTCGCGTCCGCGTACTCGACCACGCGTTCGTCGCCGTGCACGGTCACTCCGGCGTCGGCGAGTGCGTCCAGCGCGCGGGGCAGGAAGGCGTCGGCGACATCCTTGTGGACAAGGAGGGTCTCTGCGGCGTTGCAGACGCTCGGCCGCTGCGCCTTCGAGTTGATCAGGATCTCGATGGCCATGTCGATGTCGGTCTCGGCGTCGACGTACACATGGCAGTTGCCGGTGCCGGTCTCGATGACGGGGACGGTGGACTCCTCGACGACCGTGCGGATCAGCGAGGCGCCGCCGCGCGGGATCAGCACGTCGACCATGCCGCGGGCCCTCATCAGCTCGCGCACGGAGTCGCGGCTCTCGCCCGGCACCAGCTGCACCGCGTCGGCGGGCAGCCCGGAGCCGCCGACGGCGTCCCGCAGCACCCGCACGAGCGCGGTGTTCGAGGAGTACGCGGAGGACGAGCCGCGCAGCAGCACGGCGTTGCCGGACTTCAGGCAGAGCGCCGCGGCGTCCACCGTGACGTTCGGCCGGGCCTCGTAGATGATGCCGACGACGCCGAGCGGCACCCGCACCTGACGCAGGTCGATGCCGTTGGGCAGGGTCGAGCCGCGCATGACCTCGCCGACGGGGTCGGGCAGCGCGGCCACATGGCGCACATCGGCGGCGATGGCCCGCACCCGCTCGGGGGTGAGGGTGAGCCGGTCGATGATCGCCTCGCTCGTGCCGGCCTCACGTGCGCGGGCGATGTCGTCGGCGTTGGCCTCGACGATCTCGCTCGTACGGACCTCGAGGGCGTCCGCCATCGCGAGCAGCGCGTCGTCCTTGGCCGAACGCGGCAGTGGCGCCAGGTCGGCGGCCGCTGCGCGGGCCCGGTAGGCCGCCTGGGCGACCGGGGACATGTTGTCGTACGGCGAGACCGAAGAGAGCGACGTCATACGTGCAGCGTAATGGGCCGGTGGCAGGCATCCGCCCCGTATCCCGATCCGCGAGACGACGCACCATGACCGGACGGCATGCGCACTCTGACCGGGACGGCATGCCTCGGCGGACACATGCACCGCAAGCAGCCACAGGTGTCGGCGGCCACGGGCCTCAGAAGGGGTGCACGCCCACCGGCGCGGCGGGCGGCGGGCCGTAGCCCTCCGCGATGCGCTGGTGATACGTCTGCCGGTCGATGACCTCCAGGCCGACGATCTCCCAGGGCGGGAGTTTGGCCGTGGCACGGTGTTCGCCCCACAGCCGCAGGGCGACGGCCGCCGCGTCGTGCAGGTCGCGCGCCTCCTCCCAGTAGCGGATCTCCGCGTGATCGTTCGCGTACCGGCTGGTGAGCAGGAACGGGTGGTCGTGGGCCAGTTGCTCCAGGCCGCGCCGGACCTCCTTCAGCGGAGTTTCCGGGCCGGAGACGCTGAGGGTGATGTGCCACAGCCGCGACAGCACACGTTCCTCGGTGCGGCTGCCGGGCAGGGCCCCGGTCTCCGCCGCGCCCGTGCCTGCCGCGGGCCAGTGGACGGTCGTCCGGTCCCCGCGCCCCGTGTCGGCGTCGGTCCGTAGGTCGCCAGAGCCCTCGGCCCGCCCTTCACCGCGAGCGTCAACAGGTTCGTCAGTGCGCCCGTCACCGAAGTCGGCGCCCGCCCCGACGCTGGTCAGGGCACGCTCCTCGCCTCCCGTCCGGCGGACAGGGGGCGGCCTCCCGTTCCCTCGGGGCACATCCCCTGGGCGCGCTCGCCTCACCGGCCGCCTCCTGTTGCTGCGTCGCTGCGTCGTTGTTCCGAACCCCCGCATGCCCCCGCATCAAAGTTGACCAGCCCGCGGCGTGGCATGGGGTCGTTTTGGTAAAGGTCTCTGCCGGAAGGCGGGACTTTCCCCTCTTTCAGGGGGAAAGTCGACTCTTTCAGGGGTGAAGGACGACCAGATCGTCTCTGTGTACGACTTCCCGCTCGTACTCCGGTCCGAGCTCCTTGCCCAGCTCCCTGGTGGAGCGGCCGAGCAACTGCGGGATCTCCTTGGCGTCGAAGTTGACGAGCCCGCGGGCCACTGCCCGCCCCCCGGCGTCCCGCAACTCCACGGGGTCGCCGGCGCTGAACTCGCCGTCGACGGCGGCGATCCCGGCGGGCAGCAGCGACTTCCTGCCGTCGACGACCGCCTTCACGGCGCCGTCGTCGAGGGTGAGGGATCCCTGCGGGGTGGATGCGTGCGCGAGCCACAGGAGCCGGTCGGCGGAGCGGCGCCCGGTCGCGTGGAAATACGTGCCGGTCGCGCGACCGGAGAGGGCGTCGGCGGCACGGCTCGCGGAGGTGAGGACGACGGGTACCCCGGCCGCCGCGGCGATCCTTGCCGCCTCGACCTTGGTGACCATGCCGCCTGTGCCGACACCCGCCTTGCCCGCGCTGCCGATCTGCACGTGCGCGATGTCCTCGGGTCCGTGCACCTCGTCGATGCGGGAGGTGCCGGGGCGTGCCGGGTCGCCGTCGTAGAGCCCGTCGACGTCCGAGAGCAGGACGAGCAGATCGGCGCGCACGAGGTGGGCGACGAGCGCGGCGAGCCGGTCGTTGTCGCCGAAACGGATCTCGTCCGTGGCCACGGTGTCGTTCTCGTTGACGACCGGGACGGCCCCCATGGCGAGCAGCTGGTCGAGGGTCCGGTAGGCGTTGCGGTAGTGCGCGCGGCGGCTGGTGTCGTCGCTGGTGAGGAGCACCTGGCCGACACGGACGCCGTAGCGGGCGAATGAGGCCGTGTAGCGGGCGACGAGCAGACCCTGGCCGACGCTCGCGGCGGCCTGCTGACGGGCCAGGTCCTTGGGGCGGCGGGCCAGGCCGAGCGGCGCGAGGCCGGCCGCGATGGCCCCGGAGGAGACCAGCACTATCTCCTTCTCGCCGCCGCTGCGGATCTTGGCGAGCACGTCGACGAGGGCGTCGACCCGGTCGGCGTCGAGTCCGCCGGCGGCGGTGGTCAGGGAGGAGGAGCCGACCTTGACGACGATCCGGCGGGCCTCGGTCACCTGTGCCCTCGCCTCTGCGGGGCCGGGCCGGGTCCCCGCCGCGCGCGCCGCCGCTTGTCGCGTCCCCTGCCCTGCGCCGTGCCCCGGGGTGTCGTCGGGGGTCTGTCCTGCCACGCTCTGCCGCTCCTCTGTCACAAGGCCGAATGTATGCCAGGGCGCGCGCCGCCTGCGCGGGCATTCCGTTCGGTGGACAGCGGCTTCCGGCCACGGCCGCGAACTCGGTGCCGTCTGCACGTGTCCGGGTGGCGCCAAAGGGGCTCACCCTTAGCACGAGTTGTGTCGCATGCGAAGTGCACGTTCCGGACAACCGATAGGGTGCTGGTGGGCGGTGGCCCCCGCGATCACGTCGGCGCGCGCCTGCCTCCTGCCCCACATCTTCGACTCCGGTTCCCACAAGAGACGGGGCACAGTCGTGTCGGTCAAAGTGAGTGTCGTCATCCCGGTGTACAACCCCGGAAAGTACATCGATCCCTGCATTGACTCCCTCCTCGGCCAGACCTTGCCCGCCGAGGAGTTCGAGGTCGTGTTCGTCGACGACGGGTCCACCGACGACACGCCGGAGCGCCTCGACAAGCTGGCGGCACAGCACCCACACTTCCGAGTGATTCACATTCCGAATTCGGGCTGGCCGGGCAAGCCACGGAACATCGGAGTCGCCGAGGCCAGGGGTGAGTACGTCCAGTTCCTCGACCAGGACGACCACCTGGGGACCGACGCACTGCGCCGTCTCTACGACATGGGTCACCGCAACGGCTCCGACATCGTCATCGGCAAGGTGGCCAGCAACTTCCGGGGGGTGCCGCACGGCGTCTTCCGCACGAACCGCGAGAAGTGCACGCTGCAGAACGCGCCGCTGTTCGACAGCCTCACGCCGCACAAGATGTTCCGCACCGAGTTCCTGCGCGAGCACGGCATCGCCTACCCCGAGGGCAAGCGCCGCCTCGAGGACCAGCTGTACATGATGAAGGCGTACTTCCCCGCACAGGTCGTCTCCATCCTCGGCACGTACACCTGCTACCACTACTCCAAGCGGGACGACGGCAAGAACGCCGGGTCGGCCAAGCTCGTCCCCGCGGGTTACTACGGCAACCTCCGCGAGGTGCTCGAGGTCGTCGTCGCCAGCACCGAGCCGGGCCCTCTCCGGGACCGGGTGCTGCGCCGCTTCTACCGTGTGGAGATGCTCGGCCGCCTCAGCGAACCGGCGGTGCTGAAGTACGACGACGACTATCTGCGCGAGATGGTCGAGGCGGTACGGCCCCTCGCCCTGGAGTTCATGGGCGACTCCGTGCACAACGGACTCGGCCCGATGCTGCGGATGCGCTCGACCCTGCTGCGCGAGAACAACGCGCAGGGGCTGGTCCGGCTCGCCGGGCTGGCCTCGTCCGTGAAGGGCGCGGTGCGACTCGAGAACGTCGCCTGGGAGGCCGACGGCCGGATCGCCCTGACCCTCGCCGTACGCCTCGTACACGGCGAGCAGCGGCTGCCGCTCAAGCTGCTGCGCCGTGACGAGCGGCTGTACGTCCATCCGGACATCACCTCCCGCTTCCTGCCCGACGGCGCCCTTCTCGAGATCACCGACGACCTCGGCGGCTTCAAGGCCGAGCTGGCACTGCGCGACCGCGACAAGGCGGTCGAGTGGCCCTGCCCTGCCACGTTCAAGGCACGGGTGGAGATGCTGGACGAGGAGGACGGGACCTGCGAGATCGTGCAGCGCGGCACGGGCCGACTGGCTTCCGAAGGCGGCCGCAAGGGCCGTGGCAGCCTGCCGCGCGGCTTCTGGGACGCCTGGGTGACGGTCCGAGGCCTCGGCCTCGTCCGCAGGGTGCGGCTGGGCGCCGACCGCGAGGAGCACGTCGACGACCAGTGCTTCCCGGCGCTGCTGTCCTCGCCCGCCCGGCCGGTCATCCCGTACTTCACGGACACGCACAGCAATCTCACGCTGGATGTCGCGCGCCGCGGCAAGAAGGTCGTCCCGTATCTGGAGGGACGTCCCGTACTGCGTATGCCCGGGCGATCGCCACAACTGCGGCTCGACCTCTTCACCACGGGCAGCACCGCTCCCGCCATGGTCGAAGTGGTGCTCAGCAAACCGTCCGACGCGGCGGCCGGCCCGGCGGCGTCCGAGGCTCTGGAGACCTCGGTGGTGCACTCGTTCTCGTGCGCCCTCCGTCCGGCGCAGGGCCGCGCCCATCTGGCCGTGCCGCGTCAGGTCGAGGGCGCCCCGGCGGGCACCTGGCAGCTCGGTGTGCGGCTCGACGGCGACAAGGACCGTCCCCTGCCTCTGTGCACGGCGGACGTGGACGGCAACGGCCGTATCCGGCTGGACGACAGCCTCGCCGCGCCCGATCCCGGGCTGCTGCGGAAGATCACCGCGCAGCGACGCCGGGCGAAGCTGCGCGCTGCCGCGCGGGCCGTTGCCGGACCGGTCGTCCGCCGGCTGCCGTCGGCCGGCCGCAAGAAGGTGCGCCGGTTCGCGGCAAAGCTGCTCGGCTGACCCGCCCGAGCCGCCCCGGCTCGGGCCGGCCCCTGCGGCCGGACCGACCGGCCGCTCCACCCCGCCGACCCGCGCGGCCGACACGCCCGGCCGATCCGCCGGGTCGGCTTCCGATACGTGACCGGAACGAGGACGTGATCACATGCGGCAGCTCTCCATCACCGGTGCATGGGTGCATGAGCCGAAGGTCTTCCAGGACAGCCGGGGAAGCTTCCACGAGTGGTTCAGGGAACCGGACTTCGTCGAGTCCGCGGGCCATCGCCTGCGCCTGGCCCAGGCCAACTGCTCGGTCTCCAGCCGCGGCACGCTCCGCGGCGTCCACTTCGCCGACGTCCCGCCGAGCCAGGCCAAGTACGTCAAGTGCGTCCGGGGCACCGTCCTGGACGTCGTCGTGGACATCAGGGTCGGCTCTGCGACGTTCGGGCAGTGGGAGGCGGTCCGGCTGGACGACGTGGACCACCACAGCGTCTATCTGTCCGAGGGCCTCGGCCACGCCTTCATGGCCCTGACGGACGACGCCACGGTTGTCTACCTCTGCTCCACCGGTTACGCCCCTGAACGTGAGCACGGTATCCACCCCCTCGACCCGGATCTCGGCATCGAGTGGCCGGCGGGCGTCACCCCGCTGCTGTCCGACAAGGACGCCGAGGCGCCGTCTCTCGCGGAGGCGGAGCGCCGGGGGCTGCTGCCGCGGTACGAGGACTGCGCGGCCTTCGACACCCAGCTGCGCGCGCGGGGCTGAGACACGAGAACGCCCCACGGCACGAGGACGCCCCAGAATCCGCTGGACCTGGGGCGTTCGCTGCGACCGCTCAGCCGGTGACGAGACCCCTCAGCCGGTGAGCTTCTCGAGGCTCCTGCGCACGGGCGCGAAAGCCGCGCGTGGGCGGCGCAAGGCTCGCGCCCTGATCAGGCCGGGCCAGAAGTCGGCGCCCAGCAGCGCCTCGGGCTGGACGGCGTTCTTCCGGACGAGCACCTCGTCCGGGACATCCTGCGGGTCCGGTACGACAAAATCCTCGATGATCTTGTCGTACGCGTCCTTGAGGACGGTGCTCTCCGGGTTGGCGCCGAAGACGGCCAGCACGCCCGTCGGGGCGGTGTCCACCTCGACGACAACGAGGTCCGGCCGGTACTTCCGCAATACCTGGGCGACCTTGTAGACGTCGCCGGCCCAGAATTTGGTGTGCCGGTCCCGCGCGGCCTCGTCGACGTTCCTCGGCAGCATGTCGTCGAGCACGATCACGCTCGACCAGCGGGAATGCCGCTCGACGTTCATGAAGTCGCGCAGCGCGAACTCGAAGAGGTGCATGCCGTCGATGAACGACAGCTCCAGTTTCGGCTCGCCGCCCAGCACGTTCATCGGATCCCTGCGGGCGAGAGCGCGAAATGGATTGCGGCCCGTCCGCAGATGAACCAGTGGGTCCTTGCGGGCGAAGAAGTCGTCGCTGGTGGCCCGGACCAGATGCACATCGCAACTGATGCTCGTCACGACCCGGAATGCGGGGTCGATCGCGACGGAAGGAACGCGGGACAGTGCCAGACTGCGCCCGTCGTTGACCCCGATCTCCAGATAGTTGCGGGGTTTGTAGATGCGGTGCAGCTGACGCAGGAAGCCGTGGCGGTCCACCGGTGGAGCCCTTCGCTGGGAATCAAATTGATTGATTCCCAGCGAAGTTAGCGTGTACGCAGGCCATACGTAAATGTCTACCCGCCGGTAGCACCCGTTCCGCGCTCCGCTGCGAGCAGTGCGGGGAACGCCTCTGCGAGCGCCTCCCGCCAGTCGCGAATGGGTTCGATGTCAGTGCCCTGCCAGCCCTTGTGCCCGAGCACGCTGTACGAAGGGCGGGGCGCGGGCCGGACGAACGCGTCACTGGTCGTCCGGCGCACCCGGCCGGGGTCGGCGCCGAGCAGCCGGAAGATCTCCCGGGTGAATTCGTACCAGGTCGTCTCGCCGCGGCTGGTGCCGTGGTGGACGCCCGCCGGCACGGTCCCGGCCAGCGCGCCCAGCCCCAGCCGCACGAGCAGTCCGGCGAGGTCCGCGGTCCACGTCGGCTGTCCGCGCTGGTCGTCGACGACATCGAGGGTGTCTCTGACGCCCTCCAGCCTGATCATGGTACGGACGAAGTTCTGGCCGCCGACCCCGTACAGCCAGGCCGTACGGACCACATGGCCGGTCTCCGGCAGGAGGTCGAGCACCGCCCGCTCCCCTGCCAGTTTGGTGCGCCCGTAGGCGCTGCGCGGCGCGGTGGGAGCGTCCTCCGCGTAGGGCCGGACGGCGTCGCCCGCGAAGACGTAGTCGGTGGAGATGTGCAGCAGCACCGTGCCGCTCTCCTTGCAGGCCTCGGCCAGGACCCGTGGACCCGTGCCGTTGACGGCGAGGGCGGCGTCCTCGTGCTCCTCCGCGCCGTCGACGTCCGTCCAGGAGGCGCAGTTCACGACCACGTCGGGCTGGTGCGCCGCCATGGCGGAGCGCACGCCGTCCGGGTCGGTGATGTCGAGGTCCGCACGAGCGGCACCCACAGCGGGGAGGCCGTCGACCGCCAACCGACAGAGGACGTCCCGGCCGAGCATGCCGCCGGCGCCCGTGACGAGCCAGGTGCTCACAGCGCCGCACGCTCCTTCAGTGGCTCCCACCAGGCGCGGTTCTCGCGGTACCACCGCACCGTCTCCGCGAGTCCGGTCGCGAAGTCCTTGCGCGGCTCGTAGCCGAGCTCCGCGCGGATCTTGGTGCAATCGACCGAGTAGCGCCGGTCGTGGCCCTTGCGGTCGGTGACGTACTCCACGGAGGTGTCCCAGTCGGCTCCGCACGCCTCGAGCAACAGACCGGTGAGTTCCTTGTTGGACAGTTCGGTGCCGCCGCCGATGTTGTAGATCTGGCCCGGCCGGCCCTTGGTGCGGACCAGTTCGATGCCCTGGACGTGGTCGTCGATGTGGAGCCAGTCGCGGACGTTGCCGCCGTCGCCGTAGAGAGGCACCTTCTTGCCGTCCAGCAGGTTGGTGATGAACAGCGGGACGACCTTCTCAGGGAAGTGGTGGTGCCCGTAGTTGTTGGAGCAGCGGGTGACCCGGACGTCCAGTCCGTGGGTGCGGTGGTAGGACAGCGCGATCAGGTCGCTGGACGCCTTGGCCGACGAATAGGGCGAGTTGGGCTCGAGCGGATGTGTCTCGGGCCACGAGCCGTTGTCGATCGAGCCGTAGACCTCGTCGGTGGAGATGTGCACGAAGGTCCGCACGCCGGCCCGATGGGCGGCGTCGACCAGCGTATGGGTGCCGACGACGTTGGTGCGGACGAACTCGGCGCCGCCGTCGATGGAACGGTCCACGTGCGACTCAGCCGCGAAGTGCACGACCTGGTCGTGCTCCGCCATCAGCTTCCCGACGAGTTCGGGATCGCAGATGTCGCCCTGCACGAAGTCGAAGCCCGGATGGTCGCGGACCTCGTCGAGGTTGGCCGGGTTGCCCGCGTAGGTGAGCTTGTCCAGCACGGTGACGCCCACGTCGCCCGGGCCTTCTGGGCCGAGCACCGTGCGGACGTAGTGGGAACCGATGAAACCGGCGCCACCGGTCACCAGGATCTTGGTTGTCATGAGGAGATCTGCACCTTGCTGTGGTCGCCGAGCACGAGTCGGTGGGAGGCGGGATTGCGGGGGGCCGGGGTGACCTCGACGTCCCGGCCGATCAGCGAGGCCTCGATGCGCCGCACTCCTGTGATCGACGCTCCGCGCAGAACGATCGAGTACTCGATCTCACTGTCCTCGATCCGGCAGCCCTCCGAGACGGAGGTGAACGGACCGACGTACGAGTCTTTGATGACCGTGTCGGCGCCGATGATGGCGGGCCCGACGATCCGGCTCCGACTGATGCGCGCACCCTCCTCGATACGGACCCGGCCGATGATCTCGCTGCTGTCGTCGACGGATCCCTCGTCCCCCGCGTCCATGACCTCCAGCACCGAGCGGTTGACCTCGAGCATGTCGGTGACGTTGCCGGTGTCCTTCCAGTAGCCCGCGATGGTCGTGGACCGGACGTCCCGCTGCTGGTCGATGAGCCACTGGATGGCGTGCGTGATCTCCAACTCGCCGCGCCAGGACGGCTCGATGGAGCGGACGGCCTCGTGGATGGCGGGGGTGAAGAGGTAGACGCCGACGAGTGCCAGGTCGCTCTTCGGTTCCTTCGGCTTCTCCTCGAGACCCACCACGCGGCCGTTGCCGTCGAGTTCCGCGACACCGAAAGAGGTCGGGTCGGGAACCTTCGTGAGCAGAATCTGCGCGTCGGGCCGTTCGGCGCGGAATTCGTCGACGAGACCGGTGATGCCGCCGACGATGAAGTTGTCGCCGAGATACATCACAAAATCATCTTCACCGAGGAAGTCTCTGGAAATGGCAACCGCGTGCGCGAGGCCGAGTGGCTTCTCCTGGGGAATATATGTGATCTTCACACCGAAACGGGAACCGTCCCCGACTGCTTCTCGGATCTCCTCCGCCGTGTCGCCCACGATGACGCCCACATCGATGATCCCGGCCTCGGCAATCGCCTCCAGGCCGTAGAAGAGCACCGGCTTGTTCGCGACGGGGACCAATTGCTTGGCCGAGGTGTGCGTAATGGGACGGAGCCGTGTTCCTGCTCCTCCGGAAAGTACGAGTGCCTTCACTGTCCCTGCCCTAGAGTCGGAAAAGTGTTCCCCGAGCGGATTCCGCACCGGCACCTCGATGTTACCTACGTCCCACGTTCTGCTTTCCTCTTTCCGGATCGCACCTTCCCGTGCAACCGCCGCACCCGTCTGCGGATCCCGTTCACCGCGCGCCGCGCGAAAGGCGGTCTCGGCTTCGGCGGCAACACGCGCCGGTCGCCCGACCAGTCGGGCACGGTCACGGCGTAGACGCTGTCGGGGATGCCCGTGCGGCGGTCCTGGAAGTGCGGATGGGCGAGGTGCGGACGTGCCGCGCGCCCCAGGTGGACGACCTCCGGCGCGGTGCCCCGCGCGGTGAACTCCAGCATTTCCTGGAGCAGGTCGAGCCGGCCCATGGCGACGCAGGTGAGGACCAGCCGCTCGCCGACCTTCATCTGGGCGGCGACTCCCTCGGTCCAGTACGCCTCGGTCATCGGGGCGGCGAGCTCCATCTTGCGGCGCCGGTCGGCCTCCGGCTGCCGCAGCAGCCCGGGCCCGAACTGCTGCAGCAGTCCCACCGTGAAGGGCCTGACCATCAGCAGGTCCCGCTTCCGGCCCGGCGGCTCGAGCCGTGCGATCAGCCGCATCAGGGCGTGGATCGCCTCGAAGCGGGTGGCGTAGTCGCCTCTGCGGGTCGCGTGTTTGCCGTCCTCGCGGCCCACGAGGTAGTAGCAGTCGTAGTCGGCGACGACCGAGACTCCGTTGCCGCAGAGGTACGCCTCCATGGTGAAGAGAGCGTCCTCACCGGTCGCCAGGGTCTCGTCGAACCGCAGGTCCAGCCGGGAGAGCAGCGAGCGCCGGAACAGCTTCTGGGCGCTGAGCGCGTAGATCACCCGGGAGGTGTGCACCTCGGCGTGTTCCAGGGTGCGGGTGAACATCGACCGGGGCACCCCGCGGCCCACGCCGGCCATCCTGCCGAGCACGACGTCCGTCCCGGCGCGGTCCGCCATGGCGACCATCCGCTCGAGCGCCTCGTCGCCGAAGTAGTCGTCGGCGTCGAGGAAGAAGACGTAGCGGCCCCGGGCGAGGCCCAGGCCGACGTTGCGCGGGCCGCTGGGGCCGCCGGAGTTGGGCTGGTGCACCACACGAGTGGGGATCTTGGACCTGGCGGCGAACTCCTCCAGATACTCCCCCGTGCCGTCGGTCGACCCGTCGTCGACGGCGACGAGCTCGATGCGGTCGGCGCCCAGGGTCTGCGACTCCACCGACTCGAGGCACCGGACCAGGTACGGCATGGCTTCGTAGGCTCCAACGACAACCGTGACGTCGGGCACAGGATGGTCACTCATAGAGACACAAGACAACCCGATCGCCGCAAAGATTGCATCGAGCGACTCTCCGGGCAAAAGGGTCCCTTGTTGCGCGCTTGGCCGCCGGAGTTCACAGACTTGGGCGTCTGAGCCGCCCTGGACGGCAAAGGGCCTGGCGGCGCCCCCGCAAGGGACGCCGCCAGGCCGTCTGTGCTCTGTGCTGCTGTGCGAACCGCCCGCGTCAGCCGCTGACGGTCGAGTCGTCCAGACCCGGCGCCTGCTCGGGCTCCACCGCGAGCCGCTGCTGCAGGCCCACGTTGCGCGCCTCCGCCTTGGCGGCCAGTGCCTGGACCGCCGCGTCGAACT
The DNA here is from genome assembly GCF_044763255.1 of Streptomyces sp. NPDC096176. NCBI lineage: Bacteria > Bacillati > Actinomycetota > Actinomycetes > Kitasatosporales > Streptomycetaceae > Streptomyces > Streptomyces sp. NPDC096176. The sequence continues at coordinate 447,675 of NZ_JBIWFV010000004.1, read as the reverse complement.
GCTCCATGGAGGTCGGCTCGTCCGGTCCGAGCAGGTACTCCTTGAGCTCGTGCCGTGCCTCGGCGCGCGTGTCCCGGGCGCGGTCGGTGACGGCCGGCAGCAGCTCGTCGAGCTCGGCGGCGCTGTTGGACAGGATCACCGCGGCGCGTACGGCCGTGTTCTGGCGCCTGAACTCCGCCTCGCCCAGGCCCGCGGAGTCGGTGACCGCGTACGGCTTGCCGCTGGCGATGTAGTCGGAGACCACGCTGGAGATGTCGGAGACCATGCCGTCCGACTCGTTGAAGCAGTCGTACAGCCGGGGCTCGGGGCCGGTGATGACCTTGTGCTCCCACCAGCCGAAGGACCGCCAGTACGCGGCGTTCCACTCGTTCTTGAGCGATACGATCTCGGCCTCGCGCGCGGGGTCGGCGATCGAGTCGCGGGCCTCTTCCGCCTCGTCCCTGGCGATGCTGGACGCGCCCGACAGCTCGGCGAGACGCGCCTCGATGCGCTGCAGTTCGGCGCGGGCGGCAGCCTGGTCCGCGGCGTGCGCGGCGGCTTCCTCCACCCACCGCGGCTCGCTCGCGCGGGCGGCGGCGGCCTGCTCGATCATCTCTGTGATCCGGGCGTCGACGGCCTTCGCCTTGGCGCTGCGGGTGCCGGTGAACGGGTGCGGCTTGTAGAGCACCCGCACCGGCTGCTCCGCGTTCAGCAGCCGCTTGACAATGTTCTCGCCGGCCAGCAGCAGCGAGGTGTTGCCGGGGTTGTCGTCCCAGCCCTCCCAGGTGGGGGCGTAGAGCACCGTCGGGATGGGCTTCTGCGGCGCGCCCGTCCAGGGCTTGATGGGGGCGAGCTGGGGGCGGCCCACCTCGACGATGTCCTCGCTGCGCACGCCCACGTCGGCCAGGGCGTACCGGTCGCGGCCGGCCCGGCCGGCCGTCCAGACCTCGTCGTAGACCTTGCTGTACGGGTTGACGCTGGCCAGCTTGTCGCTGTCGCCGTGGCCGATGAAGACGTGCTTCATGGTCGGCACACGCAGCATGTGGATGTTCTTGCCGACATTGGCCGCGTAGAGCGCGACGCGCACGGTCGACAGGTCCAGGTTCATCAGGTGCACACCGCCGGGCACGCAGACGACCGGCACGGAGGTGGTGCCGAGCTGGGGCACGATGTTGCGCTCACGCAGGAAGATCAACGGCCGGCCGTTGACCTTCGCCATGGTCTCGAGCCACATGTTGACCTGGTACGCCGACTCCTTGGAGCCGGAGAAGTACAGCATCACGGTCGGCTTGTACTCGCGCAGCCACGCGTCGACGCCCGCGAGCACCTGGTCCGGCGACGCCACGAGACGTCCCGGACGCAGGTGGGGCAGGAGCATCGCCAGGTAGACGAGCGCGAGCCCCACGGTGAGACCGAGGCCGGCGTAGGCGAAGACGTTCGCGTCGGTGGCGATCGCGATCAGCACGCCGATGAAGGAGAAGACGTCGAGGTGGAGCATCTTCTCGGCGGAGCGGTCCAGCAGCCAACGCGGCGGCGCGTCCGGGATGCGCACACCGCTCAGGTCGATGTTGCGCGTGACCACGGGCAGTTTGCGGCGCAGCCGGATCAGCGTGACCATCGCGCCGTGCGGGGCCTGGAGGCCGTAGAAGCCGAGGAGGCAGGCGACCGTCACATAGAAGACGGCTTCCTCCGCGTAGCCCATGCGGGCCAGCAGCAGCACCAGCAGCAGCTGGCGGACGAGGAACCGGATCGACAGACCCGCACGGACCTTGGCGAGTCTGTTGACCAGATAGCTGGACCGCTGATGCAGGAACTGGTCCGACAGATACGTCACGGCGACGGCCACGGCGAAGAACCAGAGATTGGGAATTATCGCCGCGACCATGACACAGGGGAATCCCAGCATCAGAAGGAGTGCGGCGGCCAGCTCTGATCCGCTGCCCACGCGAGCCATACGAATGGCTTTGGAAATCACGGAAGAACCTGCTCCAGGGGGTACCGACTGTTTGCCTTGCGAGATGCCATGCGAAGGACGTGTGAAGAACGCGCTCCACGGACTCGGGCCCCCGCAGTGCGCTGAACGGCGACTACAGAGGCCCGAATGTTCGAATGTCCAGAAGTATTACACATCTTCCTGACGGTCCAGCACGGACGCCAGAGCCTGCTCGAAGCCAGAGGCCTCCGACGCGCCACGGGTCGGGTCCTGCTGGCGGACGTCGATGACGTGGCCGGTCAGCTCGGACAGCAACACGTCGAGGGAGGTACGTGCCACGGCCTCCGACGACAGCAGCGAACCGGCGGGCTCGGCGCCGAACGCCTTGGTGCGCATCGGGGTCGCGGTGCGCTCCGGGTTCACGCAGTTCACGCGGATGCCGTCGCCGGCCCACTCGTCCGACAGGGCCTGAGTGAGGTTCACCATGGCGGCCTTGGTGGAGGAGTAGAGGCTGTATTCGGCGCGACCGCGGGTGTAACTGCTGGATGTGTAGAGCAGCAGCTGGCCCTTGGTCTCCGCGAGGTACTTGTGCGAGGCCCGGGCGATCTGGACCGGTGCCAGGTAATTGACGTTCAGCGCTTCCTGGATGGTCGCGTTGTCCGTCTCCGCCAGCTTGCCGATGCGCAGCACACCCGCGGTGTTGATCACGTAGTCGATACGGCCGCTCTCCGCGTACGCCTTGGAGAGGGCGTCGTCGACGTGCTCCGGGTTCTCGACGTGGGTGCCGGTGGTGGAGCGGCCCAGCGCGTACACCTTGGCGCCGTAGGACTCGGCGAGCGAGGCGATGTCCGCGCCGATGCCGTACGAGCCGCCGAAGACGACGAGGGTCTTGCCGGCGAGCAGCTCGCGGTAGGCGGCCTCGTCGGCCTGGCGCGGGGCCGCCGTGGAGGCGAGCTGGAAGAGCTTGTCGGCGATGAAGACGTCGACCGGCTGGGTGACCTTCATGTTGTACTCGTCACCCGCGACGACGTAGATCGGCACGTCCGGCAGGTACTTGAGCACGACCGAGCAGTCGTCGGTGGCCTGGAAGTTCGGGTCGCCGGCGGCGACCTCGTAGGCCCGGCGGATGGTGGAGAGCTTGAAGGCCTGCGGCGTCTGGCCGCGGCGCAGCCGGGAGCGGTCCGGGACGTCGGTGATGAACTCGCCGTCCTCGCCGTGGGTGCGGGTCACGATGATCGTGTCCGCGGACGGGATGGCGACGTCGACGGCCTGGTAGCGGTCCAGCGCGTCCACGCAGTCCTTGATGACCCGCTCGGAGAGCAGCGGACGCACGGCGTCGTGGAACAGGACGTTGCGGTCCTCGCCCTCGGCCAGCCCCTCGCCCAGCGCGGCGATGGCGCGCTCGGTGGTCTCGTTGCGTGTCGAACCGCCCTCGATGACCCTGGTGACCTTGGTCAGCCCCGCCTTCGCGACGATCTTCTCGACGTCGGGGACGTAGCCGGGCGCCATCAGCACGATGACGTCGTCGATGGAGTCCGCCTGCTCGAAGATCGACAGAGTGTGCTCGATGACCGCCTTGCCTGCGATCTTCAGCAGCTGCTTGGGGATCGACAGGCCCACGCGCTGACCGGTTCCACCGGCGAGCACGACAGCTGTGGTTCGGGGTTTGGCTATGTGCTGCACAGACACAGACGACCTACCTTGCGAGGGCTGGGGGACGGAACTGATGGTTGCACTCTCCGTTACCGTCCCGCAAGGCGGGTGACGCCCGCCCCACGGCATGGAGAAACCTCCTGTTCACCGTGCGATCAGGGGGGTTCGACGGTACCGGACGGGCCATGGCGAGTGACAGACACCACACATCCGAGTGGCGTGAACCACCCATGAGCGGGACATGGCGCTGCTACAGGTCCACCACATTGAGTGCGACGTCGTTGGAGAGCGTGTAGTAGACGCGCACGCGTACCTTTCTGCGCGGTCTGCCCAGCACCCGCTTGGCGACGGCACGGGCCACACTGTCCTGGCGCTTTTTCGCCATCACCGTATGGGGATAGACATAGATCTGCTGCTTCGTCACGACGTCGTCCAGCAGGCGACCGATCCTGACGGGCGGGGCGTCGGGCGAATGGCGGACGAATGCGTCCCAGACGTCGTGCGAGGTGATCTGCGACGCGGCGGGCACCCTCGAGGAGAAGGTGAAGCGGAACCCGTCCTCGCCGACCCGCACGCCCGGAAAGACGATCTCGTCGGAGGGCCTGCCGCGGCGGCGCAGCACCAGAGTCGGCTCACAGGTGAACGCCGCCGGGCCGAGCAGCCTGCCGGACAGGGTCACCTTCGCGCCCTCCACCTGGACGTCCGCCGCCTCTGCGTGGATCGGACGGTGCCAGGCGCGCAGCATCAGCGCGCCGCCCTTGGCCTTGTCCTCGTACGGCACGAGGTTGCGCACGGCCCCGCCGGGGGTGAGCCGCTCCGCGGCGTGCAGCGCGCCGCGCTGGTCGACCACACGAGCCGACACGCGCCCGCGGGAGCCGAACTCCACCGGCTCCATGAAGACGTTCCACACGCCCTCGGAGAACGCCTCGCCTGCCGGGACCGTCGCGGAGCCGCGGGCGTCGAAGTCGTACGTCCGCATCTCGGTGTGCGCGCCGGTACGGGTGCACACCAGCCGGGCGCCCCGCTCGAAGCCCTTGGGCAGCGGGGCGGCCAGGGTGACGTCGAGCGAGCCGTCCGGGGCGACGGTGCAGTCCGCGACCGGGGTGATCCCCGGGATGTCGACCCGCTGGGCCGCTTCCGCGGCCAGCTCGTCGAAGAGCGCCTCGTACTGCTTGGTCACCACGCCCGGGTCGAAGCGGCGCGCGTTGCGCACGGCAGCGGCGGCCATGCTGCGCCGCAGGTCCTCGTCGTCGATGAGGCGCAGCAGCGCGCGGGCCACCGCCCGCACGTCGCCGACCGGCACGAGCAGCCCGTCGACGCCGTCCTGAATGATCTCGCGCGGCCCGTAGTCGCAGTCGGTGCTGACCATCGGGACCCCGCAGCGCATGGCCTCCACGAGGGTCATGCCGAACGACTCGTGCCGCGAAGTCGAGGCGGCGATGGCGCCCTTGGCCCATTCGGGCTCGATCGGCGAGTGCGGGCCCATGAGGTGGACGGCGTTGTACAGGCCGAGCGCGTCGATGCGGGCGCGGAGCCGGTCGCGCTGGTCGCCGGAGCCGTAGATGCGCAGTGACCAGTCGGGGCGAACCGCCGCGACCTCGGCGAAGGCATCCACCAGCACGTCGTACTGCTTCTCCGCGGCCAGCCGCCCCGCCGCGACGACGGTCCTGCCCGTGCCGTCGGACGGAGCCACAGAAGGCTCGGGGACGCTGTTGGGGATGGCGAGCACACGGGTCGTGGGCAGCGGCATCTTCTCCCGCCAGACCTGGGCGTCACCCTCCGAGACGGTCACGAAGGCGTCGAGGACGTCGAGATGCTCGTACATCTCCTCCCGAAGGGCCGCCCGGTGATGGTTGTGCGTCATGTGCTCCTGGCCGACGCGCACGGCGGTGGGCGGGGCGAACCGGGCGACGTACGCGACCAGACCGGGCCGGGTGCCGATGACCACGTCGGCGTCGGAGACTGCGTAGTGGGCGCGGACGCGTTCGTCGGTGAGCTTGCTGTACTCCTTGTACCGGGCCTCCGCCCGCGGGAACGCGACGGCCGGCTCGGCGAAGAGGGGGTCCCGTCTGTCGGCGCTGCCCTGCCTGGTGTCCAGCATCGGTACGACGGTGATGCGCGGGTCCAGCGCGAACGCGGAGTCGTCCCGGTGCCGGAAGACGGAGACGATCTCGACCTCGTGGCGGTTCGCCAGCTCCTCGGCCAGATTCAGCGTCGTTCGGATCGTGCCGCCGATTCCGTAAATGGTGTGGATGAGGAAGGAGATCTTCATCGGCGCTCCGTTCACAGGTCTCGACGGCTCGGGTCCTGACGAGGCAGCCCGGCCCCACGATTCACGGTATGCCGGATATCACCCACTCGACCAAGGTTGCATCGATTCCGGGTGAACGCCCGCCTTCAACCATGTCTGACGGAAGAGCCGGGCGCCGGGTTGCGCGCTCCGGGCAACAAGAAGACCCCGCCTGTGGGGCGGGCACCCTCTCGGGTCTCGCCCCACAGGCGGGGTCACGCTCCTCCGGACCGGTCCCGGCCAGGCGCCGCGCCGGACGGGTCGCCGGGCTTCGGGCGGCTGCGCCGGACTCCGCCCGACGACCCGGGACCGGCCGAGCCACCGCGCCGGAGAGCGCCGGGCTAGAACGGGTCGAAACCCTCGAACTCCTTCTCCGCCTCGTCACGCTCCGCATCACGGTCCCGCCGCCGCTGCGCAGCAGGACGCGGCGCGTCGAAGCGGTGGTCCTCGCCGCGGCGGCCGAGCATCTCCGCGCCTGCCATCACCGTCGGCTCCCAGTCGAAGACGACCGCGTCGTCCTCGGGGCCGATTGCGACGCCGTCGCCCACGCGTGCGCCGGCCTTCATCAGCTGGTCCTCGACGCCGAGGCGGGCGAGGCGGTCTGCGAGGTAGCCGACGGCCTCGTCGTTGTTGAAGTCGGTCTGGCGCACCCAGCGCTCCGGCTTCTCGCCGCGCACGCGGAAGAGGCCGTCCTCCTCCGGGGTGACCGTGAAGCCCGCGTCGTCGACCGCCTTGGGGCGGATGACGATGCGGGTCGCCTCCTCCACCGGCTTGGCGGCACGCGCCTCGGCGACGATCTCGGCCAGGGCGAAGGACAGCTCCTTCAGGCCCTTGTGCGCCACCGCGGAAACCTCGAACACGCGGTAGCCGCGCGCCTCCAGGTCCGGGCGGATCATGTCGGCGAGGTCCTGGCCGTCGGGGATGTCGACCTTGTTGAGGACGACGAGCCGCGGCCGGTCCTCCAGGCCGCCGTACTGCCGCAGCTCCTCCTCGATGACGTCGAGGTCGGAGACGGGGTCACGGTCGGACTCCAGCGTCGCGGTGTCGAGGACGTGCACCAGGACCGAGCAGCGCTCGACGTGCCGCAGGAACTCGAGGCCCAGGCCACGGCCCTGGCTGGCGCCGGGGATGAGGCCGGGGACGTCCGCGATGGTGTACACCGTGGAGCCCGCGGTGACGACACCCAGGTTCGGCACCAGCGTGGTGAACGGGTAGTCCGCGATCTTCGGCTTGGCGGCGCTGAGCACGGAGATCAGCGACGACTTGCCGGCGCTCGGGTAACCCACGAGTGCGACGTCGGCGACGGTCTTGAGCTCGAGCACCACGTCGCCGGACTGACCGGGCACGCCCAGCAGCGCGAAGCCGGGGGCCTTGCGGCGGGCGGAGGCGAGCGCGGCGTTGCCGAGGCCGCCGCGGCCGCCCTCGGCGGCCACGAAGGTGGTGCCCTGGCCCACCAGGTCGGCGAGGACGTTGCCCTGCTTGTCGAGGACGACGGTGCCGTCCGGGACCGGCAGGACCAGGTCCTGTCCGTCCTTGCCGGAGCGGTTGCCGCCTTCACCGGGCTTGCCGTTGGTGGCCTTGCGGTGCGGGCTGTGGTGGTAGTCGAGGAGCGTGGTGACGGACTGGTCGACGACCAGGATCACGTCACCGCCACGGCCGCCGTTGCCGCCGTCGGGTCCGCCGAGCGGCTTGAACTTCTCCCGGTGAACGGAGGCGCAGCCGTGGCCTCCGTTACCCGCGGCGACGTGCAGCTCGACGCGGTCCACGAAGGTGGTCATGGATGTGCCTCCAGTAAACGGTGTGACGTACGTACGTAAATGTCTGTCTCTCAACACACGAAAGGCGGACCCGCTTCCCGTACGGGAAGTGAGGTCCGCCCCTCGTGAAGATTTCCGGTCAGGCGACCGGAACGATGTTCACGACCTTGCGACCACGGTGCGTACCGAACTCCACCGCACCCGGCTGCAGCGCGAACAGGGTGTCGTCGCCACCGCGGCCGACACCGGCGCCGGGGTGGAAGTGGGTGCCGCGCTGGCGGACCAGGATCTCACCGGCGAGCACGACCTGACCGCCGAAGCGCTTCACGCCGAGCCGCTGAGCGTTGGAGTCGCGACCGTTCCGGGTGGACGATGCGCCCTTCTTGTGTGCCATCTCTCCTCAGTCCCTTACTTCGCAGCCGCGGGGATGCCGGTGACCTTGATCGCCGTGTACTGCTGACGGTGACCCTGGCGGCGGCGGTAGCCGGTCTTGTTCTTGTAGCGAAGGATGTCGATCTTCGCGCCCTTGTGGTGGTCCACGACCTCGGCCGTGACCTTGATACCGGCCAGCACCCACGGGTCGCTGGTCACGGCGTCGCCGTCGACAACGAGCAGGGTCGAGAGCTCGACCGTGTCGCCAACCTGGGCAGTGGAAATCTTGTCAACCTCAACGATGTCGCCGACAGCAACCTTGTGCTGGCGACCACCGCTGCGCACGATGGCGTACACGCGGATCTCTCTCTCGCTCGGAACGAAACCTCTGATGCCAGCCGCTCACGCGGGCCGGGGCCCGGATGATCCGAATGGACAAGCGGCCTCTCCCGGAGGACCGGGAGGGAGTTGCTCAGGGGTGGGCGCATACGGAAACACGCCGAGGGTCAAGGTTACGGACCGGGCTCCGGCGGGTCAAACCGAGCCTGCTCCCCCGCACCTCAAACCTTCCCCGGACGTCCCGTCACAGAACCGTGATGGCCACACGGTCTCCACAGCATCAAGCGGTTTGTAGGATTGGTGCGGACTTTCTCAACACCTCAATAGTGGCCGTCGAGTCGACAGGGGGGGCTGCGGTGCAGCGACCAGCGCTCGGGCTGCACGCGAAACGGAATCGACCTTGACCACGCCTGACATCTCCGTGATCATCGGCGCCTACAACGCCATGCCGTATCTGACGAAGACGCTCACGTCCGTGGTGGAGCAGTCCATCGGACGGGACCGTATCGAGATCATCACCGTCAACGACGGCTCGACCGACGGTACCGGCGAGGAGCTGGAACGGTTTGCCGCGCAGTACCCCGGCCTCTTCCAGGTGTTCCACCAGGAGAACTCCGGCGGCCCCTCCGCCCCCCGCAACAAGGGGCTGGACCACGCGCGCGGCAAGTTCGTCTTCTTCCTCGACGCCGACGACTACCTCGGCGAAGAGGCGCTCGAGCGCATGTTCACCATGGCCGAGAGGAACAAGACCGACGTCGTGCTCGGCAAGATGGTCGGCGTCAACGGCCGCGGCGCCCCCAGCTCGATGTTTCTGCGCAACCAGCCCCGCACCGATGTCTTCAAGTCCCGGGTGTACTGGACGCTGAACCCGCTGAAGCTGATCCGGCGCGAGCTGATCGAGAAGCACAAGCTGCGCTTCCCGCTCGGCTACAAGACCGCGGAGGACCAGCTCTTCACCGGCATGCTCTACCTGAAGGCGGACGGCATCTCGGTCGTCGCCGACTACGACTGCCTGTACATCGTCAAGCGCGACGACGGCGGCAACACCACCACCTCCACCCGCGGCGCAGAGGTCCGCATCCGCGTGCTGGAGCTGATGGTCGACCTGGTCGAGAAGCACGTTCCGGCCGGTCCCGACCGCGACGGACTGATGAACCGTCACCTGACCGTCGACATGTTCCACGCGCTGATCCACCTGGCCAGGGAGAGCGACCCCGAGCTCCAGCGCAAGAACTACGACGAGCTGCGCGCCCTGCTGAAGCGCTCCTACCCGGACTCGCTCAAGGCGAGGGTCAACGCCATCACGCGGCTGCGTTGCGAACTGATCCTGCGCGACATGCTCGAGGAGACCATCGAGCTGGAGAACGTCGACCGTCGGCACAGGTCGGCCGGCACCCAGCCCGACGTGCTCGTCGAGGGCGACCGCGCCTACACCCGGCTGCCGTTCTTCCGCGACCCCGAGCGCGGTGTCCCGGACGAGATCTACGACGTCACGAAGGCCGTCCAGGACCGTCACCGGCTGGACTCCGTCACGATCGACGGCAGCCGGCTGGCCATGACCGGACACGCCTACCTGCGGGGCCTCCCGCAGGAGGACGCCACCACCGAGCTGGTGCTGCGCGAACGCGACACCAAGGTCGAGCACCGCTTCCCGACGACCGCCGTGGCCACCCCCGACCTCGGTGCCAAGGAAGACCGGGGGAAGTACAGCTACCCCATGGCCGGCTTCTCCACCGAGATCGACCTGACGAAGGCCGTGGACGGCGGCCGGCTCCCCAAGGGGCTGTGGGACGTGTTCGTCGCCGTACGGATCCAGGACTACGTCAAGGAGATTCGTTTCGGCCACAAGCGTCTCCCCGGCTTCGGTGAGAAGACCGAGACGTACGTGGTCGCCGACGGCGAGGAGAACTTCGCCGCCGCCCTCTACTACACGCAGCCCTACAACAACCTCACCCTCGACGTCGGCGAGAACAAGCACAAGGTGGCCGACAAGCTGCACGTCGAACGCACGCGCTGGTCCACCGAGATCCCCTCGCAGCTCGAGGTCGAGGGCAGCTGGAAGCTGGCGGCCCTGCCCGTTTCCGCCCTCGCCGTACGGCTCGACGGCGGACGCGGCCGGACCCTCACCGTCCCGGTCACGCCGAGCGGTGCGAACAGCTTCAAGGCAAACGTCTCGGTCGACGGCCTCGCCCCCGGTTCCTGGTCGGTGTCGCTGTGGCTGCCCTCGCAGCGCGGTTCCGCCTGGTCCAAGCCGGTCACGTCGCAGTCCGACCTCAAGAACACCCGCTGGTTCCGTGGCGGCCTTCTTCGGTACGCGGCGCCGGCCAGTCGCAGCCGGCTCGTGCTGCGCGTGGGCCGGGTCGCGATCGTGAAAGCGGTCCTCAGGCGGCTGCGGCGGCTCGCCGCAAAGACCTGAGCACCGGTCCACGGCGGACCACAGGGCCCGTTTCACCGGTCGGCCGGTGAAACGGGCCCTTCGCATGCCTCTGGCGTCTGCCCTGCCCGCGTACCGCCCGTGGGACCGCGCCTGCGCACAAGCACGGCCCGCCCCCGGAGAACCAGGGGCGGGCCGCAACCGTCGGTGCCCTCACGGCACCCGAGACCTACGCCTCAGGGGCGCTCGCGGAGACTCCCGGAGCAGAGGCCTGCTCGGCAGCCGCGGTCTTCTTGGAGACCTTCTTCGCGGTCGTCTTCTTCGCCGTCGTCTTCTTGGCCGTCGTCTTCTTGGCGGCGGCCTTCTTCGCCGTGGCCTTCTTGGCGGTCTTGCGGGCCGCCTTCTTGGCTGCCGGAGCCTCGCCCTCGACCTCTTCGGGCTTGGGCTCCTTCGCCTCGGGCTCAGCGGCCTGGGGCTCGGCCTTGGGCTCGGTGGCGAGCACGACGATCGCCGCGTCCTCCGCGCCCGACGGCGAACCAGCCGGGGCGGTGACCTTGCGGGTCACCCGGCGGCGCGCTCGCGGCGGAGCCGCGACCGGCGCCTCCTCCACGACCGGCGCCTCTGCGACGGGCGCGGAAACCGCCTCGGGCTGCGGCTCGGCCGGCGCCTCGACCGTCGTTTCCAGAACGGTCGGCTCCGACGTGACCGGCGGACCCGCCGGAGCGGACACCTTCCGAGTGGCCCGGCGCCGGACACGACCCGTGGGGGCCGCCTCCTCCGCCGGTGCGGCAGGCTCGGCCACGGGAGCCGGGGCCTCGACCTGCGGCTCCGCGGTGACCTCGACGGGCTTCGGCGCACCGGCCGGGGCCGACACCTTGCGGGTCGCCCGCCGCCGGCCGCGCCCGCGCGTGGCTGCCGCCTCGGCCTCGGCCGCGCTGCTGTACAGCTCCTCGTCCGGTACGAAGGCGGGCTCGGCGAGCGCCGCGGGGGCGGCCACCTCAGCGGCGACCTCCTCCTCGGTCTCGATCTCGGCCTCGGTCTCGATGCCGGTGGTCTCCGGCTGAGCCTCGCCCTGCTCCTGCGCGCCGCCACGGCCGCGCTTCTTCGAGCGCTTGCCGCCACCGCCGCCGAGGGACGTCGGCTGCTCCATGTGCACGATCACGCCGCGGCCGTTGCAGTGGACGCAGGTCTCGGAGAAGGACTCCAGCAGGCCCTGGCCGACCCGCTTACGGGTCATCTGGACCAGGCCCAGCGAGGTCACTTCGGCGACCTGGTGCTTGGTGCGGTCACGGCCCAGGCACTCCAGCAACCGGCGCATGACCAGGTCGCGGTTGGACTCCAGCACCATGTCGATGAAGTCGACGACGACGATGCCGCCGAGGTCCCGCAGCCGCAGCTGGCGCACGATCTCCTCGGCCGCCTCCAGGTTGTTCCTGGTGACGGTCTCCTCGAGATTGCCGCCCTGGCCGGTGAACTTACCGGTGTTGACGTCGACCACGATCATGGCCTCGGTCTTGTCGATCACCAGCGAGCCGCCGCTCGGCAGCCAGACCTTGCGGTCAAGCGCCTTCATCAGTTGCTCGTCGATCCGGTGGACCGCGAAGACGTCGGTCTCGCTGGTCCAGCGCTGCAGCCGGTCGACGAGATCGGGCGCCACGTGCGAGACGTAGCCGTAAATGGTCTCCCACGCCTCGTCGCCGCTGACGACGACCTTGGAGAAGTCCTCGTTGAAGATGTCGCGGACGACACGGACGGTCATGTCCGGCTCGCCGTAGAGCAGCGTCGGCGCGTTGCCGCTCTTCGCCTTCTTCTGGATGTCCTCCCACTGCGCCTGCAGACGCTCGACGTCGCGGCGCAGCTCGTCCTCGCTGGCGCCCTCGGCGGCGGTGCGCACGATGACGCCCGCGTCCTCGGGGACGATCTTCTTGAGGATGGTCTTCAGCCGGGCGCGTTCGGTGTCGGGCAGCTTGCGGCTGATGCCGGTCATCGAGCCCTCGGGCACGTAGACCAGGTAACGGCCGGGCAGCGACACCTGGCTGGTGAGCCGAGCGCCCTTGTGACCGATCGGGTCCTTGGTCACCTGGACCAGGACCGACTGGCCGGACTTGAGGGCGGCCTCGATACGGCGCGGGCCGTTGGCCATGCCCAGCGCCTCGAAGTTCACCTCACCGGCGTACAGGACCGCGTTGCGGCCCTTGCCGATGTCGACGAACGCGGCCTCCATGGACGGCAGAACGTTCTGCACCTTGCCCAGGTAGACGTTTCCGACGTAGCTGGTGGCCTGCTCCTTGTTGACGTAGTGCTCGACGAGCACGTTGTCCTCGAGCACGCCGATCTGGGTGCGCTCGCCGCTCTGACGGACGACCATGACGCGCTCGACGGCCTCGCGGCGCGCCAGGAACTCCGCCTCGGTGATGATCGGCACGCGGCGGCGGCCCTGCTCGCGGCCCTCACGGCGGCGCTGCTTCTTCGCCTCCAGACGGGTCGAGCCCTTGATGGACTGGACCTCGTCGCTCGGCTCTTCCTTCTTGCGCGGCTCGCGGACCTTGACGACCGTGCGCTCCGGGTCGTCGGTGCCCTGCTCGCCTTCCGTACCGGCGTCACCGCTGCGACGGCGACGACGACGGCGGCGACGGCTGCTGCTGGTACCGGCGGCCGACGGCGTCTCCGACTCGTCCTCTTCCTCGGCCTCCTCGTCGGCCTCCTCGGCAGCGGTGTCCGCTTCTTCGGACGGCTCCTCCGCGGACTCGTCCGCGTCGGCGGCCTCGCCACGGCGACGACGACGGCCTCCGCGCCGGCGGCGGCGCGACGGACGGTCCTCGTACTCGTCGTGGTCCTCGTCCTCCGCGCCCTCCGCCTGCTCGGGCTCCGTCTCGTCCTCGGCCGGAGCGGCCTCGGCGGCGGGCGCCTCGACCGGCTCGGCGGGCTCGCCCCGACGGCGGCGGCGCCGACGTCCGGCGGGCTCGGGGGCGGTGGCCTGCGCGACGGGAGCCTCGACGGCCTCCTCGTCCTCCTCCGGCTCGGGGGCGGTGGCCGCGGCAGCCGCGGCAGCCGTCTCCGGAGTCTGGAACATCGGCTCGGTGAAGACCGGCGCCCGGAAGGTGGGCACCGCGGGCCGCCCGGCACGACGGCCACGGGCGGGCGCTTCCTCTACCTCCTCGGCCTGCTCCGCCTTGGCGGCCGGCTGCGCGGTGAACTCGGGCGAGACCGCGCGGCGGCGCGTACGCCCGCGGGTCGCCGCCTTCCCCGCGGCGGCCACCTCGGCCTCGTCGGCGGCGATCTGGGCGACGGCGCTCTCGGGCAGGCTCTCGCCGGCCTCCGCGGTCTCCTCCTCGGCCGCCTTCGGCGCACCGGCGGGAGCAGTCGCCTTACGGGTCGCCCGGCGGCGGCTGCGCGGTGCCGGCTCCTCGGTCTCGGCGGCCGGGACCTCTTCGGTGGTCCCGGCGGCCTCGGCCTCGGCCTTGGGCGTGCCGGCGGGTGCTGATGCGCGGCGGCGGGTACGGCGCGGCGCGGGCTCCTCGTTCACAGCGGCCACGGCGGTCTCCTCTTCGTCGGACTCTGCGACGTGGGCCGCGGTCTGCACGGCCTCGTGCGCAGTGGTGTCTTCCGACACCTGGACGGCCTTCGGCGCACCGGCCGGCGCGGACGCGCGGCGACGCGCCCGGCGCGGGGCTGCGGTTTCCGTCGCCGCGGGGGCCTCGGTCCTCTCCGGTTCGGCGGCCACCGCGGGCTGCGTCTCGACGGCCTCGTCGGCGGTCGGTGCGGCCGTCTGCGGAGCGCCGGCGGGAGCGGTGGCCTTGCGGGTGGCTCGGCGGCGGGTCCGCGGAGCGGGCGCCTCGGCCGCGGCGACGGCCTCGGTGACCTCGGCCGGAGCGGCGGTCTCCTCGGCGGGCTCGACGACCTCCGGCGCACCCGCGGGAGCGGATGCGCGACGGCGGGTACGGCGCGGGGCCGGTGCTGCCTCTTCGGCCACCGGCTCTGCGACGACCGGCTCTGCAACGTCTGCGGCACCGGAGTCCGATGCGACCGTCACAGCCTCAGCGGCCTGCGGGCTCCCGGCGGGAGCGGTGGCCTTGCGGGTGGCCCGGCGGCGGGCGCGCGGAGCGGGCGCCTCGGCCGCGGCGGCCTCGGCCGGAGGGGCAGCCTCGGCCGGAGCGGCAGCCTCTTCGGCGGCCTGCGGCGCGCCCGCCGGGGCCGTCGCCTTGCGTGTGGCACGACGGCGCGCTCGCGGCGCGGCGGTCACGGCCTGGGCGACCTGCGCCTCCTCAGCGGCCGCGGCGTCGGCCGCGGGCTGCGCGTCGGACGCCTCGGCCGATCCGGCCACCACGGCGCCAACATCGGCGACTGCCGGGATGGCGGCCTCCGCGGCCTGCGCCTGCGTGGCCTCTCCGGTCCTGGCGGCCTCTGCCGTCTTCGGCGCGCCCGCGGGGCGCGACGCGGCGCGGCGCCTACGGCGCGGCGGCAGCGTGTCGCTGGGCGAGTCGTTGTGTTGTTCGTTGTCGTTGTTTCCGGCGGTGCCGGATTCGTTCGGCTCGAGCATGCGGGCGGTTCTCCCGTCGCGCTCCCGGGCGCCGCGCCTGTTTCCGGTCCGGCCGCGGCCCGCGTGATGTGCGCGGTGCCGCCGTCCGGGGCGCGGGCGCCGCACGGGAGCTGATGTCTGGCTCGCCGGTTCCGTACGCGATGTACGTACGGCCTGGCGAAAGTCTCCTGTGTCATTGCGCTGCCCGACCCAGGTGGCTCCCGAGTGCCAGGGCTGCGCTCGACGACCGTCCTTACGCGGCGGGACCTTCCGGCGCCGTCGCAGGGGCGGTCCCGGCGGCCGTGGATGGTGCGGCCAGGACTGCCTCGCGGTCGGGCGCGAGCGGGTCGGTCACCGTGCCGGACTCCTCGTCGAAGAGCCCCTGCGCCAGCCTGGTCACCGCTGCGGGGACCGGCGGCGCCAGGTCGGCCACAGCTCGGAGACCGGACAGGACGTCGTCGGGTCGCACGGCAGGTGTTACGTGCCGAACAACCAGGCGCAGTATCGCACAGGGGCTGTCCCCGGGCCTATCGGACGCCGCCGGAGCCGCTTCGAGGGCGGCGACGGCGCCTCGGGCGTCGAAGGTCCGCATGCCGTTCTTCGTCTTCCGCTGGACCTCCACGGTCTCTGCGGCGAGGAAGGCGGCAACGGCGCTCTTGAGCTCCTCGATCCCGACACCGTCCAGGCGCAGCTCCCACACGGAGGCGGTGAGCCGGTCGGCGAGGCCCGAGGTACGTGCCTCGACCGCGTCGGTGATGTCGAGCCCGCCCGGCAGCGACTCGTCGAGCAGCTCACGCAGCTTGTCCGGGTCGCGGTGCTCGGTGAGGGCGATCTCCAGATACTCAGCCTCGCTGCCCGTACCGGTGGGTGCGGCATTGGCATACGACACCTTGGGATGCGGGGTGAAACCCGCCGAGTACGCCATGGGCACCTCGGCACGCCTCAGAGCCCGCTCGAAGGCGCGCTGGAAGTCACGGTGGCTGGTGAACCGGAGGCGGCCGCGCTTGGTGTAGCGCAGTCGGATGCGCTGCACCGCAGGTGCGGGCGGCGGGCCTTCGGGCTGTCGCTTGCCCAGTGGTTCTTCTCCTCGGTGCGGGACGGGCGCGGGTGGCGCGCCGTCCTCAAGTGCGGGGTGCTCCCCGGGGGCCGACCGGTTCACCCCCGCTTGTGCAGGGAGATCTCGGGTTCGGCCGCCACGCCGGGAACGGTCTGTGTTTGTTGTCCGCCACCCAGGTTACGCGCCTGGCCCCCGAAGCCCGCCACGGACCGGGGCTCGCGGGGCGTGCCGCCCAGCGCACGCCATACGTCGCGCCGCGCCTGGCGCACGGTTTCGCCGGCCCGGTGCAGCGCCGCGCGCGTCGCCCGGCCGGTCTCGACGGCGGCCTTCCTGGCGGGCCGCCAGACGGTGTCACGCACGAAGTGGCCGACGGGGGTGAGCACGTCGAGGTAGAACCAGCGGGCGGGCCGGCCGACCAGGTTCCGGGCGAGCCACTTCAGGCCCCGGCCGACGGCGCGGGAGATGTAGCCCGCGACGCGCCAGGCGATGCCGACGGCCGCGGTGATCTCCCGGCCGCAGGGGGCGAGGACGTACCGGTACAGCCAGGCCGCGGGGGTGACGAGCAGGGTCGTGACCAGCCACACGGTTGCTGCCCACAGCCCGCGCAGGACGGTGGTGATGCCGTACCCGATGCCGCGTGCCAGCCAGGCGATGCCGTGGCCGAGCGGGGTCAGCAGCTGCCGGTACACCCACACCGCCGGGACGACCAGCCCGTACTTCACCACCGGCACCACCACGTAGAGCCACAGTGCCACCCAGGGCCACACGAACAGCGCCTTGCCCAGCCAGCTCAGCACGACCGCGATGCCGTGGCCGAGCGGGGCGAGCAGCGCGCGGTAGGTCCATCGCGCCGGTGCGACGAGCAGGTGCTCGACGAGCCAGGCGATGCCGTGGCCGAGTGGAGTCAGCAGCTGCCGGTACACCCACACCACCGGGACGACCAGCCCGTACTTCACCACCGGCACCACCACGTACCGCCAGAGACCGACCCATGGCCAGACGAACAGCAGCTTGCCGATGAGGCCGGCCAGCCAGGCGACGCCGAGCGCGATCGGGGCGACCACCCTCTCGAAGAACCAGCCGATGGCCCGACCGAGCGGGCGCAGCAGGACGTTCTGCACGGCCCGCCCGCAGATCATCAGTACGTCCCAGAGCATCCGCACCGGGAGGACGACGAGGACCACCACGATCCGTACCGGAATCCTGATGACCTCGGCGAGGCAGCCGTCGCCCGGCTCGTAGTCCCGCGGGGCCACGGGCGCGCCGTAGCGCTGGTCGGCGGGTGTCTGCGACGGCTTTTCCAAGTCCATGTCAGCAATGACGCAGCCCGGGCCCGTACGGATCCACCACCTGCGCTTTTCGCCCGAGGTTCTCGCGAACGGAGGAGGGCCCGGCCAGGGGTCTCCCCATGGCCGGGCCCTCCCCCCGAGCGTTGCTGCGCTACTTGACGACCGTCAGAGGCAGCAGCTTCTTGCCCGTCGGGCCGATCTGGATGTGCGTGTCCATCTGAGGACACACACCGCAGTCGAAGCACGGCGTCCAGCGGCAGTCCTCGACCTCGGTCTCGTCGAGCGCGTCCTGCCAGTCCTCCCAGAGCCAGTCCTTGTCGAGACCGGAGTCCAGGTGGTCCCAGGGCAGGACCTCCTCGTAGGCGCGCTCTCGCGTCGTGTACCAGTCGACGTCGACGCCGAAGTCCGGCAGCGTCTTGTCGGCGCAGGCCATCCAGCGGTCGTACGAGAAGTGCTCGCGCCAGCCGTCGAAGCGGCCGCCGTCCTCGTAGACCGCGCGGATGACGGCTCCGACGCGGCGGTCACCGCGCGAGAGCAGGCCCTCGACGATGCCGGGCTTGCCGTCGTGGTACCGGAATCCGATCGAGCGGCCGTACTTCTTGTCGCCACGGATCTTGTCGCGCAGCTTCTCCAGGCGCGCGTCCGTCTCCTCGGCGCTCAGCTGCGGCGCCCACTGGAACGGCGTGTGCGGCTTGGGCACGAACCCGCCGATGGACACCGTGCAGCGGATGTCGTTCTGCCCGGAGACCTTCCGGCCCTCGGCGATGACCTTGACCGCCATGTCGCCGATCTGCAGCACGTCCTCGTCGGTCTCCGTCGGCAGACCGCACATGAAGTACAGCTTCACCTGCCGCCAGCCGTTGCCGTACGCGGTGGAGACCGTACGGATCAGGTCCTCCTCGGAGACCATCTTGTTGATGACCTTACGCATGCGCTCGGAGCCGCCCTCGGGGGCGAAGGTGAGACCGGAGCGGCGGCCGTTGCGGGTCAGCTCGTTGGCCAGGTCGACGTTGAACGCGTCGACACGGGTCGACGGCAGCGACAGGCCGATCTTGTCTTCCTCGTACCGGTCGGCGAGGCCCTTGGCGATGTCGCCGATCTCGCTGTGGTCCGCGGAGGACAGCGACAGCAGGCCTACCTCCTCGAAGCCGGTCGCCTTGAGACCCTTCTCGACCATGTCGCCGATGCCGGTGATGCTCCGCTCCCGCACGGGGCGCGTGATCATGCCGGCCTGGCAGAAACGGCAGCCGCGGGTACAGCCGCGGAAGATCTCGACGGACATCCGCTCGTGGACGGTCTCGGCGAGCGGGACCAGCGGCTGCTTCGGGTACGGCCACTCGTCGAGGTCCATGACCGTGTGCTTGGACACCCGCCACGGCACACCGGACTTGTTGGGCACGACCCGGCCGATGCGGCCGTCGGGCAGGTACTCGACGTCGTAGAAGCCGGGGACGTAGACGTTGCCGGTCTTCGCGAGGCGGAAGAGAACCTCCTCGCGCCCGCCCGGACGGCCCTCGGCCTTCCAGGCGCGGATGATCTCCGTCATGTCGAGGACGGCCTGCTCGCCGTCGCCGATGACGGCGCAGTCGATGAAGTCTGCGATCGGTTCCGGATTGAAGGCGGCGTGGCCGCCGGCCAGGACGATCGGGTGGTCGACCGTGCGGTCCTTCGATTCGAGCGGGATGCCCGCGAGGTCGAGGGCCGTGAGCATGTTGGTGTAGCCGAGTTCGGTGGAGAAGCTGAGCCCGAAGACGTCGAAGGCGCCGACGGGACGGTGGCTGTCCACGGTGAACTGCGGGACCTTGTGCTCGCGCATCAGCTCCTCGAGGTCGGGCCAGACGCTGTACGTACGCTCGGCCAGCACGCCCTCCCGCTCGTTCAGTACCTCGTAGAGGATCATGACGCCCTGATTGGGCAGACCGACCTCGTAGGCGTCCGGGTACATGAGCGCCCAGCGGACATCGCAGGACTCCCAGGATTTGACGGTGGAGTTCAGCTCACCGCCGACGTACTGGATGGGCTTCTGCACATGCGGGAGCAGCGCTTCGAGCTGTGGGAAGACCGACTCGGCAGACATCTACGCGACTTTCATGAGCTGGCAGGGGTGACCCTCAAGCGTACCTTGGTGCTCAGCCTGCCAGGGCCGCCCGCATTTTCGGGCGGGACGCCCGCTGCCAGACCTCCGGAAGCTCGCGCTCGCTGTCCGCGGCGCCCGCCTGCTCCTGCCCGTACAGCAGGCCCCAGGTGAAGGCCGTCTCCCCCGCCGCGTGTGCCTGGATCGCCAGGTCCCGCAGCACTTCGCGTGCGACGACGCTGTCCTGGTGCTCGCCGAGGAGGTTCTGCACTGCCTTCATGCGCTTCGCGAACCGCTTCGCCGCCTTTCCCAGCGCGGGCCTGGCGGCCTCGGCCGCGTAGCGGGCGCGTTTCGCGGCCTTGCGGGCGTCGTGCATGGCCAGGTCCCGCTCCCTGCCGGGGGGCAGGTCGAGAGCGTGCTCGACCCGGGTGGACAGGCGGGCGTAGTCCTTCAGGACGGCCTTCGCCATCACGTCCTCGGGGGGCCGGGAGGCTGCTTTCCGCAGCGGGGGGTCGGCGAGCAGCGTGTCGAGGGCGTCGAGCAGCGCAAGGTAGCGCTCGCTGTCCAGGGCGGCGACGGCTCGCTTCTGCGCTTCCGCGCCGCCTCCGGCCGAGCGGATGCGCAGCCGGGCGTGCACGGGGCCGAGGACGAGAGTGTCGGGTAGTGCGTCCACTCGGGAACGCAGCCGCTCGCTGAGCACTTCGTGGTCGCGGGCGACCCCCAGCTCCGCGGCCAGCCACTTGAGCTCGTCGGCCAGGGGGTCCGTGACCGCACGGTCGACTACTTTCCCGTAGCTGCGGAAGGCGCTGCGCAGGCGGCGGGTCGCCACGCGCATCTGGTGCACCGCGTCGGGCAGGTCCCGGCGCACACCGGGGTCGTTGGCGACGAGGGCGTCCCGCTTGTCGCGGAGGTAGGCGAGCACGTGGTCGCCGGCGGCCTTCGGCGCTCGGGCCGCCGGGCGTTCCTCGGGCACGGAGCCCGTCTCCGCGAGCGCTCGGGCGAGCTTGGACGGCGAGTCGGCCGGCAGGACGCCTGCCTTGCGGAGCTTCTTGTCGACCGCGTCGAGGAAGGCCGGGTCTCCTCCGTCGGCGAGCTCGACCTCGATCTCGTCCCACTGGGCCGTGCGATTGCCGTCGGTGAGGCGCTTCGCGACGACCGCGTCCCTGCTGAGTTCCGCGAGGAGAGCACCGTCGGCGTCGACGAGGTGGAGCACGTCGCGGGAGGACAACAGCCGTACGACGGGCACGACATCGGCGTTGCGGGTGTGCGCACGCACGAGGGCGGCGAGACGGTCGGGCAGCAGGTCGGAGAGGGGCGCTGTGATCTCGTCGCGCACGCCGCGGGCGACCGGCAGTTTGAGGTGCCATCCGGCGTCGGCGCCGCCGGTCCGCCTCCGAAGCGTGATCGCAGCGGCGGCGAGCCTCAGGTCGGCCGTGTCGTAGTACACCGCGTCCAGCTCGGCAACGCCCTTGCCGACGACGTCCGAGACCCCCGAGACCTTTCTCAGATCCGGCAGGGGCGTGCCGGGGGTGGCTTCGTACTTACGCTCGATCTCGCGCTTGGTGTCCGCCATGACCCGAATTTAGTCGCTGAATCGACTCCGCGGCAGCCCACATGGTCGACCGGTACGACCGAATCCCGGTCCCGCCCCGGGCGGGACCGGGCGTCATGCGCTTATCGGGCGTTGGACGCGGATCGACTGGAGCAGTCCGATCGCGATCCAGACCGCGAACATCGAGGTGCCTCCGTACGAGACGAACGGCAGCGGCAGACCAGCCACGGGCATGATGCCGAGGGTCATGCCGATGTTCTCGAAGGACTGGAAGGCGAACCAGGCGATTATCCCGGCGGCGACGATCGTGCCGTACAGCTCGGTCGTTTCGCGGGCGATGCGGCATGCGCGCCAGAGCACGACGCCCAGCAGCGCGAGAATCAGTCCGGCTCCCAGGAAGCCGAGTTCCTCTCCGGCGACGGTGAAAATGAAGTCGGTCTGCTGTTCCGGCACGAACTGGCCCGTGGTCTGGTGGCCGTTGAACAGGCCTTCGCCGTACAGTCCGCCCGAGCCGATCGCGATCCGCGCCTGGTTGGTGTTGTAGCCGACGCCCGCCGGGTCCAACTCGGGGTTGGCGAACGCGGCGAAGCGGTTGAGCTGGTACTCGTCGAGGAGCCCGAGGAACGTGACGAGGACCGCCCCGACCGCTCCCGCTCCCATGATCCCGAAGACCCAGCGGTTGGACGCCCCGGAGGCCAGCAGCACGCCGAGGACGATCACCACCATCACCATGACCGAGCCGAGGTCCGGCATCAACATGACGATGACCATCGGCAGCACGGCCAGGCACAGCGACTTGGCGACGGTGCGGTGGTCGGGATGGACCTGGTCGCCGGCGTCGACCCGGGCGGCGAGCATCATCGCCATCCCCAGAATGATCGTGATCTTCACGAATTCCGAGGGCTGGAGGGAGAAGCCGCCACCCAGCTGGATCCAGGCGTGCGCACCGTTGATGGTGGCGCCCAGCGGGGTGAGCACGAGCACCACGAGCACCACGGAGAGCCCGTACAGGAACGGGACCGCGCCGCGCAGGGTCCGGTGTCCGAGCCAGATCGTCCCGATCATCAGCAACAGGCCGATACCGGTGTTGAGGAGGTGCCGGACGAGGAAGTAGTACGGATCGCCGTGGTTGAGCTCGGTGCGGCCGCGCGTCGCGGACCACACGAGCAGCGCCCCGAGCAGCGACAGCGCGATCGAGGAGAGCAGGATCGGCCAGTCGAGCCTGCGTACGACGGAGTCGCGGGCGGTGAGTCTGCTCCAGAGCCCGCCGCGCTCGGGGCCGTAACCGGAGACGGTGAAGCCGCCTGTGGCCATGGCTCAGTCCCTCCACGCGGGCGGGCCCGCGAGCAATTCTTCGGTGTCCTTCGGCTTCGGAGGCACGTAGGGCTTGACCTCCGGGGCCTCGATCGAGCCGTCGGGGGAGATCTTGGGCAGTGTCTGCTGCGGCTTCGGGAGCAGGGCCCTCTTCAGGTCCTGGTTGCCTTCCTTGTCCAGCCCGTACATCGCGTCGTAGATGTTGCGCACCGCGGGGCCGGAGGCGCCGGAGCCCGTACCACCCTGGGAGATCGTCATGACGATGGTGTAGTCGTCGGTGTAGGTGGCGAACCACGAGGTGGTCTGCTTGCCGTAGACCTGGGCGGTACCGGTCTTGGCCCGCATCGGGATCTTGTCCTGGGGCCAGCCGCCGAACCTCCAGGCGGCGGTGCCGCCGGGCTCGACGACCGAGCGCAGGCCCTTGTCGAGGTCCTTGACGGTTTCGGCGTCGACCGGCAGCTTGCCGTGGGCCTTGGGCTTGATCTCGTCGATCTTCTTGCCGTCGGGGCTGATCACGGCCTTGCCGATGGTCGGGTCGTGGAGGGTCCCGCCGTTGCTGATGGCGGCGTAGGCGGTGGCCAGCTGGATGGGGGTGATGAGAACGTCGCCCTGGCCGATCGCGAAGTTGATGCTGTCGAAGGCCTTCAGCTGATTGCCTTCGAGGCAGCTCTCGTAGGCGATCTGCTCGACATAGGAGCCGCCCTTCTTACCCTGCTTGCACCAGGCGTCCTTGTTGGCCTCCCAGAAGCTCCTCTTCCACTGCCGGTCGGGGATACGCCCGGTGACCTCGTTCGGCAGGTCGACGCCGGTCTCGGCGCCGAATCCGAAGTCGTGGGCGGTCCGGTAGAACCAGTCGTGGGCGTTCTTCTTGGGCTTGAGGCCGCCGTCGCGCTTCCACTCCTCGTGGCCGAGACGGTAGAAGACCGTGTTGCAGGAGAACTTGAGGGCGTCACCGAGGGAGATCGGGCCGTGCCCCTTGGACTCGAAGTTCGCGAAACTCCGGTTGCCCATGCTGTAGGAACTGGTGCAGTTGTACCGGCCGTCGAAGGGGTGGCCGGCGCGCACGGCCGCGCTCGCCGACACGACCTTGAAGACGGAGCCGGCGGGTGACTGGCCCTGGATGGCCCGGTTGAGCAGAGGGTAGTTGGAGCTCTTGCCGGTGAGCTTGGCGTAGTCCTTGGCGGAGATGCCGCCGACCCAGGCGTTGGGGTCGTAGTCGGGCTGGGAGGCCATGGCGACCACACGGCCGGTCTTGGACTCCATGACGACGACGGCGCCCGCGTCGGCCTCGTACCTGCGGCCGGTGACCTTGTCGGTCTCCCGCCGGACCGTCTTCATCGCCTGGTGGAGCTCGCGTTCGGCGACGGCCTGGACACGGGCGTCGATGCTGGTCACGAGGTGGGAGCCGGGGACACCCGGGTCCGCCTCGGCCTGGCCCATGACCCGGCCGAGCTTGTCCACCTCGTACGACGTGACGCCCGCCTTGCCGCGCAGCTGTTCGTCGTAGCTGCGCTCCAGGCCCGAACGGCCGACCTGGTCGGAGCGCAGGAACGGCGAGTCGCTGTCCTTGGCCTTCTGGATCTCCTCGTCGGTGACGGGGGACAGATAGCCGAGCACCTGCGAGCTCCGCGCCTTGAGGGGCGCCGGGTAGCGGCGGACCGCGGCGGGCTCCGCGGTGATGCCGGGGAAGTCCTCCGTCCGTTCGCGGATCTGCAGGGCCTGTTGGGTGGTGGCCTCGTCGGTGACCGGGATCGGCTGGTACGGGGAGCCGTTCCAGCAGGGCTGAGGCGTCTCGGAGTCACAGAGCCGGACCTTGTCCATGACCTCCTGCGGCTTCATGCCGAGAACGCCGGCGAGCCGGGTGAGGACGGCCTTGCCGTCGTCCTTCATCTTCATCAGCGCGGTGCGGGAGGCGGAGACCACGAGGCGGGTCTCGTTGTCGGCCAGTGGCACACCGCGGGCGTCGAGGATCGAGCCGCGGACGGCGGGCTGGACGACCCGCTGCACGTGGTTGCTCTTCGCTTCGTCGGTGTACTCCTCGCCGTTGCGGATCTGGAGATACCAGAGCCGGCCGCCGAGGGTGAGGAGGAGGGAGAAGACGAGTACCTGGATGATGACAAGACGGATCTGGACCCGGGGGGTCCGCCCGGTCTCCGGGATGTTGCTCATACCGCTGGCCCCTCGGTCACAGTCGCTTCACTCCCTTGATGCGCCCGGCGCGGGCGGCCCGTGTCTTCGCCGCCTTGAGGCGCAGTCCCCCGCGGGGGCCGCCGATGCGCAGCCCCGTACCGGAGGCGAGCCAGCCGGCCGCGACATCGGTGCCGTGGGAACTCTGGCTGTCGGCGAGCGGATCGTTGTCGCTGCGTCTGGCGAGCCACATGATCAGCGGCACGGTGAAGGGTGCGAGCAGCAGGTCGTAGACGACGGCGGTGAGCAGCAGGCTCGTCAGACCCACATGGCGGGCGGCGGTGTCACCGACGAGAGCGCCGACCATGGCGTACAGCAGCGTCGAGCCGACAGCGGCGACGACGACGACGGCCATCGGGCCGGTGGCGGACCGCAGCGGCTGGCCGTTCTCGGGGCGGACCAGACCGGCCAGGTAGCCGATGACGCACAGGACGAGCGCGTAGCGTCCGGCCGCGTGGTCGGCGGGCGGGGCGAGGTCGGCGAGCAGGCCGGCTCCGAATCCGATGAAGGCGCCGGCCATGTGTCCGTAGACCATCGCGAGTCCGAGGACGACGAGGAGCATGAGGTCGGGGACGGCGCCCGGCAGTTGGAGGCGGGAGAGGACGGAGACCTGGAGGACGAGGGCGACCACGACGAGCGCCGTCGAGAGCAGCATCCGGTTGAAACGCATGACGGATCAGCTCCTAGTTGTCGTCGTTCTGGCCTGTGGCGTCACCGTCGCCGGCGCCGGGATCCTGCTCGTCCTGCGCCTGACCGTCTTCCTGCGCCTGGCTGTCTTCCTCCGCCTGGCCGTTGTTCTCGCCCTGCGCCTCGTCGCCGTCGGGCGACGCCCCGGGGGTGACCGTCACCGTGACGGTGGGGGTGGGCTTGGGGGCCTCGGGCTTGGGCGGCAGCACGGTGTCGCGGGGATCGTCGCGGGGCGCCTGGACGACGACACCGACGACGTCGAGCTTGCTGAAGGCGACGTAGGGGCGCACATAGACGTTCCGGGTGAGGTCGCCCCGGGCCGGGTCCACCCGCACGATCTCGCCGACCGGGACGCCCGGCACGAACGGCTTGTTGGCCTGCGAGCCGAAGGTCACCAGCCGGTCGCCCTTCTTGACCTTCGACTTGCCGTTGAGGAGCTGGACCAGCAGCGGCCGGTCGCCCTGGCCGGTCGCGAAGCCCAGCTCGTCCGTCTTCTCCATGCGGGTACCGACGGTGAAGTCCGGGTCGCTGGCGAGCAGGACGGTCGACGTGCGGGAGCCGACGGTGGTGACCCGGCCGACGAGCCCTTCGTTGTTGATGACCGTCATGTCGCGCTTGATGCCGTCCTCGGCACCGATGTCGATGGTCACCGTCCAGGAGAAGCCCTGGGCGGCTCCTATGGCGATGACCTCGGCCCCTTTGATGCCGTACTGGCCGGCCGCCGCGGTCCTGATCATGCCGTCGAGCTGGCGCAGTCGGCTGCGGTTGCGGTCGTCGCTGCCGAGGCGCTGCTTCATCTCGGCGTTCTCCAGCTGGAGCTGCTTGATGCGGTCGTGGCGGTCACCGGAGTCCCGGACCGCGCCGATCGCGTTGCCGATCGGGTCGACGGCGGCCGCGACGCCGTTCTCGACGGGCCCGAAGACCGAGGCCGCGGCCTGCCGGGCGCCGTCGACCGGTGACTCCTCACCGCCGCGGATGTCCACCGTGATCAAGGCGAACGCGATGGCGATCAGCAGCACCAGGAGCAGCCGGCTCTCCTTTGTGTCCCTCACGTGCGGCGGCCGTGCCTTCCTCGTAGGAATGGTCGTATCGGTAGAGCAACGGTCCTTCCCCCGTGTCGGGGGCGGGGAGGACCCCATGTGGGGGCGTCAGAGCCCCCGTTCGGCGTATTGTCCGACCGTCTAACGACGCGGCTGGGCGTCCAGAACCTGCTGGAGCGCCTCGAACTCCTCGACGCACTTGCCGGATCCGAGCGCGACCGAGTCCAGCGGGTCCTCCGCGATGTGGATCGGCATGCCCGTCTCGCGGCGCAGCCGCTCGTCGAGGCCGCGCAGCAGCGCCCCACCGCCGGTGAGGACGATTCCGCGGTCCATGACGTCGCCGGAGAGCTCGGGCGGGCACTTGTCGAGCGTCGTCTTCACGGCGTCGACGATCGCGTTGACCGGTTCCTCGATGGCCTTGCGGACCTCCGCGGCCGAGATGACGACGGTCTTGGGCAGACCGGAGACGAGGTCACGGCCGCGGATCTCGGTGTGCTCGTCCTTCTCCATCTCGTACGCGGAGCCGATGGTGATCTTGATGCTTTCGGCGGTCCGCTCCCCGAGGAGGAGCGAGTACTCCTTCTTGATGTGCTGGATGATCGCGTTGTCCAGTTCGTCGCCGGCGACGCGGATGGACTGTGCTGTGACGATTCCGCCGAGCGAGATCACGGCGACTTCAGTGGTGCCGCCGCCGATGTCGACCACCATGTTGCCGGTGGCCTCGTGGACGGGGAGACCGGAGCCGATGGCGGCGGCCATGGGCTCCTCGATGATGTGCACCTGCCGGGCGCCGGCCTGCGTCGACGCCTCGATGACCGCGCGGCGCTCGACTCCCGTGATGCCGGAGGGCACACAGACGACAACGCGGGGCCGGGCGAGGTACCGACGCTTGTGGATCTTCAGGATGAAGTAGCGGAGCATCCGCTCGGTGATCTCGAAGTCGGCGATCACGCCGTCCTTCAGCGGCCGGACGGCAACGATGTTGCCCGGTGTCCTGCCGATCATTTTCTTCGCCTCGGCGCCGACCGCGAGAATGCCGCCCGTGTTGGTGTTGATGGCGACGACGGACGGCTCGTTGAGAACGATCCCCCGGCCTCTGACGTACACCAGCGTGTTGGCGGTCCCGAGGTCGACAGCCATGTCACGGCCGATGAACGACATGTTGTTCCCCATGAGGATGCGTCTGGCCTTCCCAAATCGAGCATTGATGGCTTTTCAGGATGGCGAGGTGGGTGCTGTGGCGTGGTGGCTTACATCGTAGTGCCGCCTGCACGGACACCGCGCGGTGGTCCACCTCTGTTTATGGTGACGATGCGTCGGAGCGATGCGTTCCCGCAATACCCATGCCTATGCCGAAGGGCGACCGAAATTCCATCGGTCGCCCCAGGACAAGAGCGCTGTTCGGCTGACGCGCTGTCAGGAAAGACCCGGGAAAAAAATCTTCAGTTCCCGAATGGCGGACTCCTCGGAGTCCGAGGCGTGGATGAGGTTCTCCCGGACGATCGTGCCGAAGTCGCCCCGAATGGATCCCGGCTCGGCGGCAATCGGGTCGGTCGGACCCGCCAGGCGGCGTACACCCTCGATGACGCGCTCGCCGTCGACGACCATCACGACGACCGGGCCGGAGAGCATGAACTCCACGAGCGGCTCATAGAACGGCCGGCCGACGTGCTCGGCGTAGTGCTGCTCCAGGGTGGCGCGGTCGAGCGTGCGCAGCTCCAGCGCGGCGATCTTCCAGTCGGCCTTGCGCTCGATGCGGCCGATGACCTCGCCCACGAGTCCACGACGGACGGCGTCCGGCTTGAGCAGGACGAGGGTGCGCTGAGTCATGGTGTGCGGCTCCTTGCAGGCCAGGTGTGTGCGGTTGGGCCGACATTACCGGGTGTGACGTACAGGGCGTCACCCGCCCCGGCCGCCACGGGCGGCAGACCCGGCAGACCTCCCGCGACGCGGACGCCGCGGGTCCTCAACGCTCGGCCGTCTCCGCCTGCGCCGCCCACTTCGCCTTCGCCTCGTCGATCTTGCGACCGTAGTGGACCGACGCCCACCACAGACCGGCGAAGAGGACGCCGAGGAAGAACATCGCCGGCACCACGAACCCACTGGCGACCAGGGCGATCTGCAGCGCCCAGCCGAGCTGTATCCCGCCGGGACGGCTGATCATGCCGCACAGCAGTAGCGACAGCAGCATCGCGACACCGCAGACCGTCCAGACCACCGCCATCGAGGCGTCGTCCGACTTCATGGCGACCAGACCGGCGAAGCCGATGACGAAGAACTCGCCGATCAGCGTCGATGCACAGAGCGTACGCACGGGATCTCAGCCCTTCCCCAGCAGCAGCCGGGCCTCGCCGACCGTGATCACGGAACCCGTCACCAGCACACCCGCGCCGGCGAACTCGGACTCCTCCTCGGCGAGCGTGATCGCCGCCTCCAGTGCGTCGTCGAGCCGCGGCTCGACGACCACCCGCTCGTCGCCGAAGACCTCCACCGCGACCGCGGCCAGCTCGTCCGCGTTCATCGCGCGGTGGCTGGAATTCTGCGTCACCACGATCTCGTGGAAGATCGGCTCGAACGCTTCAAGGAAGCCCCGCACGTCCTTGTCGTCACTGGCGCCCACGACACCGATCAGCCGGGAGAAGCCGAACGACTCCGTGACACCGGCGGCCGCCGCCCGCGCCCCCGCCGGGTTGTGCGCGGCGTCCAGCACGACAGTGGGGCTGCGGCGCACGACCTCCAGACGGCCGGGCGAGGCCACGGAGGCGAACGCCTTGCGAATGGTGTCGATGTCGAGTGTGCGGGCCTCGCCCGCGCCCACACCGAAGAACGCCTCGACCGCGGCGAGCGCCACCGCCGCGTTGTGCGCCTGGTGCGCGCCGTACAGCGGGAGGAAGATCTGCTCGTACTCGCCGCCCAGACCGCGCAGCGTCAGCAACTGCCCGCCCACCGCGATCTCGCGCGAGACGACGCCGAATTCCATGCCCTCGCGGGCGACCGTCGCGTCCACCTCGACGGCCTTCTTCAGCATCACCTGCGCGGCGTCCACCGGCTGCTGCGCCAGGATCACGGTCGCGCCCTGCTTGATGATTCCGGCCTTCTCACCGGCGATCGCAGCGGGCGTGTCGCCCAGCCGGTCGGTGTGATCCAGGTCGATGGGGGTGACGACGGCGACCGAGCCGTCGATCACGTTCGTCGCGTCCCAGCTGCCGCCCATGCCGACCTCGACGACCGCCACGTCGACGGGCGCGTCGGCGAAGGCCGCGTAGGCCATACCGGTGAGCACCTCGAAGAAGGACAGCCGGAAGTCCTGGCTCGTGTCGACCATCTCGACGTACGGCTTGATGTCGTTGTACGTCTCGATGAACCGCTCCGCCTCGATCGGCGCGCCGTCCAGGCTGATCCGCTCGGTGATCGACTGCACGTGCGGCGAGGTGTACCGGCCGGTGCGCAGCTCGAACGCGCAGAGCAGGGCCTCGATCATGCGGGCCGTCGACGTCTTGCCGTTCGTGCCCGTGATGTGGATGGAGGGGTAGGCGCGCTGGGGCTCGCCCAACACGTCCATCAGCGCCTCGATACGGGCGACGGAGGGCTCCAGCTTGGTCTCTCCCCACCGCGTCGCCAGGTCGGCCTCGACCGCCCGCAGCGCCCGGTCCACCTCCGGGTCCGACGGGCGGGCCGGCACGTCGCTCTGCGGCGACCCGGCCTGGGCGCGCAGGGTGCGGCTTCCGGCCTCGATCACCGCCAGGTCGGGGTCACGGTCGGTCTCGGCGTCGACGATCTCTTCGAAACGATCGGGCTCGTCGGAGGGATCGGACTCGTCGAACGGCTCGGGGTGCTCACTCACGGGTCCAGTCTACGGACGGGCGCCGACAAGAACGGCCGAGGCCCCGGGGGCATCCCCGGGGCCTCGGTCTGCCCGCCGCGATCAGCCCTGCGGCAGATTCGCCAGCTGGGTGTTGATCCGGGCGATGCCCTCCTCGGCCTTGGCGAGCCGAGTGCGGATCTTGTCGACCACGTTGTCCGGCGCCTTGGCGAGGAACGCCTCGTTGCCGAGCTTGGCCGTCGCCTGCGCGACCTCCTTCTGCGCCGCGCCCAGGTCCTTCGTCAGACGCTTGCGCTCGGCCTCGACGTCGATCGTGCCCGACAGGTCGATGGCGACCGTCGCCCCGGCGACCGGGAGGGACGCCGTCGCGTGGAATCCCTCGCCCTCCGGCTGCAGCCTCAGCAGCTGCCGGATCGCGGGCTCGTGCGGCGCGAGCGCGGTGCCGTCGAGGGTGAGCTTGGCCGGGACCTTCTGGCCGGGCTGGAGGCCCTGGTCGGAACGGAACCGGCGGACTTCGGTGACGACCCGCTGGACGAGCTCGATCTCCCGCTCCGCGGCGTCGTCGCGGAAGCCGCTGTCGGTCGGCCAGTCGGCGACGACGAGCGACTCCTCCCCTCGCGCTTCGCGCTGGGGAGACCCCACTCCGGTCAGCGTCGTCCACAGGGTGTCCGTGACGAACGGGTGCAGCAGCCGCAGCGTGACGTCCAGAACCTCACCGAGGACCCGGCCGGACACCTTGGCCTGCTCGCCGCCCGCGAAGAATGTCGTCTTCGACAGCTCGACGTACCAGTCGAACACCTCGTCCCAGGCGAAGTGGAAGAGGGCCTCGGAGAGCTTCGCGAACTGGTAGTCCTCGTAGAAGGCGTCCACTTCGGCGACCGTCTTGTTCAGCCGTGACAGGATCCACCGGTCCGTGGAGGACATCTCCTCGGGTGCGGGGAGCGGGCCTTCCACCGTGGCGCCGTTCATCAGCGCGAAGCGGGTGGCGTTCCAGATCTTGTTGGCGAAGTTGCGCGAACCCTGGACCCAGTCCTCGCCGATCGGGACGTCGACGCCCGGGTTGGCGCCGCGCGCGAGCGTGAAGCGCAGGGCGTCGGAGCCGTACTTGTCCATCCAGTCCAGCGGGTTGACCGCGTTGCCGAAGGACTTCGACATCTTCTTGCCGAACTGGTCGCGGACCATGCCGTGCAGGACGATGGTGTGGAACGGCGGCGTGCCGTCCATCGCGTACAGGCCGAACATCATCATCCGGGCGACCCAGAAGAAGAGGATGTCGTAGCCGGTGACGAGGACGGAGTTCGGATAGAACTTCGCGAGGCTCTCGGTCTGCTCGGGCCAGCCGAGCGTGGAGAACGGCCACAGGCCGGAGGAGAACCAGGTGTCCAGGACGTCGGTCTCCTGGGTCCAGCCTTCCCCGGTCGGCGGCTCCTCGTCCGGGCCGACGCAGACGATCTCACCGTTCGGGCCGTGCCAGATCGGGATGCGGTGGCCCCACCACAACTGGCGGGAGATGCACCAGTCGTGGAGGTTGTCGACCCAGTCGAAGTAGCGCTTCTCCATCTCCTGCGGGTGGATCTTGACCCGCCCGTCGCGGACCGCGTCACCGGCGGCCTTCGCCAGCGGACCGACCTTGACCCACCACTGCATGGACAGCCGCGGCTCGACGGTCGTCTTGCAGCGCGAGCAGTGCCCGACGGAGTGGACGTACGGTCGCTTCTCGGCGACGATCCGGCCTTCCGCGCGCAGCGCGCCGACGATGGCGCTGCGCGCCTCCAGACGGTCCAGCCCCTGGAAGGGGCCATGGGCGGTGATGACCGCGCGCTCGTCCATGACCGCGAGGGCAGGCAGGTTGTGCCGCTGCCCGATCTCGAAGTCGTTCGGGTCGTGAGCCGGCGTCACCTTGACCGCGCCCGTGCCGAACTCGGGGTCGACGTGCGTGTCGGCGACGACGGGGATCGTACGGTCGGTCAGCGGCAGCTTGATCTGCTTGCCGATGAGATGCGCGTAGCGCTCGTCGTCGGGGTGGACGGCGACCGCGGTGTCACCGAGCATCGTCTCGGCGCGAGTCGTGGCGACGACGATGGTGTCCTCGCCCTCGCCGTACTTCATGGAGACTAGCTCGCCGTCGTCGTCCTGGTACTCGACCTCGATGTCCGAGATCGCGGTCAGACAGCGCGGGCACCAGTTGATGATGCGCTCGGCGCGGTAGATCAGCTCGTCGTCGAAGAGCTTCTTGAAGATGGTCTGGACGGCCCGGGACAGACCCTCGTCCATGGTGAAGCGCTCACGCGACCATGCGACGCCGTCGCCGAGGCGGCGCATCTGACCGGAGATCTGGCCACCGGACTCGCCCTTCCACTGCCAGACGCGCTCGATGAACTCCTCACGGCCCAGGTCGTGGCGGGACTTGCTCTCCTTGCCGAGCTCGCGCTCGACGACGTTCTGCGTGGCGATGCCGGCGTGGTCCATGTCCGGCTGCCACAGCGTCTCGTAACCCTGCATCCGCTTGCGGCGGGTGAGGGCGTCGATCAGCGTGTGCTCGAAGGCGTGGCCCAGGTGGAGACTTCCGGTGACGTTCGGCGGCGGGATGACAACCGTGAACGGAGGCTTCTCGCTCTTCGCGTCCGCCTCGAAGTACCCGCGCTCTACCCAGCGCTCGTACAACGGCCCCTCTACCTCGGCCGGCGCGTACTGGGTCGGCAGTTCGGAAGTGGGCGCTGTGGGCTGTTGAGTCTTCTCGGTCACGGGCCCAGTTTTGGGGTGTCACAGGGTCGTCCTGAAACGCGATTCTTGCGTAACGGTGTGACCCCGCCGCCCCGGGGGGTCGTGGCTTGGGCCAGGATGTTCGGAACACATAAACATCACGAGGGGAAATCCCGTAATGAGCTACAACCAGCCGGGCCCGTACGGCGGGCAGCAGCCGCAGCAGCCGCAGCAGCCCGGACCGTACGGACAGCCGGGGCCCTACGGTCAGCCGCAGGGCCAGCCGGGCCCTTACGGCCAGCAGCCGCAGGCCCCGCAGCCCGGCTACGGGTACCCGCAGCAGGCCCCCCAGGGCGTCCCGCCGCAGCAGCCGTACGGCTACCCGCAGCAGCAGCCCGGCCAGTACAGCCAGCCCCAGCAGCCCGGCCCTTACGGCCAGCAGCCCGGCGGCTACCCGCCCCAGCCGCCGGCCCAGGGTGGCAGCGGCAAGAAGACCGGCCTCATCATCGGCGCCGTGGTCGTGACGCTCGCGGTCCTCGGCGGCGGCGGTTACTTGCTGCTGGGCGGTGGCGGGGGCCTGGAGGACGACGGCCCGCACAAGCTGACGACGCCGGCGACGGTGCTCAAGGAGTACAAGCGCGCGGGGCCGGACCAGGCCCCCAAGGCGGCCGACGGCGACCTGGACAAGCAGCTCGCCACCGTGGGCGTGACCGGTACCAAGTCGGTGGGCTCGGGCTACACGAACATCGACATCAGCGAGCTGGACCTCACGGACCCGGCCTCCGCCGCCAAGATGCAGACGGCCAAGTCCCTTTCGTTCAACGGAGTGTTCGGCAAGATCTCCGACCCGGAGAAGGCCCTGGACACCTTCTTCGCCGGGATGAAGGCGGAGGCCGAGAAGGACAGCTCCGGCGACGACGACGCGAAGTTCGTCGGCTCACCGCAGTCCGTCGAACCGGACGGGCTCGATGGCGCGCTCATGAAGTGCCAGATGATCGAGGGCAAGAACGCCCAGTCCAAGCAGATGGTCTCCCAGGCGATGTGCGTCTGGTCCGACTACAGCACGATCGCCCTCGTGCTGGCGCAGGACAAGGGCAAGGGCCTGGGAATCGACGAGACCGCGGCACTTGCTGCGAAGGTCCGCAACGAGGTCCGCGTCAAGGCGTGACACCCACCGCCACACGGAAGGGGCGCCCGGTCAATGACCGGGCGCCCCTTCCACGTTCGGGTGCGGCTACGCCGACTTCTCGTGGCGGCCGTTGTCGTCCTTGACGATCCGCGGGACCAGCGTCGGGTTGACGTTGTTGTGGACCACGTCCTCCGTGATGACCACGCGGGCCACGTCCTTGCGGGACGGGACCTCGTACATCACCGACATCAGGACCTCCTCCATGATCGCGCGCAGGCCGCGCGCGCCCGTGCCGCGGAGGATGGCCTGGTCGGCGATGGCCTCGAGGGCCGGGAGGTCGAAGTCCAGCTCGACGCCGTCGAGTTCGAAGAGGCGCTGGTACTGCTTCACCAGCGCGTTGCGCGGCTCGACGAGGATCTTGAGGAGCGCTTCGCGGTCCAGGTTGTGGACCGAGGTGATGACGGGGAGGCGGCCGATGAACTCGGGAATCATGCCGAACTTGACCAGGTCCTCCGGCATGACCTCCTGGAACTGGTCGCTCGCCTCGATCTCGCGCTTGGAGCGGATCGTCGCGCCGAAGCCGATGCCCTTGGCGCCGGCGCGCGACTCGATGATCTTCTCGAGGCCGGCGAACGCGCCGCCCACGATGAAGAGCACGTTCGTCGTGTCGATCTGAATGAACTCCTGGTGCGGGTGCTTGCGGCCGCCCTGCGGCGGGACCGAAGCGGTGGTGCCTTCAAGGATCTTGAGGAGGGCCTGCTGGACGCCCTCGCCGGAGACATCGCGGGTGATCGACGGGTTTTCGCTCTTACGGGCGACCTTGTCGATCTCGTCGATGTAGATGATTCCGGTTTCGGCCTTCTTGACGTCGTAGTCGGCCGCCTGGATCAGCTTGAGCAGGATGTTCTCGACGTCCTCGCCGACATACCCCGCCTCCGTGAGCGCCGTCGCGTCGGCGATGGCGAACGGGACGTTCAGCATGCGGGCCAGGGTCTGGGCGAGCAGCGTCTTGCCTGACCCGGTGGGGCCGAGCAGCAGGATGTTGGACTTGGCGAGCTCGATCGCGTCGTCCCGGCCCTGCGCGCCGCCGTTCTCGCCGGCCTGGACGCGCTTGTAGTGGTTGTACACCGCGACCGAGAGGGCCTTCTTGGCCGGCTCCTGGCCGACCACGTAGCTCTCCAGAAACTCGTAGATCTCGCGCGGCTTGGGGAGTTCCTCCCACCGCACCTCGGAGGTCTCTGCGAGTTCCTCCTCGATGATCTCGTTGCAGAGGTCGATGCACTCGTCGCAGATGTACACCCCGGGGCCTGCGATGAGCTTCTTCACCTGCTTCTGGCTCTTGCCACAGAACGAGCACTTGAGCAGGTCGCCGCCATCACCGATGCGTGCCACGAGGTGCTTCCCCTTCGCCTGGGAGCGGCTTGGTTCAGCCGGCTCCTGGTGCCTCATATTCGACGGTACCTTGCCGAGCCCCCCGTTCGGGCCCCCCTTGGCGCGGTTCACATTGACGTGTACCGCGCCAAGGGCCGCCGGGATCGGTCAGGCGGCCGTTGCGGCCGTGCTCTTGCGGGTGGAGACGATCTGGTCGACGAGGCCGTACGCGAGTGCGCCGTCGGCGGTGAGGATCTTGTCGCGCTCGATGTCGTCGCGGATCTTCTCGAGCGGCGTGGTGGAGTGCTTGGCCAGCATCTCCTCCAGCTGCTCACGCATGCGCAGGATCTCGTTGGCCGCGATCTCCAGGTCGGAGAGCTGCTCCCGGCCGGTCTGCGAGGACGGCTGGTGGATCAGGACGCGGGCGTGCGGCAGGGCCATCCGCTTGCCGGGCGTTCCCGCGGCCAGCAGCACGGCCGCGGCGGAGGCCGCCTGGCCCATGCAGACCGTCTGGATGTCCGGCTTCACGAACTGCATCGTGTCGTAGATGGCGGTCAGCGCGGTGAAGGAGCCACCGGGGCTGTTGATGTAGATCGAGATGTCGCGGTCCGGGTCCATCGACTCCAGGCACAGCAGCTGAGCCATCACGTCGTTGGCGGAGGCGTCGTCGATCTGAACGCCGAGGAAGATCACGCGCTCCTCGAAGAGCTTCGCGTAAGGGTCGTACTCGCGCACACCCTGGGAGGTGCGCTCGACGAAGCGGGGGACGACGTAGCGGTTGTCCGGCTGGGGGCCTGTGTAGAGGCCGCTCGCGGAGAAGTTGCTCATGTGGGTGTTCACCATCCTGGTGGCGTTCGGCGGGCTGGGGCTCGGTGCGGTACGGCTCAGGCGCCGGTGCCGCCGCCGCCCGGGACGCCCGATGCGGCGGAGATGATCTCGTCGATGAGGCCGTACTCCTTGGCCTCCTCGGAGGTGAACCAGCGGTCGCGGTCACCGTCGCGGATGATCGCCTCGACGGTCTGACCCGAGTGCCGGGCGGTGATCTCCGCCATGCGCTTCTTCGTACGGAGCAGATACTCGGCCTGGATCTTGATGTCCGACGCGGTGCCGCCGAGGCCGGCCGAACCCTGGTGCATGAGGATGTCGGTGTTGGGGAGCGCGAAGCGCTTGCCCGAGGCGCCGCCGGTCAGCAGGAACTGACCCATGGACGCCGCCATGCCCATACCGATGGTCACGACATCGTTCGGGATGTACTGCATGGTGTCGTAGACCGCCATGCCGGCCGTCACCGAGCCACCGGGGCTGTTGATGTAGAGGTAGATGTCCTTGTCCGGGTCGGCGGCAAGGAGCAGCATCTGCGCGGTGATCTTGTTGGCGATGTCGTCGTCGACCTGCTGGCCCAGGAAGATGATGCGCTCGCCGAGCAGCCGGCTGTAGACCTGGTCGCCGAGGCCACCACCGAAGGACGGCTCGCCGGCGGCATAAGGCATCAGATTCGTCACGTGTCCACCTGCTCGTCTCTGACGGCTTCGACCGTCTCAGCGTCTTGTAACTGGGGGCGGGGACTCCCCTGCCCTCGTACTCATGGACCCTAACGCGCAGGTCGGACAGAGCCATCCCGCTTCCCGAACTGTTCGCTGGGAGCGCAAGGTCGGGGCGCGGGGGCCGGCGTCCGTCGCTGCGCGCGCACGGGCCCTGAACGGCCTGTGGGGACTGCCGGGAGTACGCGTACGGGCTCCGGTCGCGTAGTGGCGTCCGGAGCCCGTACGGGGTCAGCGCGAGGCTCAGGCCTCGTTCTTCTCCTCGGCCTCACCGTCGACGGCGGCCTCGGCCGCGTCCGCGGCGGACTCGGCCTCTTCCTCGTCGTCCTCGAGGTCGACGACCTCGCCGTTGGTGTCGACGACCTTGGCGGCCTCGACGACCAGGGCCAGCGCCTTGCCGCGGGCGACCTCGCCGACGAGCATCGGCACCTGGCCGCCCTCGACGACGGCCTGGGCGAACTGGTCGGGGCTCATGCCGGAGGACTGGGCACGCCGCATGAGGTGCTCGGTGAGCTCCTCCTGGTTGACGTTCAGCTTCTCCTTGTTGACGAGCTCGTCCAGGATGAACTGGGTCTTGATGCCCTTGACCGCCTGCTCCTTGGTCTCGGCGTCGAACTCTTCCTCGGTCTTGCCCTGGATCTCCAGGTACTTGCCCAGGTCGAGGCCCATCTGGCCGAGCTGGTGGTGCTCAAGGTTGTGCTTGCGGGTCTTGACCTCGTCCTCGAGGAGCTTCTCGGGGATCGGGACCTCCGCCAGCTTCAGCAGCTCGTCGAGGACGCGCTCCTGGGCCTGGGTGGCCTGGTCGTACTGCTTCATGTCCTCGAGGCGCTTGCGGCTGTCCGCCTTCAGCTCCTCGAGGGTGTCGAACTCGCTGGCCATCTGCGCGAAGTCGTCGTCGAGCTCGGGAAGCTCCTTGGCGGCGACCGCGGTGACCTTGACGGTGACCTCGGCGTCCTTGCCCTCGGCGGTGCCGCCCTTCAGCTGCGAGGTGAAGGTGGCCTCGCTGCCGGCCTCCAGGCCGGTGACGGCCTCGTCGATGCCGTCGAGGAGCTCGCCGGAACCGATGGTGTACGACACGCCGTCCGCGACACCGTCGGGCAGGACCTCGCCGTCGACCTTGGCCTCGAGGTCGATCGTCACGACGTCGCCGTCGGCGGCGGCGCGCTCGACCGGGTTGGTGGAGGCGAAGCGCTCACGGAGCTGCTCCACCGACTTCTCGACGTCCTCGTCGGTGACCTCGATGGCGTCGACGGTGACCTCGATGCCGGAGTAGTCCGGGATCTCGATCTCGGGGCGGATGTCGACCTCGGCGGTGAAGGCCAGCGTCTCGCCGTCCTTCAGCTCGGTGATGTCCACCTCGGGCTGGCCGAGCGGGTTCAGCTCGGCCTCGTTGACCGCCTCGGTGTAGAGCTTGGGAAGCGCGTCGTTGACCGCCTCCTCCAGCACCGCACCACGGCCGAACCGCTGGTCGATCACTCGGGCAGGGATCTTGCCCTTACGGAAGCCCTTGACCGTGACCTGCTGGTTGATCTTCTTGTACGCCGCGTCGAGGCTGTCCTTGAGCTCCTCGAAGGGCACCTCGACAGTGAGCCGAACCCGGGTCGGGTTCAGGGTCTCCACGGCGCTCTTCACGGTTCGGTCTCCTTGGTGGCTGACTTCTTTGGGTTCGCTGGCGCTGTGATTCAGCAATCCAGCGGATGGGGCCCGGCACATCAGACACACGGGCACGCAGCTTGCATAGTAACGGCAAGCAGGAGGACCCTCACAACGCGATCTTGCTGGTCGGGGTGGCCGGATTCGAACCGACGACCTTCCGCTCCCAAAGCGGACGCGCTACCAAGCTGCGCCACACCCCGTCGGTGCGAACCGTAGGGTACATGCCCGCGGGGCGTGACCCTGCCCCTTTACCGGGGTACGGAATGGGGTGTGCGTCGAGCGCCCCGGACCCGCTACGATGCTTCTCGTGCCGCGGCCCTCGTGACCTGCGGTGCGAGCTTGCGGGCGTAGCTCAATGGTAGAGCCCTAGTCTTCCAAACTAGCTACGCGGGTTCGATTCCCGTCGCCCGCTCTCTGAACGACCTCGGGCCCGGTCCGGTGATCACTCACCGGACCGGGCCCGAGGTCGTTCAGAGGCATTCAGGGTCGTCCAGCGGGCGGCCGCGCCGGGCGCGGCGTCAGAAACTGATCTGATTGATCGTCTCCGCTATCGAGTTCATGAATCTGCTGATCGACGGCGCCATGCCCGTCGAGGCGAGGAAGAAGCCGAAGAGCACCGCCACGATGGCGGGTCCGGCCTTGATGGAGCCGCCGCGGATCAGCACCACGAGGACGATCGCCAACAGAAGCACCACTGACAGTGAAATGGCCACAACTGATCACACCCTCGGTCGGTCCGCCTTGCCGGCCCGGGAGCGCACGGCCCAGCACACTCCCGCCTGCACCATCGTGCCACCAACCCCTCTGCCCCTGTTGCCGGGTGACGAACCGTTCTGGACAAGATCACGCCAACCGCGGCCCGCGACGCACCCGGCACCGGCGCGGCGGGTGGTCCAGCGGAGTGAAATGCGGGCGTCAATTCGACTTGATCGTTTCACTGTCCCCACACTTTGGTCACGAGAAATTCGAAGGGGTGGCGTGAGGCAATTCACGACTCCCACCGCACGGGCCGATATGCCCTATTTAAGGCGGATTAACTAGGGCATATCGGTCGGTTGGGGGCGGTGTCAGATTCGAATAGCCCAGTTGCCCGGCGTGTTTTACGAAATTGAATAGGCCCGGCTAGGGTGCCTTGAATGTTCCACGCTGCGCATGGATACGAGACGGCCCGGCGGCCCGAGGCCGAGGAGCCGAAGCCCACCCCTACGACGCAGGCGGCGACCGCTCTCGCCCCTGCCACGAGTGGCTTGAAGTCCGCCCCGCAGCCGGCCCCCAAGGCCACCGGACGCGACGCCTACTTCGACAACGCGAAGTATCTGGCCATCGTGCTGGTGGCCATGGCGCACGCCTGGGAGCCGGTGATGGACGGCAGCCGGGCCACGCGTGCCCTCTACATGGTGATCTACACCTTCCACATGCCGGCCTTCATCCTCATCTCCGGCTACTTCTCCCGGAGTTACCAGGGCAAACCGCATCAGCTCAGACGACTGCTGACCGGCATCGCCCTGCCGTACGTGGTCTTCGAGGTGGCCTACTCGCTGTTCGCCCGATACGCGAACGACGATCCGGGGCAACCGATCAGCCTGCTCGACCCGTTCTATCTGACGTGGTTCCTGGCGGCGCTGTTCATCTGGCGGCTGACTACCCCGCTGTGGCGGACGGTGCGGTGGCCGCTGACGATCTCGCTGGTGCTGGCGGTTCTGGCCACATTGACGCCGGACATCGGGGCAGACCTGAACCTTCAGCGTGTGCTGCAGTTCCTGCCGTTCTTCGTGCTCGGTCTGTGCCTGAAGCCGGAGCACTTCCAGCTCGTCAGGCGGCGCGAGGTACGGCTGCTGTCGCTGCCGGTGGTCGCGGCCGCCCTGCTCGTCGGGTACTGGGCGGCGCCGCGGATGAAGCTGGGCTGGTTCTACCGTTCCAGCAGCGTGCAGGAGCTCGGTGTGCCGTGGTGGTCGGGGGCCGTGATGACCTTCGCCTTCTTCGGGTGCGCGGTGCTGCTGACCGTGGCGTTCCTCGCCTGGGTGCCGAGTCGCAGGAGCTGGTTCACGGTGCTGGGCACCGGAACCATCTGCGGCTACCTGCTGCACGGTTTCCTGGTCAAGGCCGGTGACTACTGGGGCCTGTTCGAGAGCAACCCGTGGCTGGGCAGTCCGCTCGGCCTGATCGTGGTGACGGTGGGCGCGGCGGGCGCGGTGACGCTGCTGTGCACGCCACCGGTGCGCCGGGCGCTGAAGTGCGTGACGGAGCCGGAGATGAAGTGGGCCTTCCACCGGGACGTCTCGGAGCTGGGCCCGCGCCGGTGACTTCGCGGCCCGGTGACTTCGTGCACCGGTGGCTTCGTGCACCGGTGACCCACAGGCC
Organism: Streptomyces sp. NPDC096176; assembly: GCF_044763255.1. Classification (NCBI taxonomy): domain Bacteria; kingdom Bacillati; phylum Actinomycetota; class Actinomycetes; order Kitasatosporales; family Streptomycetaceae; genus Streptomyces; species Streptomyces sp. NPDC096176. The sequence continues at coordinate 406,675 of NZ_JBIWFV010000004.1, read as the reverse complement.
GGTGGCTTCATTGCACGGTGACTCACAGACCGGCGGCTTCATGGACCGGTGACTTCGGGGAACCGGGCGGGCGTGGCGGGCCCAGGGGGCCCGCCGGTCAGCTCTCGTCCTGCGTCAGGCCGAGCAGCCGACGGATCTTCGCGTACTTGGCGGCCAGCCTGTCCCGTGTCGCCTCGTCCAGTACAGCCAGGCGCGCGGGGTCGGCGTTGTGGGCCAGGTCGGCCTGTTTGACGAGCAGCGCGCCGGGAGTGGCCAGAATGCGCTGCGTGTAGACCTCCAGGTCCTCGTCCTCACCTCTGGTGAGGGCGAGAACCATGTCTTTCACGGACCGCGGCAGCGCGGCCTCTTCCAGCCATTCGCGGCTCAACACGTCGTCCTCGACGGTGTCGTGGAGCCAGCCCGCGGCGATCTGGTCGTCACTCCCGCCCCGTGAGCGCACCCCCTCGGCCACGGCGGCGATGTGTTCGGCGTAGGGGCGCCCCGCCTTGTCCTTCTGGCCGGAGTGGGCCTCGCGGGCGATCGCCTCGATCTCGTCCAGGGTCAGCATCTGCTGCGGCATGGCACGACTCTACGCGCACCGGACCCGCCTCGAGCGGTGTCGAAAAGTTGCGCAAGTAATCGTTTGGTAAACTAATTACTGGCGCTTTCTTGACCATCTCTTGACTTGAGGCCGCGGCTGGGGCCCGGACGCGGAAGGGCTCGTACCCCTCACGCCTGACGGCACAGCAGGAGCAGCGCCCGGTCGTCGTTGACGTCCTTGGCGACCGCCTCGATCAGATGCCAGGCCGCGCCCTCGAAACCGGAGGGCACATAGCGGTCGGCCTCGCCGGTGAGGCGGTCGATGCCCTCGCTGATGTCCCGGCCCGACGCCTCCACCAAGCCGTCGGTGAACAGCATCAGCACGTCGCCGGGGCGCAGGGAACCCTTCACCGGGTCGAACTGCGCCCCGTCGTAGACACCGAGGAGCGGGCCCTCCGCGGCCTTCTCCTCCCAGCGGCCGCTGCCCGCGTGGAGCTGGAGCGCGGGCAGATGGCCGGCGGACAGGAGCTCGTAGTCCCCGGAGTCGAGGTCGAGCACAAGATGGATCGACGTCGCGAAGCCCTCGTCCCAGTCCTGCCGCAGCAGATAGCCGTTGGCCGCCGGCAGGAAGGCGTGCGGCGGCAGCGAGCCCAGCAGCCCGCCGAAGGCGCCGGACAGCAGCAGCGCACGCGAGGCCGCGTCCATGCCCTTGCCGGAGACGTCGGTGAGGACGACCTCCAGGGTGCGGCCGCCACTCGTACGGGCGGCGACCACGAAGTCGCCGGAGAACGACTGGCCCCCGGCCGGGCGCAGCGCCATCTCCCGGTGCCAGCCCTGCGGCAGCCGCGGCAGGGCGCTCTGCACCCTGATGCGTTCCCGCAGGTCGAAGAGCATTGTGCCGCCGCGCCGCCACGGCACGCCGACCCGGGCACGGAACTGGGCGATCAGCAGACCGAACAGGCCGCACGCCGCGACCACGAGCACCGTTCCGGGAGTGACCCTGGCCGGACCCTCGGCGTACGGGCCGAGCGCTATGGTCTCGACGATCAGGGCAGCCGCGGCCGCCGCGTAGAGACCGAGCAGGCTCGCGGGCCGAAGCAGCAGTCCGCCCGCGACGATCGGCAGGACCAGCGCCACCGGTGAACACCACACGGGCGCGACGACGGTGCCCCAGGTGATCGCCGGGACGGTGAACAACAGAGCCGCCAGTGCAAGCCAGTCGGAGCCGTCGCCGCGGAAGTAGTCGACCGCGGACTTGCGCAGCGCGATGCGCGCCCGGTGCATCGCCTTGCGCAACCGGGCCGTGAACGAGTCTGCTGCAGAGCCGCGGGCCATTGTCGTGGACCCTATCCACCCGCCGACCCGGCGTGCAGGGGGACCCCATGACATTGTGTTCGAAATCGGGTCGCGACGGGCCGTGCGCGCCTGGTAGGGATGGCACATGGCGACAGAACTACGGGTGCTGCAGCAGTCCGAGTGGGACCACTGGTACGGAAGGCTCGAGCTCGCGTTCGGCGGCGTCGACGAGTCCCCGGCGGAACGGAAGCTCTGGGAAGAGCTGGCGGAGATCGAGCGCTCCATCGGCGTCTGGGACGGTGACGAATGCGTCGGCACCGCCGGGGCGTTCACGTTTTCCGTGTCCGCGCCGGGCGGCACGTTCGTACCCGCGGCAGGCGTGACCATGGTGAGTGTCGCGGCGACCCACCGGCGGCGCGGAATCCTGAGGTCGATGATGCGGCGTCAGCTGGACGACGTCCGCTCGTGGGGTGAACCGCTCGCGGTGCTGACGGCCTCGGAGCCGGTGATCTACGGCCGCTTCGGCTACGGCATCGCCACCCACCAGATGTCCCTGGAGATCGACTCGTCGCGGGTGCGTGTCGCCGTGCCGCCCGGCGCCGAGGACGTACGGCTGCGGTTCGTGCCGGTCGCCGAGGGCGCAGAGGCGTGCGAGCAGGTGTACCGGCGCACCATCGGGTCGCGGCCCGGGATGCTCGCGCGCGGCACGGGGTGGGAGCGGCTGCCGCTGCTCGACCCGACGAGCGAGCGCGATGGCGCGTCCCCGATGCAGTGCGTACTCGCCGAACGGGACGGCCGGGTCGTGGGTTACGCCCGCTTCCACAACAAGCCCGCATGGGCGGCGGCCGGAGCGGACGGCTCGATCTCGGTCCGGCACGTCGAGGCGCTGGACCCGGCGGCGTACGCGGTGCTGTGGCGGTTCCTGTGCGAGATCGACCTGACGTCGACGGTCCGGTCCCACAACCGTCCGGTCGACGACCCGCTGCTTCACCTGGTCACGGACATCCGGCGCTGCGGCGTGCGCGTACGGGACTCGCTGCATGTACGTCTCGTCGACGTGGGGGCCGCGCTGGCAGCGCGCCGCTACACGGCGCCGGTCGATGTGGTGCTCGACGTCGAGGACGCGTTCTGCCCCTGGAATGAGGGACGTTGGCGCCTGACGGGCGACGCGAAGGGCGCGTCGTGCGAGCGGACCCGGGACGCGGCGGATCTGGCAGTCTCCGTACGGGAGTTGGGCGCGGCGTACCTCGGGGGCGTGTCGCTGTCGTCGCTGGCGGCGGCGGGCCGGGTACGGGAGCTGCGCAAGGGGGCGCTGGCGGAGGCGTCGGTGGCGTTCGGGTCGGACGTCGCGCCGTGGTTGCCGCACGGGTTCTGAGCCGGGCGTCGTGCCGGGGCCGGGGACGCCCCGGTCAGGACGGGATCTGGCAGCCGGGGCACCAGAAGAGGTTGCGCGCCGCCATGGGGGCCGTGCGGATCTCGGACTCGCAGACGTGACACGGCATGTTCGCCCGCCGGTAGACGTAGACCTCGCCTCCGTGGTCGTCGACACGTGGCGCGCGGCCCATCGCCTCGGGCATGTGCTCGGGGCGGACGGTGTCGATGCGGTTGTTGCGTACGCCCTCGCGCATCAGGCCGACCAGGTCGTGCCAGATCGCGTCCCACTGCCTGCGGGTGAGGTCCCGGCCCGACCGGTACGGGTCGATGCCGTGGCGGAAGAGGACCTCTGCGCGGTAGACGTTGCCCACGCCCGCGATGATCTTCTGGTCCATGAGCAGCGCGGCGATCGTCGTGCGTGAGCGCGAGACGCGTACCCAGGCCCGGTCCGGGTCGTCGGCGGGGCGCAGCGGGTCGGGGCCGAGGCGGTCGTGTATCGCCCGCTTCTCGGGCTCGGTGATGAGCGTGCAGGTGGTGGGACCGCGCAGGTCGGCATAGTGGTCCTCGTTCAGGACCCGCAGCCGGACGGTGTCGGTCGGCGGCGGGGCGGGCGTCTCGCCGAAGCCCAGCTTGCCGAAGAGCCCGAGGTGGATGTGGACCCATCCGATGTCCTCGAAGCCGAGGAAGAGGTGCTTGCCGTGGGCGTCGGCGGCGTCCAGGACCCGGCCGTCGAGGAGGGCGGCGCTGTCCGCGAACTTGCCCTGCGGGCTGCTGACGCGCGCGCTCCACCCCGCGAACCGGTGGAGGTAGTCCTCGGCGAGGCGGTGGATCGTGTGCCCCTCGGGCATGGGCGGCGGCTCCTGGACGGCATGGCTGTGCCGCCGGGGAAACCCGGCGGCACGAGGGATGTGGGGTCAGTCCTGCTGCGGGTGGTGGGCCGGGATCGGCGGGAGTTCGCCGGTGGCCTCGTACGCGGAGAGCATCTCGATACGGCGGGTGTGACGCGCCTCACCCGAGTACGGAGTGTTCAGGAAGATCTCGACGAACTTCGTCGACTCCTCCACGGTGTGCATCCGGCCGCCGATCGCGATGACGTTGGCGTTGTTGTGCTCACGGCCGAGCGCGGCGGTCTGCTCGCTCCACGCCAGCGCGGCCCGCACGCCCTTGACCTTGTTGGCGGCGATCTGCTCGCCGTTGCCGGAGCCGCCGATCACGATGCCGAGGCTGCCCTCGTCCGTGACCGTCCGCTCGGCGGCGCGCAGGCAGAACGGCGGGTAGTCGTCCTGTGCGTCGTAGATGTGGGGACCGCAGTCCACAGGCTCGTGGCCGTGGGCCTTGAGCCACTCGACGAGGTGGTTCTTGAGTTCGAAGCCGGCATGGTCCGAGCCGAGGTACACGCGCATGGTTCGAGTGTGGCATGCGGGGAAGGCGCACCCGGTCCCGGGCCCGGCTCCCAGCGTTTCGGCGTGATGAGTACAACGAAACGGAGTCGCCTCTTCCGTACCGGAAGGTACTGGGCTTGAATGCCCAGGTTCGTAACCCGAGCGACACCGAGACATAAGGATTCGTCCATGACGTCGCAGACGACCCTCACAAAGGAAGGCGGCCAGTCCGAAACCCCCGGGCAGCCGAATTCCCCCGAAGGTCTCAAGGCCGGTCTCAAGAACCGCCACCTTTCCATGATCGCGATTGGCGGTGTCATCGGCGCCGGCCTCTTCGTCGGATCCAGCTCCGGCATCGCTGCCGCGGGCCCCGCGATCCTCGTGTCGTACGCCCTCGTCGGCATGCTGGTCGTCTTCGTGATGCGGATGCTGGGCGAAATGGCCGCCGCCAGCCCGAACTCCGGTTCCTTCTCCGCCTACGCCGACCGTGCGCTCGGCCGCTGGGCCGGCTTCTCCATCGGCTGGCTGTACTGGTTCTTCTGGGTGGTCGTGCTGGCCGTCGAGGCGACCGCCGGCGCCGAGATCCTGGAGGGCTGGATACCGGCCGTACCGCAGTGGGGCTGGGCGCTGATCGTCATGGTCGTGCTGACGGCCACCAACCTGGTGTCGGTCTCGTCGTACGGCGAGTTCGAGTTCTGGTTCGCGGGCATCAAGGTCGTCGCCATCGGCGCGTTCGTGATCATCGGCCTGCTCGCCGTGTTCGGCGTGCTGCCGGGCTCCGAGAACCCTGGCGCCGGTTTCTCCCATCTGACCGACGCGGGCGGCTTCATGCCCAACGGCGCGGGCGCGATCCTCGCCGGTGTGCTGCTGGTCGTCTTCTCCTTCATGGGCAGCGAGATCGTCACGCTGGCCGCGGGCGAGTCCGAGAACCCGAGGCGCGCGGTCACCAAGGCCACCAACAGCGTGATCTGGCGGGTGGGCTTCTTCTACCTCGGCTCGATCTTCGTGGTCCTGACACTGCTGCCGTGGAACGACAAGTCGATCACCGACAAGGGCTCCTACGTCGCGGCCCTGGACTCGATCGGCATCGCGCACGCGGGCCAGATCATGAACGTCATCATCCTGACCGCCGTCCTGTCCTGTCTCAACTCGGGCCTCTACACCGCCTCCCGCATGGCCTTCTCGCTGGGTGAGCGCGGTGACGCGCCCAAGGCGTTCGCCAAGGCCAACGCCAAGGGCGTCCCGACCGCCGCCATCCTGGCCTCCGTGGTCTTCGGCTTCGTCGCCGTGTACTTCAACTACGTGTTCAAGGACACGGTCTTCCTGTTCCTGCTGAACTCCTCGGGTGCGGTGGCGTTGTTCGTCTGGCTGGTGATCTGCTTCACCCAGCTGCGGATGCGCGGGATCCTGCTGCGCGAGGCGCCGGAGAAGCTGACGGTGAGGATGTGGCTCTTCCCGTATCTCACCTGGGCGACCGCGGCCATGATCATCTTCGTGCTTGGCTACATGGTCTATGACGACGCCAACCGCCAGGTGGCACTGCTGTCGATCGCCGTCGCGGCCGTCGTCCTCGCCATCGCGCTGGTCCGCCAGAAGTTCTTCCCGCAGCCTGCCGCCAAGGCCGCTGTCGCGGCGGAGGATCGTGATCAGGCACCGGTGTCCGGCGCCTGATCGAAGCCGCATGCCCATGCCGGGGGGATACCTCGCGGCGCATGTCAGGTAATCCGGGGAGGCTCTCCGTACGTCCCACAAGGAACGAACGGAGAGCCTCCTTCATGTTTCCCACTCCCCCCACCGTCCTGACCTGCGACGAGGGGTACGCCGGCTGACCGGCCGGGTTCACGCAGAGCCACACGATCCACAGCGACCCGGACTTCCCGCACGCGTACTACGGCGACAGCTTGGTGCCGGACGACCTGGAGCCTGCCCGCGCGCGGGAGTTGGCGGCCCTTACCGGTCCGGACGATCCGACGATGTCGGTGGTGCAGATCGACCACCTGGGTGGGGCGCCGGCGAAGGAGCAGGCGAACGCGGTGCCGTTCCGTTCGGCCCGGCATCTGGTGCGGGTGCTCAATCCGCCGGACGGCACCGGCATGGACGCCGTCCGCACCCTGCACGCCCGGGCGTTCGAGGTGAGGGAGCCGCGGATGTCGGGCCGCTCTGCCCACTGCGCGTTCGGCGGCGGCGAGCGTAGGGGGCTGCACGAGCCGGAAACGCAGAAGAGGCTCGCCGGTCTCAGGTCGCTGTACGACCCGGCGAGCCTCTTCTGCGGATGAGAGCTGAGGGCCGAGGGCCCGGCGTCAGCCGCGGCGGCCGATGAGCTTCCAGGCGGTGGGCACCGCGCCCATCGCCAGGGCGGCCTTCAGCGCGTCACCTATGAGGAACGGGACCAGGCCCGCGGCGACCGCCTCACCCAGGGACATACCGGTGGCGAGGGCCAGGTATGGCACGCCCACCGCGTAGATGATCGCGGAGCCGGCGGCCATCGCGCCCGCCATGCGCAGCACGGAGCGGTCGGCGCCGCGGCGGGCGAGGGCGCCCACGACGGTGGCGGCAAGCAGCATGCCCAGGATGTAGCCGAAGGACGGCATCGCGTAGCCGGAGGTCGCCTGGGCGAACCAGGGCACGCCCGCCATGCCGACGACCGCGTACAGGCCGAGGGCGAGGAAGCCGCGGCGGGCGCCGAGGGCGGTGCCGACGAGCAGGGCGGCGAAGGTCTGGCCGGAGACCGGGACCGGGGAGCCGGGGACCGGAACGGCGATCTGGGCCGCGATGCCGGTGAGGGCGGCACCGCCGACGACGAGGGTGATGTCCCGGACTCGGGATGCGGGCAGCAGGTCGGCGAGGACCGCTCCGGTTCGGACGGGGGCGGCAGCAGTGCTCATCGGGACTCCGCAAAAAGGTGAGGGCAGTTCGGAACAGGCTGACCGTAGCCCACAGAGAATCGCTCGATCACCAGCAGCCGCCCACAAAGCGGCGGCTGACGGCTTGGTGGGGTTTTCACAAAGGGCAGGAATCACGCCGACGTTGACGTGACACTCGTCACTGAGGTCCGGGGCCCGAGGCCCGTTTTGCGTCGGCGAGCCTTGCTCGGGGAGACTGTGGAGACCCCATAACTCGCCCCATGACTCGTACAGAGTGAGCCGAGAGTTCTCCAGCACATGCGCGACGCACCGCCCCCGCCGCTGGCCGCAGAGGCCGAACCCCTGAGCCACGGGCTCAAGCAGCGCCATCTGACCATGCTGGGACTCGGCGGGGTGATCGGTGCCGGACTGTTCGTGGGGTCCGGCGCGGGCATCTCCGTCGCCGGTCCCGGCATCGTGCTGTCGTATCTGATCTCGGGCACCATCGCGATGCTGGTGATGCGGATGCTCGGCGAGATGTCGTCGGCGATGCCCGCCTCGGGCTCCTTTTCCGTGCACGCGGAGCGGGCGCTCGGCCGCTGGGCCGGGTTCAGCGTCGGCTGGCTCTACTGGTTCCTGCTGGTGGTCGTGCTCGCGGTGGAGGCCACGGGGGCGGCGGGGATCGCGCACGGCTGGGTGCCTGCTGTTCCCCAGTGGGGCTGGGTGCTGGTCTTCATGGTGGCCTTCACCGTCGCCAACCTCGCGGCCGTGAAGAACTTCGGCGAGTTCGAGTTCTGGTTCGCAGCCCTCAAGGTCGGCGCGATCGTCCTCTTCCTGGCGCTGGGAACGCTTGCGATCTTCGGGCTGCTCCCCGACACGGAACCGGTCGGCCTGACCCATCTGACGGGCGACGGCGGCTTCCTGCCGAACGGCTGGTCCGGGGTGGTCTCCGGCGTGCTCGTCGTCGTCTTCGCCTTCGGCGGCCTGGAGGTCGTCACGATCGCCGCCGCGGAGACCGAGGACCCCGCCCACGCGGTCGGGCGCGCCGTGCGCAGCGCGGTGGTCCGCATCCTCTTCTTCTATGTGGGCTCGATGCTGGTCATCGTGACCGTGCTGCCGTGGACCGCGCAGAAGGCGGGCCTGAGCCCGTATGTCGCGGTGCTGGACTCGATCGGCGTGCCGAGCGCCGGCCGGATCATGGAGATCGTCATCTTCGTGGCGCTGCTGTCCGCGCTCAACGCCAATCTGTACGGCTCCTCCCGCATGGTCTTCTCGCTCGCGGAGCGCGGTGAGGCGCCGAAGGGACTGCTGAAGGTCACCGGCGGCGGCGTGCCCCGCCGGGCGGTGCTCGCCTCTGTCGCGTTCGGCTTCGTCTCCGTGCTGCTCAATCTGCGCTGGCCTGATTCCGTCTTCCTCTACATGCTCAACTCGGTCGGCGCGGTGCTGCTGTTCGTGTGGGCTTTCATCGCCGTGGCCCAACTGCGGCTGCGCCGACGCCTCGAGAGGGAGGCACCGGAGCTGCTGACCCTCAGGATGTGGGCGTTCCCGTGGCTGACCTGGGCGGCTCTGGTGGCGATGGCGGCCGTTCTGGTGCTGATGCTGACGGACGCCCAGGCCCGGCCGCAGGTGCTGTGGTCGGGTGGCGCGACCGCCCTCGTCCTCCTGGTTTCGGCCGGGCGGGAGATGCGTACACGGCGCCACCGAGTCGTGGGCTGATTGTGTGCGGCTGTTGACCTTGTGTGAACATCGTGACCGTATAGCGGACATCTGTTCCACGTAAGCGGTCACGTGACCAGACTGGGCCGCTCCCCCGTCTCGGCTCATGAACAGGGCATGCCCATGTCTCGGACCACCGCGCCAGCGCCCGTCGACCAGCAGGCCGACGCCACGCTCACGCACGGGCTCAAACAACGCCATCTGTCGATGATCGCCCTCGGAGGTGTCATCGGCGCCGGGCTCTTCGTCGGCTCCGGCGCGGGCATCGCCGCGGCCGGCCCCTCGATCGTCGTCGCCTACGCCATCTCCGGTCTGCTCGTCATGCTGGTGATGCGCATGCTCGGCGAGATGTCGGCGGCGAACCCGGCCTCCGGTTCCTTCTCCGTGCACGCGGAGCGGGCCATCGGCCCGTGGGCGGGCTTCACGGCAGGCTGGGCGTTCTGGTTCCTGCTCTGCGTGGCGGTCGGCCTCGAGGGCATCGGCGCCGCCAAGATCATGACGGGCTGGCTGCCGGGGACTCCGGAATGGGCCTGGGTCGCGCTGTTCATGCTGGTCTTCTGCGGCACGAACCTGGCCGCGGTGAAGAACTTCGGCGAGTTCGAGTTCTGGTTCGCCGCCCTCAAGGTCGGCGCGATCGTGGTCTTCCTGGGCATCGGCGTGCTCGCCATCGTGGGTGTGCTGCCGGGCACGGAGGCCCCTGGGACCGCCAACCTCACGGGCGACGGCGGTTTCATGCCGAACGGCACGGAGGGACTGGTCGTCGGACTGCTCGCCTCCGTCTTCGCCTACGGCGGTCTGGAGACGGTCACCATCGCCGCCGCCGAGTCCGAGCACCCGGTGCAGGGCGTCGCCAAGGCGGTGCGCACCGCGATGTGGCGTATCGCCGTCTTCTACATCGGCTCGATGGCGGTCATCGTGACGCTGGTGCCGTGGAACGACCCGGACGTCGCCAACCCGGACAAGGGCCCGTACGTCACCACGCTCGACCACCTCGACATCCCCGGCGCCGCCACGGTGCTCCAGGTCGTCGTCTTCGTCGCCCTGCTCTCCGCGATGAACGCGAACATCTACGGCGCGTCCCGCATGGCCTGCTCGCTGGTGGCCCGCAGGCAGGGACCGAAGGCGCTCGGACGGATCTTCGGCGGCGTGCCGCGCATCGCCGTGCTGTCCTCCTCCGTCTTCGGCTTCCTGTGCGTACTGCTCAGCTACTGGCGGCCGAACGACATCTTCCAGTGGCTGCTCAACACGATCGGCGCGATCATCCTGGTCGTCTGGATCTTCATCGCCGCCTCCCAGCTGCTGCTGCGCCGCCGCACCGAGCGCGAGGCGCCCGAGAAGCTGGTCGTGAAGATGTGGCTGTACCCCGGTCTGACCTGGGTGGCGCTGCTGGGCATGGCCGCGGTGTTCGTCCTGATGGCGCGGGAACCGGGCACCCGGGTCCAGCTGGTGTGGACCGGCGGTCTGACCCTGCTGCTGGCCGTTGCCGGCTTCGCGCTCCAGAAGGTGCGCGAGTCCCGGGCCGCGGCTGAGGTCAGCACGGCAGATTGAGTCCGAGCAGCGCGGCCGGCCCACCGTCGCCGGCCAGCCGGATCTCGGTGACCGCGACGTTGCGCAGCTGCGGGAAGACCCTGCGGTAGTCGCGGAGCGGGATGCCCAGCAGCTCGCACAGCACCAGCCGCAGCAGGGTGTTGTGGGCGACCACCAGCACCCGCTCCCCCTCGTGCGCGCCGGCAATACGACGCAGTGCACCGGACCCCCGGGCCGCAGCGGCCCGGGGGTCCTCCGCGTCCGGGAACGGGTGGGCCACGGGGTCCGTACGGAAGTCCTCGGCCGCCTTGGGGTCCTCGGCCGCGAACTCGGCCAGCGTGCGCCCCTCGACGACCCCGAAGTCGCATTCACGCAGCTCGTGCTCGCGCCGCGGCAGGAGGCCGAGGGCCCGGCAGGCGGGTTCCGCGGTCTCGATCGCGCGGGAGACGGTGGACGTCCAGATCGCGGCCACCGGGTACCGGCCGGCCCAGGCGCCGAGGGCTTCGGCCTGGCGTCGTCCCTCGTCGGTCAGGGCGATGTCGCTGACGCCCGCGTAGCGGTTCTCCGCGTGCCAGACGGTCCGGCCGTGGCGTGCGAGCAGCAGGGTGGCGGTCACGAGATCTCCTCCGTACGGGCGCGGGCGTGCGCGGCGACCGGCTCGGGAAGCCAGCCGCGCCGCTCCAGTTCACTCACCATCGTCAGATACGGCTCGGTGAAGCGGTGACTGCGGCGCGGGGTCACCACGTGGTCCAGCCGGACCATCCGCTTGGCGGCCGCGGCCAGCGTGGGGGCGGCGCCCGCCCCGTAGGCCGCCAGGACGGCCATGCCCAGCGCCGGTTCCGCCGAGCGGGGGATGTGCACGGCTCGGCCCAGGATGTCGGCGCGCAGCCGGGTCCAGTAGTCGCTGCGCACCGCCCCGCCGGTGAAGGTCAGCCGCCCGTGCAGGGGCGCGCCGAGGTGGTCGAGGTAGTCCAGGCAGAGCCGTTCGGCGAGGCCCACGCCCTGCAGGAGGGACGCCCAGTGGTCGGCCTCGGACGCGGGGCTGCCGAGCAGGAAGGCCTCGGCTTCTGGTGCGAGGAACGGGAAGCGCTCGCCGCGCGACGCCAGCGGATAGGCGACCGCGCCCGCCGGCTCATGGGCCCGGGCGAGGAGGTCGAGACGGGCCGGGTCCGCGTCGGGGAAGGCGGTGCGCAGCGCGCCGCCGCCGACGCCGGACGCTCCGCCCGGCAGCCAACTGCCGTCGGGCGAGAGGTGGTTGTACACCACCCCTGCGGGGTCGCGCAGGGGCTCGGCGGTGACCCCCTTGAGGACGAGCGTGGTGCCGAGGACCGAGTTCCAGGAGCCGACGGCGAGCGAGCCGGAGGCGATCTGCGCGGCGCAGCCGTCGGTCATGCCCGCCACGATCAGGGTGCCCTCGGGGATGCCGGTCTCCTCCTCTGCCGCCCGGCACACCTGGCCGAGGCCGCTGCCAGAACGGACCACGTCGGGCAGCACCCCGTCCGGCAGGTCGCCGTCGCCGAAGGCGCCGGACTCGGGGTCGTAGCCGGTCTTCAGGGCATGGCTCGAGTCCGTGGGCAGCGGGCGCCCGGCCAGCCGGGAGACGATCAGGTCGGCCTGGTGGGTGACGCGGGCGTCTTCCCCGGCGCCGTAGCGCCGCAGGAGCCATTGCGCCTTGCCCGGGCCGCGCCCGGGTGCGCGGCCGTCGTCGTACATCAGGGCCGGGGTGAGGGGCCGGCCGGCGGCGTCGCAGAGCAGCACCGTCCCCGAGGTGGAGCAGACGGCCAGGGCGCGAGGGCACGGCCGGTCGCGCAGGGCCTCGCGGGTGGCGGCGCAGACGGCGGCCCACCAGTCCTCCGGCGACTGTTCGTGGCACACGCCGTCGCGTCTGCCGGTCAGCGGGGCGGACCCGCTGCCGAGGACGTCCCCGTCGTCGGTGGCGAGCACCGCGCGGGCGCCCTGTGTGCCGAGATCGATTCCCATCCACATACCGACTCCTTCTGTGAAGTTCTCACTGTGCACCGAGAATTTCCGTTGCGCGAGGGATTGACGCCCAACTGGCGCTGTTACAAGCTCTGTTAACCAGTCGGCTGAACGTGTTTGAAGCTCCCCTGCCAGGGGCCGGGAGCGCCCCAGAAGACACTGCGGAGGTCGGGATGGACATGCGCGGACACGACCGGCGGCGGTTCCTCGCCCTGACGGCTGCGGCTTCCGCGGCGCCGCTGCTCACCGCGTGCGGTGCCGGATTCGGCGAGGACAGGAAGAAGAGCGACGGCTCGGCGGCCGACGACGTCACGGGGTCCTTCGACTGGAAGCGGTCCGACGGCAAGACGGTCAAGGCGCTGCTCAACAAGCACCCGTACACGGACGCGCTGATCGCGGACCTCAAGTCGTTCACCGAGAAGACCGGCATCAAGGTCGAGTACGACGTCTTCCCGGAGGACAACTACTTCGACAAGCTGACCGTCGACCTCTCCAGCGGCCGCGCGTCCTACGACGTCTTCATGCTCGGTGCGTACATGGTGTGGCAGTACGGCCCGCCCGGATGGCTGGAGGACCTCGGGCCGTGGATGCGCAACGCGTCCGCGACCGGCGCCGAATGGGACCAGGCAGACTTCTTCCCCAACCTGCTCCAGGCCGACCAGTGGTCCCTGCAGGCCGGCGCCCCGCTCGGCCAGGGCGGACAGTACGCGCTGCCGTGGGGCTGGGAGACCAATGTCGTCGCCTACAACACCGAGGTGTTCGACAAGCTCGGCCTGAAGCCCGCCGAATCGTTCGACGAACTGCGCGAGCTGGCGGGGACCATCAAGCGCAAGGCTCCGGGCGCGGGCTTCGACGGGATGTACGGGGTCGCGGTGCGCGGGTCGCGCAGCTGGGCCACCATCCACCCGGGTTTCATGACGATGTACGCCCGCAACGGCCTCAAGGACTTCACGGTCGAAGGCGGCAAGGTGAAGCCCGCGATGAACTCGCCGGAGGCGATCGCCTTCACCCGGGACTGGGCCGAGATGGTCAAGAAGGGCGGCCCGCCGTCCTGGACCTCGTACACCTGGTACCAGTGCTCCAGCGACCTCGGGGCCAAGAAGGCGGGGATGCTGTTCGACGCCGACACCGCCGCCTACTTCCAGGCCGTGAAGGGCGCCTCCCCCGCCTCCGGGAAGATCGCCTTTCACCCCGGCCCGAAGGGCCCCGGCGGTTCGCTCGCCACCAACATGTGGATCTGGTCGCTCGGCATGAACGCCAAGTCGAAGAACAAGGTGCCGGCCTGGCTCTTCCTGCAGTGGGCAACCGGCAAAGAGCATCTACTCAAGGGCGCCGTGCGGTACAACCACATCGACCCGGTGCGGCAGTCGGTCAGTCAGGACGCCGCCTACAAGGACAAGATGAAGGCGATCCCCGGCTTCATCGAGACCTTCGAGACGGTCGTGGACCAGACCAAGATCCAGTTCACTCCTCAGCAACAGTTCTTCGACGCGACGACCAGCTGGGCCGCCGCCCTCCAGGAGATCTACGGCGGCAAGAACGCCGCCTCCGTACTGAACGGCCTCGCCGGCGACCTGGCGTCGAAGGTGGGCTGACAGGTGTCCTCGCTGTCGGAGACCGGCCACGGGGCGGCCTCGCGCGAGGAGGTGAAGCGAGCGGCGCGCAGCGTGCCCGGCTGGCGCCGCTCGCTGCGTCCGTATCTGCTGATCGTGCCCGCGCTGCTGGTGACCGGCGGCATCCTCTACCCGTTCGGACTCGGCCTCTACTACACGGTCTTCGACTTCTCGGCGAGCAAGCCGGTGCCCGACGTGGTCGGCCTCGAGAACTACCGGCGGATCTTCGCCCAGAGCGCCTTCTGGGACTCGGCGCGGGTCACCCTGCTGTACGCGGTGGGCGCGGCGGCCGTCGAGACGGTGCTCGGGGTCGGGGTGGCGCTGCTGCTGCACCGCTCCACCCTGGTGGGCCGGGTACTGGAGAAGATCCTCATCCTGCCGCTGATGATCGCGCCCGTCATCGCCGCGATCATGTGGAAGCTGATGCTCCAGCCGTCCGTCGGTGTCATCAACTACCTGCTGAAGCCCTTCGGGCTCGGCGGGGTGCAGTGGACGGACACCCCGACCGGCGCGCTGCTGACCTCGATCGCCGTCGACACCTGGGTGTACACGCCGTTCGTGGCGATCCTGGCGCTCGCCGGGCTGCGCTCGCTGCCGAGTTCTCCGTTCGAGGCCGCCGCCGTCGACGGCGCCACCTGGTGGTTCACCTTCCGCAAGCTGACCCTGCCGATGCTGTGGCCGTACGTCCTGGTCGCGGTGATCTTCCGGTTCATGGACTCGCTGAAGGTCTTCGACATCATCTACGCGCTCACCGAGGGCGGTCCCGGCGACTCGACGGTGGTCCTGCAGATCCGCGCGTACCTGGAGGCGATCCGCTTCCAGCGCTACTCCTTCGGCATCAGCTACACGATCGTGCTGTGGGCCGTGGTCTACATCGCGGCCATGGTGCTGGTGCGCTATCTCGGCCGGATCAACAGCCGCGCCGCGGAGGTGACCGAGTGAGCACCGATCGGGGAACCCTGAAACGCAGGCTCGTCGCCGTGGCCGCGGACGGCGCGCTGATCCTCTACTTCGTCTTCGCGCTGTTCCCGGTCGCCTGGATGGTGATCCTGTCGCTGAAGCCGGCGGAAGAGCTGTTCAGCACCTACTTCTCCTTCACCCCGACGCTCGACTCGTACCGCACGGTGCTGGGGGCGGGCGACGACCAGGGCGTGCCGTTCGTGCGGTTCTTCGTCAACAGCCTCGTGGTGTCGCTGGGCGCGGTGCTGCTGTCCCTGGCGATCGGGCTGCCTGCCGCGTACGCCGCCGCCCGCTGGCGTTTCAAGGGCTCCGAGAACCTGATGTTCACGCTGCTCTCGTTCCGCTTCGCCCCCGAACTCACCGTGATCATCCCGCTGTTCGTGCTCTATCAGCAGCTCGGGCTCTTCGACACGTACGTCGGCATGGTGTGGGTGCTCCAGCTGGTCACCCTGCCGCTGATCGTCTGGATCATGCGCTCTTACTTCTCCGACCTCTCCCCCGAACTGGAGCAGGCCGCGCTGCTCGACGGCTACACCCGCAAGCAGGCGTTCTTCAAGGTGGCGCTACCACTGGTGAAGCCGGGGATCGCGGCCGTGTCACTGCTCGCGTTCATCTTCGCCTGGAACAACTTCGTCTTCCCGCTGATCCTCACCTCGTCACAGGCGCAGACCGTGACGGTCGGAGCGCTGTCCTTCCTCGGCGGCGACCGCCCCAAGTACAACCTGACGGCCGCCGCCGCGCTCGTCTCGGTCGTCCCGCCGCTGCTGCTCGCCCTCACCATCCAGCGCTATCTGGTGCGCGGGCTGTCCTTCGGGGCGGTGAAGTCATGACGGCATCCGCAGGGACGGGGACCCCGCCCGCGATCGCGCTGAGAGGCGTCAGCAAGACGTACGGGCGTACGAAAGCCCTGGACGGTCTCGAACTCGACGTCGCGCCCGGCGAGTTCTACTGCCTGCTCGGCCCGTCGGGCGCGGGCAAGACGACCACCCTCAAGACCGTCGCGGGTCTCGAGCAGCCCACGGCCGGCCGGGTCGAGCTCGACGGCGAGGACATGACGGGCGTCGAGCCGTACGACCGGGGCGTGGCAATGTGTTTCGAGTCGTACGCCCTGTACCCGCACCGGACCGCCTACGACAATCTCGCCTCCCCGCTCCGCTCGCCGCGCCACCGCCTGCCCGCGACCCAGGCCCGCGAGCGGATCGGGGAGATCGCCGGACTGCTCGGCATCGCCGCGCTGCTGGACCGCCCGGTGGGCGAACTGTCGAACGGGCAGCGCCAGCGGGTGGCCCTCGGCCGGGTGCTGGTCCGGCCCGCCCGGGCGTTCCTGCTCGACGAACCGCTCTCCCACCTGGACGCCAAGCTGCGCCAGGCGATGCGCGCCGAGCTCAGGGCGATCGGCGCCGTGCAGCGCACGACCACCCTGTACGTCACCCACGACTCGGTGGAGGCGCTGGCGCTCGGCGACAGGATCGGGGTGATCAGGGACGGGCGGATCGTGCAGAGCGGGACACGCGAGGACATCTGGCACCGGCCCCACGACACCTTCGTCGCCCGGTCGTTCGGCCGGCCGCGGATCAATCTGCTGCCGGGCACGGTGGGCGGCGACGGACGGTTCCGGGCGGTGGACGGCGACTGCGAGGGCGCGCCGCTGGTGGCGGCACCGCCCGGCACCCCCGTACAGCTCGGCGTACGGCCGCGTGACCTCACGCTCGACGGCTCCGGCTCCGACTTCCGGCTCACCGGCACCGTCTACGTCACCGAGACGCTCGGCCGGGCCGTCGAGGTCACCGTGCGCGTCGGCGCGCAGCACGTGTCGCTCGTCGTGCCGCGGTCCGAGGCCGTGGGACTGCGACCCGACGATCCTGTCCGGCCGGCCGCACGGCCTGAGAACCTGCTGCTGTTCGAGGCCGACGGGCCGCAGGGACCAGGACGAAGGATCGAAGGAAACATCTCATGAGCACCCAAGCGCAGCGCGGCCCCGCTCCCCGCCAGGCGGCCATAGCCGAGTACGTCCTCGCCCAGGGCGAGGGGACCGCGGCCGAGCTCGCGGAACGGTTCGACGTCAGTCTGATGACCATCCACCGCGACCTGGACGAGCTCGAACGGCAGGGTATCGTACGGAAGTTCCGCGGCGGCGTGACCGCTCAGCCGTCCGGCGTCTTCGAGTCGAACGTCGCCTACCGGCTGAAGACGATGCGCGAGGAGAAGGCGGCCGTCGCCGCGCACGCCCTCACCCTCATCGAACCCGGCATGGCCGTGATGCTCGACGACTCGACCTCCACTCTGGAGATCGCCCGCCTGCTCGGCGCGATCACCCCGCTGACCGTCGTCACCAACTTCCTCGAGGCGCTGACCCTGCTCTCCACCGAACGCGGCATCCATCTGATGGCGCTCGGCGGCGACTACGACCCGCTGCACTCGTCCTTCCTCGGCGTGTCCTGCGTGGAGGCCGTCCAGTCGCTGCAGGTCGACATCTGCTTCACCTCCACCTCCGCCGTCTCCGGAGGCTTCGCCTACCACCAGGAGCAGCACATCGTGTCCGTGAAGCGCGCCATGCTCGACTCGGCCGCGAAGAACGTACTGCTCCTCGACCACTCCAAGCTGGGCCGGGTGGCACTGCACCGGCTCGCCCCGCTCTCCCGGTTCGACCTGGTGCTCGTCGACGGCGGCGCGCCGGCCGACGCCCTGCGCGAGCTCGACGAGCACAAGGTTCCCTACCAGGTGTGCGAGGTGGGCGGTGACCGGACATGACTGAACTGGCCCTGCACGAGCTGCGCAAGACGTACGCCGCCAGAGGGCGGCCGTCGGTCGACGCGGTGCGCGGCATCGATCTGCGGCTGCGCTCCGGCGAACTGCTGGGACTGCTCGGCCCGTCGGGCTGCGGCAAGTCCACGACACTGCGGATGATCGCGGGCCTCGAGCAGGTCACCGCCGGCGACATCCGTGTGGGCGGCACGTCCGTGGTCCACCTCCCCGCCAGGCGGCGCAACATCGGGGTCGCGTTCGAGAACTACGCGCTCTACCCGCCGCTGACGGTCGCGGAGAACCTCGCCTTCGGCCTGTCCGCGCGACGCCGCTTCGGTCGGGACGAGATCGGGCGCCGGGTGACCGCCATGGCGGAACGCATCGGCATCTCCGCTCTGCTGGCCGCCCGCCCCGCCGGGCTCTCCAGCGGACAGAAGCAGCGGGTCGCACTGGCCCGGGCGCTGATCAGGGAGCCGGACGTGCTCCTGCTCGACGAGCCGCTGTCCCATCTGGACGCCGGGCAGCGCGACACGACCCGCCGCGAACTCAAGCGGATCCAGAAAGACCTGGGGCACACGACGATCCTGGTCACCCACGACCAGGAGGAGGCGTTGTCGTTGGCCGACCGGATCGCGGTGATGAACGACGGGGTGATCCAGCAGCTGGGCACCCCGCAGGAGATCTACGACGCGCCAGCGAACCTGTTCGTCGCGGACTTCGTCGGCGAGCCGGCGATGAACCTGCTGCCGGGCGTCGTCGAGGAGGACAGGCTGCGGCTCTCCGACGCGGTGCGCATGCCGCTGCCACGGCCGCTGCCGGCCGGCCGCTCCGTGGTGCTCGGCGTGCGGCCCGAGGATCTGCGTCTGACGGACGACGGAGTGCGGGCCACCGTCAGCGCCCATGAGCCGCTGCTGGAGGCGGGCCTCGCCACGCTCGCCCTGGCGGGTGTGGACCCGCCGCTCGTGGTGCAGACCGGACCCGAGGTCCGCCTCGAACGCGGCGCGGCCGTCCATGTGACCGCCGACCGCCGGCTCACGCATGTCTTCGACGCCGAGACGGGAGACGCCCTGCAATGAAGGTCCTTGCTGCCGGTGACCACTTCGTCCTCAACACGCTCATCGCCGAGGCCCTGCGCCGCAGGCTCGACGACACGCCCCTGCAGTTGTCCGAGCTCTCCCTGCCCTGGCCGCTGGAGCCGTTCGGCAAGGTCGCCGAGGTCGACGAGGCGAGCGACGCCGAGGACACGCTGATCGAGGCCCTCGACGGCGTCGAGGTGTGCGTGACCCAGATGGCACCGTTCACCGAGCGGGTGCTCGCCGCCGCGCCCGCCCTGCGGATGATCGCCGTGTGCCGCGGCGGGCCGGTCAATGTGAACCTCTCGGCGGCGCAGGCCAGGGATGTACGCGTCTGCTTCGCGCCGGGGCGCAATGCCGCGGCGACCGCCGAGTTCACGATCGGCCTGATGCTGGCGGCCCTGCGCGGCATCCCGGATGCCCACGACTCCCTGGCCCGGCAGGGCCTGTGGGACGCCTCGTACTACACGTACGACCGGTGCGGACCCGAGCTGGAGGACACCCCCGTCGGGCTGATCGGCTACGGCGCGGTCGGCAGCCGGGTCGCCCGGGTGCTGTCCGCGTTCGGCGCGGAGGTGGAGGTGTACGACCCGTATGTGCGCGGCGATGTGCACGGCATGCGCGCGGCCTCCCTGGACGCGCTGCTGGCCCGCTCCCGTGTCGTGACGCTGCACGCACGGCTGACACCCGAGACCCGCGGGCTGATCGGCGCCCGCGAACTGGCGCTGATGCCGAAGGGTTCCGTGCTGGTGAACGCGGCGCGCGGCGGGCTGGTACGCACCGACGCCCTGTGCGACGCCCTGGACAGCGGGCAGCTGGCGGCCGCCGCGCTGGACACCTACGAGCAGGAGCCGCCGGCGCCCGGTTCCCGGCTCCTGAAGACACCGAACCTGGTGCTCACGCCGCATCTGGGCGGCGCGAGCAGGGCCGTGGCCCACAAGGCTGCGGCGATCGCAGCGGCGGAGGTGGAGCGCTATGCGCGAGGAGAGCCGCTCGCGCACTGCCTGACCTGAACCGACCCCGGCCGGGCCCCGAGGCCGGCCGGGCCCGCACGCGAGCTTGACGTGAGGAGAACTGCGGCATGTTCATCGGCATCGATGTGGGCACGTCCATGGTGAAGGCCGCGGCCTTCGACACCACCGGTGCGGCGCTGGCCGTCGAGTCACGGCCGGTGGGCCTGGAGATCCGCGGCGGTCATGTCGAGCAGGACATGGACGAGGTGTTCGGAGCGGTCGAGGAGGTCCTGAACGCCCTGACGTCCGACGGGCGCCCCGTCGAACTGGTGGGGCTCACCGGCCAGGGCGACGGAGTGTGGCTGGTCGACGCCGAAGGCCGCCCCGTACGCCCGGCGATCTCCTGGATGGACGGCCGCGCCCATGAACTCGTCGACGAATGGCTCGCGTCGGGTGTGTTCGAGACGGTCTTCCGGCGTACCGGCAGCGCGATGTTCCCCGGTTGTCCCGGCCCTGTGCTGGCCTGGCTGGAGCGCCACGAGCCGCAGTCGCTGGATGCCGCCGCCACCGCCCTGTACTGCAAGGACATGGTGTTCCAGCGGCTGACCGGCGTCCGCGCCACGGATGTCTCCGACGCGTCGATGCCGTTCCTCGAGCCGCATTCCCGTCGCTACGCGGACGATGTCGTCGACACGCTCGGCCTCGCCCACCGGCGCTCGCTGCTCGCCCCCGTCAGCGACCCGCTCGCCACCGGCACTCTGCCGTCGGGGGCCCCGATCGCCAACGGCCCCTACGACCTGCCCGCCTGCGCGCTCGGCGCGGGGGTGGCCGAGCCCGGCGACGGCCTGCTGATCGTCGGCACCTGCCTGGCCTCGCTCGTCGCGACCCGTGAGGTGGATCTGGACGGCGAGCCCGCGGGCCTCTACATCTCGACCGACCGTCCGGAGCACTTCCTGCGCGCGATGCCCGCCATGGTGGGCACGGCCGCCCTCGACTGGGTGCTCACCACCACCGGCGTACGGCACGCGGACGTCGACGCGCTGCTGGCCGAAACCCCGCCCGGGGCGCACGGCGTGCGGGTGCTGCCGTACTTCGCCCCGTCCGGCGAACGGGCCCCCTTCGTCGAACCCCGTCTGCGCGCCGAACTCTCCGGCGTCAGCCTTGAGTCGACCAAGGCCGACCTGATCCGCGCGACCTGCGAGGGCATCGCCTTCGCCGCCCGGCACTGCCTTGAGGCGGCGGGCCTGACCGGTTCCCTCGCGATCTGCGGCGGCGGCACCCGCTCCCCCGCCTGGATGCGACTGTTCGCCGACGCCGTCGGCCGTGAACTGCGCATCGTGGAGGGCGAAGTGGGCGCCCGCGGCGCGGTGCTGGCCTCCGCCCGGCGGCACGGGGTCGAGCTGGACGCCGCTGCCTGGACGGCCCCCACGGCCGTGGTCGCGCCGGACCCCAAGCGGGCCGCGTTCTACGCCAAGGCCTACGAGGAGCACCTCGACCGGCTGGCGACGGCGCGCTCGCGGGCGCGCCTGACCTGACACCTGACACGCACTGCAGTACGGGCTCGGCGTGGACGCGGTGGTCACCGACTTCCCGGACCTGGCGGTGATCGCGCGCCGTGAGCACCTGGGCAGGGCGTAGGGCCGAGGCCAGGACCTAGGACCAACGCCTGATCAACCTCGGACCTTCTGCTGCTAATGTGCAGTTGCATAAGGTTTGCAATAAGCAGTTGGCAGTCGGAGGGACCACCGGACCATGGCCATCTACACGCTTCCTGAACTTCCGTACGACTACGCGGCGCTCGAGCCGGTCATCAACCCGGAGATCATCGAGCTCCACCACGACAAGCACCACGCCGCGTACGTGAAGGGCGCCAACGACACCCTCGAGCAGCTCGAGGAGGCGCGCGACAAGGAAGCCTGGGGCTCGATCAACGGACTGGAGAAGAACCTCGCGTTCCATCTCTCCGGCCACATCCTGCACAGCATCTACTGGCACAACATGACCGGCGAAGGCGGCGGCGAGCCGCTGGAGAAGGACGGCGTGGGCGACCTCGCGGACGCCATCGCCGAGTCGTTCGGCTCGTTCGCCAAGTTCAAGGCCCAGCTGACCAAGGCGTCGGCCACGACGCAGGGTTCCGGCTGGGGCGTGCTGGCGTACGAGCCTGTCAGCGGCCGGCTGATCGTCGAGCAGGTCTACGACCACCAGGGCAACGTCGGCCAGGGCACGGTGCCGATCCTGGTGTTCGACGCCTGGGAGCACGCCTTCTACCTCCAGTACAAGAACCAGAAGGTCGACTTCATCGACGCCATGTGGCAGGTCGTGAACTGGCAGGACGTGGCGAAGCGCTACGCCGAGGCGAAGGACCGCACGCCACTGATCGCCCCCTGACCCCGACATCCGGGAGACGTCCTGCTCGTGATCGTCTTCTCAACCTTCACCGGGCAGGCGGAAGAAGGAGTGCCCCCGCGAGGACATGACTCGCGGGGGCACTCGGTTTCGCACACGGGCGGGTCAGTCGAAAATCGGCCCCTGGGTACGCGTGCGCTTGATCTCGTAGAAGCCGGGGATCGACGCGACCATCAGCGTGCCGTCCCAGAGCTTGGCCGCCTCCTCGCCCTTGGGGGCGGGAGTGACGACCGGGCCGAAGAAGGCGATCTGCTCGCCGTCGGCGCCGGGCACGGCGATGACCGGTGTGCCGACCTCCTGGCCGACCTTCTCGATGCCCTCCTTGTGGGAGGCGCGCAGCTCGGCGTCGTAGGTGCCCTTGTCCGCGAAGTCGGCGAGGGAGGTGGGCAGGCCGACGTCCTTGAGCGCCGCGACGACGGCCTCGCGGACGGGGCCCTGGCCCTCGTTGTGGAAGCGGGTGCCGAGCGCGGTGTAGAGCTTGCCGACCACCTCGTCGCCGTGCTCCTGCTGGGCGGCGACGACGACCCGCACCGGGCCCCACGCCCTGTTCTCCAGCATGTCGCGGTACTCCTCGGGGAGCTCGTCCAGCTTGTCCTCGTTGAGCACGGCGAGGCTCATCACATGCCAGCGCACCTCCACGTCGCGGACCTTCTCGACCTCGAGCATCCAGCGGGAGGTCATCCAGGCCCACGGGCACAGCGGGTCGAACCAGAAGTCGACGGGCGTCTTGCCGTTGTGCGACATATCACTCCTCAAGAAGGGGTGCGGCGCCCTGCGCGCCTCGTAGGAGGCAACGCCGCCGTCGGTCCCCGCGATTCCCGTGGGAGGATCGCCTCTGTTCGAACGAGACACGA
The DNA here is from genome assembly GCF_044763255.1 of Streptomyces sp. NPDC096176. NCBI lineage: Bacteria > Bacillati > Actinomycetota > Actinomycetes > Kitasatosporales > Streptomycetaceae > Streptomyces > Streptomyces sp. NPDC096176. Next base: position 383,434 of record NZ_JBIWFV010000004.1, on the reverse strand, counting down.
AGGAGTGCTTGTGCCCGGTGAGAATCTGTCCCGCGACGAGGCCCGCACCCGGGCCGGACTCCTGTCCGTCGACGGGTACGAGGTGGCCCTCGATGTGCGTTCCGCCGTCGGGGAGCCCGAGGATCTGGCCGGGCCGCGCACGTTCCGATCGGTGACCACGATCCGCTTCCGCACGTCCGAGCCCGGCGCGTCGACGTTCGTGGACCTGCTGGCCCCTGCCGTGTCGGCCGTCACCCTCAACGGCGAGGAGCTGGACCCGGCCGTCGTCTTCGACGGTTCGCGGATCGCGCTCGACGGTCTGTCCGCGGAGAACGTGCTGGTCGTGGACGCCCAGTGCGCGTACAGCCGCACCGGCGAGGGCCTGCACCGCTTCGTCGATCCCGAGGACGGCGAGGTGTACCTCTACACCCAGTACGAGCCGGCCGACGCGCGCCGGGTCTTCGCCAACTTCGAGCAGCCCGACCTGAAGGCACCGTTCCGCTTCGAGGTGACGGCCCCGGAGGGCTGGACGGTCTGGAGCAACCGCGAGGGGGCGCGCACCGAGGACGGGGTGTGGCGCTTCGCGGAGACCGCGCCGATCTCGACGTACATCACGGCGGTCGTCGCCGGGCCGTACCACTACGTCACCGACGTGTACGAGCGCGAGCTGCCCGGGGGTACCTCCCAGGCCGAAGGCTCTGGGGGAGGGACGACGCTGCGGATCCCGCTCGGCGCGATGTGCCGCAAGGGGCTGGCCAGGCACTTCGACGCGGACGACATCTTCCTCGTCACCAAGCAGGGTCTGGACTTCTTCCACGAGCACTTCGACTACCCGTACCCGTTCGGCAAGTACGACCAGGCGTTCGTGCCCGAGTACAACATCGGCGCGATGGAGAACCCGGGTTGTGTGACCTTCCGCGAGGAGCTCGTCTTCCGCGGCAAGGTGACGCAGGCGTCGTACGAGCGCAGGGCCAACGTCATCCTGCACGAGATGGCGCACATGTGGTTCGGCGACCTGGTCACCATGCAGTGGTGGGACGACCTGTGGCTGAAGGAGTCCTTCGCCGACTTCATGGGCTCCCTCTCGCTGGTGGAGGCGACGCGCTTCACCAATGGATGGGTCACCTTCGCCAACAACCGCAAGGCGTGGGCGTACCGCGCCGACCAGCTGCCGTCCACCCACCCCATCACGGCCGACATCCGTGACCTGGAGGACGCCAAGCTCAACTTCGACGGCATCACCTACGCCAAGGGCGCCTCGGTGCTGAAGCAGCTGGTGGGGTACGTGGGTCGGGACGCGTTCCTGGAAGGCGCGCGGCGCTACTTCAAGAGGCACGCGTACGGCAACACCCGGCTCGGCGACCTGCTGTCCGTGCTGGAGGAGACCTCCGGGCGGGACATGAAGACCTGGTCGCGGTCCTGGCTCGAGACGTCGGGCGTCAACTCGCTGACACCGGAGGTCTCGTACGGCGACGACGGCCGGCTCGCGGAACTGGCCGTGCTCCAGGACGGCGACACCCTGCGGCCGCACCGGATCGCCGTCGGCCTGTACCGGACCGAGGGCTCGGAGCTCGTGCGGTACGCGCGCGCCGAGGTGGACGTCACGGGGGCGCGGACCGTCGTGTCCGAGCTGGCCGGCGCCGAGCGGCCGGGCCTGGTCCTGGTCAACGACGAGGACCTCACCTACTGCAAGATCCGCTTCGACGAGGCGTCGCTGGAGACGCTGCGGTCGTCGCTCGGGTCCGTCACGGACCCCCTGGCGCGGGCGCTCTGCTGGTCGGCGCTGTGGAACCTCACACGGGACGCGCTGATGCCGGCGCGGGACTTCATCGGCCTGGTACTGCGGTTCGCCGGACGCGAATCCGACATCGGTGTGCTGCAGATGTTGCACACGTGGACCCGGTCGGCGCTCGTCCACTACGCGGCCCCCGCCTGGCGCGAGGAAGGCGGCCGGCTGCTGGCCGCCGGGGCCCTGCGCGAACTCCGGGCCGCGGAGCCGGGCAGCCAGCACCAGCTGACGTGGGCCCGCTTCTTCGCGTCGGTCGCCGCGTCCGACACGGACTTCGAGCTGCTGACGGGGCTGCTCGACGGCACGGCGAAGATCGACGGCCTGGACGTCGACCAAGAGCTGCGCTGGTCGTTCCTGGAGCCGCTCGCCGCGCACGGGGTGGCCGACGAGTCAGCGATCGCGGCGGAACTGGCACGGGACGACACCGCGTCCGGCAAGCGGCACGAGGTGCGGTGCCTGGCCTCCCGCCCGTCGGCGGCGGTCAAGGACCAGGCGTGGGCGGCGGTCGTCGAGTCGGACGCCCTGTCCAACGCGCTGGTCGAGGCGACGATCTCGGGCTTCGTGCAGCCGTCGCAGCGGGAGTTGGTGGCCCCTTACGCGCCGAAGTACTTCGAGGCGATCGAACGGGTGTGGTCGGAGCGGTCCATCCAGATCGGTATGGACGTGGTGCGGGGCCTGTACCCGTCGCTTCAGGACCCGTCCTCGGCGCTCGCCGCGACGGACGCCTGGCTGGCCGCGCACGAGGCGGCGGCGCCGGCGCTGCGGCGGCTGGTCGCGGAGTCCCGCGACGACCTCGCGAGGGCGGCTCGCGCGCAGGAGCGCGACGCGCGATGACGTTTCGGGTCCCGGGGCGCCGCCCCCGGGACCCGCGGCTGCCCGAGCGGGCGCGGCCGGTCCTGTCGGGGCTCTGCCACCGAATGCCGGCGCCTCCGTTGCCGGCGGGCCTTGAGCTGTCCCCGCCGGCGTCGGCAGTCGTGGGGGCCGAACGCCCCCGGCCGCCCCCGGCCGCCCCAGCGGGAGCCTGACCGGCCGATCCTGCCAGGGCCCCGCCCCGAACCCCCGCGCCTCGATCTCCCCCTACGGCCCGGCGGCCGTGGGAAGCAGCCCCAGCGGGGCTTGAGTTGGCCCCGTCGGCGGGCCGTTTCGCGAACCTGAGTTCAGCCCCCTCGGGGCACCAGCGCGCGGAGCACGAGACGGGCCCACGAGCGGGCCCGACGCAGGGGTCCTGATCGGCAGTCGAACGTGCGTACTTTAGTGCAGGCTTGTCCTGAAATGACGACAGGCTTGTAACAGCGGTTAGCCCGGTCCCGCCCCGCGGGCATCCCCTTCGCATGACACAGCGCAACACTCCCCTCTCCCCCTCCCCCCTCCCCCTCGTCCGGCTCGCCGACGTCCGCCGCCGGGTCGTGTCCGGTGCACAGTTGCGGACGCAGGGCGTCGCGCCCGCGCGGGTCGCGGAGCAGTGCAGGCCAGGCGGGGCCTGGCAGTTGCTGCTGCCGGGGGTGTACCTCCTGCACTCGGGCCCGCCCACCAGCGAGGAGCGGCTGCACGCCGCCCTCCTGTACGCCGGCCGCCCCGTGCTGCCGGCCCCGCGGCAGGAGTCCGCGCCGTACGGCGAAGCCATGATCACCGGGCTCGCCGCCCTCGCGCTGCACGGATTCTCCGCCGCGCCGCCACTGATGGCGCTCGAGCTGATCGACGTCCTTGTGCCACGGACCAGGCGGCTGCGGTCGGCTGGGTGCGCCCGGCTGGTGCGGGGGCACGCGCTGCCGCGGGCGCAGGAGATCACCGGCGTGCCCGTCGCCCCGGCGCCCCGTGCGGTCGCCGACGCCGTGGCGCAGCTCGACGACCCGCAGCTGATCGGCCGGCTGCTGACGGAGGCGGTGCGGGGCGACCACTGCGAACCGGCCGCTCTGGTCCGCGAGCTGAACGACGCCCGGCTGCTGGACCGGCCGCACGTCGTGAGCGCCGTCGACGATCTGCTCGCGGAGGGCCGGGCGCTGGCCGAGGGGCGGCTGTACGACCTGGTGCGGGACGGCGGGCTCCCCGACCCCCTGTGGAACGTGGATCTGCGGATGCCCGGCGGCCCTCACCTCGGCGGCGTGGACGCGTACTGGCCGGAGCAGGCCGTCGCCGTGGAGCTGGACACCCGGGCGCCCCGTCAGGACGAGGACGCCGAGTGGACGCAGTACGCCCGCAAGCGGGAGCATCTCGAGCGCCTCGGCATCACCGTCGTGCATCTGACGCCCCGCAAGCTGCGCGAGGCGCCCGAGCAGCAGGCGACCGTGGTGCGTACGGCCCTGATGGCCGCGGCGGACCGTGAGCCGGCCGCCTACGTGGTGGTGCTGCCCCGCTGAGCGGCCCGCCCGAGCACGGGCCTGGAGCTCCACAGTTCCAGGCCGATGTCGACGAGTTCGACCCGGTCGAGTCCCGGTACCGCGTCGAGCGGGTGCCAGGCTGCCAGGTCCGTGGAGCCGTTGGTCTCGTTGCGCAGTTCGCCGCCGGTGATCCGGCCCTCATAGACGATGCGCAGCGCCTGGAAGTCCGCGAACGAGCCGAGTTTGCGCGGGTAGCGGCGGCGTACCGAGTCGAGACCGAGCAGCGCGGTCATTTCGGCGAGGTAGCCGGTCTCTTCCTCGACCTCGCGGACGACGGTGTCGAGGGGATCCTCGCCGTGGTCCATGCCGCCGCCCGGCAGCGTCCACTTCTTCGCGCCGTCGCGCGCGACCCAGCGGGCCAGCAGGACCTGTTCATCCTGTATGCACACGGCGTACGCCGCGACCCTCAACTCCTTGTTCATTCGGTGAGGTTACCGACGAGGCTTCTCCGGTGCAGGCGAGCGGCAACCCGGAGCCACTCGAAGCCACTCGTAGGCACCTCTGAGACCGGCGAGGTCACTGAGGCAGTTGAGGCGAATGAGAAGAGTGAGACGACCGGTACGGCTGAGACGGCCGACGCGGCCGGCCGGGTGAAACGCACCCATTCGTGCCGCATGGCGCAAGTCGCGCGGTGGCGGATGTACGCCATGAGTGCATCACGACTTAATCAACCCTCCACAAACCCCTGTCATTTACGAAAGGCTGAGCGGTCATCCGGCACCGTATTCCGGACCCTCTCTTTCACAAACAGGGATAGTGATGACCCCCGAAACCGAGAGCTCCACAACAGGACGCTCGACGCCCGGTCACAGACGCGTGGCGCGCGTCGCGGCAGCCGCCTCCATGGTGGCCGCACTCGTCGCCGCCGGCGTCGCTCCAGTCGTCGCGGCGACCCCCGCCGACGACCCGGCGGGAAGCACGGAAGTCAAGGCTGCCAAGGCGCCCGCTGACAAGCTGGGTTCGGCCGACGCCGAACTGCTCGCCGAGGCGGAGGCCACGGGCGAGAAGACCGTCACCGTCATGGTGGCCACGGCGCCCGGCGCGACCGAGCAGGTCGCGGACCAGCTGGACGCCGTGAAGGGCTCGGTCGTCGGCAGGACCTTCGACGAGCTCGGCTATGTGCGGGCCACCCTTCCCACTGAGAAGGCCGAAGCCGCGCTCAAGGCGGCGGCCAAGCTCTCCAGCGTCCACGGCATCGATCTGAAGCACGAGGTCGAGCTCGACGACCCGACGCCTGCCGGTGACACCACCCGCGCCGCGGGCACCGCTCAGGCCCAGGTCGAGCAGTACCCCGCGCCCGGCAAGCACACGCCGGCGAAGAACCCGTACAACCCGTCCTTCGAGACCGGCGCGGTCGACTTCGTCAAGAAGAACCCCACGGCGGACGGCCGCGGGGTGACCATCGGCGTTCTCGACTCCGGCGTGGACGTCGCCCACCCGGCGCTGCAGAAGACCACCACCGGCGAGCGCAAGATCGTCGACTGGGTCACGGCCACGGACCCCGTCGCGGACGGCGACGGCACCTGGCTGCGGATGAACACGGCCGTCAGCGGTCCGACCTTCGTGTCGGGCGGCCGCACGTACTCCGCCCCGGCCGGCGCGCACCGGTTCAGCCTGTTCAAGGAGTCCGCCACCAAGGGCGGCGACATGGCGGGCGACCTCAACCGGGACGGCGACACCACCGACGTCTGGGGCGTGCTCTACGACGAGGGCACCCGGACCGCGCGCGTCGATCTGGACAACGACGCCGACTTCCGCAACGACACCCTGATGAAGCCGTACAAGAACGGCTTCCAGGTCGGCTACTTCGGCAAGGACAACCCGGCGACCGACGTCGTCGAGCGCATCCCGTTCGTCATCGAGGTCCGCAAGGACGTCGTGTACAACGCGGCGGGCGCCACGGCCGACTACGTCAGCATCGGCGTCATCGAGGGCTCGCACGGCACCCACGTGGCCGGCATCACCGCCGCCAACAGCCTCTTCGGCGGCCGGATGAACGGCGCCGCCCCCGGTGCCAAGATCGTCTCCTCGCGTGCCTGCACCTGGAGCGGCGGCTGCACCAACATCGCGCTCACCGAGGGCATGGCCGACCTGGTCATCAACCGCGGCGTGGACATCGTCAACATGTCCATCGGCGGTCTGCCCCCGCTGAACGACGGCAACAACGCGCGTGCCGAGCTCTACAACCGGCTCATCGACACCTACGGCGTCCAGCTTGTCATCTCGGCCGGCAACGAGGGGCCGGGCACCAACACGCTCGGCGACCCGGCAGTCGCCGACAAGGTGATCTCGGTCGGCGCGTCCATCTCCAGGGAGACCTGGGCGTCCAACTACGGCTCCGGTGTCGAGAAGAAGTACGCGATGCTGCCCTTCTCCTCCCGCGGTCCGCGTGAGGACGGCGGCTTCACGCCGACCCTCACCGCGCCCGGCGCCGCCGTCAACACCACCCAGACCTGGTCGCCGGGCGGCCCGGTCAAGGAGGCCGGCTACGCGCTGCCCGCCGGCTACTCGATGATGCAGGGCACCTCGATGTCCTCGCCGCAGGCCGCTGGTGCTGCCGCGCTGCTGCTCTCCGCGGCCAAGCAGCGTGACATCGAGCTCACCCCGGCGAAGCTGCGCACCGCGCTGACCAGCACCGCTCACCACATCAGCGGTGTGAAGGCGCACGAGCAGGGCGCGGGCCTGATCAACGTCGTGGACGCGTGGAAGGCGATCACGCACGGCGCCGACGCCCACGAGTACAGCGTCAAGGCGCCGGTCGACACGGCCATAGATTTCGCGCTGAAGACGCCGGGCTTCGGCACCGGCCTGTACGACCGCGAGGGCGGCCTGCAGGCCGGCAAGAGCCGGACCTACGACGTCACCGTCACCCGCACGACCGGCCCGGACAGGGCGGTCGAGCACAAACTGCGCTGGAAGAACAACGACGGCACTTTCCGCCTCCTCGGCGGTTCCAAGGTCCGGCTCCCGCTGAACCAGCCGGTCACCGTCACCGTCCAGGCACGGCCCAAGACGGCCGGCGTGCACAGCGCCATTCTCGAGGCCGATGACCGGCGCACAGTGGGCGTGGACAAGCAGATCCTGGCCACCGTGGTCGTCTCCGACGCTCTCGCGAAGCCCGGCTTCACGGTCTCCACGTCCGACACGGTGCAGCGCAACAGCCACAAGTCGTACTTCGTCACCGTCCCCGAGGGCGCCAAGAACCTCGAGGTCGCGCTCGGCGGGCTGGACAAGGGCAGCCAGACCCGGTTCATCGGCATCCACCCGTACGGTCTGCCGGTCGACGACAGCTCGACGATCAACTGCTACCCGAACTACGACAACCCGGCCAACACCTGCCGTCCCGACGTGCGCTCCTACCCGGAGCCGGCGCCGGGCGTCTGGGAGATCGAGGTCGAGTCCCGCCGTACGTCTCCGCTGCTCGACAACCCGTTCGAGCTGGACGTGACGGTGCTGGGCGCCGACTTCGACCCGGCGGTCAGGACACTTCCCGAGGCGAAGATCGGCACGCCGACCCCCGTCGAGTGGAACGTCACCAACGCCTTCGCCGCCATCGACGGCAAGCTGGCCGGCGGCTCCCTGGGCTCGGCGAAGGTCGCCCGCCCGTCGATCAAGGACGGCGAGCAGCAGCGGTCCACGGTCACCATCGGTGAGGGCGTGGAGCGACTCGACGTCGCCATCGGTTCACCCTCCGACAACGGCGCCGACCTGGACCTCACGGTCCTCAAGGACGGCGTGCAGGTCGGCCAGGCCGCGGACGGCGACTCCGAGGAGGCCGTGAGCCTCGTCAAGCCGGCCGCCGGCACCTACACCATCGTGGTCGACGGCTACTCGGTCCCGGCCGGCACCACCGAGTACGACTACCGCGATGTGTTCTTCTCCCCGGCGCTCGGCTCGCTGAAGGTCGACTCCGGCAAGCCGGTCACGCTCGACAACGGGGCGTCGGCGCAGGTCGGCGCCGAGGTCGTGGTGGCCGGTGCGGCTCCCGAGGGACGTCAGTTCTTCGGTGAGGTCCAGCTGCTGAACGCACGCGGCACGGTCGCGGGCGCCGGCAGCGTGGTGATCGCCAAGGTCACCGAGTAGCCGTAGAAGGCAGTAGGACGGCGGGGCGGGCGCTCTTCGAGCACCCGCCCCGCCCGCATGTTCCTTGTCACACGTCCCGCCACTCGGACAATCGATTGGACAAGGCGGACCCGGACATACGCATCATGGAACGGCATCAGGGCCGCAAGTACGTACGGAGGAGTCCCCGTGAAGGTCGGAATCGTCGGAGCCACCGGGCAGGTCGGCACGGTCATGCGCAACATCCTCGCCGAGCGGAAGTTCCCGGTGGACGAGCTGCGCCTGTTCGCCTCGGCCCGGTCCGCCGGTTCCACGATCGAGTGGGAAGGCCGGGAGATCACGGTCGAGGACGCCTCCACCGCCGACTTCACGGGCCTGGACATCGCCCTGTTCTCCGCCGGCGGCGCGACGTCGAGGGCGCTCGCCGAGAAGGTCGCCGCGCAGGGCGTCGTCGTGATCGACAACTCCTCCGCCTGGCGCCGTGACCCCGAGGTGCCGCTCGTGGTCTCCGAGGTCAACCCGCACGCGGTCAAGGACCGCCCCAAGGGGATCATCGCCAACCCGAACTGCACCACGATGGCCGCCATGCCGGTCCTCAAGCCGCTGCACCAGGAGGCGGGGCTGGTATCGCTGGTCGCCACCACCTACCAGGCGGTCTCCGGCTCCGGCCTCGCGGGCGTCGCCGAGCTGGACGACCAGGTCAGAGCGGCCGCGGACCGTGCCAAGGAGCTCACCCACGACGGTGAGGCGGTCGCCTTCCCCGAGCCCGGCGTCTACAAGCGCACCATCGCCTTCAACGTGATCCCGCTGGCGGGCAACCTCGTCGACGACGGCTCCCACGAGACCGACGAGGAGCAGAAGCTCCGCAACGAGTCCCGCAAGATCCTCGAGATCCCCGAGCTCAAGGTCTCCGGCACCTGCGTGCGCGTCCCGGTCTTCTCCGGCCACTCGCTCCAGGTCAACGCCCGATTCGCCAACGAGCTCGGTGTCGAGCGCGCCTACGAGCTGCTGAAGGACGCCCCGGGCGTGGAGCTCTCCGAGATCCCCACGCCGCTCCAGGCGGCGGGCAAGGACGCCTCCTACGTCGGCCGTATCCGGGTGGACGAGACCGTCGACAACGGCCTGTCGCTTTTCGTCTCGGGCGACAACCTGCGCAAGGGCGCCGCGCTGAACGCGGTGCAGATCGCGGAGCTGGTCGCGGACGAGCTGCGCGGCTGACACACCCGATCAGTGCCTGGGGGGCGATCACCGGAAGGTGATCGCCCCCTTGTGCGTGACATGGCAAGCTGCCGGGCATGACACGCATGGTCAAGGGCGCCAACGTGTCCGCGCCGGTCGAGCCGCTCCAGATCGCCGTGTGCCGGAGCAAGTCCCCCGGCGCTCCCGCCGTGGACGTCTCCGCGCTGCTCGTCGCCGCGGACGGCAGAGTGCGGGGTGACGCCGACCTCGTCTTCGCCGGCCGGCCGCACCACCCGAGCGGCGCGGTACGCCACCTGGGCACGGCCCCGGACGACGGCGGACCGCTCTTGGCGGACTGGCTGTGGCTGGACCTGGCGGGAGTCGAGCCGGGGCTCGATCGCGTGGTCGTCGCGGCATCGGCGGACGGCGGCCCGTTCGGCCGGGTGCCGGGCCTGGACATCCGGGTGACGACGATGACGGGCGCGCCGGTCGCGTACTTCGGCGTCGACGACGCGACGACGGAGACGGCGTTCGTGCTGGGCGAGTTCTACCGGCACCGGGGCGGGTGGAAGTTCCGGGCGGTGGGCCAGGGCTGGACGACGGGCCTGCACGGTCTCGCGACGGACTTCGGCGTCGGGGTCGCGGACACGGACCCACCCCCGAACGGCGCCCCCGCCGCCGTCCCCGGTCCCGCCCTGCCCTCACCCCACCCCGGGCCGGCGGGGCCACAGCGGACGGCGCCGCCGCCCGGCGGCAGCGCCCCCGTCGTGGCCGACGGCCCGCACGGTGCGGGCGGCGAGGCCGGCGCCGGCTTCGGCCCCGACTTCGTGCCCTTCGTCCTCAAAGGCCATGCGCACAAGACCTTCGCCGTACCCCGGACCGTGCCGGCGGAGCCCGCGCTGTTGCAGGTGGAGCTCGAGGACGACGGCGGGCGGGTGCAGGTCAAGCTGCTCGGGGAGACCGGTGCCCGGGGCGATGAGCTGTGGCGCGGTGACCGGAACTGGAGCAGGGCCCGATTCCTCGTACAGGTGCCGGAGGACCGGCCGCTGCGCATCGGCGTCCGGGCGAGCCGCCGGTGGGCGGTGAAGCTGATGCCGGTCTCGCACGCCGAGCCGTTCACGGGCCACGCCCACGGCCACGACCTCGACGTGCTGCGCTACGACGGCCCGGCCGACGACCTGCACTACCGCGTCGACGCCACCGACGGAGCCGACACCGCGTTCTCGCTCGGTGCCGTCTTCCCCGGCGAGGACCCGACGACGCCCCGGCCCCCGAGGCCGCCGGCAACACTGCGACGGGGGTCGTACGCCTGCCCGGCCCCGCACTGCTCCAGGTCCGCGGCCGCGCCTTCTGGTCGCTGAACGCCGCGTCCGGTCCGCCGGCGCTCGCCGAGTACGGCAGCGGCCGGCGCGCCGGCGCTCCCGTGGAGATCGTGAACCCGCTTCCGGGCTCGCCGGTGATCCTCGAGTACCACCTGGTCGCGGGCCTGACATCGCGATTCTACGAGGCGACCGAGACCGACGAGTACGGGGAGGAGCGCGCCCTGTTGTTCGCGCGCCGGGACGGCATGCGCGGACGAGTGCTGCTGTTCACCGACGGCCGGGCCGCCACCCGGGTGCGTATCCGGTCCGTGGCGCGTTGGGCACTGCGGCTGCTGCCGCTGGAGTCTGCCCGGCCACTGGTGGAAGGCGTCCGCGGCAAGGGCACGGACGTGCTGGTGCACCGGGGCGGCGCGTCCGTCGTCTCCCTGACGGGCAGCGCGGGGCGCGCCCCCTCCTACCGGGTCGAGGCGGGGGCCGCCGACGCCATCGCCCGGCGCCGGTGCTGGAGGCGTCCGGCAGTCGTCCCGCGCGCGGCCCGGTCCCGGGCGAGCCGGGCGTTCCCGCGTACGTCACCGTCCGCTGCGAGGGCGTGGGCTGGACACTGGGGCTGACAGGGGCGGACGGGCCGCGGCCTTTCGCCGAGTCGATCGAGGGCCACGGGTACGACGTCGTCCACTACACGGGCCGCCCCGGCGAGGTCCGCGTCGACTGCGGCGAGGACCACCCGGTCGAACTGTGGCTGCTGGACAAGCACTTCGCGCCGGACCGGAGGATTGCCACCGGCCCCGGCCGGCACGAGATCCAGCCGGGTCCGATCCAGGTGCGTGGCGGCGGTCGCTGGCGGATCACCGCCGGCGGCTGACACCACCGCGCGGCGGCACCCGTCGCCGGGCCGATTCTCCTGGGCGAAGGGCGGCCGGCCCGTGGAAGGATGAGCGCAAACATCACATACCGAGGAGATGACCGGGTGCCTGGCACAAACCTGACCCGTGAAGAGGCGCAGCAGCGTGCGCGCCTGCTCACCGTTGACTCGTACGAGATCGACCTCGATCTCTCCGGGGCGCAGGAAGGCGGTTCCTACCGGTCCGTGACCACCGTGCGCTTCTCGTCCGCCGAGGCGAACGCGGAGACGTTCATCGACCTGGTGGCGCCCGCCGTGCACGACGTCGTGCTGAACGGCAAGTCGCTGGACGTGGCCGCGGCCTTCCGGGACTCGCGGATCGCGCTGAAGCACCTGCACGAGGGCGCGAACGAGCTGAAGGTCGTCGCCGACTGCTCGTACACCAACACCGGCGAGGGACTCCACCGCTTCGTCGACCCGGTGGACCAGCAGGCGTACCTCTACACGCAGTTCGAGGTCCCTGACGCGCGCCGGGTGTTCGCGAGCTTCGAGCAGCCCGACCTCAAGGCCACGTTCCAGTTCACGGTGAAGGCCCCCGAGGGCTGGACGGTGATCTCCAACTCGCCGACACCGGAGCCGAAGGACAACGTCTGGGTCTTCGAGCCCACGCCGCGGATCTCGACGTACATCACGGCGCTCATCGCCGGTCCGTACCACAGCGTCCACAGTTCGTACGAGAAGGACGGGCAGTCCGTCCCGCTCGGGATCTACTGCCGTCCGTCGCTGGCGGAGTTCCTGGACGCCGACGCGATCTTCGACGTCACCCGGCAGGGCTTCGACTGGTTCCAGGAGAAGTTCGACTACCCCTACCCGTTCCCCAAGTACGACCAGCTGTTCGTGCCGGAGTTCAACGCCGGGGCGATGGAGAACGCCGGCGCCGTCACCATCCGCGACCAGTACGTCTTCCGCTCGAAGGTGACGGACGCGGCGTACGAGGTGCGGGCCGAGACGATCCTGCACGAACTCGCCCACATGTGGTTCGGCGACCTCGTCACCATGGAGTGGTGGAACGACCTGTGGCTGAACGAGTCGTTCGCCACCTACACCTCGATCGCCTGCCAGGCGTACGCGCCGGGCTCCAAGTGGCCGCACTCGTGGACCACCTTCGCGAACTCCATGAAGACCTGGGCGTACCGGCAGGACCAGCTGCCCTCGACCCACCCGATCATGGCCGAGATCCGCGACCTCGACGACGTTCTCGTGAACTTCGACGGCATCACCTATGCCAAGGGCGCGTCGGTCCTGAAGCAGCTCGTCGCCTATGTGGGCATGGACGAGTTCTTCCAGGGCGTGCAGGCGTACTTCAAGGCGCACGCGTACGGGAACACACGCCTGTCGGACCTGCTGGGCGCGCTGGAGGAGACCAGCGGCCGGGACCTGAAGACCTGGTCGAAGGCGTGGCTGGAGACGGCCGGCATCAACGTCCTGCGTCCGCAGATCACCACGGACGGCTCCGGCGCCGTCACCGCGTTCGCGGTGAAGCAGGAGGCGCCGGCGCTCCCCGCCGGCGCCAAGGGCGAGCCTGTGCTGCGCCCCCACCGGATCGCGATCGGCCTCTACGACCTGGACGACGCCGGCAAGCTGGTGCGCCGCGAGCGCGTCGAGCTGGACGTCGACGGCGAGCTGACCGAGGTGCCCGAGCTGGTGGGCAAGCAGCGTCCCGCCGTCGTCCTGCTCAACGACGACGACCTGTCCTACGCCAAGGTCCGCCTCGACGAGGAGTCCCTGAAGAACGTCACCGAGCACCTGGGCGACTTCACCGAGTCCCTGCCGCGTGCCCTGTGCTGGGCCTCCGCCTGGGACATGACCCGCGACGGCGAGCTCGCCGCCCGCGACTACCTGTCGCTGGTTCTGTCCGGGATCGGCAAGGAGTCCGACATCGGTGTGGTCCAGTCGCTGCACCGCCAGGTCAAGCTGGCCCTCGACCTGTACGCGGCGCCGGCATGGCGCGAGGCCGGTCTGACGCAGTGGACGGACGCGACGCTGGCGCATCTGCGTGCGGCGGAGCCGGGCAGCGACCACCAGCTGGCGTGGGCGCGGGCGTTCGCCGCCACGGCGCGCACGCCGCAGCAGCTGGACCTGCTCCAGTCGCTGCTGCACGGCACGGAGACCATCGAGGGCCTGGCCGTCGACACCGAGCTGCGCTGGGCGTTCGTGGAGCGGCTGGCCGCGGTGGGTGTGTACGACGAGGACGACATCGCCGGGGAGTACGAGCGGGACAAGACGTCCGCCGGTGAGCGGCACGCCGCGACCGCGCGCGCCGCGCGGCCGACCCCGGAGGCCAAGGCCGAGACCTGGGCCGCGGTGGTGGAGAGCGACAAGCTCCCCAACTCGATGCAGGAGTCGGCGATCGCCGGCTTCGTCCAGACCGACCAGCGCGAACTGCTCGCCCCGTACACGGAGAAGTACTTCGAGGCGGTCAAGGGCGTGTGGGAGTCCCGCAGCCACGAGATGGCACAGCAGGTGGCGGTCGGGCTCTACCCGTCGCTGCAGATCTCGCAGGCCACGCTGGACGCGACGGACGCCTGGCTGGCGTCGGCCGAGCCGAACGCGGCCCTGCGCCGCCTGGTCTCCGAGTCGCGGGCCGGCGTGGAGCGTGCATTGAAGGCGCAGGCAGCGGACGCGGCCGCGGAGTAGCCGAACAGGCCCTGGGGGCGCGCCGGGCGAGCGCCCGGCGCGCCTCTTTGCTTTTTGCGTCGCAGACATACCCGACAAGCGGTGACCCTGCGTCAAACCCCGTGTGTGGACCGGGATATGCTCCCGCCCGTCGTCATATGATCTTCCACGTTCGATTCTGAGGATGCTGATGGTTCGACAGGGAACGTCGACCGGAAGTCCGCGGCCCCCGGCCAGTCTTGTCTGGCAGCTGCCCGTCGCCGCGACCGTCGCGGCCGCGATCGCGGCCGTGTCCCTGGTCCCCGCTTCGGCCCGCACTCCCGTGGTCGTGATCTGCGCCGTCGCGGTCGTCGCGATCGCCGTCGCCTGCGCCGAGGTCATGCGGCGCGGCAGACTCGTGGCCCAGCTCAGGCACACGGTCGCACAGCAGGACGCGGCGCTCGCGCAGCAGGCCGCACAGACCACCCGCCTCGCCGGCGAGCTGCTGCCCCACGTGGTGGAGCAGCTGCGCAAGGGCGAGTTCCCGGAGGACGTGCTCGCCTCGCTCGACGCCTCCGCCGAGCACCAGGCGGTGCTCCGCTCGGTCGTGGAGGCGGTCAGCGCCGAGGAGGACCTGCGCGAGTCCGCCCAGCGGGCCTTCGTGAACATCGCCCGGCGTGTGCAGGCCATCGTCCACCAGCAGGCGCAGGAACTGCGGGAGATGGAGGACCGGCACGGCCAGGTCCCCAGCGTCTTCGGCGACCTGCTCCGCATCGACCACGGCACCGCGCTGATCGGCCGGCTCGCCGACTCCATCGCCGTCCTCGGCGGCGCCAGCCCGGGCCGCCAGTGGAGCAGGGCCGTGCCGCTGTACAGCGTGATGCGTGGCGCGATGTCGCGGATCATCGACTACCAGCGGGTGGAACTGCACTCGGTCTCCGAGGTCGCCGTCGTCGGCACCGCCGTCGAGCCGCTGATCCACGCGCTGTCCGAGCTGCTCGACAACGCCACCCGCTACTCGCCGCCGCAGACCAAGGTCCATCTGACCGCCGTCGACGTGCAGTCGGGCATCGCCATCGAGATCGAGGACGGTGGCGTCAGCATGAGCGAGGAGGCCCGTCTGCGGGCCGAACGCATGCTCCGCCAGGCGCAGCAGGGGATCGATGTCAACGACCTCGGCGAAACCCCTCGGCTCGGCCTCGCAGTGGTCGGCAGGCTGTCCCAGGCGTACGGATTCCAGGTCTCGCTGCGCTCGTCGGCGTACGGCGGTGTGCGTGCCGTACTCGTCGTGCCGCAGGACCTGATCACCACGGCGTCCTCCGCGACCGGGCTCGCGCACGGCATCGGCACGACCTCCGGCCCCCGGCCGGCCGACCCGGACACCCACGAGCAGCTGCCCAGGCCCGCCACCGGCCCGACGGCCTCGGTACCGGCCGACGACCTGCCGGTCGTGACCGAGCGGACCTCGAACGGTCTGCCGCAGCGGCGCCGCAAGGCCCGCGCGACCGCACCCGCCGAGCCCACCGCACCCTCCGCCGCCGCGCCTGCCGCCGCCGGTGCGACAGCGTCCGTGTCCGGCTCCGGCGCGCCCTCGGCCGCTTCGGAGTCCGAGCCCGCTCCGGCGGTGCAGCCCGGCATGTGGCTGGCCGCGTTCCAGAACGGCCTGTCCGGTGACACCACCCAGCCAAGCAAGGGGAACCAGCAGCCATGATTCAGCGGCAGTCCAACCAGACCAATATGGACTGGATGCTCAAGGACCTGGCGGAGGGCGTTCCGCAGACCCGTAACGTCGTCGTCCTGTCCGCCGACGGTCTGCGCATGGCCCAGTACGGGGCGGACACCGACACCGCCGACCGGCTGGCCGCCGCCTGCGCGGGCCTGCAGTCTCTGGCCGCCGCCGTCGCCTCCGAACTGCCGCACGGCGACGGGCAGATGCGACTGGTCGTCATCGAGATGAACGGTGGCTTCTTCTATCTGATGGCGGCCGGCGCCGGCGCGTATCTCGCGGTGCTCGCCGACGAGGGAGTCGACGCCGGGCTGATGGGCCAGCGGATGCGGGATCTCGTGCTGCGGATCGGAGAGCACCTGAGCACGCCGCCGCGGCACGAAGGACAGACCGCGTGAGCGACGCGGGCGCGGACTGGGAAGAGAGCAGTCCCGAGCGGCTCTACGTCATCACCGGCGGCCGCAGCGGCTCCTCCGCACCCAGTGCCCTGGACCTGGTCACGCTGATCGTGGCCAGGTCGGGGCCCAAACCCGGTATGCAGCCGGAGCACGCGGCGATCGTCCGCCTCTGCAACGCGCCGCTCTCCGTGGCGGAGATCTCCGCCTATCTGGGCCTGCCGGTGAGCGTCGTGACCGTGCTGCTCAGCGACCTCATGGCCGAGGACAAGGTGCTGGCCCGCGCACCCGTCCAGGCCGCCCGTCTCCCCGACCGCGCTTTGATTGAGGCAGTGATCGATGGACTTCAGAAGCTCTGAGCAGGCCGTGGGCCCGCGGAGCGAGGACGTGCTGCCGGAGACGGCCACGGCCGCCGTCAAGGTGGTCATCGTCGGTGGCTTCGGCGTCGGCAAGACGACACTGGTCGGCTCGGTGAGCGAGATCAGGCCGCTGACGACCGAGGAGACGATGACCCAGGCCGGGGTCGGCGTCGACGACACCCAGGGCGTGGAGCGCAAGACATCCACGACCGTCGCGATGGACTTCGGCCGCATCAGCATCAACGAGGAACTGGTGCTGTATCTGTTCGGCACCCCCGGCCAGGAGCGCTTCTGGTTCCTGTGGCGCGGCCTGTTCGAGGGCGCGCTGGGTGCCGTGGTGCTCGTCGACACCCGCCGGCTCGAGGTCAGCTTCGACGTCATCGGCCGGCTCGAGGAGCGCGGCGTGCCGTTCGTGGTCGCCGTCAACTCCTTCCCGGACGCGCCCGATCACCCCCTCGAGGAGCTGCGCGGCGCGCTGGACCTGCCGGAGTCGGTGCCGATCGTGCTGTGCGACGCGCGGCAGCGCGGCTCCAGCCGTGACGTCCTGATGACGCTGATGCGCTATCTCCAGACCCTCGCCACGACGCAGGAGGCGTCATGACCACTGCCCGCCGCCCCGGCGGTACATGGAGGTCCATGCTCCGTTCCGGCCGCTGAAAGTTCAAACCTGACCGGTTTTGCACGGAGATCGTCCTATTGGATCGGCCACAGTGGCTGAGTACGATGCCCCGTAGTTGATCATCTGAGCTGCAAGTTGCGTGTGTGGCCAAGGCGTTGACGCACGGCACCCGGCATCGAGAGGCAGGCCCGCAGTGGAGCCCGAGCTGACCGTTCCACCGCTCTTCTCTCCCATCCCCCAGGCGATCCACCCTCGGCACGCGGACATAGACGTCCAGACGGCGGCCTGGGCGGAAACGTTTCGCATCGGATCCGAGGAACTGCGTGGCAAGTTGGTCATGCAGGACATCGGTACGTTCTCCGCCCGCATACTGCCCGAGGGCCGTGAGGAGGTCGTCTCCCTGCTCGCCGACTTCATCCTCTGGCTCTTCGGCGTCGACGACGGCCACTGCGAGGAAGGCGAGCTCGGGCACCGGCCGGGCGACCTTGCCGGTCTTCTGCACCGCCTGATCCGGGTGGCGCAGAACCCGGAGGCGCCGATGATGAAGGACGACCCGCTGGCCGCGGGCCTGCGGGACCTGCGGCTGCGGGTGGACCGCTACGGAACGGCCGGCCAGACGGCCCGCTGGGTGGACGCGCTGCGGGAGTACTTCTTCTCCGTGGTGTGGGAGGCCGCGCACCGGCGCGCGGGCACCGTTCCCGACCTCAACGACTACACCCTGATGCGCCTCTACGACGGCGCCACGTCGGTGGTCCTCCCCATGCTCGAGATGGGCCACGGTTACGAACTGCAGCCGCACGAGCGGGACCACACCGCGGTACGCGCGGTGGCCGAAATGGCCTCCTTCGTCATCACGTGGGACAACGACATCTTCTCCCACCACAAGGAGCGGAGGGGGTCGGGCTACTACCTCAACGCGCTACGGGTACTGGAACAGGAACGCGGCCTGACCCCGGCCCGGGCGCTGGACCTCGCGATCTCCCAGCGCGACCGGGTGATGTGCCTGTTCACGAGGGTGAGCGAGCACCTGGAGGCGCAGGGCAGCCCCCAGCTTCGGCAGTACCTGCACAGCCTGCGCTGCTTCATACGCGGCGCCCAGGACTGGGGCATCAGCTCGGTGCGCTACACCACACCCGACGACCCGGCGAGCATGCCGTCGGTGTTCACGGACGTCCCGACCGACGACCGTACAGACCCGCTGGACATCCCGGCCATCTCCTGGTGGTGGGATCTCCTCGCCGACGGCACCTCAGCCGCCCGCGGACCCGTGCCGTCCCAGCGTTCCGCCTAGGGCTCGGCGCTCCGCCTGGGAGGGCTCTGCGGTGGCACGTGAGTGGACGAAGTCAACGCCACCGCAAGGGTGTCCGGGCGGACCTCGTGTCGGTCCGGCCGCCGTGCGGCCGCCGCGTCCCGCAGGGCGTCCAGCACCCTGGCCACGCCCGGCGCGGCCTGCGATCCGCGGCGTACGGCGGCGATCACATGCCGCCGCGGCCGGTCCGTGCCGCCGCCGGTCCCGAGGGCGCGCATCACGCCCCCGTCCCGGCGCTCCGCCGCCATGCGGGGAACCAGCGCCACTCCCATCCCCGCCTCCACCATCGCCAGGATCGCCGTCCAGCAGGCCGCGGAGTGCGCCTGTTCCGGCACGAAGCCGGCGGCCTCGCACGCCGTGAGCGTGATCTCGGACCACGGCCCGCTGCCGCCGAAGATCCACGGCTCGCCGGACAGGTCCGCCGGCCGCATGCGGTCGGAGCATGACAAAGGCGCCCCGGGTGCGTCACGCACCCGGGGCGCCCGAAGGCCGGATCAGCCCTGCGTCAGCTCTGCTTCCTGGACTTGTCGAGCACCATCACCAGGCCGGCGATCACCAGGAAAAGGACGATCGGCGCCACCACGTAGAGCCCGAGGGTCTCGGCCACGCTCAGGCCGGGACCCGGGTCGTCGCCGTCGTCCGGCGTGAGCGCAAGCGCCGGGGACGACATGAGCAGCATCATCAGCGTCGTACCGGCCGCGACGGCGCCGGCGCGCAAGGCGTTCTTCTTGTCCACGGGCCCCAACGTAGCGAACGGCTACGACGGCCGCGCGTCCGGGGGTGCCGTACGGGCGCCGAAGACCGCCATCAACCGGTGCAAACGGGGCGAGGCGGCCAGCTCCTCCAGGCTCATGGGGCGACCTTCGGCGTCGGAGACGGGCAGCCGCCAGTTCGGATACTGGTCCCACGTGCCCGGCAGGTTCTGCGGGCGGCGGTCGCCCACGGCGTCCGGCAGCCAGATGCCGACCACGCGCGCGGGCGTGCGCAGCAGAAAGCGGTACACCGCCCGGATGCCGCCCTCCTCGTCGCCCGCCCCCTCCGGCAGCAGACCGAGGCGGGCGAGCACGCCGAGCCACTCGGTGACATCGGCCGTCTCCTCCGTGCGCTCCTCCTCCAGGGGGCGGGCCAGCAGGCCCAGCCGGTGGCGCAGTTCCACATGCCCGCCGGTCAGCCGGGCCGCCGTGGACGGCAGATCGTGCGTGGTGGCGGTGGCCACGCACCCCTCACGCCACTTCTCCGGCGGCAGCGGCAGTCCGTCGCCGCCCCAGTCCCTTTCGAACCAGAGCACCGAGGTGCCGAGCACGCGCCGCCGCGCGAGGGCAACCCGTACGCCCGGCTCGACCGTCCCGAGGTCCTCTCCTATGACGACGGCGCCCGCGCGGTGCGCCTCGAGCACGAGGACGGCGAGCATCGCCTCGGCGTCGTAGCGCACGTACGCGCCCTCGGTGGGAGGGCTGCCGACCGGCACCCACCAGAGCCGGGACAGGCCCATCACATGGTCGATGCGCAGCGCGCCCGAGTTGCGCAGGATGCCGCGCAGCAGTCCGCGGAACGGAGCGAAGCCGGACGCTGCGAGCGCGTCGGGACGCAACGGCGGCAGGCCCCAGTCCTGGCCGTGTGCGTTGAACGCGTCGGGCGGGGCGCCGACCGACATCCCCGCGGCGAACGCGTCCTGCTGCGCCCAGGCGTCGGCCCCGCCCGGGTGCACGCCGACGGCGAGGTCGTGGACGATGCCGACGGCCATGCCGGCCTCGCGCGCCGCGCGCCCGGCGGCGGCCAGTTGCTCGTCGACCAGCCAGACCAGTCGGCTGTGGAAGTCGATCCTGTCCTTCAGCTCACTCCGAGCCGCCGCCGTCTCCGGCGAGCGCGGGTCGCGCAGCCCGGCAGGCCAGCCGTGCCATTCGGAGCCGTGGACCTCGGCGAGCGCGCACCAGGTGGCGTGGTCCTCCAGCGCCCGGCCCTGCTCGGCGAGGAAGGCGTCGTAGGCGGCGCGGCGTCCGGGGCCGAGCGGGATGCGGTGGATGATCTCCAGCGCCTCGCGCTTGAGCTCCCAGACCGCGTCCCGGTCGATCAACGCACCTTTCGCCAGCACCGATTCACGCAGCCGGGCCGCCTCCTCACGCAGTTCCTCCAGCCGTTGCCGGGCGGCCGGGTCCGCGTACGCGTACTCGGGGACGTCCTCGATCCGCAGATGGACGGGGTCGGGGAAACGGCGGGAGGAGGGGCGGTACGGGGAGGGGTCGCTGGGGGCGCCCGGCACGGCGGCGTGCAGCGGATTCACCTGTACGAAGGATGCGCCGAGCGACCGCCCCGACCAGGTGGCGAGCTCCGCGAGATCACCGAGGTCGCCCATTCCCCAGGACCGGGCGGAGAGAAGGGAGTAGAGCTGGACCAGGAAGCCGTAGGCACGCCCCTCGGGCAAGGGCGCCTCTGCAGGCGCTACGACCAGGGCGACGTCTGCGGTGCGCCCGTCGGCCGCCTCTGCGCGCAGCCGGTGCACGCCCAGGGGCAGTCGCGACCAGAGCGTCTTCGGGCCGCCGGCCGCCGCGGGCCGCTCGGCCGCGCCTGGCTGGTCCGGGGCACCTCTCGAGGGCTCCGGTCTCGCGCCCGGGCGGCGGCGGCCCGCGGTGGTGGGGGCGGCCGGTGGCGGGGTCGTCCAGGTGAGGGCGTCGCCCGACTCCGTGGTCACCCGCAGCGCGGTGCCGGCCGGGAGGGCGGCGAGGGGCGGCGGGAGGGCAGGGCCGTCGCCGGCGGGGCCCCGCCACAGAACCACCGTCCGCGGCAGCAGCCGCTCCGCGGCGGCCCGCTCGGCGCGGTCGACCGCGGCGCGTACCGCCTGCGGCGTGGACGCGTCGACATCCAGCGCGGCGAGTACGGCCACGACAGTGGCGTCCGGGACTGCGACGGTGACGCCCTGGGAAGGCGCGAACGTGGTGGCGACTCCGTGCAGCTCGGCAAGCCGGGCAAGGGCCATGCGGACTCCTTAGACCCCTGGCGACTCCGTACCGCCCGCCGTGCCGTGGGCGGTCGGCTCGCTCGTGAGGGGCGCGATGTCGGCGAGCGGCGGCTCGCTCGTGAGGGGGGCGGCGTGAGCGAGCGGCGGCTCGCTCGTGAGGGGGGCGTCGTAGGCGAGCGGCGGCTCACTGGTCAGCGGGACCTCGGAGGCGAGCAGGCAGGCGGCCTGAGCCGGTTTGCGGCGGCTCGGAACCCGGCCGGGAATCTGGCCCGGGACCTGTTTGGACAGGGCGGAGAGCAGCAGGTGCGCGGATGCGGCCACGTCGATCACTCCAATGGGATGTGAGGGGTTACAGCAGCCCTACCCAGCGGGCGCGACCGCAGACGTACTCGATCCGTCAACGTGTTCCGTGTCACATTCCGTTCCCCGTCCGCCAATTGTCTCCGATCATTCACCACCGCAGGCAAAAGGTGCACAACGGCCACGCACATTGACACCCCGACGGTGGTGGTGGTGGGCTCGAAACCGACCGGAATGACGGGGAACATCGAGGGGAGACAGCCGTGCGGCTCGGGGCGAGGAGGCGTACGGCGGCAGCAGTCGCGGTCGCCGTCATCGGCAGCCTGCTGGGCGGGGCGGGCGGGGCGTACGGCGCGCCCGCACAGCCGCAGGAACCCGGTTCCCCCGCAGGCAGCGCACAGGACCCGAAAACCGACTCCGCGCCCCCCGCCGTGTGGCCGCGCCCCCAGTCGCTGCGGGCACAGGGCGAGGCCGTACGGCTCGGCGACGAGGCGACCGTCGTCGCCGACCCCTCCGCCGACCCGTACGCGGTCGAACTCCTGAAGGAGACGCTTCGCGCCGCCGGCGTACGGACCGTGCACACCGCACTGCCCGGACGCGGCCCCGTGGTGCATCTCGGCGGCGGCGAAGCCCAGTCGGCACTGCGCGCACTGCGCGCGCCCGAGCGCGCAGACCTGCCCTCGGGCGGCTACCGTCTCGCCGTCGGACGCGTCGCGGACCGTTACACGGTCGCCATCGACGGCGTCGGCGAGGACGGCCTGTTCCACGGTGTGCAGACGCTGCGCCAACTCGTGGCGGCGGGCGCGGACGACGGGACCGTCGCGGGCGTCGTCGTGCGCGACTGGCCGGGGACCGCCGTGCGCGGCATGACGGAGGGCTTCTACGGGCAGCCCTGGGACCGCGAGCAGCGCCTGGCACAGCTCGACTTCATGGGTCGGACCAAGCAGAACCGCTACCTCTACGCCCCAGGCGACGACCTCTTCCGTCAGGCCCGCTGGCGCGACCCCTATCCGGCGGCGCAGCGCGCCGAGTTCCGCGAGCTGGCCGAGCGGGCGCGCCGCAACCACGTCACCCTCGCCTGGGCCGTCGCGCCCGCGCAGTCGATGTGCCTGGCCGACAACGCCGACGTGAAGGCGCTGACGCGGAAGATCGACGCCATGTGGGCGCTGGGGTTCCGCTCCTTCCAGCTGCAGTTCCAGGACGTCAGCTACAGCGAGTGGCACTGCTCCAGGGACGCGGCGACCTTCGGCTCCGGCCCTGAGGCGGCGGCGAAGGCGCACGCGCGGGTCGCCGGACAGCTGGCGCGTCACCTGGCCGAGCGCCATCCGGGCGCGGAGCCGCTGTCCGTGATGCCGACGGAGTTCTACCAGGAGGGCGCCACCGACTACCGGCGTGCGCTCGCGGAGCAGTTGGACAACAGGGTCCGCGTGGCCTGGACAGGGGTCGGCGTGGTGCCGCGCACCATCACCGGCCGTGAACTCGCTGGCGCACGGGAGGCCTTCGAGCATCCGCTGGTCACCATGGACAACTACCCCGTCAACGACTACGCCCAGGACCGGATCTTCCTCGGCCCGTACACGGGCCGTGAGCCCGCCGTGGCGACCGGTTCGGCGGCGCTCCTGGCCAACGCAATGGAGCAGGCCTCTGCCTCCCGCATCCCCCTGTTCACCGCCGCCGACTACGCCTGGAACCCGAAGGGTTACCGGCCCGAGCAGTCGTGGCAGGCCGCGCTGGACGACCTGGCGGGCGGTGACGCGAAGGCCCGTGAGGCGCTGCACGCCCTCGCCGGCAACGACACGTCCTCGATACTGAGCCCCGACTCCGAGTCGGCGTATCTGCGGCCGCTGCTGGACGAGTTCTGGCGCTCGCGCACCACCTCGGACACCAAGGCGAGGGACCGCACCGCGGCCTCCCTGCGCGCGGCGTTCACGGTGATGCGCCGGTCGCCGGAGCGGCTCTCGGGGACCGCCGACGGCCGGCTGGCCGGCGAAGTACGGCCGTGGCTCACCCAGTTGGCCCGCTACGGGCAGGCCGGTGAACTGGCGGTGGACATGCTGCAGGCCCAGGCCCGCGGCGACGGCGAGGCGGCATGGCGCGCCTCACTGGCCCTGGAGCCGCTGCGCACGGCCGTGGGAGCGAGCCGGGCCACGGTCGGCAAGGGCGTACTGACCCCGTTCCTGGACCGGGCGGCGAATGAGTCGCGGGCCTGGACGGGAGCCGACCAGGCCGCCGCCGGACAGCCCGGCGAGGACGTCGTACGCCTGGAACGGCCCCGGCCGCTCACAGCCGTGACCGCGATGACCGCCCCCGCGACCGGCGCGCCCCGCTCCGCCGAGTCCGCGGGCCGGCTCGAGGCCCATGTGCCCGGCGAGGGCTGGCGTTCGCTGGGACCGCTGGCGGCGGGCGGCTGGACACAGGCCGACGCGAAGGGCCTGCGGGCCGACGCCGTGCGCGTGACGACCGCCGACGGCGGCGACGTGGCCGTGAAGTCCCTGGTGCCGTGGTTCGCGGACGAACCGGCGGCCGGGCTCGATCTCGTTCGCGAGACGACCAGCGCCCAGATCGGCGGCCGTCCGCAGCGTGCTCAGGTCCGGCTGACCGCGCAGCGCCCGGCGGAGGTGCGCGGCGCCCTCACCGCGAAGGCCCCGGCGGGCATCCAGGTGAGCGTCCCGAAGGAGACGACAGTGCCGCGCGGGCTGCGCACGACCGTCCCCGTGGAGGTGTCGGTCCCCGAGGACACACCGGCCGGTGAGTACCGCGTGCCGGTCTCCTTCGCCGGGCAGGAGCGCACGCTCACCGTGCGGGCCTTCCCCCGCACCGCCGGGGCGGACCTGGCACGTGCCGAAGGGGCGAAGGCCTCGTCGTCGGGAGACGAGACGCCCGACTATCCGGCGGCCGCCGCGGTCGACGGCGACGCCACGACCCGCTGGGCCTCACCGCTGGGGCCGAGCGCATGGTGGCAGGTGGAACTGGACCGCCCCGCCCGGGTGGGCGAGGTGGTGCTGCACTGGCAGGAGGCGTACGCGACGCGGTACCGCATCCAGGTCTCCGCGGACGGCAAGGTCTGGCGCACCGCGGCGACGGTGAATGACGGCGGCGGCGGACGTGAGCTCGTGGGCATGGACGCGAAGGACACCCGCTTCATCCGCGTGCAGGGAGACGAGCGGGTGACCGACTTCGGATACTCCCTGTTCTCGGTGGAGGCGTACGCGGTGGCGGAGGACTGAGAGCGGCGGCCTGCTGCCTCGGCACTCAGGGCGCGCGGCCTGCTGCCTCGGGGCTCAGGGCGCGCGGCCGTGCCGAGGGCGCTGCCGCGGTGCCCGCGCCCGGGCCGCCGGAGCTGCCCGGCGGCTCCGACCCGTCCGGTGATCGAGGCGCACGTCCGTCACGCGGAGATGCCGTCGACCGAGATGCCGTCGATGCGGGTGATCGCGTCGTCCGCGCCGTACGGCTGCAGGTACGGCAGCCACCGCGGATCCCTGTGGCCGGTGCCGATGATGCGCCAGGCGAGCCCGCTCGGCGGTGCCGGCTGGTGGCGCAGCCGCCAGCCCAGCTCCCGCAGGTGCCGGTCGGCCTTGACGTGGTTGCAGCGGCGGCACGCGGCCACCACGTTGTCCCAGGCGTGCTGACCCCCGCGGCTGCGCGGAACGACGTGGTCGACGCTGGTTGCGACGCCACCGCAGTACATGCAGCGCCCGCCGTCGCGGGCGAAGAGCGCTTTGCGGGTAAGAGGAACGGGCCCCCGGTAGGGGACCCGCACGAACCGCTTGAGTCGCACGACGCTGGGCGCGGCGATGACACGGGTCGCACTATGCATGAAGGCGCCGGACTCCTCGAGACAGAGAGCCTTGTTCTCCAGGACGAGGACGAGCGCGCGGCGGAGCGGTACGACGCCGAGGGGCTCGTACGACGCGTTGAGGACCAGGACGTGCGGCACGGTGGATGCCTCCTTGTACGCCGGCGGCGCGTGGCTCGCGCCGGGACGATCTGTCATCAGTTTCGCCTCATGGCCGCTCCTGGCGCCACCACGTACGCGTAACGGGCTCGAGGTGTTTTCCGCCACAGGGTGTCCGGCGTGCCCCCGCGCGGGCCTCGGACGACCGCGGCGGGCCTTCCGGGCGGGCCGGTGAACCTTGTCTCTTGGGCGCCGAGGAAGCCGGATCGGGCCGGATGCCCGGTTAGGGTTATTGGTCTCCCCTCGCAAGCCTGGAGGTTCATTTCGTGACCGCCTTCTGGTCGTCGGCCCTGCTGGAAACCGCGCCCTCGCCCACTCCCGTCACCCTCGACGAGGCCGCCAGGCGAGCCGAGGACGCGGCGGGATGGGTCGAGCAGAACTGGTCCACCTGGCTGAACACGGGACTGCGTATCGCGCTGATCCTCGTCGTGGCGCTGGTGCTGCGGATGCTGGTGCGCCGGGCGCTGACGAAGCTGATCGCCCGGATGAACCGCTCCGCGCAGGCCGTGGAGGGCACGGCGCTCGGCGGCCTCCTGGTCAACGCCGAGCGGCGCCGCCAGCGCTCGGAGGCCATAGGTTCCGTACTGCGCTCGATCGCCTCGTTCGTAATTCTGGGCACGGCGGGCCTGATGGTCCTCGGCGCCTTCAAGATCGATCTGGCGCCCCTGCTCGCGTCCGCGGGTGTGGCGGGTGTCGCGATCGGTTTCGGAGCGCGCAACCTGGTCACCGACTTCCTGTCCGGCGTCTTCATGATCATGGAAGACCAGTACGGCGTAGGTGACTCCATCGACGCGGGCGTCGCCTCCGGCGAGGTCATCGAGGTGGGGCTGCGGGTCACGAAGCTGCGCGGCGACAACGGCGAGATCTGGTACGTGCGCAACGGCGAGATCAAGCGGATCGGCAACCTCAGCCAGGGCTGGGCGACGGCGGCCGTCGATGTCACCGTCCGCTCCTGCGAGGACCTGGACCACGTCAACGCGGTCATCGGCGAGGTCGCCGACGACCTCGCGAAGGCCGAGCCGTGGAACGAGCAGCTGTGGGGCCCGGTCGAGGCACTGGGGCTGACCGAGGTGCTCCTGGACTCGATGACGCTCCGGGTCTCCGCGAAGACGATGCCGGGCAAGTCGCTCGGGGTGGAGCGGGAGCTGCGCCGGCGCATCAAGCGCGCTTTCGACGCGGCGGGCATCCGCATCGTCGGCGGGCTGCCGCAGCAGGCCGACGAGGCCGCGGCCGACCCGACCGCCGGCATGGCGGCCCCGTCGGCGTTCGCCTCGTCCGTGTCGCCGCAGTCGGTGGCCGCCTCGCCGATACCGCCGCCGGCGAATCTTTCGAAGTGACGGCCGCGAGCGCCGGCCGCTGACCGCGAGCGGCCATCGGCGCCGTCGCCACTCTCACGCAACGCCCCCTCGGTAACGCTTTGGTTGCCCAGGGGGCGTTTGCCATTGACGGGTGTCCGCGGGCGGCCTACTTTCCTCCTACGGAATAGGAAACTTTCCTAACAGTCCAGGTCGCAAGGCCGGAGCCGAGAGGCAGGTGCATCCGCCGTGGCCGGAACCACGCCCGGTACCCCGCGCGTCCTGCGCGCCATGAACGACCGTGCCGCGCTCGATCTGCTGCTGGAGCACGGCCCCCTCTCCCGGACCAGGATCGGCAAGCTCACGGGCCTGTCCAAGCCCACCGCGTCCCAGCTGCTGGCCCGTCTGGAGGCCGCGGGGCTGGTCGTCGTCACCGGCACCACCGAGGGGCGGCCGGGCCCGAGCGCCCAGCTGTACGCGCTCAACGGGCGCGTGGCCCACGCCGCGGGCCTGGACGTCACCCCGGAGCGCATCCGTGCCGCCGTCGCCGACATCACCGGCACGACCGTCGGAGAGTTCGAGCTCGCCACCCCCGGGCGGCGCTCCGACAGCGTCGTACGGCAGGTCACCGACGCCCTCGACGGGGCCGTGAAGGCCGCCGGCCTCACCCGCTCGGACCTGCACCGCCTGGTCATCGGCACGCCGGGCGCCTTCGACCCGTCCACCGGCCGGCTGCGGTACGCGTCCCACCTGCCCGGCTGGCACTCGCCCACGCTGCTCGACGAGCTCGCGGCGGCGCTGCCGATGCCCGTCGAGTACGAGAACGACGTCAACCTCGCCGCGGTCGCCGAGCAGCGCGTCGGCGCGGCCCACGGCCACGACGACTTCGTGCTCCTGTGGAACGAGGAGGGCCTCGGCGCCGCCGTCGTCATCGGCGGCCGGCTGCACCGCGGATTCACCGGCGGCGCCGGCGAGGTCGGCTTCCTGCCCGTGCCCGGCACGCCGCTGGTCCGCCAGGTGACCAAGGCCAACAGCGGCGGCTTCCAGGAACTGGCCGGCGCGCAGGCGCTCCCCCGGCTGGCACGCGAGCTCGGCCTCGAGGACCTGGGCAGCGGCCCGCATGCCGAGGTCGCGACCGCGCTGGTCGCCAGGGCCGCGGAGACGGACTCGGGGCCGTACGGGCAGCTGCTCGACGCGTACGCGACCGGGCTCGCGACCGGTCTGGCGTCCATGGTGGCCGTGCTCGACCCCGAGTTGGTCGTCCTGTCCGGAGAAGTCATCGCAGCGGGCGGGGAACCGCTGCGGACGCGCGTCCATGCCGAGCTGGCCGAGCTGGCCGCCTCCCGGCCGCGCCTCGTGCTCGGGGCCGTACGCAAGCACCCGGTGCTGCGCGGGGCGCTGGAGAGCGCGCTGGCCACCACCCGCGACGAGGTCTTCGACACCTCCCGCTGACCGCACCACCCCCTACGCCCCTTCCCCCGACCCGTCCTTGTCACAGGGAGGCACCGTCATGCCCCGAAACCCCCGGACCACGGCCGCCGCACTCGCCGCGACCGCCGCGATATCGCTGCTCGCAACGGCCTGTACCGGCCAGGCGCAGAACACTGCCTCCGACGATCCGAACGCCGAGACGACGCTCACCTTCTGGCACGGCTGGTCGGCGCCGAGCGAGGTCGCCGCCATCGAGGCGAACATCAGGTCGTTCGAGAAGGCGCACCCCCACATCAAGGTGAAGACCGTCAAGGGCATCACCGACGACAAGCTGAACCAGGCGCTGCGCGCGGGCGGTTCGAACGCGCCGGATGTGGTCTCCTCCTTCACCACCGACAACGTGGGCAGGTTCTGCACCACCAACGCGCTCGCCGATCTGAAGCCGTTCCTGGAGAAGTCGAAGATCGACCCGGCGAAGACCTTCCTGCCCCAGATGGCCAAATACACCGAGCACGACGGCAAGCGGTGCGCGGTCCCGCTGCTGGGCGACGCGTACGGCCTCTACTACAACAAGAAGGCGTTCGAGGAGGCTGGGATCGCCGCCCCTCCGAAGACCCTCTCCGAGTTCGACGAGGTCGCGAAGAAGCTCACCAAGGCCAAGGGCGACAGCTACGAGCAGCTCGGCTTCATGCCCAACTTCCAGGGCTATGAGACGACGTTCGAGCACTACGCCTCGCAGTTCGGCGTGGAGTACTTCGACGCCGAGGGGAAGTCCAACCTGGCCGAGGACCCGGCCGCCAAGGAACTGTTCGTCTGGCAGAAGAACCTCGCCGAGAAGCTCGGCGGATACAGGAAACTGGAGAAGTACCGCACCGGCCTGGGCGACGAGTGGGGCCCCAAGCACCCGTTCCACACCGGCCAGGTGGCCATGCAACTCGACGGGGAGTGGCGCGGGAAGATGGCCACGGACGCCGACCTGAAGTTCGAGATCGGCGCGGCGCCCTTCCCCGTCCCGGACGACCGGGCGGCCGACTACGGCAAGGGCTACCTCTCCGGCACCATCCTCGGCATCGCGAACGTGAGCAAGAAACAGAACGCCGCCTGGGAGCTGGTGAAACACCTCTCCACGGACACCGACGCGGTCGTCTCCTTCGCCAACGCGATACACAACGTGCCCTCGACCGTGGCGGCCCTGAAGTCGCCCGAGCTGAACGACGATCCGCTGTACCGCACGTTCGTGGACATCGCGCAGCACCCCAAGAGCGCTCACGCACCGTCGTCCGTCAACGGCGGTGCGTTCCTGCTCACCGCGCAGGACCTGGGTGTGCGCTACGAGGCGGGGCGGGAGAAGGACCTCGACGCGGGCCTGCGGAAGACCGACGCCCAGGTCGACAAGGACAACGAGCAGGCCCGCTGATGGCCGCCACCGCCCTCGACGCCGGCCGCGCCCTGCGGACGAGGCGGCGCAGGTCGGCACTGCGCACACTCGGTTTCCTCTCCCCGTGGCTGATCGGATTCGCGGTCTTCTTCGTCTACCCGCTGGTCTCGACCGTCTACTTCTCCTTCATGAAGTACGACGGGTTCGCCCCACCGACATGGGTGGGACTGAAGAACTGGTCGTACGTCTTCACCGACTACCCCTTCTTCTGGCCCGCCCTGCGCAACACCCTGTGGCTGGTCGTCGTCATGGTGTCGCTGCGGGTGGTGTTCGGGGTCGGCATCGGACTGCTGATCACGAAGATCAAGACGGGGGCGGGGGTCTTCCGGACGTTCTTCTACCTGCCCTACCTGGCCCCGCCGGTCGCCGCGACCATGTCCTTCGTCTTCCTGCTCAACCCCGGCACGGGACCGGCGAACACGATCCTCGAGGGGATCGGGCTGCCGGCCCCCGGCTGGTTCACCGACCCGGCCTGGTCCAAACCGTCGCTGACGATCCTGGCCCTGTGGGGCATCGGCGACCTGATGGTGATCTTCATGGCGGCGCTGCTCGACGTACCGAAGGAGCAGTACGAGGCGGCGGAGCTGGACGGGGCCCGAGTCTGGCAGCGGTTCCGCTACGTCACGCTCCCGAACATCTCGCCCATCGTGCTGTTCGCCGTGATCACCGGTGTGATCGCGACGATGCAGTACTACACCGAACCGCTGGTGGCGGCGAAGGTGGCGAGCGGGGTGATCGGCGGCTCCGGACAGCAGTTCGAGCCCGGCTACCCCGACAAGAGCACGCTCACCGTGCCGCAGACCGTGTACAACCTCGGCTTCCAGCGCTTCGACACCGGCGCGGCCTGTGTGGTCGCCCTGGTGCTGTTCGTCCTGGCCATGGCCTTCACGGCGTTCTTGATGCGGCGGCGTTCCGGCTTCATGTCGGCGGAGGACTGAATCATGACCACCATGACACCGACCGCGTACCCCTCGGCGGCGCAGCGCCCCAGGAGCACCGCCGCGCGGCGCTCCGCGCGGCGCCGGGCGGCGCTGGAGTGGATCGCGATCCACTCGCTGGCGATCGCCGCCTCACTGTTCTTCCTGCTGCCGTTCGTCTTCGTGTTCCTGACCGCCGTGATGAGCGACGACCAGGCCCTCACCCGCGATCTGTGGCCGCGCACATGGGAGTGGGGCAACTTCGCCACCGTCTGGAACACACCCGGATTCCTGACCTGGTGGCGCAACACGCTGCTGTACGCGGGGCTCGGCACCGTGCTCGCCGTCGGCTCCAGCATCCCCGTGGCGTACGCGCTGGCCAAGTTCCGCTTCCGCGGCCGCAATCTGGCGATGATGATGGTCATCGCGATGATGATGCTGCCGCCTCAGGTCGTCGTCGTGCCGATGTACCTCTTCTGGGCGAAGCAGCTGGACCTGGCCGGCACCCTGTGGCCGCTGATCATCCCGTTCGCCTTCGGCAACGCCTTCACCATCTTCCTGCTGCGGCAGTTCCTGCTGACCATCCCGAAGGAGTACACGGAGGCGGCCAGGATCGACGGCTGCGGCGAGTTCCGCACGATGGTGCGGATCGTGCTGCCGATGGCCAGGCCGGCCGTCGCGGCGGTGGCGCTGTTCCACTTCTTCTACTGCTGGAACGACTACTTCGGACCGCAGATCTACGCCTCGGAGAACCCGGCCGCCTGGACCCTGAGCTACGGCCTGGAGTCCTTCAAGGGCGCCCACCAGACCGACTGGAACCTGACCATGGCCGCCACGGTGATGATCATGGCACCGGTGATCGTGGTCTTCTTCTTCGCACAAAAGGCCTTCATCGAGGGCGTCACACTGACCGGAGTGAAGGGCTAGTCAGACATGAAGCTCGCTGTCGTGGGGGGTGGTTCAACCTACACCCCCGAACTCATCGACGGATTCGCGCGGATGCGCGACACGCTGCCCATCGAGGAACTCGTCCTGATCGACCCCGCTGCCGAAAGGCTCGAACTGGTCGGCGGCCTCGCCCGGCGCATCTTCGCCAAGCAGGGCCATGACGGCGGGATCGTCACCACCTCGGACGTCGACACGGGTGTCGCCGGCGCCGACGCCGTCCTGCTGCAACTGCGCGTCGGCGGGCAGGCCGCGCGCAACCAGGACGAGACCTGGCCGCTCGAGTGCGGCTGTGTCGGCCAGGAGACCACCGGCGCGGGCGGTCTCGCCAAGGCGCTGCGCACCGTGCCCGTCGTCCTGGACATCGCCGAACGCGTGCGCCGCACCAACCCCGACGCGTGGATCATCGACTTCACCAACCCGGTGGGCATCGTCACCCGCGCACTGCTGCAGGCCGGACACAAGGCCGTCGGCCTGTGCAACGTCGCCATCGGCTTCCAGCGGAAGTTCGCCCGGCTGCTGGACGTGGCCCCCGCCGACGTCCATCTGGACCACGTGGGGCTCAACCACCTCACCTGGGAGAGGGCGGTGCGGCTGGGCGGGCCGGAAGGCGAGAACGTACTGCCGCGGCTGCTCGCCGAGCACGGCGACGCCGTCGCCGCCGATCTGCACATGCCGAGGGATCTGATCGACCGCCTCGGCGTCGTGCCCTCGTACTACCTGCGCTACTACTACGGCCACGACGAGGTCGTACGGGAGCTGCGCACCAAGCCGTCGCGGGCGGCACAGGTCGCGGAGATGGAGAAGCAGCTGCTGGAGATGTACGGCGACCCGGCACTCGACGAGAAGCCGGAGCTGCTCGCCAAGCGCGGCGGCGCGTACTACTCGGAGGCGGCCGTGGACCTCGCCGCCTCGCTGCTCGGCGGCGCCGGATCTCCGTACCAGGTGGTGAACACGTACAACAACGGCACGCTTCCCTTCCTGCCGGACGACGCCGTCATCGAGGTGCAGGCGGCGGTCGGCACCAAGGGGGCGACACCGCTGCCGGTGGACGAACTCGACCCGCTGTACACCGGGCTGCTCGCGGGAGTGACCGCGTACGAGGACCTGGCGCTGGAGGCCGCCCTGCGCGGCGGACGCGACCGGGTCTTCAAGGCGCTGCTCTCGCATCCGCTGATCGGCCAGTACGAGTACGCCGAGAAGCTCACCGATCAGCTGATCGCGCACAACCAGGAGCACCTCGCGTGGGCGTGACCGAAGTTCCCGCGGGGAGCCGCCCCGGACCGCCCGTGGTGCCCCCGGTGGTACTCGCCGTCGACGCGGGAAACAGCAAGACCGACGTGGCCTTCGTCGGCTCGGACGGCTCCGTGCTCGCCTCGAGCCGGGGGCCCGGATTCCAGCCGCCGCGGGTCGGTGTCGCGGTGGCCGTCGACATCCTCGCCTCGACGGTCGAGGAGGCCAGGGCCGAGGCCGGCGTCACCGGCACGGTCGAGCATGTCTCCGCGTGTCTCGCCAACGCTGATCTGCCCGTCGAGGAACGGGACTTGACGACCGCACTGCACAACCGTGACTGGGGGCGCACGACCCAGGTGCGCAACGACACCTTCGCGATCCTGCGCGCCGGTGTGGACGAGCCGCGTGGCGTGGCCGTCGTGTGCGGCGCGGGCATCAACTGCGTGGGCATGCTGCCCGACGGCCGCACGGCCCGTTTCCCCGCGATCGGGAAGATCTCCGGGGACTGGGGCGGCGGCGCGGGCCTCGCAGAGGAGGCACTGTGGTCCGCGGCACGCGCCGAGGACGGCCGCGGCGCCCCGACGGCCCTGGCCGCCACGCTGCCCGCGCACTTCGGCCTGGGCTCGGTGTACGAGCTGATCGAGGCACTGCACCTGGGCCGCGTCGCCGCGTCGCGCAAGCACGAACTGACCCCCGTGCTGTTCGCGACGAGCGCGGAAGGCGACCCGGTGGCCCGCTCGCTGGTGCACCGGCAGGCCGAGGAGGTCGTGGCCATGGCGACGGTGGCGCTGCGCCGCCTCGAACTCCTCGACGAGGAGGTGCCGGTACTGCTCGGCGGCAGCGTGCTGGCCGCACGCCACCCGGACCTGGACGGGCGCATCCGCGAACTGCTGGCGGCCGTGGCACCGAAGGCCGTGGTCGAGGTGGTGACGGCAGCGCCGGTACTGGGGGCGGCGCTGCTGGGACTGGACCACATCGGAGCGCCGTCGACGTCACGGGCGACGCTACGGGCCCATTACGGGTAGACGTGGGGAGGCGGGACCGCCGCGGGGGGGATCCCCCCTCCTCTTCGCGCTGTACCGATGTGCGGCTCCGGCGCGTGGGGAGCAAGCCCCGGGCCCGCAAGACGCTCCGCGCGGCGCCACCGAACGTTGGCGGGCCCGGCGGAGGCTGCCACGGGCCGACGGGCCGTGGGGAGTTCGGGGCGGAGCGCCGACGAGGGAGCACGCTCCGCACCCGCGGAGAGGGTTCCGCCGAGGGAACCGATCCAGGTCGGGGAGCGTATACATGGTGGGGACGGCAAGATCGGGTCAATTGTGGTGTGAGAAGGTCCCCTGCGGCCATACTGCTGGCCGGGAGTAGTCCCACGACCCGCCGGGGGAGGCGGGCCGACGTCAGCGACCAAGGGGGAGGTCACGTGACACACCCGCCGAACGTGCGCACAGCGACGCCTCCGTCGGCTCAGGGGCACGCGTCCGTACAGCCGCCGGGCCGGCCGACCGCGGGTCGCGGCGCCTGGGCCGAGGGCCGGCGGCGGCTGCGTGTCGCGGCGACGACGGAACCGGGGCGGCTGCAGATCATCGGCGCCGTGCTGGCGGCGCTGGTGCTGGCGTTCGGCACGGTGGCGGCCTTCGAGATCTCGGCCCGCGCCGGCGCGGCGGACGACGTGGTGAGCCGCAGCCAGCCGCTCAGCGCCGACGCCGCCTCGATCTACCGTTCGCTCGCGGACGCGGACACGACGGCTTCCAGCGGCTTCCTGGCGGGTACGGAGGAGCCGCGCGAGGTCGCCGAGAGGTACGACAGGGACATCGCGCGCGCGTCCCGTCTGCTCGTCAAGGCCGCCACGAACACCGAGAGTTCGAGCGAGTCGGGCCGGCAGATCGCCCGGCTGAACGAGGCGCTGCCGCGCTACACGGGCCTGATGGAGACCGCTCGGGCCAACAACCGGCTCGGCCGGCCGCTGGGCGGCGCGTATCTCCGCTTCGCGAACGAGCAGATGACCAAGGATCTGCTGCCCGCCGCCCAGAAGCTGTACGACGCGGAGACGGCGCGACTCGTCGAGGACGACGATGACGCACGGTTCTGGCCAGTCCTCTCGCTCGCGGCAGGTGCGGTGGCCGTCGCGGCCCTGGTGTGGGCGCAGCGGCGCAACTACCGCCGTACGAACCGCGTGTTCAACCATGGCCTGGTCGCGGCGACGGCGGCGACCACGGTGGTGCTGCTGTGGCTCGCCGTGGGACACACGGTGGCGCGCGCGCAGCTGAACGACGCCGAGGTGCACGGCCAGCAGTCCCTCAAGGTCCTCAACGACGCGCGGATCAACTCCCTGAAGGCACGCGCCAACGAGAACCTGACCCTCGTGGCGCGAGGCGCCGTGCTGACCAACGACGGCAAGAGCGACAAGTACGAGACGGACTACGCGACCGGCATGAAGGAACTCGGCGAGCAGCTGCACCGGGCGGAGCGGCTGGCCGACGACGGCGAGGGCCGCGAGCCGGTCCAGGACGCCGCCGAAGGTGTGACCGAGTGGCAGGAGCGCCACAAAGACGTCACCGCGACCGACAGGTCGGGTGACTACGACGGCGCGGTCCGGAAGGTCATCGGGGCCAAGGGCTCCACGGGCGAGTCGTTCGACAGGGTGGACGCGGCTCTGGAGAAGGCACTGGCGCACGAGCAGCGCGAGTTCACTCAGGCCGCGAAGGACGGGCGCGGGGCGCTGGCCGCGCTACCGATCGGCGCGGCCGCCCTGGGCGTGCTGGGCGCCGTGGGCGCGATCGTCGGGATCAACCGCAGGCTTTCGGAGTACCGGTGAGAGGGGGAGCGATGACGGACACCAGGACTCGTCCCGGCGGCCGGCGCACTCCGCGCAGGCTGCGCGGCTGGGGCGGCGTCGCGGGGATGGCCGCCGCATGCGCGCTGACCGCCGCCGTCACCCTGCTGCCGCTGTCCCACGACGGCGCCGACGCACTGCCGGAGCACCACGGCCAGGGTGTGGCCTCGGCTGTGCCCGCCAAGGCGGACACCTGCGAGGACCCCGAGGCCTCCCTGACGCCGTCCACCGACGACGGGCCGAACATCGACGCGATCAAGGAGCGGGGCAAGCTGGTCGTCGGTGTCGACCAGAACAGCTACCGCTGGGGCTACCGCAATCCCGCCGACCGCGGCCTGGAGGGCTTCGACATCGACCTCGCCCGTGCCATCGCCGAGGACATCCTCGGCAGCCCGGACGCCGTCATCTTCCGCGCCATCCCCACCAACCAGCGCATCGCCGCCCTGGAGAACGGCACGGTCGACATCGTGGTGCGCACGATGACGATCAGTTGCAGCCGTATCAAGCAGGTCGCGTTCTCCACGGCCTACTTCCAGGCGGGCCAGCAGGTGCTCGCCCCGAAGAGCTCGAGGATCACGGGATACGACAAGTCCCTCACCGGCAAGCGGATCTGCTCCGCGGAGGGCTCGACCGCATACGAGGTGCTGGAGAAGAACAGCTTCGGCGCGACCTTCAAGGACACGTTCGACGGGCAGAGCGCGGACGAGGACGTGTACACGGTGCCCAACCAGCTGGACTGCCTGGTCAGGCTCCAGCAGGGCCTGGTCGACGCGATCGTGACGGACAACGCCCTGGCGGCCGGCCAGGCGGCGCAGGACCCGGCGGTCGAACTGAAGGGCGATGCGCCCTTCACCACCGAGTACTACGGCGTGGCCACCAAGCTCGGCAACGACGACCTGGTGCGGCGGGTGAACCAGGTCCTGGTCGACTACCGCAAGGACGCCTGGAAGAAGGCGTACGACAAGTGGCTCGCCGCCGACCTGCCGGGCACAGCCGGCCCGCCGCAGCCCAAGTACCGGGACGGGTAGGCCGAAGGGCCCTCGGGCGAGCGCCGCACACAGGCACTACAGGCATCACAGGCACTACAGGCAGCCAAGCGGAACGGAGAGGTGATCGATGGGCGTCGCGGGACCCCTCCCCGGCTCGGCGGGGAGACCGCACGGGCCGGTGATGGACCGGGACGAGGTGGACCGTGCGCTGGCACGGCTCGACGCCGAGCACGAGGCGGTCGAGACCTCGCTGCTGGCGCTGCAGGACCACGCGGGCCGCAGGCTGCTCGAAGGCGCCGAGCTGACCGGTGTCACCAAGGACCGCTGGGCCACCACCGACCAGCAGATCACCCTGCTGTGGGGCTACTTCGACGCCTACACCGCCGCCCTGACCGACATCCGCGAGCTGCGCGCCCGCCGGCGATGGTCCAGCCGCGAGGACCTGGCCGAGCTGACCGAGCGGCTGCGTGGGCGCAGCGTCACCGTGGCGAGCGCGGCTGCCCACGCCGCGCCGCAGATCACCGGACCCGCGAAGCTCTCGGAGGAGTTCAGCCTCGAGGAGCTCGTCGCCCGGATGAACGAGCTGTACGCGTCCTCGCTGGACGTGGTGGTCGCCGCGGACGTGGTGTGGTCGGCGCTGCCCGCCCGTATCGATCTGCTCTCCGCCGAGCTGCAGCGCACCCGTTCACTCGCGCACTCCGTCGGGGTACGACCGGGCGAGCACCCGTCCGGTGACGAGCTGGAGTCCATCACCCACGATCTGTCCGCGCTGCGCGCCCAGGTCGTGTCGGACCCGCTCGCCTTCTGGCAGCCGGCGGCGGGCAGTTCCGCGCCCGGCGGCGGACACCCCGACACCGAGCGCTACGACCGGGCGGCGCGCGCCCTGGAGGACGTGCGCCGCGAGATCGAGGCCGTCCTCCAGGTCCGGCAGGACTCGGAGGAGCGGCTGCTGCGGCTGCGGGACGTGCTCTCGCGCGCCGACCGGACGCTGACGGAGGCCCGGGCGGCGCGCGGCGAGGTCCTCGCGAAGATCGCCGCGTCCGAGGTGCCCGCCGTCAGCGGACCGCCGACCGCGTTGCAGGAGCGCCTCGCCACGGCCGCAGAGCACCGCCGTCACGCGCGGTGGCACAGGCTGTCGCCCCTGCTCGAATCGCTGGAACGGGAGGCCGAGGACGAACTGTTGCGGGCCCGGGAGTCGTTGACGGCCGTCACCGCGCCGCTCGCGGTCCGCGCCGAGCTGCGCGGCCGGCTGGACGCGTACAAGGCGAAGGTCGCCCGGCACGGCATGGGGGAGGACCCACTGCTGATCGAGCGGTACGACGCGGCACGCCGCATGCTGTGGAGCGCGCCGTGCGATCTGCGCGCCGCCGAGCAGGCGGTCCTTCGCTACCAGCACGCCGCGGCGGAGGTCCTGGTGCCCAGAGCGGCCGGACCGGAGTCGGGGCCCACCGACCGCAGGGGGGATTCATGAGCGGGAACAAGAACTGCCAGCGCCCCGGTTGCGAGGGCTCGTACGAGGACATGGGCAGCGGCGAGCTGTACTGCGACACCTGCGGTCTGGCGCCGGTGGTGTCGTCCACCGGCCTGGTCTCGTCGCCGCCCACCGGCATCGCGGTCGGCAGCCGGGGCTCCTCGTCGGCGCGCGGCAGTTCCCGCTCCTCGCGGGCCTCGTCGCGTTCGGCGTCGTCGCGCCGCTCGGTGTCGGGGCGGCTGTCGCGCACGCTCTCCGGCAGCAGCACCTCCGCGCGGTCGGTCTCGGTCCGCAGCTCG
Source organism: Streptomyces sp. NPDC096176 (assembly GCF_044763255.1). Taxonomy (NCBI): domain Bacteria; kingdom Bacillati; phylum Actinomycetota; class Actinomycetes; order Kitasatosporales; family Streptomycetaceae; genus Streptomyces; species Streptomyces sp. NPDC096176. Next base: position 344,762 of record NZ_JBIWFV010000004.1, on the reverse strand, counting down.
GGTTCCTCGACGGCCTCGTCGGCCCGCAACCGGCTCGGTGCGGGACTGGTGGCCGTGCCGGACGTTCCGCGCCCCGACCCGCGCTCCGCGGTCATGGCGAACCCGCAGGTGCCGGAGCGCAAGCGGTTCTGCTCGCGCTCCGACTGCGGCGCGCCCGTCGGGCGGGCGCGTGGCGACCGGCCGGGCCGCACGGAGGGCTTCTGCACCAAGTGCGGCCACCCGTACTCGTTCGTGCCGAAGCTGAACGGCGGCGACATCGTGCACGGCCAGTACGAGGTCGTGGGCTGTCTCGCGCACGGCGGACTGGGCTGGGTGTACCTCGCCGTGGACCGGGCGGTCTCCGACCGGTGGGTGGTGCTCAAGGGCCTGCTGGACACCGGCGACCAGGACGCGATGGCCGCCGCGATCTCCGAGCGCCGTTTCCTCGCCGAGATCGAGCACTCCAACATCGTCCGGATCTACAACTTCGTCGAGCACCTCGACCAGCGCACCGGCTCCCTCGACGGGTACATCGTCATGGAGTACGTGGGCGGCAAGTCGCTCAAGGAGATCGCCAACGAGCGGCGCGGGCCGGACGGACGGCGCGACCCGCTGCCGGTCGATCAGGCTTGCGCGTACGGCATCGAAGCGCTGGAAGCACTCGGCCATCTGCACAGCAGAAACCTTCTGTACTGCGACTTCAAGGTCGACAACGCCATCCAGCAGCAGGACCAGCTGAAGCTGATCGACATGGGCGCGGTCCGCAGGATGGACGACGACGAGTCCGCGATCTACGGCACGGTCGGCTACCAGGCCCCGGAGGTCGCGGAGGTCGGCCCGTCCGTCGCCTCCGACCTCTACACGGTGGCGCGGACGCTGGCCGTGCTGACCTTCGACTTCCAGGGCTACACGAACGTCTTCGTGGACAGTCTTCCGAACCCGGAGAACATCGAGGTCTTCGCGACCTACGAGTCGTTCTACCGGCTGCTGGTGCGGGCCACGGACCCGGACCCCGCCCGGCGGTTCGCCTCCGCGCAGGAGATGGCCGAGCAGCTGACGGGCGTGCTCAGGGAGGTCGTCGCCATGCAGACGGGCCGCCCTCGGCCCGCCCTGTCGACGCTGTTCGGCCCGGAACTGCGCGTGACGGACACGGAGTTGTTCGCCGAGCTGGCCGATGACGTCTCGAGCCTGGGCGTTCGGGCCGCCGCGCGCGGCAAGCGCGGTGCGGCGGGGCGCGTCCCGGCGCAGGCCACCGCACCGCAGCCGGCCGGCGCGGCCCCGCCGGGACTGCCGGGCCCCGCCGGGTCCGCGCCACAGGCCGCCGTCCCCGCGCCCCGTTCGCCCGCAGGGCCCCTCACCGACCCGGCGCCGGCAGCCCTGGCGCTCGCCCCGCATCTCGCCGTTCTCGACACCCGGGCGACCTCGCTCGCCCTGCCGGTGCCGCGCGTCGACCCGACCGACCCCAACGCGGGCTTCCTGGCCGGACTGATGGCCTCGGCTCCCGCCGAGCTGGTCGCGGCACTGCACGCGGCGGCCGCGAGCTCGCCGGAGACCCGGCTGCGGGAACTGCGGGCGCGTCTCGAGATGCGCGACCTGACCGCCGCGGCGAGAGCGCTCGCCACGATGGAGCAGCAGCAGCCGGACGACTGGCGGGTGGTCTGGTACCGCGGTGTCACGTCGCTGGTGACCGGCGACCACGAGGCCGCGGCGCTGTCCTTCGACGCGATCTACGACGCGTTCCCCGGCGAGCCCGCGCCCAAGCTGGCGCTCGGACTGTGCGCGGAGGTGCTCGGCCAGCTGGACAACGCGGCGGACTACTACCGGCTCGTGTGGACGACCGATCCGAGCCATGTGAGCGCGGCGTTCGGGCTGGCCCGGGTGCAGCTCGCCTCGGGCGACCGGGCCGGAGCGGTACGGACCCTGGAGTCGGTGCCCGAGTCGTCGATCCACTACACGGCGGCACGGGTGGCCGCCGTACGGGCGAGGCTGCGGCGGCGCGCCGCGCACGAGCCGCTGCTGGAGGACCTGTCGGCCGCCGCCGCGCAGGTGACAGCACTCGCGGACTTCGGCCTGGACGCGGTGCGGCGCGAGCAGTTGTCCACAGAGGTACTCGGCACAGCGCTCGACTGGGTACTCTCCGGAAGTCCCGGAAGCGGGCCGTCCGTTCCGACCGCGCCGAGTGCACCTACCATGCTTCTCGGCAGCGCGCTGGACGAACGCGGCCTGCGCTTCGGACTGGAACGCTCCTTCCGGGTGCTCGCCCGGCTCGCCCAGCGCGGCGAGGAGCGGATAGAGCTGGTGGAGCGGGCGAACCGCTACCGCCCCCGGACGTGGGTGTGATTGATGGCGCAGAAGCACCAGCCGGCTGCCGGGTCGACCTGCCCGGGCTGCGACGAACCTCTGGAGCCCGGTGACCGGTTCTGCGGGGCGTGCGGGTACGACCTGTCGGCCGTGCCCGCCGCGTCGCCGGACCGCCCCACCGTGGCCATCGGCACCCGAGTCGAGTGGCCGGCCGCGACCGGCACCGACACCATGGGCACACCCACCCCGACCCAGCGCGCCGCCGATGTGCGGGGCACCGACTCCGACGGCGGCGAGCTGTCACCGCCGGACGCGGCTCCCGGCGTACCGCCGCAGCCCTCGCACGCCCCGGTCGGCGCATCCGGTGGCGGGGATCATCGGCCCGCGGGCGAACCGGGCACGGCCTCGGGACAGGCAGATGGGCCGGCCCGCGCCGCCGGCGCAGCGGCCGCCGGGGGACCGGCGGGCCACGGCGGCACCGGCCACGGCACATTCTCCGGGCCGGGGGCCGCACCCGGCTACGCCCCGGACCACCACGGACACGAACGACCTGCGGCCGAAGGACCCCCGGTCCCGGCCGCAGGACCGTCAGCCGTACCGGCGGCCGCAGGACCGAGCGCGGGACCGGCAGCGGGATCGCAGCCGCAAGGGGCCACCGGCCGTGAGGACCACGAGCGCGCCGGCGACGGCATGAGCCCGGCCGCGGCCGCAGGCCCCGACCCCGTCCCCGGCGGCGGCAGCGGCAGCGGCAGCGGCAGCGGCAGCCAACCGCCCGTATCCGGCGTGCGGTTCGACAACCCGCCCCCCGGCGACTTCGAGCTCGCCGCGCCCGTCCCGGGCGCCCCCGACCCTCGCGCGGCCGCGCAGCCTGCTCCTCCCCCGGCGCCGCAGGCCAAGGTCTGCGTGGCATGCCGCGCCGGCCGGGTGGACGACGACGGCTACTGCGAGAACTGCGGCCACGCCCAGCCCCGCGAACGCGACCACATGGAGCAGGAGCTCGGCTCGGTCGCCGCGGTCAGCGACCGCGGTCTGCGGCACCACCGCAACGAGGACGCGTTCGCCGTCTCCTCCACCGCCCTGCCGGACGGCTCGCCGGCCGTCGTCGCCGTCGTCTGCGACGGCGTCTCCTCGGCGACCCGCCCCGACGAGGCCTCGGCGGCGGCCGCGAGCACGGCCAACGAGCGGCTGCTGGCGGCGCTGCCTCGCGGCACCCACCCCCAGCAGGCCATGCACGAGGCGATCGTCGCCGCCTCGGAGGCGGTCAACTCCCTGGCCGAACAGACCCCTTCGAGGGAGGGCGACGATCCGCACCGCCACCAGAACGCGCCGGCCTGCACGATCGTCGGCGCGGTGGCGGCGGGCGGACTGCTGGTCGTCGGCTGGGTCGGCGACAGCCGCGCCTACTGGGTGCCCGACGACCGATCCGGACCGCCCGCGCGGCTGACGGAGGACGACTCCTGGGCCGCGCAGATGGTGGCCGCCGGTCTGATGAACGAGGCGGAGGCGTACGCGGACGAGCGCGCCCACGCCATCACCGGCTGGCTCGGCGCCGACGCGTACGAACTGGAGCCGCACACCGCGGCATTCAAGCCGGACCGACCCGGTGTGGTCGTGGTCTGCACGGACGGGCTGTGGAACTACGCGGAGGGCGCGCAGGACATGGCCCGTGCCATCCCCCCCGACGCCGCGGAACGGCCCCTGCACAGCGCGCAGATGCTGGTCGGCCACGCGCTCGACGGCGGCGGCCACGACAACGTAACAGTGGCGGTACTGCCGTTCGCCGTTCCTGAGCAAGGGGCAGGATCGGCCTAGACACGGCTTGAACCGACCACTGCTGTCCGCCGCTGCCCGCTCTTGTCAGCCCCTGCCCACCCCCGCCCGTGCTGTCACCTCGCTCCGCCCGCGGAGCCGGGCGGAGCCACAAGGAGCCGATCAGATGGCCGTTTTCTCGAAGTCCCAGGTGCCGCAGTTCTCCGTCGAGGTGTACCAGAACGAATACCTCCCGGAGGGCGGCCGTGAGGTGAACGCGATCGTCACGGTCACCTCCACCGGCGGCGGCACCACCGGTGGGGCGCCCCTGCACGGCGCCGGCGCGTCCCCTTCCGCCGTGCCGGACCTGCAGTCCGGCGCCGGCGTGGTGATCATGGTCGACTGCTCCGGTTCGATGGACTACCCGCCGACGAAGCTGCGCAACGCGCGGGAGGCCACGGCCGCCGCGATCGACACCCTGCGCGACGGCGTCGCCTTCGCCGTGGTCGCGGGCACGCACAAGGCGCTCGAGGTCTATCCGGGCGGCGGGCGGCTCGCCGTCGCGGATCCGACGACCCGCGCCCGGGCCAAGGACGCGCTGCGGGCGCTCACGGCCGGCGGTGGCACCGCCATCGGAACCTGGCTGCGTCTCGCCGACCGGCTGCTCTCCTCCTCCGACGCGGCGATACGGCACGGCATCCTGCTCACCGACGGCCGCAACGAGCACGAGTCCCCGCAGGATCTACGGGCCGCACTCGACGACTGCGTCGGCCGCTTCACCTGCGACGCCCGCGGGGTCGGCACGGACTGGGAGGTCAAGGAGGTCACCGGCATCGCGTCCGCGCTGCTCGGTACGGCCGACATCGTGGCCGATCCCAGCGGCCTGGCGGCGGACTTCACGCAGATGATGGAGAACGCGATGGGCAAGGAGGTCGCGGACGTGGCGCTGCGGCTGTGGACCCCGGTCGGTGTGGAGATCACGTACGTCAAGCAGGTCGCGCCGACCGTCGAGGACCTCAGCGGGAGGCGCACCGAGGCAGGACCGCGGGCCGGCGACTATCCGACCGGCTCCTGGGGCGACGAGTCCCGCGACTACCACATCTGTGTGCAGGTGCCGCAGGCCGGAATCGGCCAGGAGATGCTGGCGGCCAGGGCCTCGCTGATCGTCCCGGCGGCGGACGGCGGCGCTCCCGAGGCGCTGTCGCACGGACTCGTCCGTGCGGTGTGGACCGATGACATGGCGGCCTCGACGGCGATCAATCGGCAAGTGGCGCATTACACAGGTCAGGCCGAGCTGGCGGAGGTGATCCAGCAGGGACTCGAGGCCCGCAAGTCGGGCGATTTCGACGGGGCGACGGCAAAACTGGGACGCGCGGTGCAGCTGGCGGCGCGTTCCGGAAACCAGGACACTGCGAAACTGCTTTCGAAGGTGGTGGACGTCGTCGATGCGGCGACAGGTACTGTGCGACTGAAGGCGAAGGTCGCGGACGCGGACGAGATGACTCTCGAAACGCGCTCCACCAAGACGGTTCGCGTCAAGAAGTAAGCACGCAAGAGCACGCAGTGAAACGGCCCTGGGGCCGGATGAAGGAGAGGGGGACGCGCCGACATGCCGACCTGCCCGAACGGACACCAGTCGGGTTCCGACGACTGGTGCGAGGTCTGCGGCCACCGCATGGCTCCTCCCGGCGCTCCCTCGGGTGCCGTACCGCCGCCGCCACCGCCGCCCGGTTACGGCTATCCGGGCCCGTCCGATCCGAACACGACGGCGCAGGCCGAGCTGTGCCCGCAGTGCCGCACCCCGCGCGAGGCCATGGCGCCGTTCTGCGAGGAGTGCCGGTACAACTTCCTTACGCACACGGCGACCTCGTACACCCCAGTGGCACCGCCGCCCCAGCAGTCGGGCGGGCTGAACCTGCCGCCGGGCTTCCAGTCCCAGCCGGGGCCGCCCGCACGGCCGCCGCACCAGGGGCCGCCGCCTCCCCCGCCCCACCAGGGCCCTCCTCCGTATCAGGGTGCTTCTCCGCACCAGGGCCCCCCGCCGCCCCAGCAGCAGCAGCAGCGTGATCCTTTCGAGTACCAGGGCTCGCGTCCCTCCCAGATGAACCGGCCCGCCGAGCCGCTGGGTCACGAGTCGCCCGGTGGGCAGCAGCCGGGGCCCTTCCAGCCGCAGGGCGGTCCGCCACCCCCGCCGTCGCCGTTCCAGCAGCAGCCCGGACCGCAGGCGCCCCCGGCCTTCCAGCAGCCGGCTCCGCCCGCGCCGCCGCAGCCCCCGCAGACGGGCGGCGACGACTGGATGCTGACGCCGCCGTCCCGCACCCAGTCGCCCCCGCCGCCGGGCCCGCACGGTCACCAGGGACCCCAGGGCCCCCAGGTACCGCACGGCCGGCAGGGACCCGGCCATCAGGGGCCGCCTCCGTTCCAGCAGCAGTCCGCACCGCAGCAGCACCAGCAGGGCCCCGGCATGCAGGGCGCCCACCCCGGTCAGCCGCAGGCTCCCCAGCACCAGTCGGCTCCGGCGGGCTGGACGGCCGTGGTCGGGCCGGACCGCGAGTACTTCCTGGCGATGATGCAGCGCAGCGGCCCGGAGGCCACCGGCCTCAACCTGCCCGCGTACTCCCCCGAGCAGCACCTGGCGCTCACCGGCGGGCAGATCACCATCGGCCGCCGCCGGCAGTCCACGGGCGAGTCCCCCGACATCGACCTGTCCGTGCCTCCGGAGGACCCGGGCGTCTCTCACCAGCACGCGGTGCTGGTGCAGCAGCCGGACGGATCCTGGGCGGTCGTCGACCAGAACTCCACCAACGGCACGACGCTCAACGGCGGCGAGGACCCGATCCAGCCGTATGTCCCGATTCCGCTGAACGACGGCGACCGGGTGCATGTCGGCGCCTGGACGACGATCACGGTCCGCCGCGGCTGACGCACCACCACCGCGACGTCCGGCCGGCATCCGCATGCATGGCGCGCGCTCCTCTATACGGGGCGCGCGCCTCGTGCGTTCACCCGCCGAACTGCCCGAGGGGCCACACGTACGGTCCCTCGGGATCGTCCAGCCAGGCCCACTGGCGGTCGCCGCTGAGCGTGACGCCGAATCGGTTGCGCCCCGGGCGGTGCTCGCGTTCCCACAGGGACAGCGCCTCGCGCGGGTCGAGGCTGCCCGCGGTCAGGCTGAGCAGGAAGCGGAAGAGGTCGTTCTCGATCGCTCCCCTGGGTAGCCCGCCGGCCCGGCCCTCCAGTGGGTGGGCACCGCCGCGCAGCGGTACGAAGAAGGCCGACGTGCGCAGGAAGCGCCCCTCCGCTCCGCGGCCTTCCGCGTCGTGGCGGACGCGCAGCACGATGATGCCCGTGGACAGCGGTGCGACGATCCGCGCTCCGTGGTGGCACTGCGCGGGCCATTCGAGCGGGATCGACGGCAGCGTGCAGGTCGCGATGACGCAGTCGAAGGGCGCGCGCTCCGGGCAGCCGCGTGCGCCGTCGCCGGTGATCACAGTGGGGCGATGACCGGCGGTCGCGAGGTGGGTGCGGGCGGACTCGGTGATCTCCGGGTCGAGGTCGACGGTCGTGACCGCCGCGTCGCCGAGCCGGTGGCACAGCAGGGCGGCGTTGTAGCCGGTGCCGGCGCCGATCTCGAGGGCCGTGTCCCCGTCGGTGACCTCGAGCGCGTGCAGCATCAGGGCCATGAGCGAGGGCTGGCTGCTGGAGGAGAGCAGCTCGCCGTCGCGCAGACGCGTGGCCAGCGGCTCGTCCCGGTACGCGCCGCGCAGCCAGCGTTCGCGTTTCACGGGGTGGGGGTCCTCGCACCACAGCCGTTCGTAGCCGCCCGTCCGGCCGGTGAACCGGCCGGTGAAGTAATAGGGGACGAAGAGATGCCGCGGGACCTCCTCGAACGCGGCCCGCCAGGCAGGGTCGGTGAGTCCGCCGCCGGCCACGATCTCGCGCACCATGGCCCTCCGCGCCTTGGCGGCCGGTTCGGCGAAGCGGTCCACATGCTGCCCCATAGGTCCACTTTCCTGCCCGGTCGTCCCCGAAGCGAGTGTCCGGGCCGTGACCGGGGAAGTCCTAGGACCTCTGTCTTCGGCCGGTGGGTCTGAGAGCATGGGAGGCGTGAGTGAGATTCCGCGCGGGACCCTTCAGGAGCAGACCTTCTACGAGCAGGTCGGCGGCGAGGAGACCTTCCGGCGCCTCGTCCACCGTTTCTACGAGGGCGTCGCGGAGGATCCGCTGCTGCGGCCCATGTACCCGGAGGAGGATCTGGGTCCGGCCGAGGAGCGCCTCACGCTGTTCCTGATCCAGTACTGGGGCGGACCCCGCACCTACAGCGACAACCGGGGCCACCCGCGGCTCCGTATGCGCCACGGGCCGTTCACCGTTGACCGGGCCGCCCACGACGCGTGGCTGAAGCACATGCGCACGGCTGTGGACGAGCTGGGCCTCGCCGAGGAGCACGAGCGGCAGCTGTGGGACTACCTGACGTACGCCGCGGCCTCGATGGTGAACGCCCCCGACTGAGTCCGCTGAGCCGGGCCCTCCCGACGGTGAGCGGAATGCAGGACGGTCACGATCGGGTCAAGGTCGTATCGCAAGCGGTTTCCCCGAACCCATGTGCTCTGAAAGCATCCGGGAAAGGCCGGCGTCGGGGGGCGCCGACGGGGACGGCCGGGCGGGGGACGGGTGACGGGGTTCGTACTACTGCGCGTCAGAGCGCACCGGCTGCTGCTCTCGGCGGCCCTTCTCGCGGTGCTGCTCACCACCGGTGTGCTCGCCTCGCTCGCCGCCTTCTCCGGGTCCGTCGGGGACGCCGCGCTGCGGCACACCCTGAGCGGCAGGAACGCGGCCGGCGCCGCTCTCACCGTCAGCGCGAAAGTGCCTCCGCAGCGGCGCGAGGCGGCCGAGGAGGCCGTACTCGCCGGCGCCCGGCGGTCCTTCGACGGCCTGCCGGTGACCGTGCGAAAACTGGAGCGCTCCGGGCCGTACGCGCTGCCGCGCGCGCTCCAGGCCCCCGAGGCGCGTCGGGGCGAGCCCGATCTCACGCACTTCGCCGTCCTCGACCGCAGCCGCGTCGAACTGGTCTCCGGTGCGCTGCCGGGCCGCGCCTCCGGCAGCGCAGTACCCGTCGCGCTGCCGGAGAACGCCGCGCAGCAGCTGAGCCTGGAGGCCGGCGCGCGGCTCACCCTCACCGACCGGCTGACCGGCAAACCGCTGGGGGCCGAGGTGACCGGCCTCTACCGGCCGGCCGACTCCACCGATCCGTACTGGCAGCTCGACAGCCTCGGCGGGCGCGGGGTGCGCACCGTCGTCTTCACCACCTACGGTCCGCTGCTCACCCACCCGTCGGTCCTCGCGTCCGGCCGTGTGGCCGCCGGAGACATCGCCTGGCTGGCCACCGCCAACTTCGGTGCGGTCACCACCGACCGCATCGGCGCCCTGCGCACGACGGCCTCGAACGGCCCCAAGACGCTCACCGCGGATCCGGCGTTCGCCGGAGCAGCGACCGTGCGCACCTCGCTGCCGACGGTGCTCGCCCAGAGCGAGCGGGCGCTGCTCGTCGCCCGCTCCACGCTGATGATCGTCGCCGTGCAGCTGGTGCTGCTCGCCGCGTACGCACTGCTCCTGGTCGCCCGGCTGCTCAGCTCGGAACGGACCGGGGAGACCGATCTGCTGCGTGCCCGCGGCGCGTCACGGGGGCGCATCACCGCGCTCGCCGCCGCCGAGGCACTGCTGCTGGCCCTGCCCGCCGCGATCGTGGCGCCCCTGCTGTCCGGGCCTCTGACACGTCTGCTGGCCGGGCACTCCACGCTCGCCAAGAGCGGGCTGCGGCTCGGCGAGGCACCGACGGCGCAGGTCTGGCTGGTCGCGGCGACGGTCGCCGCGTGCTGCGCCGCGTCCGTGGTGGCCCCCGCGCTGGCCGCGGCCACCGGCGCGCTGCGGCTGGGACGTCTCCGCGGCGGGCCGCTGCCAGGGCCGGTGCGCGCCGGTGCGGACATCGGACTGCTGGCTGTCGCGGCGGTCGCCTACTGGCAGTTGGACCGGCAGACCGGTTCCGGCCGGGGCGGCGCGCTCAGCGGCGACCGTGAGGGCGGTCTCGGCGTCGACCCCCTGCTCGTCGCCGCACCCGCGCTGGCGCTGCTGGCGGGCACCGTGCTGACACTGCGTCTGCTGCCGCCGGCCGCGCGGCTCGCGGAGCGCCGCGCGGCCCGCGGCCGGGGGCTGTCCACTGCCCTGGCAGGCTGGCAGTTCAGCCGCCGTCCGTTGCGCGGCGCGGGCCCGGTGCTGCTGCTCGTGCTCGCGGTGGCGATGGGCATGCTGGCGATCGGTCAGAGCGCCTCGTGGGACCGGTCGCAGGGCGACCAGGCCGACTTCAGGGCCGGCGCGTCGGTACGCGTGACCGACAGCGGGACCGGCCGGCCCGGGGACGCCGGTCTGTACGTGTCCCTGCCCGGCGTGCGCGAGGCCGCGCCCGCTCACCGCGCAGCCATGGGTCTCTCCGGCAACCGCACCGCGACGGTGCTCGCACTCGACACCGCCCGCGCGGACGAACACCTGCTGCTGCGCGGCGATCTCGCGGCCCGCTCCCCCGGTCGGCTGCTCGACTCCGTACGTACGCAGCAGACCGCCCGGCCCGGCCTGCTGCTGCCCGAGGACGCCCGACGGCTCACCCTCGACCTGCGGATCACGGACAAGCAGCCACCGGCGGACGCCTCCGTGTCGGAGCTCGCGCCCCGGGTCGCCGTCGTCGTCGAGGACCGCTACGGCCTGGCCCACCGTCTTTTCGCCGGGACGGTGGCCGCCGACGGCACGTCGCACACGGTGACCCTCGACCTGGACGAGACCGCCTCCGGAGGCCACGCCGCCCCCGCCGGGCCGCTGGCGCTGACCGGGCTGCAGTTGGACGGCGACATACCGTCCGGTCCCGCGAGATCGCACCGGCTGACCGTGGAACGTGTGCAGACCACTGACGTGGAAGGCACGGCAAGCAGCGTCAGGGCGCCGGCAGGACTGCGCTGGGAAGGCAGTTACACCGAGACCATGGCCGGGCAGTCCCAGTCCCCCGAGCCGCTTCGCCCCGCCGCCTCCGCTGCGCGGCCGTTGACCCTCGACTACGTCGTGGGCCCGGACCCCCACGCCACGGACGCGTGGGGGAGCCACGTCACGTCGGAGTTCGGCGTCCGTTCCACCGCGGCCCGCCCCGCCGCACCGAAGCCGATCGCGGCCGTGGCCACCGACGACTTCCTGAGCGCCGCGGGAGCGGAGCGCGGCGAGAGCCTCGACGTGACGCTGGCCGGAGAGGTGCTGCGAGTCCGGATCGTGGGGACGGTGGAGCAACTGCCGACGACCGGGCCCGGGGCAGCGGGCCCTGCCCCGTCCGGCGCCACGGACGGGGCCGGCGACGGCACTGCGGCCGCGGCGCAGGAGAGCCTCGACGGCGGTGCGCTGCTCCTCGATCTGCGCGCCGTCAACGAGGCCTTCGCCGACCGGGCGGGTGCGTCCCTCAAACCCAACGAGTGGTGGCTGAGCACCGCCCCCGGAAAGGCGGACGAGGTCGCGGAAGCACTGCGTGAGCGGCCCGACGCCGACCCCGGCCAGGTGGTCGTGCGGGACGAGACAGCCGAGGAGTTGCTCGGCGACCCCCTCGGCGCCGGGCCGCGCTCGGCGCTGTTGGCGGTGGCACTGGCCGCCGCGGCACTCGCCGCGGTCGGTTTCGCGGTGAGCGCGGCCGGTTCACTGCGGGAACGGTCCTCCGAACTCGCCGTGCTCCGCGCCCTGGGTGCTCCCCGCCGCCGGCTCGCCCGGCTGGTCGCGGCCGAGCAGAGCGTGCTGATCGGCATCGCCCTGCTGGTGGGGCTCGCCCTCGGCGCGGTACTGACCCGGGCGGTGGTCCCGCTGATCGTCCTCACCGGACAGGCCACCAAGCCTGTGCCGCGCGTACTCGTCGAACTGCCCGTCGGACAGGTGGGCCTGCTCCTCGCGGGAGTCGCCGCGCTGCCGCTGCTGATCGTCGCCGTCATCGCCCTGCGTCGCGCCGACCCCGCGGTGACCCTGCGACACCAGGGGGACCACTGACATGAATCCGCGCTCCACCGGGGCCGAGAGCCCGCGCCGACGCGTCGTGGCCCCCTGGGTCGCAACCCGGCTGCGCACCGCGCCGGGGGCAGCGGTCGCGTTCGCCGTACTGGTGCTGCTCACGGCGTTTCTGGCGGCCGCGTTCCCGCGCGCCGTCGACTCCTACGAGAACCGCGGCCTGCGCCACGATCTGCGGGACGCCGCGGCGTCCCGCAGCGTGCTGGAACTGAGCACCCCCCAGCCACCGCTCCAGATGCCCCAGGCGGCGAGGGAGGATGCGCTGCGTCCCGAGCGCCTCGCCGACGCCCACCGCGAAGTGGTCGAGTTGCTGCCGGAGCCGTTGCGCGCGGACGCGGCGCAGTCGGCTCACGGTGTGCGGACCGCCAAGGGCCTGATCGGCAGTGATCGTTGGCTGCCCCGCCCCGACTCGCTGCCGCCCGAGTTCGTGCTGGCCGCCCAGAGCGGACTCGCCGGCCACTCCACCGTGCGCGAGGGCCGGCTGCCGCGGACGGCCGGCGAGGTGACGGCAGCCACCAAGCAGCTCGAGGCCGCCGTCACCGCAGAGACCGCGAAGACGATGCGTATCAAGGTCGGATCCGTGGTGCACCTGGGCGAGCCGGGTGCCTCCGCCCTGTCGGTGCGGATCACCGGGATCGTCGACCCCCGTGACCCGCACGGCAGTTACTGGTCGGCCGAGGAACTGCTGCGCACACCGGGTCTGCTCGCCAAACCCTCCAGCCCGCCGCCGCTGTACTGGCAGGCCGCGCTCCTCATCGCCCCCGAAGCCGCCCCCGCGCTTCTCGGCACCCTTGGCGAACCGGAGCCGTACTGGCGCATCACGCCCGCCACCGGACACCTCACACGGCAGGACGTGCCCCGTCTCACCGAGCAGGTGGCGTCCCTCGAAAGCGGCCCGGAGCTGCTGAAGATCAAGAGCGTCGTCGACGAGAACGCCGCCCTGACCACCGACGTCGACGGCATCCTCGCCGCCGGCACCGCGATGCGCGAGGCGATCGCACCCGTGGTCGCCGTCGCGGCTTTCGGGATCGGCACCGTCGCCGCCGTCGTGATGTCGATGACCGGCGGACTGTTCGCCGCCCGGCGCCGGGCCGAGCTGGCGCTGCTGCGCTCGCGCGGCGGCTCGCTGCGCGGCATCGGCGGCCGACTGCTCGCCGAGACCGCCGTCGTCGCCCTGCCCGCTGCGGCCGCCGGGCTGCTGGTCGCCGTCCTCGTCGTGGACGAGGCGAGGCTGCTGCCCGCCGTCGCCGGCGCGGGGGCCGTGGCGCTCGCGGCGAGCGCCGCGCTGCCGGTGCGCGCGGTCGTGCAGCACCGCCGGCCCCGTGCACCGGGCGAGCGCGACGACCTGGTCCTCGCCAGGCCCTCCAAACGCCGCACGGTCGCCGAGCTCACCCTGCTCGTACTGGCCGTGGGCGCCGTCGCGGCGCTGCGCCGACGCGGCACGTCGGACGGCGCCGACCATCTCGTCAGCGCCGCGCCCGTCCTGGTCGGCCTGATCGCCGCGCTGGTGCTCGTACGGCTGTATCCGCTGCCGCTGCGCTGGGCCGCCCGACCGGCAGGAAGGCTGCGCGGCGCGGTCGGTTTCCTGTCACTGGCCCGGACCGGGCGGTCCTCCGCGGCCGGGGCGCTGCCGCTGCTGGCGCTGCTCGTCGCGCTGACCACGGCCGCGTTCGGCGGTTCCGTGCTGGCGGGCGTGGCGGACGCGCGGGACCGGGCGGCGCTGCTGGCGACGGGCGCGGACGCCCGGATCTCCGGCCCCGGCGACTCGGTGGCGCTGCCCGAAGGCGCGGAACGGGCCGTACGGGACGTCGTCGGCGTCAAGGACGTGACGGCCGTGCGGATCGAGCATGCCCTGACGCTCCCGGCCCGCGACCGGACCGATCTCGCCGCCCCGCCTGCCGTGTCCCTCGTCGCCGCCGACCCCGACTCGTACGCCCGGCTGGCCCGGGACCTGAGGCTCGGCGCTTTCCCCGCGGACGCGCTCGCCGTCGGCACCGCGGACGGCAAGCAGGTACTGCACGCCGTCGCCTCCCCAGGGGTGGCGAAGTGGCTGGGCGACGGGACGCACCGGATCACATCGCTGGCCGGCGACTTCGACGTCGAGATCAGTACCGTACGAGCCCGGACCCCGGCCGTCGCGTCCGCCGAGTTCCTTGTCGTCGACGGCTCCCGGCTGACCCACCAGGCGCCGACCGTCCTGCTGGCCACCGGCGCCGCGATCGACGGCAAGGCCCTGCGGGCGGTCGTCCACGGCATGGACGGGGACGACGACGTCACCCTGCGGCTGCGCGACGAGGCTCGGGCGACCTTCACCGACTCGCCGGTGCAGTCCGGCGCCGAACGGATCTACGCCGCGGCCGTCGCGGCGGGCGCCGGCTACGCCGTTCTCGCCCTGCTGCTCTCGCTCCTGCAGTCCGCGCCGGAACGGGCCACCCTGCTGGCCCGGCTGCGCACCATGGGCCTGACCACCCGGCAGAGCCGCCAACTGCTCGGCCTCGAAGCACTGCCGCCGGCGCTGCTGGCCGCCGTCGGCGGCATCCTCGTCGGCTGGGCCACGATCCACCTCCTCGCCCCCGGCGTGGACCTGGTGCGCCTGGCACTGGCCGCAGCACCTGGCATGGCACCGGTGGGCAGCGCGTCCCTGCGGGCCGACCCGTGGTCGCTGGCACTGCCCGCGGCCGGCGTGGTGGTGCTGGCAGGGGCCGTCGCCGCCGTACAGGCCTGGTGGGCGGGGCGCCGCGGATCGATCACCGAACTCAGGGCAGGAGACATGCGATGACCGACACCACCCTGGAGCAACTGGAGAAGCGGGCCGCCGCCCACCGCGACCGGCCCTCGTACGGGCACGACGCGCTGATCGCCTGCGACCGGCTCGTCCGCATCTTCGCCGCCGACGGCGTCGAGGTGCAGGCCCTGCAGGGGCTCGATCTCCTCGTCAAGGAAGGCGAGTTGATGGCGCTGGTCGGCGCGTCGGGCAGCGGCAAGTCGACCCTGATGAACATCCTCGCTGGACTGGACGTCCCCTCCGCGGGGGCGGCGCGGGTCGCGGGATGCGACCTGCTCTCCATGGACGCGAAGGCACGCCTGCGCTACCGCCGCGAGGTCGTCGGCTTCGTCTGGCAGCAGACCGCGCGCAACCTGCTGCCCTACCTGACGGCGGCGCAGAACGTCGCCCTGCCCATGCAGTTGCGGGGCAGCAGCAACCGAGGCAACCGGCGCAAGGCCGACCGCGTACAGGAACTCCTGTCGATGCTCGGTGTCGCGGAATGCCGTGACCGGCGCCCGCATCAGATGTCCGGCGGCCAGCAGCAGCGCACCGCGATCGCCGTCGCCCTCGCCAACTCCCCCGACGTGCTGCTCGCCGACGAGCCGACGGGTGAACTCGACTCGGCGACCGGCGAACAGGTGTTCGCGGCGTTCCGCCGTGCGAACGAGGAGCTGGGCACGACGATCGTCATCGTCACCCACGACCAGGCAGTCGCCGGCGAGGTCCGTCGCACCGTCGCCATCCGCGACGGCCGCACGTCCTCCGAGGTCCTGCGCCGTACGGAGATCGACGCGGAGGGGCAGGAATCGGTCGTGGCCCGCGAGTACGCCATGCTGGACCGCGCCGGGCGACTCCAGTTGCCCGCCGAGTACACGGCGGCGCTGGGCATGGAACACCGCGTGATGCTGGAGCTGGAACAGGACCACATCGGCGTCTGGCCGGACGACGGGGCGGAGCACTGACGAGGCGGGGCGTCCCTGCCGCGTTTCAGGGGCGCGGCGTTCTTGGAGGCGCCGCGTTTCAGGAGGCGCCGCGTTTCAGGAGGCGCCGCGTTTCAGGAGGCGCCGCGCGGCGGAGCCGCATGCACCAGCGCAGCGGCCGCGTCATCCCCTGGGCGTGACCGGCAGGCCCCCCAGGCCGCCGCCCGACCTGAGCGCGATCGACCCGAACGGTGTCCGCAGCCGCAGCCACGCACCCGACGCCAGCAGCGCGACCGGTACTCCCGGCCGCAGGAAGCCGAGCGACTGCGCCGCGTGCACGGCGCGCAGCGGCAGTCCCGTGCCGCCGACCGTGCGCGACCAGATGTCTCGGCCGATGCGGTCCCGCTCGGCGCGGGTGCGTCGTTCTGCCGGCAGCGCCTCGTCGCGGTCGCGGAACTCGGCGACGGCCGCCGCCACCGCCCCGCGCATGGCGCCCACCTCGGGCAGCCCGGGAACCTCCTGCCAGCCGCCGCGCGGCGGGAGGACCCCGGCCCACGGCGGCCCGGTCACGGCACCGGGTACGGCGAAGTCCGCGCTGCTCAGCGACTCCAGCAGCTCACCTGCGGAAACGGTGACGTCCAGCTCCACGGGTTGCGCGAGCCGCGCCGTACGGACCGCGAGCACCTCGAAGGACGGCGGACGTCCGAACACCGCGAGCGCCCCGCCCCCGGCCTGCAGTCTGACCGCGGCGGCGCGGTCGTAGTGGATCAGCCGGGCGAGGAAGGCGGAGAGATCCTCCGCCTCCCTCGCGTCGGCGAGATGCAGACTCCACACGGGTACGGACATGGGCGCGCTCATGCGGCGAGGGCACCCTCGGCGGGCTTGTCCGCGTCGTCGAGGTACTTCTCGAGGAAGGACTTCTCCTCGGCGGTGATCCGCCGCGGACGCTGCGTCTCGAGGTTGAACGGCACCACGATGGTCGAGGCCCGCACATACACGTGCGAGGAATCGTCCGCTTCCTTGACCTCGTACGCGATGGTCAGGGATGCGGCGCTGATCTTCGTCACCCACGACTCGATGACCACCGGCTCGTGCCGGTGCACCAGCGGCCGCACGTAGTCGATCTCGTGCCGTGCGACCACCGAACCGCCGGAGAACGACGGCGAGCCGTTCCCCGGCGCCAGCCGGAACATGAAGTCGATGCGTGCCTCTTCCAGATACCTCAGGAAGACCACGTTGTTGACGTGCCCGAAGGCGTCCATGTCCGACCAGCGCAGGGGGCAGCGGTAGATGTGCCGAGCCATTCGCGTCATCAGCCCCGGGTGAGCTTCTTGTAGGTGGCGCGGTGCGGACGGGCCGCGTCGGCACCGAGGCGGTCGACCTTGTTCTTCTCGTACGACTCGAAGTTGCCCTCGAACCAGTACCACTTGGACTCGCCCTCGTACGCCAGGATGTGCGTGGCGACCCGGTCGAGGAACCAGCGGTCGTGGGAGATGACCACGGCCGCGCCGGGGAACTCCAGCAGCGCGTTCTCGAGCGAGGACAGCGTCTCGACGTCGAGGTCGTTGGTGGGCTCGTCGAGGAGCAGCAGGTTGCCGCCCTCCTTCAGCGTCAGCGCCAGGTTGAGGCGGTTGCGCTCACCACCGGAGAGGACACCGGCCGGCTTCTGCTGGTCCGGTCCCTTGAAACCGAAGGCGGAGACGTAGGCGCGGGACGGCATCTCGACCTGGCCGACGTTGATGTAGTCCAGCTCGTCGGAGACGACGGCCCACAGCGTCTTCTTGGGGTCGATGTTGGCGCGGCTCTGGTCGACGTAGGAGACCTTGACCGTGTCACCGATCTTGATCTTTCCGGAGTCCGGCTCCTCGAGGCCCTGGATCATCTTGAACAGCGTGGTCTTGCCCGCACCGTTCGGACCGATGACGCCGACGATGCCG
Source organism: Streptomyces sp. NPDC096176 (assembly GCF_044763255.1). NCBI lineage: Bacteria > Bacillati > Actinomycetota > Actinomycetes > Kitasatosporales > Streptomycetaceae > Streptomyces > Streptomyces sp. NPDC096176. The sequence continues at coordinate 327,027 of NZ_JBIWFV010000004.1, read as the reverse complement.
TTGCGCGGCAGCGTGAAGGACAGGTCGTCGATGAGGACCTTGTCGCCGAAGGCCTTCGACAGGTTCTCGACCTCGACGACGACGGAGCCCAGACGCGGGCCCGGCGGGATCTGGATCTCCTCGAAGTCCAGCTTCCGCATCTTGTCCGCCTCGGCGGCCATCTCCTCGTACCGGGCGAGACGCGCCTTGGACTTGCTCTGGCGGCCCTTGGCGTTGGAGCGGACCCACTCCAGCTCTTCCTTGAGCCGCTTGGCGCGCTTCTCGTCCTTGCGGCCTTCGACCTTGAGGCGGGTGGCCTTCTTGTCGAGGTACGTGGAGTAGTTGCCCTCGTACGGGAGCGCGCGGCCGCGGTCGAGCTCGAGGATCCACTCGGCGACGTTGTTCAGGAAGTACCGGTCGTGAGTGACGGCGACGACGGCGCCCGCGTACTTCGACAGGTGCTGCTCGAGCCAGTTCACCGACTCGGCGTCGAGGTGGTTGGTGGGCTCGTCGAGGAGCAGCAGGTCCGGGGCCTCGATCAGCAGCTTGCAGAGCGCGACGCGGCGCTTCTCGCCACCGGAGAGGTTGACGACCGGCCAGTCTCCGGGCGGGCAGCCCAGAGCGTCCATGGCCTGGTCCAGCTGGGCGTCGAGGTCCCACGCGTTGGCGTGGTCCAGGTCCTCCTGGAGCTTGCCCATCTCTTCCATGAGCGCTTCCGTGTAGTCGGTCGCCATGAGCTCGGCGACCTCGTTGAAGCGCTTGAGCTTGCCCATGATCTCGGCGGCGCCGTCCTGGACGTTCTCCAGCACGGTCTTCGACTCGTCCAGCTTCGGCTCCTGCATGAGGATGCCGACGCTGAAGCCCGGCGTCAGGAAGGCGTCGCCGTTCGACGGCTGCTCCAGACCCGCCATGATCTTCAGCACGGTGGACTTACCGGCACCGTTGGGGCCGACCACACCGATCTTCGCACCGGGCAGGAAGCTCAGCGTCACGTCATCGAGGATGACCTTGTCGCCGTGCGCCTTGCGCGTCTTGCGCATCGTGTAGATGTACTCAGCCAAGAGAAACCGTCCGGCAGGAAGTGGGTGGGCAGATACACCCATCTTGCCGTACGCCGCCCCTTCGACGGAAACCGCGTGGCCGGGGCCCGGGCCGCGGTGCGCGCGCAGGGGCGCCGCGTCGCGCTCCGCGTCCCATGAGTGTCGCGCTCCGCGTCCCATGAGTCAGGGCCCGGCACGTTCCCGTGCAGGGCCCTGGCTCTGTGCTGTGTCACCTACCGCAGCGCCGGTATCACTCCCCGCTGGAGGCGCTCTCCCTGCGGAGGAAGAACACCGCGCCGCCGCCTACGAGCACCAGCACGATCGCGATGCCCGCGATCATCGGCGTGGCGCTCGAGCCGCCCGTGGCCGCGAGGTCGCCCTCGAGGCCCGCGGACGTGCCGCCCGCCGACGCGGGGCTGGGCTGGGACGACGGGGTCTCCGTGCCGGGCTCCTGCGGCGGGGTCGCGGTCTTGCAGTCCAGGACGCCCTTGAAGTTCTTCTTGAACCCGTCGGGCCCGGTGATCGTGAAGTCGTACGCCTGGTCCTCCGTGACCGGCACGGTCACCGTCCGGGACTCACCGGCCGGGATCGTGTGCTCGAAGCCGGCCAGGGAGAAGGTGAACGGGGCGTCACCCTTGTTGCCGGCCGTAATGTCCACGCCGCCCTTGGTGCAGTTCTTCTTCGCGGACAGCGACGGGACCGCACCCGTCTTCGCCCAGGTCGCCGTGGCGCTCGCCGAGACCGTGGACTGGCTGGAGCCGGCCAGGATCTGGGTCTGGCTCTTGGTGGCACTGGCGAACGCGCGCCCCACCGGCACCGACATACTCGCCTGGACGGACAGCGCGGCCGTCCCGTCCGCGGCGTCCTCGGGGACGTCGAAGTACAGCTTGCTGCCGTCGCCGGCGGAGGTGACCGGCTTGCCGGCCTCGTCCGTGATCTTGATCCCGCTGGCCGCCGCGTCGGCGGGCGGCGCCACGGCGACCTGACCGGCGTCGGTGCGCACCGTCACCGGGCCGAGCCGGCTGCCCGGCTTGCCGGAGACCGCGTTCGGCTCGAGGCTCAGCGAGGCCTTGGGCTCGGCGACCTCCTCGGCCGACTCCTCCAGCCAGTCCGCGAGCTTCTCCGCCTGCGGGTCGGCCGCAGTGACGTCCGCGCCGTCCGAGAAGCGCCAGATGGCGACCTGGGTGCCGGCGGCAGCGGTCTTGTCCGTGAGCTGGCCCTCGAGGTCCGCGCTCTCGGCCAGCGCAGCAAGATCATTGACCTGGGGGAACGAGTGCTGCAGGATCCAGCGGATCTTGCCCGCGTGCTTGTTCGCGCCCAGCGACGTCTGGTCCCAGGGGGTCTCCAGGTACTTGGCCTGGTCCTGGGTCGGGTTGTGGATGTCGATGCAATAGGTCTGCAGCTGACCGCCGCCGTCAACCGTCATCTCGAAGAGACCCGCGAGGATCTCCTGGTCCTTGCCGTTGGTGTGCAGCACCGCCTGGTCGTACGTCTTCAGCCCGTCGAGCGTGGCGACGGCGCCGCCTTGGTGCTGAACGGCGTCGTCGGCGGCGGCCGTACCCGCGCCGGCAAGGGACCCGGTGACTATCAGGCCGGACACCACGGCCGCGGCGGCCAGACGGCGAGCGGCTCGCCGCTTGCGTACGGCTGACGCAGAGAACACAGCAAACACAGCAGAATTCCCCTCCGGGCGAGACCTTTTCGCGTGTGACGCGTGGGGGGAGTGCCTCGCCAGCAGACTCAAGTGCCCCGTGAGTACTCGGGAATCCTATGGACGGAGCGCGGCGTGATCCCCCGTCATGCCATCAGATAACCATTCCGACTCGGAATCGTTATCCCCGCTGGTCAGTTCACCCCCTGATCGCCCTTTTCGCCGATGGAGCGCCGAGCACGTGAATCCGCCTGGCACCCCAACTCCCCTTCAGGACACGGCAGCTACCGGTTCCCTCGGCGCCGTGACCGCTGTGCTCTCGGAGACCGGCCCCGCCTCGCCCGGTCGCCCCGTCAGGCCCGGCCTGCCCTTCACCACCCGCCTAAACGCCGAGGTCCCGCGGGTCAGGTCGTGCCCCACCGCCAGTGCGTCGATGTCCACGAACGTGCGCCGCCTGCCGTCCGCCTCCTCTTCGCGCACCTTCAACCGGCCGTGCACGAGAAGCGGTTCGCCCACGGAGACGGAAGCCGCAAGATTCTGCGCGAGAGACCGCCATGCGAAGACCGTGTAGAAGCTCGTGGGCCCGTCCGTCCAGTTACCGCCCCGGCGATCCCAGCGCCGCGACGGCACCGCGAAACGGAATCGCGCCATCCCTCCCGTGGCCGTTTCCCGGTACTCCACATTCGTGGCCACATTCCCCACCACCGTCACCATGGTGTCGTTCATGACGGTCACCTCCCCGTCCGGTTGCATTTGCCCGATCGCTGTGGACCGGTCTCCATGCTGGACCGGACGGAAGGATCCGGCCGACGCCTGTGGACGAACGCACCGCTGTGGACAACCCGGTCACCCGACCCGCGAACGCACCCGCCCGTGCGTGGCCGAGACCGTCGTGTACCGCTCCCGCACCTCCCGGTACCGCATGAGCTCCGTCGCGATCGGATCGAGCACCTTCGCCCGCCCGCACCCTGCGGCGGCCTCCTGGAGGCGGCGTCGCGCATCCTGCCCGTACCGCCGCGCCGGCCCCTTCGTCGCGGCCGCGCACGCCCACTCGACGAGCGGCCCGCCCACGATGCCGGCGAGCATCACCAGGACCGGCGGGACGAGCCCCGGTTCGAGGACGCCGATGATCTGGCCCACCAGCCACAGGCCGCCGTAGATCTGCAGCAGCGTCATCGAGGCCTGAGCCAGCACCGCCGCCGGCCACCACGCGGGCCGCAGGGGACGCCCCTTGGTCTCCGCCGTCTCTCGCGCCGCCAGCTCGTCCAGCGCCTCGGGGAGCCCCTGCGCCCCCCTGGCCGCCGCTTCCCGCACAGCCTGCGCCCACGGCGCCGGCAGCCCGTGCGCCGCCTCGTCCGCGACCGTACGGACCGCCTGCTCGACCCGCTGGCGCGCGGTCGGCTCCTCCTCGGCGGGCGCCGCCGGCTCCACGGAGGCGGCCCCGGGCGTGCGCTTGCGCTCGTACCAGCGCCACAGCCGCAGCCACGGAGTGCCACACGCGCGGCCCGCGTTCCTGCGCCACTCGCGTTCCGCCGCCTCACCCGTCGCGGTCGCGCCGATGGCCTCCCCGAGCCGCGCCGAGAAGTCCTCGCGGGCCCGCTCGTCCAGGCCGGTCCGCCCGTCGGCCACATAGACGGGCCGCAGCTTCGCCGCCGCCGCGTCGACGTCCGCGGACAGCCTGCGCGCCGCGGCGCTGCGCTCCTGCACGAACGCGCCGACCATCTCGCGCAGTTCGCCGACGCCCTCACCGGTGAGCGCCGACACCGCGAGGACAGTGGCACCCGGCTCGCCGTGCTCGCCCAGTGCCATGCCGTCCTCGTCGAGGAGCCGGCGCAGATCGTCCAGGACCTGGTCGGCGGCCTCGCCAGGCAGCCGGTCGATCTGGTTGAGCACCACGAAGGTGATCTCGGCGTGCCCGGCCAGCGGCCGCAGATAGCGCTCGTGCAGGGCCGCGTCGGCGTACTTCTCCGGGTCGACGACCCAGATCACCGCGTCGACCAGGGCCAGCACCCGGTCGACCTGTTCCCGGTGGCGTACGACGGCCGAGTCGTGGTCCGGCAGGTCCACCAGCACCAGGCCGTGCAACTGTTCGTCGCCGTCGCCGCCCGCGAGGGGCTTGCGCCGCAGCCGCCCGGGGATCGCGAGCCGGTCCAGCAGACCTGCGGCCCCCTCCGACCAGACGCAGGCGATGGGCGCCGACGTGGTGGGCCTGCGCAGCCCGGTCTCCGCGATGCGCACTCCGGCGAGCGCGTTGAACAGAGTCGACTTGCCGCTGCCCGTGGCGCCGGCGATGGCGACGACGGTGTGGCGCGAGGAGAGCCGCTGCCGGGCAGCAGCCTCGTCGAGGACCCGCCCGGCCTCCGCGAGGGTCTTTCCGTCCAGCCGGGTCTGGGAGAGGCCCAGCAGCTCGCGCAGGGCGCTGAGCCGCGACTGCAGAGGACCGCCGTAGGTGCCGCCGATGGGCAGGTCGTCGTCGGCGATCAGCAGATCTCCGCCGGACTCCGCCGCATCCCCGTCCACGGCCCCCGGCGGCTGACCGGCGCGGCGGGCGATCAGGCCGTCGTCCCAATGATCCCCGGTCTCGTTCTCGTCGTCGGTGATGGCGGTCACCCGCGGTCACCTCTCCTTCTGCAGTAGGGACAGCGCAGCGATCAGCTCGGCCTGCGGCTCGGGTGTCACCTCGAGTGCGTCGAGGGGTGCGAGCCGCCGCTCCCGTTCGTTGTTCAGTACGTCGTCGACGTACGTCGTCACCAGCTCGGCGCCCTTGTCACGCAGCCGCAGGGCACTCTGGGCGCCGATCCGTTCGGCGAGCCGCTCTCCCGCGCCGCGTGCCCGCCGCCCGCCGAGGAGCGAGGCCGCGAGCAGCGCGGCCACCGTCTCGGGGTCGGGCGCGGCGTTGCGCTCCATCCCCCGGACCTCCTCCTCCGTGAACTCCTCCAGGACGCGTCGCCAGCGACGTACGGCCATCCCGATGCGCTCCCCCACCTCCAGGTCGCGTCGGCCCTGCCGCGCGACCGCTTCCGCCGCCGGCTCACGCCGCCAGGCGTTCTCGACCTGCTCGTCGGCGGCGGCGACGGCGCACTGGAGCAGCGCAGACAGGCTGGCGACCAGGGAGTCCAGCAGCTCGGCCGCCGAACTGTCGCGGGGGTAGCCGCGCCAGCGCGTGCGCGCGTCACCCGCCAGCACGGCGCCGGCCCGCAACTGCCTGCGCACCCGTTCGCGCTCCGCCTCGTACGCCTCCTCGACCGTCCCCGTCAGCCGTACGGCCGCCGCGTACTGGGCGGCCACCGCGCTCGCGAGCTCGGGCATCCGCGCATTGAGCGAATCGATCACACCACCGGCCGTACGGGCCATGGCCTGCTGGCGCGCCGCGGGGTCCTGCGCCCGGTGCGCGAGCCAGGAGAACAGCGCCGCGACCGCCGTGTTGGGCAGCAGCCCGTGGGCACCGCCGGCCGACTCCGGCAGCTCCGGGATCGTGAACCGCGGCACCTCGCCGAGCCCCGCTTTCGTGAGCAGCGCCGCGTATTGCCGCGACACGTCCTCCAGGACCTGGTGCGGCACCCGGTCGAGCACGATGACCAGCGTGGGGTTGTACTCCTTCGCCGTCCGCAGCAGATGCCAGGGCACGGCGTCGGCGTAGCGCGAGGCCGTGGTCACCATCACCCACACGTCGGCTGCGCAGATCAACTCGCCCGCCAGCAGCCGGTTCTCGACGACCAGCGAGTCGATGTCGGGCGCGTCGAGGAGCGCCAGCCCGCGCGGCAGGGACGAGGCCGTCTCGATCCGCAGCGCCTTCTCGTCCACGGCCCGGCCCGTCTTGCGGGGCCGCTCCTCCTCCACCTCGTCCTGCGGAGGCAGCCATACGCGGGTGAGCTGCGGCAGCACCCGCATCCCCGCGAACCAGTGGTGGTCGTCCGGATGGCACACCAGCACAGGGGTGCGCGTGGTGGGCCGCAACACCCCCGCCTCACTGACCCGTCGCCCCACCAGGGAGTTCACCAGCGTGGACTTCCCGGCTCCGGTGGATCCACCGATGACGACGAGCAGGGGGGCTTCGGGCTCCTTGAGGCGGGGCACGAGGTAGTCGTCGAGCTGTGCGAGCAGCTCTACCCGCGTCTGCCGCGCCCGTGGAGCGCCGGCGAGGGGAAGCGGTAGACGCACGGCGGCGACACGGTCGCGCAGGGCGGAAAGTGCGTCGATCAGCTGAGGCCGTGCATCCAAGGTCACCACATGCGAAGAATGCCCAATTTTGGAGGCTTTTTGAAGCGTATGAGGATCTCTGCGCGCCGATCGGACAGAAGGGGCACACGGGACGAGTGGGACGCAGGCATAACGAGTGCACAACACCCGTGCCGCGAGACGTCAAAAGCGGTGCACGAATCGCACCTGCCTGCGATTATCGGTTCGCTTCACCGAACCTCCACATCGTGCCACGCAGGTGAAGCAACCGGGCCAAGGGAAACGGAGCCCTATCCTTGTGCCCGGCAAGGCCGCGGACCACCCGAGGGGGGCTCCAGGCCACCATCGGCCCCCGTAGCTCAGTGGATAGAGCAGGCGCCTTCTAAGCGCTTGGCCGCAGGTTCGAGTCCTGCCGGGGGCGCACACAGCCTCTCACCTGCGGAAACGCGTGAGGGGCTGTTTCATGTCAGGAGGCACATCGCTCTACGACCAGGCACCTTCACCTGTGCACGATCGTGGGTACCGGTGTAGCACCGGGTAGCACATCTTCGCTATCGTGGACAGCATGACAGCGCAGCCGGAGATCACTCAGCGCGATCTGCGCACCCGCTCCAAAGAGATCATGGACGCCGTCCAGGGAGGACACGCGTTCACCGTCACCCGCGACGGGCACCGTATCGGCGAGCTGATCCCGCTCCGCCACCGTCGCCGCTTCGTTCCCCGTGCCGAGTTCGCGGCCATGTCACGCACCGCCCCCGACATCTCACTGGACGCCTTCCGCGACGACCAGAACACCGTCGTCGAGCAGGAGTTGGACGACCCGTATGCCCGTTGAGCACGAGCAGGGATTGCTCGATACCGACATCATGATCCTGCGCAAGTGGATCGACGCCGACGAACTGCCGGCCGAGATGGCCATCAGCGCCGTCACCCTCGCGGAACTCTCCGCCGGACCCCACCAGGTGCGCGGCACCGGCGAGCAGAGCGACTACGACGAACACGCCGAGCGGGCCCGCCGCATGGACGTCCTGCAGCGCGCTGAGAACGAATTCGACCCCATTCCGTTCGACGTGGAGGCCGCCCGCCTCTACGGCAGAATCTGCGCCGCCGTTGTCTCCGCAGGGCGCAAGCCCCGTCGACGCGTGGCCGACCTGATGATCGCCGCCACCGCGGCCGCCGAGCAGCTCCCCCTCTTCACCACCCACCCCGACGACTTCAAGGGCCTCGACGACCTGGTCACCATCGTGCCCGTCACCCGGCCCGAGATCCTGCACGACCGGTAGCGCCGTCCGCCCTGCCCCATGCGAGCGCCCGGAGTCTCGGTGCCCACACGCGCCCGTACAGTTGCCCGATGACGCCGATCAAGAAGTTCCAAGTCACCTTCGACTGCGCAGAACCTGAACGGCTCGCACGTTTCTGGTGCGCGGTGCTGGGATACGTCATACCTCCGCCACCGGAGGGGTTTGCCACGTGGGACGATTTCCAGCGCTCTCAGCCACCTGAGCAGCGGGATTCTTGGTTCGCCTGCATTGATCCCTCAGGCGTGGGCCCGCGGCTGTACTTCCAGCGCGTCCCTGAGGGGAAGGCTGCCAAGAACCGGGTGCATCTTGATGTGCGGGTCGGCACCGGACTTGTGGGCGAGGAGCGCCTCGCCGCGCTTGAGGCGGAATGCGCACGACTGGTCCCGCTCGGTGCGGTACACGTGCGAACGCTGTATGACGGCAATGATTCGTGCATCCCGATGCTGGACATCGAGGGCAACGAGTTCTGTATCGACTGAGAGACCGCGAACGTGTCTTCGCCCTGTCCCCATGAGCCAGGACGAAGGCACGAGAGTGCGGTAGTCGGCCAAAGGTCTCCCGGAACTGAGACCAAGCGCTTTCACGGCATTCGTTCGCGAGCGACTCAAAGTCGCTGCCACGACCGCCCGTTGGCGGCGTGCACCATGAACAGTCGTCATGGGCAGGCAAGTTGGGGCTCAGGTGGGCGCCGGGCTCATAGGGGGCGCCGGCGGATCACGGGGCTGAGAAGCGCTGTGTGATGATGCACGGATGATGACCGGGCCTGGAGGGGGACCTGGTGCGTCAGAAGGGACGAGAGCGCATCGTGGGCGAGGGCGGGGTGTCCATACCGGACGAGGAGTGGGAGCGCTTCCTGCGGGAGGCCGAGGCCGGGACTCGGGGCGCGCCCGAGGAGCCGTCGGCGCGGGCCCGGATGGTGGCACGACGGCTGCGGGAGGAGCCCGGCCCGCCGCAGGGGTGGCGGACTCACCAGCCGGTCCGGCGGCGACGGGGCAAGGCCTGGTACGCCGTCGGTCTGCTGGTTGCGGTCGGCCTGCTCATCGTGGCGCTGGATCCGGGCCGGGTCGCCGGATGGTTCGCGGGCGCCGGGGGCGAGGGTGCACCGCTCGCCGCGGAGTCCGAACGTCCCAGTCAGCCGCCGGCGACCGAGCCGGCCGCCCAACGGCCCACGGTGGAGGAGCCGTTCAGAGGTTCGCCCGCGGCGCGCTGGGGCGACGGGACGGCAGGGCTCGGGCTGCCTGCGGCACGGGCGACCGGCTGGATGAGCAAGAAGCAGGTCGCGCAGGCGCTGGAAAGAAGCCGGGACTTCCTTGTCGCGTCCAGCCTCGATCCCGGCGTGCTGCGCGGGGAGCGGCCGACGAAGGCGATCGCGTTGATCAATCCGCATCAGCAGGACGTCCAGGGCTATCTGGCGACCGCGTTCCGCGCGCCCAGCCGGGAGGACGATCCTCTGCTGCTGTTCAGCCGGTTCGCGAAGACGGAGGTGCGGCTTGTCGGGGACGCGGTCAAGACGCGAGGACGGATCACGTACCGCGAAGGTGAGCGCGGTGCGGTCGAGGTGACGACCGACGTCACGTACGTCTATCCGGTCGTACGCGCCGCAGCGGGAAGCGACGAGGTCGCGCGCACCATCGTGCGCCGCGAGGTCGTGATGAGCTGGGACGACCCGACCAAGGTGGTCGTGAAGCCCGGGACGTTCTCCCTCGTCTCCTACAAGGTGGACAGCACCAACGGCGGCTGCGACAACGTCTCCGGCTACTTCGCCCCCGAGTTCAGCTCCGAGATCGCCGCCACGGACCAGGGAGGCGGCCCCGAGGTCGACCCGTACGACCGCAGCACGTCGATGGACGCGCGCTTGGAGGAATCCGGCGACGCCGGGTGCGGGACCGCCACGCGATCTTGAACGTCAAGGGGTCTTGAGCGGCATCGGGTCGGGCGCCCCACCGAAGGTGAGTTCGGGGTGCGGAGGCGGTGGGGGCCGTTCATCGGCGACTCTGTTGTCATGCTGAACCTCGACTCACAGGACCCGCTCGCCGTCGCCACCGCCGAGGCCATCCGGGCCGGCGATCTGGCCGCCCTCACCCGGCTGCTCGGCGAGAATCCGCAGCTCGCCCGCGCCCGGGTCACCGAGTCGAGGGAAGGCTGCGGTCCGGGCGGCCGCAGCCTGCTGCACATCGCCACCGACTGGCCGGGGCATTTCCCCGGAGGTCCGCAGGTCGTCGCCGTCCTGATCGCCGCCGGGGCCGATCCCGACGCCCGGTTCAGCGGCGCGCACGCGGAGACACCGCTGCACTGGGCGGCCAGCAGCAACGACGTTCCCGTCCTGGACGCGCTCGTCGCCGGCGGGGCGGACATCGAGGCGAAGGGGGCGGTCATCGGGGGCGGCACGCCGCTCGCCGACGCCCGCGGGTTCGGACAGTGGGACGCCGCCCGGCGCCTCGTGGAACTGGGCGCGCACACGACCCTCCAGGACGCCGCCACCCTCGGGCTGCTCGACCGTGTCGAGGCCCTCGTCACCGCCGACGCACCGCCGACGCCCGACGAGATCACCAGTGCCTTCTGGGGCGCGTGCCACGGGGGCAGGCCGGCCACCGCGCGGTACCTGCTGGAGTGCGGCGCGGACATCGACTGGGTCGGCCATGCCGGCATGACGCCCCTCGACATCGCCCGCGCGCAGGAGGACGGGTGGGCGGGAGACGTCGTGGCGTGGCTGACCGAGCAGGGGGCGAGAGGACGCGCGGAGCTCCCCGGCTCGCCCTGACGCCGTCCGTCGCTCCCCGGCGACCGCGCCACCGTGCCCGCCCCGGGCGGACGGGCTCCCCCGCGAGGGGGAGCAGCGGATCGCGCGGCACGAGTTGAACACTCCGGCGCTCGTGTCCGTACTTGACGCTGCGTGCCGTGCCAGCCGCCACAGCAGCTCCCCGAGTCCCATCACCAACTCTTTTCTCCATGCCGAGCCGGGAGGCATCCATGCATTCGAACCGACGCGCAGCACGCTCCGGGATACCGATGAAGGTCGTCGCGGTCGTCACCGCCGCGATCGCCGCGATCGCTGTGGTCATCGTCTCGCTGCAGACGGGCGGCGGAGAGGCCACCGCCGGGACCACCGCCGCGGACGGCTCCGCCCAGCACGGTGCCGGGCATGCCGGAACCGACTACTCCGGTGCGACTGCCGCCGAGGCCCAGGGGCCTCAGACGGTGACCGAGGTGGACCGGACGTTCCTTGTGAAGGTGCGGCAGGCAGGGTTGTGGGAGATTCCCGCCGGGCGGCTGGCCCAGACGCACGCCTCCAGCGAGGCCGTGAAGCGTGCCGGGCTGCATCTTCTCGACGGTCACAGCAAGCTCGACCAGCTTGTGCGTGAGGACGCCAAGATTCTGGGCGTGGAGCTTCCCAACGATGCCACCGAGGAGCAACAGGGCTTCGTGGCGCAGTTGGAGAACGCCCAGGGCGCCGAGTTCGACCGGCTCTTCGCGAACCTGCTGCGCTCCTCCCACGGGAAGATCTTCGCCACGATCGCCGAGGTCCGTGCCTCCACTCAGAACGACCTGATCCGGCGTCACGCGCGGCAGGCGAACCAGACCGTGCTGGACCACATGGAGGTCCTCGAGGACACGGGACTCGTGGACGCCGCGACCCTCGCGGAGGTCGAGGCGGCGGTTTCCCCGAAGTAGTGAGTTGCTCCGGGAAGTTCACTTCCGTCAAGGGGAGCCGAAATCCCTTGCACTGTGCAATGCTTCCCGTGGTGGAGGACCCGGCTTCCGGCCGGCCTCTGCCCGGGAGCGGCACTGGCACGGTGACGCAGCTCGACCACCGCACGCCGACCACGTCGACCGGGTCCTCCCCACCGGCCCCGCGGGCCCCGCGTCAGCGCGTGGGCCGCGGGCCCAGGTCCGACCAGCCGAGCGGGTACAGCTCGCCGTCCGCGTCGGGAACCGCGGGCTCGCCTCCGGCTTCGGTGAAGGCGGCGAGCGCGCCGACGAGCGCGGCCCGCTGTTCCGGGTCGAGCCGTTCGACGATGACGGCGATCTCCTTGCGGCGCTGGGCGGTGACGTCCTCGACGATGCGCCGCCCCTCGGTCGTCAACTGCAGCACCGTCTCCCGACGATTGCCCGGGTTTACCTGCCGGTCCGCCAGCCCGGCCGCGATCAGCCGGTCCAGCATGCGCATGGCCGTGGACGGGTTCACACCGAGCCGGTCGGCGAGCGCCACCAGCTTCGCAGGCCCCTCCAGCGACAGCACGACAAGCAGCCGGAACTGGGGCAGCGTCACCCTGTCCTCCACGGCCGCGAGGGACCGCGCCGAAAGGGCGACGAGCAGTCTGGAGGCGGTCAGCACCGCGCGGGTCACGGCGTCGACGTCGTCCATCCCCCGTGCGGAGTACGAGGAGTGCGCTGGTTCGGTCATTGCTTCTTTGTACCGTGCGGCGCTCCCGTCCCGTGCAGCGCCGCCCCATCGACAAAGTCGAGGGCACCGATGCCGACTACCGCCGGTGGGTGAGTCCCTCCCGCCATCAGAGCGACAAGGACCCCGGCCGCGGCGAGCCGGCCCAGGCGCAGGCTCCACGACACGACGAGCGCCGCTCGGGGCGGCGCAGTTGCTCCGGCCGGAGTCGACGACCTCGGCGGTCAGCGCCTGGAACGCCGGACGGCAGGCGCCCTGGCCGGCTCCTGACATGACAGCGGCTGCGCACATCAGCGCATGAAACGGCCGAGCCCGGCCGCGAGCAGCGGTGCCGCTGCCGCCGCGGCCAGGCCCGGCCACAGGACGACGGCCCGCCGCGAGTGCCGGTCGGCGAGCACTCCGCCCACCGCGACGGCGGTGAGGAACCCGGCGGTGCGGGCTGCGAGCAGCAGCCCGAGCGCGCTCGGGGTGAGCGAACGGTCGAGCACGGCGAGACCGAGGACGAACGGCAGGGCCCAGGTGGCGAGCCCGACGCGCCGGCATCCGACCACAGCCGCAGGAACGCGGTGTCGAGAAGGACGGACGTGGAGGAGTGCGCTGTCCGCCTGGTCACATCACGCCCCGCCACCTCACGGCCCGTCACGTGGCGGGCCCGTCACCTCACGGGGTCGCGGCGCAGACGAGCAGGACGAAGGCTGCGAGGGCGAACAGCGTGCGGAACAGGTGGAAGGCGTTCCACTTGCCCTCGAACGCGGCACGGGTCTCCCGGGCGGGGGCGCGGCCGGAACTCTCCGCCGAGGCGAGGGCGTTGTTCAGCGGGACGTTGCCGGCGCTGGTGATGAGATGGCCGACGATCGCGCAGACCAGTGCGGCGATGACCAGCCAGCGGTCGGTCTCCGTGCGGCCGTCGACCGGGACGAAGAGCGCGGCGATGGGAAAGCCGACGCTTCCCAGGAAGGCCAGCATGAAGGTGCCGCGCGGCACCTTCTCGTTGATACGGGCCATGGCGGGCACGAACTGTTCGTCGGACAGGCGCGCGAGCGCGGGCATGATGCCGGTCTGGAAGATCACGAAGAAACCCGCGAACAGACCGGTGGACACGACGGCGAGGGCGAGCAGAAGGGTGGCCATGCCGTTCATGATGGCGTGACGGGAGGTGCGGCGCGCCGTGTTTTCGGTCGGCGTGCGGCGGTTCGAGGCCGGTTGCCGGCCGTCCTCGAACCACCCTCGAACCGCCCTCTTCCCGGCCGCGACCCGCTCTCCGGCGTCCTTTGAGTGGGGTGTGCCAGGAGGGCTCAGTCCCGCGCGCGCCGGTTCGCCTGCCCGATCGCGTCGGCCAGTTCGCGGACGGCGCGGTCCTCCGTCGACTCCGCGAGCTTCCGTGCCCGGTCCTGAAGTGTGCCGAGCCCGGGAGCGCCCGGCATGGATCCGCCGCGCAGCGACTCGGCCAAGTAGGCGGCGACAACGGTGATCTGGAGCCGCGGGGACGACGCGCCCCACAGGGCTCCGTCGATCGCGTCGGTCTCCACGGAGCCGCTCTCCTCGTGCGGCGCCCGGCTCTTGGGGTCGAGCCAGCGGACGGTCGCCGTCGCGACATGGCCGTCGGCGCCGTTCCTCAGCCGTACGGCATAGAGGGCGGTGACGGTGTGGCCGGGGCCGACCTCGCCGCCGTCGACCCGGTCGTTGCGGAAGTCCTCGTCGGCGACCTCGCGGTTCTCGTAGCCGATGAGCTTGAACTGCTTGACGGTCTTCGGGTCGAACGCGACCTGCGCCTTGGCGTCCCGCGCGCGCAGCTCCACATGGCGGGGCAGTTGGTCGACGAAGACTTTGCGTGCCTCTTCCTTGGTGGACACATAGGTCGTGTGGCCGTCGCCCTTGTCGGCGAGGCGTTCCATCAGGTCGTCGCCGTAGTCGCTGCCGACCCCGACGCCGAAGAGGGTGATGCCGTGCTCGCGACGTGCGCCGTCGATCCGCTCGAGGATCGCCTCGGCCTCGGTCTCCCCGGTGTTGGCGAGGGCGTCGGACAGCAGCACCACGCGGTTGGTGGCTCCCTTCCTGCGGCCCTCGACGGCCTCGTCGTAGCCGGCGGTGACGCCCGCCTCCACGTTGGTGGAGTCGGTGGGCTCCAGGCCGTCGATGACGTCGTGGACACGGTCGCGGTTGCCGTCGAGCCGGGTCATCGGGAGCCGGGTCTCCGCCTCACCGCTGAAGGTGACCACGGCGATCGAGTCGTCGTCGCGCAGCTGGTCGGTGAGGGTGCCGAGCGAGTGCTTGACGAGGTCGAGCCGGCCGGGCTCGGCCATGGAGCCGGAGATGTCGATCACGAAGGTCAGAGCGGCGGGCGGCCGTTCGCCGTCGCGGTCGAAGGAGCGGGTGGAGAGCCCGACGCGGACGAGGGACCAGTTGTCGCCCTCGAACCCCTTGGTGTCGCCTCCCGGTCCCGCGGCGCCGCCTTCCGGCGCCTTGATCTCTCCGTCGCCGCTGCCGCCGGCACCGCCGCCCGGCCGCGCCCCGTCGATCGTCACCGAGAAGCCGTTGCCCTCGGGCTTCGGGTAGTCCTGGCGGAAGCTGTTGATGAACTCCTCCGGCCTCACCTGGTGCCGCTCGGGCGTCCCGCCCTCCTTGAGCAGGCGGCGGGTGTAGTCGTAGGAGGCGGTGTCCACGTCCAGGGCGAACGTGGACAGGTAGTCGGCGGGCGGCGCGGCGTCCTGCGCCTCCCGCTCGGCGCTGTCGGCCCCGCTGCTCGGCGCGCCCTTGCCCCCGTCCGGTGCGATGGGTGCGGGCGCGCCGTCGGCCGCCTTCCGCCCGCCGTCGTAGTCGGTCGTGCTTGTGTCGCCGGCGGCGGAGCAGCCCGCCATCAGCAGCATGCCACCGGCCAGAGCCGCGGCGACGATCCCCCGGCCGGCCCGGTGCCCCATCCCTGTGCGGAGCTTCGTCGAACTCCCCATCGGACTCCCCCTTGCGTCGTCATTACTTGTGAATGTGACGTCCGAGGCGGTCGGAAGGAGCAGACGGAGGAGTTGCGGAAGCGTCTCAATGCGGCAACGGCACATCCGTTACGCCCCGATCCGCACCGAATGGACTAGGAGACGATGTCCTTGCGGGAGAAGTTCCGGAAGGCGAGTGCGAAGAGCACCAGCCCGTAAGTGACCGAAACGGCCGCCCCCTTGAGCATCCCGCTCCACTCCAGCTGCGGCTGGAGTGCGTCGATCCAGGCGAACTGCCAGTGCGCGGGCAGTGCTTCGCGCCAGCCGCCCAGGGCCGTGACCGCGTCCAGCACGTTGCCGATGATCGTCAGCCCAACCGCGCCGCCGACCGCGCCCAGCGGCGCGTCCGTCTTGGTCGACAGCCAGAACGCCAGCCCGGCCGTCACCAGTTGGGAGACGAACACGAACGCGACGACCAGGCCGATCCGCGCCAGCGTGTCGCCGGCGGCCAGCGACCCGCCGGTCGGCAGCTGCAGCGGTCCCCAGCCGTACGCGATCGTGCCCGAGACCAGTCCGACCAGCGGCAGCAGCAGCATCGCCGCCGCACTGAATCCGAGGGCCACGGCCAGCTTGGACCACAGCAGCCTGGTGCGCGGGACGGGCGCGGCGAGCAGATAGCGCAGGGACGACCAGTTGGCCTCGGAGGCGACCGTGTCGCCGTGGAACAGGGCGACCGGCACCACCAGCAGGAAGCCTGCCGACACGAACAGGCAGGTGGCCGCGAAGTTGGCGCCGGAGGCCGTGGCGGTGTCCATCAGCGTGATCCGGCCGTTGTCCCGGCCGTCGGGGGTGCCCCCGATCGCGAAGGCGGCGATCAGGATGAGCGGCAGCGCGGCCAGCACTCCGGCCATCACCAGCGTCCGGCGGCGCTTCAGCTGCCGCACGGCCTCCACCCGGAGCGGCAGCGTGTGCCGGGCCCGATAGCCGGGGGCGGACTCGACGAGCACGGGCCTCGGCGGTCGGGTCTCGACGGGCGCGCTCATGCGGAGCCTCCGATCAGGGTGAGGAACGCGTCCTCCAGGCGGCGGTGCGGGCCGACGCCCGTCAAGGGCACGTCCAGACGCACCAGTTCGGTGATCATCTCGGTGGCGGTGACGCCGTCGAGCCGTACGAGCAGGCCCTCGTCCGTGCGGGCCGCGGAACCGATCCCCGGCAGCGCGGCGAGCTTCTCGACCACGGGCTCCGGCACCTCGCCGTCGACGGTGACGAGCAGGGTGTCGCTCTCGCCGGTGATCTCGGCGACCGGCCCGGCCTGCACGAGCCGGCCGCGGTCCATCACCACCAGGTGCGTGCAGGTCTGCTCGACCTCCGACAGCAGGTGGCTGGAGACGATGACGGTCCGGCCGCCGGCGGCGTAACGGATCATCACGTCCCGCATCTCGCGGATCTGCGGCGGGTCGAGGCCGTTGGTCGGCTCGTCGAGGATCAGCAGGTCCGGCATGCCGAGCATCGCCTGGGCGATGGCGAGCCGCTGCCGCATGCCCTGCGAGTACGTGCGCACCGCGCGAGCCAGCGCGTCGCCGAGGCCGGCGATCTCCAGCGCCTCCTCGATGTGCGCGTCGGCCGCCGGGCGACCGGTGGCCTTCCAGTACAGCTCCAGGTTGTCCCGACCGGACAGGTGCGGCAGGAAGCCCGCACCCTCGACGAACGCGCCGACCCGGGAGAGCACGGGCGCGCCGGGCCGGATCGCATGGCCGAAGACCCGGATCTCGCCCTCGTCGGGGCGGATCAGGCCCATCAGCATGCGAAGGGTGGTCGTCTTGCCGGCGCCGTTGGGGCCGAGAAGGCCGAGCACCTGGCCCTTCTCGACACGGAAGGAGAGGTCCCGCACGGCGTACCGGTCGGCGGACCCGGCGTACCGCTTGGTCAGGCCGGTGATCTCCAGCGGCACGTCGGCGCGCTCGGGGTCGGGGGCCGGTGCGATCGTGCGGCGGCGGGCGGTGAGCAGCAGCACGCCGGCGACGAGGACGCCGGCGGCGGGCAGTGCCCACACCCACCAGGGCAGGCCGGCCGCCTGTGTCCGCACCGCGGGTGCGGTGGGCACCGAGAGCTGTCCCGCGAGGGCGACGGTGTAGGTGGCGGGCTCGGCGGGCGAGGCGTAGCCGAGGTCGGTGGCGGACAGGACGAGGCGCAGCCGGTGCCCGGCGTCGACCTCGTGGTCCACGGCGGGCAGGGTCAGCTCGACCTCCTTGCCGGCCTTCGCGTCCTCGATCCGGACGGGGGCGACGAGCTGGGAGGGCAGCACCTGCTGCCTGCCGTCGGGCCCGACGTCGTACACCTTGCCGAAGAGGACGGCGCCGCCGGTGTCCGAGGCGACCTTCACCTTGACGGTGGGCGAGCCGGTGATGCGGGTGGACGTGCCGAGCGGCTTGGACTGGAAGCTCGCGAACTGTCCGGGGAAGTCGAGGGACAGGCCGACACCGAGCGAGGAGAGCGCGCCCGTGCCGCCGCCGAGGCCGGGGACGGCCGAGATGGCGGGCGGGGTGGCGCCCGCCGGGTTGACGAAGCGCTGTTCGCGGCCCGCCAGCGCGATCTGCCGGGTGCCGTCGGTGAGGCCGGGGTAGCTGCCGCCGGTCGCGCCGCGCAGCAGCGCCTGGCCGTCGGTGGAGTCGACGCCACCGGTGCGGCTGACGCGGAAGGCGGGGCCGGTGTCCGCGTTCTTGTCCTGCTTCAGATAGCGGTCGAACCAGTCGCCGATGCGGCCCTCGACGCGGCCGCTCTCCCGGTCGCCTCCGTCGTGGCCGCCGACGATCCAGTCGACCGCGACGGGTGCCCCGTTGGCGCTGATCGCCTTCGCCATGGCGTCCGCGTGCGAAAGGGGGAAGAGCGAGTCGGACTGGCCCTGCACGATGATCGCGGGCGCCTTGATGCGGTCGCCGACCGCGGAGGGGCTGCGGCTCTCGAGGAGCTCGCGCGCCTCGGCGTCGGGCTTTCCGGCCACGGCGACACGCTCGTACATGGCACACAGCGTCGGCTGGAACGGGCCGCAGCCAGTGGGGTTCGCGGGCGCCGGCTCGTCGGCGGCGGCGCGGGAAGCGGGCCGGACAGCGGCGTCGGAGCCCGCACCGGCGTCGGAGCCGGCACCGGTGTCGGAGCCGGCACCGGCGTCTGCGGCGGCCCGGTCCTGACCGGCTGGAGCCTCGCCCGCGGGGGGCTCCTCCGCGGGGGCGCCGGGAGGCTGCTGACCACCCGGGGCCGTGCCCAGGGAGGCCGCCGAACCGGTCGAGAAGAAGATTCCGGCCCACAGCTTCTTGAAGACGCCGTGGGGGAAGAGGGCGTCGGCGAGGTTCCAGTAGGTGATCTGCGGCGCGATCGCATCGACCCGCTGGTCGTACGCCGCGCCCAGCAGGGAGATCGCTCCGCCGTACGACGAACCGGTCATGCCGACGCGTGGATCACCGTCCGCGTCCAGCTGGACGTCCGGCTGCTTCGCCAGCCAGTCGATCAGCCGGGAGACGTCCTTGACCTCGTGGTCGGGGTCGTTGAGCCCGATCTGCCCGGTGGACCGGCCGAAGCCGCGGGCGGACCAGGTCAGCACGGCGTAACCCTCGCGGGCCAGCTGCTCGGCCTGCGCGCGGACGTCGTTCTTGCTGCCGCCGAAGCCGTGCCCGATCAGGACGGCGGGCCTGCGCCCTTCGCCGCCGCTGGTGAAGTAGGAGGTGTCGATCTTGGCCCCGGGCATGTTCTGCACCCGGTCCTCGCGGTGCACGGAGGGTGCGGCGTCGTCGGCGACGGCGGTCCACGTGCCGGCGCCGGCAAGGACGGCGAAGGCCGCGACGCCGGCGAGCCATCGGCTCCGCGGCCTGGGAATTCGGATCTGCATGGTTGAAACCCTAAACGGATGAGCCCCTCAGTCTCGGCTGCCGCAAGGCGGAACCGATGAGCCTCCTTGAGGAGTACGCGGCAAGGGCGCCGTACACCAGCCGCGGTACGCGCCGCAGGTCCGGACATTCCGGACGCACGCGAGTGGAACACAAGATCCACACTTACTGACGCCCCGTCAAATAGCTTGTGCGACATGGCATTTACCGGCCAGTCGCTCTACTGTGGCGTACGTCACACAACGGGACACTGGTTCTCGCAACCTCACATCCTGGCACCATGCGGGCCCGTACTCGTCCGTAACCGGTCAATGAAAGGTCAGGTGCACGAGATGAGAGCCACTGCCCGTCGCGCCGGCGCGCTGATATCAGCAGTCGCCGCCGCGACCGGTCTCCAGTTCGCCGTATCCCCCACCGCGCACAGCGCGACCCTCGGCGATCTTCGTCTCGCTCCCACTGCAACTGCCGTCCCCAACAGCTGGATCGTCGTCCTCAAGGACGGCACGACCCGCGCCGCCGATCTCGGTGTCGCACCGAAGCACACCTACCGCAGTGTCCTCACGGGCTTCTCCGCCTCGATGTCGGCTGCGAAGGCCAAGGCGCTCGCGGCCGACCCGCGGGTCGCGTACGTCGAGCAGAACGCCACGGTCCGGCTGAACGACACCCAGTCCAACGCCACCTGGGGCATCGACCGGATCGACCAGCGCAACCTGCCGCTGTCGAAGACGTACACCTACAACACGTCCGCCTCGAACGTGAACGCGTACGTCATCGACACCGGGATCCGCACCTCGCACAGCGAGTTCGGCGGGCGCGCGAGCGTCGGCACGGACACGGTGGGCGACGGCCGGAACGGTCAGGACTGCCAGGGCCACGGCACCCATGTCGCCGGCACGGTCGGCGGCAAGAACTACGGCGTCGCCAAGGGGGTCAACCTCGTCGCCGTACGTGTCCTGGACTGCGAGGGCTCCGGCACGACCGCCGGAGTCATCGCGGGCGTCGACTGGGTGACCGTCAACGCCAAGAAGCCGGCCGTCGCCAACATGAGCCTCGGCGGCTCGGCCAACACGTCCCTCGACAACGCGGTGAAGAAGTCCGTCGCGTCGGGTGTCAGCTACGCCATCGCGGCGGGCAACGGGCTGCCGATCCTCGGACTGCCCGCGAACGCGTGCAACTACTCCCCCGCCCGCGTCCCCGAAGCGATCACGGTCGGCGCGACGGACAGCTCCGACCGCCGGGCGTCGTTCTCCAACTTCGGGACCTGCCTGGACCTGTTCGCGCCCGGCGTGGACATCACGTCGGCCTGGAAGGACAGCGACACCGCCACCAGCACCATCTCGGGGACGTCCATGGCGACCCCGCACACGGCCGGCGTCGCGGCGCTCTACCTGGCCGACCACCCCACGGCCACCCCGGCCCAGGTGCGTGACGCCGTGGTGAACAACGCCACCAGCGGCAAGGTCGTGGACCCGCGCTACGGCTCCCCGAACAAGCTGCTGCACTCCCTGTTCTGACGCCTCGGCACACGCCCGGCGCTGAACGCCGCAGCGGCCCGCACGGAGTTCCCGTGCGGGCCGCTGCGGCGTGCGATGCGTCAGTGGTTGCGGGGGAAGCCCAGGTCCACTCCGGCGGGGGCGTCCGCCGGGTCGGGCCAGCGGGTGGTGACGACCTTGCCGCGGGTGTAGAAGTGCACGCCGTCGTTGCCGTAGATGTGATGGTCGCCGAAGAGCGAGTCCTTCCAGCCACCGAAGGAGTGGTAGCCCACCGGCACCGGGATCGGCACGTTCACACCGACCATGCCGGCCTCGATCTCCAGCTGGAAGCGGCGGGCCGCGCCGCCGTCGCGGGTGAAGATCGCCGTTCCGTTGCCGAACGGCGACTCGTTGATCAGCGCCACGCCGTCCTCGTACGTCTCCGCGCGCAGCACGCACAGCACCGGGCCGAAGATCTCGTCGCGGTAGGCGTCGGAGTCGGTCGAGACCTTGTCGAGGAGCGAGAGGCCGATCCAGTGGCCGTCCTCGAAGCCGTCGACCGTGTACCCGGTGCCGTCGAGGACGACCTCCGCACCCTGGGCGGCCGCGCCCGTGACGTAGGAGGCGACCTTGTCGCGGTGGGCGGCGGTGATCAGCGGACCCATCTCGGACGTCGGGTCGTCGCCCGGGCCGATCTTGATCTTCTCCGCACGCTCGCGGATCTTGTCCACCAGCTCGTCGCCGATCGCGCCGACCGCGACGACCGCGGAGATCGCCATGCAGCGCTCACCGGCCGAGCCGTACGCCGCGGAGACCGCCGCGTCGGCGGCCGCGTCGAGGTCGGCGTCGGGCAGGACCAGCATGTGGTTCTTCGCGCCGCCGAGCGCCTGGACGCGCTTGCCGTTGGCGGAGGCGGTCGTGTGGATGTAGCGGGCGATCGGGGTCGAGCCGACAAAGGAGACGGCCGTGACGTCCGGGTGCTCGAGCAGCGCGTCGACGGCCACCTTGTCGCCGTGCACGACGTTCAGCACACCGTCGGGCAGACCGGCCTCGGAGGCCAGCTCCGCCAGGAGGTTCGCGGCAGACGGGTCCTTCTCGCTCGGCTTGAGGATGAAGGTGTTTCCGCAGGCGACGGCCAGCGGGAACATCCACATCGGCACCATCGCCGGGAAGTTGAACGGCGTGATGCCGGCCACCACGCCCAGCGGCTGGCGGATCGCGGCGACGTCGACCCGGTTGGAGACCTGGGTCGACAGCTCGCCCTTGAGCTGAGTGGTGATGCCGCAGGCGAGTTCGACGATCTCCAGACCGCGGGCGACCTCGCCGAGCGCGTCGGAGTGCACCTTGCCGTGCTCGGCGGTGATCAGGGCCGCGATGTCGTCACGGCGGGCGTCCAGCAGGGCGCGGTAGCGGAAGAGGACCGCGGTGCGCTGCGCCAGGGACGAGGTGCCCCACGTCGCGTACGCCTCCCGCGCCGCGGCCACGGCCGCGTCGACCTCCTCGACAGAGGCCAGGGCGACACGCGTGGTGACGGCTCCCGTCGCCGGGTCCGTGACCGGGCCCCAGTTGCCCGACGCACCCTCGACGGTCTTGCCACCGATCCAGTGGTTGACGGTCTTCGTCATGACGAAATGCTCCTTCAGAGATGGCGGCGTCGGGCGGCGGCCTGCCGGTCGTACTCCTCCCGGGCCTTGACCGCCGACGGGCGAGTCGCGGTCTCGGCCACTGGAACATCCCACCACGCCTGCGCCGCCGGCGGGCCCGACACAGTGTCTGGCGTTTCGGTCTCGACGTAGACACATGTGGGCACGTCGGCCGCGCGCGCCTCGGCCAGAGCTCGGCGCAGGTCACGCACGCTGTGGGCGCGGATCACCCGCATCCCGAGGGACTCGGCGTTGGCCGCGAGATCGACGGGCAGCGGGGCTCCCGTGAAGGTACGGTCCGCTGCCCTGTGCCGGTACGCGGTGCCGTAGCGCTCCGAGCCCACCGACTCGGACAGGCCGCCGATGGAGGCGTACCCGTGGTTCTGCAGGATCACCATCCGGATCGGGACGCCCTCCTGGACGGCGGTGACGATCTCGGTGGGGTTCATCAGGTACGTGCCGTCGCCGACGAGCGCCCACACCGGGCGGCCGGGGGCCGCCATCGCGACGCCGATCGCGGCCGGGATCTCGTAGCCCATGCAGGAGTAGCCGTACTCCACGTGGTACTGGTCGGCGGAACGGGCGCGCCACAGTTTGTGCAGGTCGCCGGGGAGCGACCCGGCGGCGTTGATGACGATGTCGTCGCCGGTCACCAGGGCGTCGAGGGCGCCGAGGACCTGCGCCTGGGTGGGGCGCGCGTCGGGATCCGGCGCTCTGAACGCACCGGTCACCCGCTCCTCCCAGGCCGCCTTGGCCGTCCTGTACTCGGCTGTGTACGCCGCGTCGACGCGGTGCCCGGTGAGGGCGGCCGTCAGCTCTTCGAGCGCGGCACGGGCATCGGCGACGATCGCGAGACCGGCCATCTTGTGGGCGTCGAACGACGTGACGTTGATGTTGACGAAGCGGACCGACTCGGACCGGAAAAGGGTCGACGAGGCGGTGGTGAAGTCGGACCAGCGGGTGCCGACACCGACCACCAGGTCCGCGGTGCCGGCGAGGTCGTCGGCCGTGGCGGTGCCGGTGTGCCCGATGCCCCCGACGTCGCACGGGTGGTCGTACGGCAGCGAGCCCTTCCCGGCCTGGGTCGACGCCACCGGGATGCCGGTCGCGTCGGCGAACGCCCGCAGCGCCTCCTCCGCCTCGGAGTGGTGGATGCCACCGCCTGCGACGAGCAGCGGGCGGCGGCTCGCACGCAGAGCCTCGGCCGCCTGCGCCGACGCTTCGGCGTCGGGCCGCGGGCGGGCCACCCGCCAGATCCGCTCGGCGAAGAACTCCTCCGGCCAGTCGTACGCCTCCGCCTGCACGTCCTGCGGCAGCGCGAGCGTGACCGCGCCGGTCTGCGCGGGGTCGGACAGAACTCGCATGGCCTGCAGCGCGGCCGGGATCAGCGCCTCGGGGCGGTTGACCCGGTCGAAGTAGCGGGAGACGGGGCGCAGGCAGTCGTTCACCGACACGTCACCCGCGTAGGGCACCTCGAGCTGCTGGAGGACGGGGTCGGCGGGCCGGCCGGCGAAGATGTCGCCAGGGAGCAGCAGTACGGGGAGGTGGTTGATCGTGGCGAGGGCAGCGCCGGTGACGAGGTTGGTGGCGCCGGGGCCGATGGACGTGGTGACGGCGTGGGCGGTCAGCCGCCGGGACTGGCGGGCGTGGCCGACGGCAGCGTGGACCATGGCCTGTTCGTTGCGGCCCTGGAGGTAGGGCATGTCCTCGGCCGATTCGAGGAGCGCCTGTCCGACGCCCGCGACGTTGCCGTGTCCGAAGATGCCCCAGGTGGCGTCGATCAGCCGGTGGCGGCGGCCGTCACGCTCGGTGTACTGGCGGGCGAGGAAGGCGACCAGGGCCTGGGCGGTGGTGAGTCGCCGGGTGGCCGCGCGTGAGGTGTTCACCGGTAGCCCTCCGTGTGGTCGGGGTGGAAGCGGATGAGCCACTCGCGCTCGGCGCCGGGACCCGCCATCACATTGAGGTAGTACATGGTGTGGCCCGGCTCGGCGATGGACGGGCCGTGCCAGCCGTCGGGGACGAGGACGGCGTCGCCGGTGCGGACCTCGGCGAGGAGGTCGGAGCCGCCGGGACGGGACGGAGAGATGCGCTGGTAGCCGAGGCCGCCGCCCTCGATCTCGAAGTAGTAGATCTCCTCGAGCTCGCTCTCCTCGCCGGGTCGGTGCTCGTCGTGCTTGTGCGGGGGGTAGGAGGACCAGTTGCCACCGGGGGTGAGCACCTCGACGGCGATCAGGCGGTCGCATTCGAAGGAGCCCGCGGCGGCGAAGTTGTGGACCTCACGAGCCTGGCTGCCGCTGCCGCGGACCTCGACGGGTACCTCCGGCGCGGGGCCGTAGCGAGCGGGGAGTCGGCGCTCGCACCTCGCTCCTGCCAGGGCGAAGCGGCCTCCCGCGCCGGAGGCGATCTGGGCATGGGCATCGCGCGGTACGTAGGCGAAGTCGCTCACTCCGCCGAACACGCTTTCCCGCCCCTGCAGTTCAAAGATCTCGCCTTGCGTGTGAACGGTGCAACCTCCGGTAAGGGGCAACACGATCCACTCGCTGTCGCCGGCGGTGAGGAGCTGCGCTCCGCCCGGCTCGAGCTCGAGCACACGCAGGGCCGAGTAGCCCCAGCCGGCCTGCTCGGGGCTGATGCTCAGGGCGTACGGGCCGTCGGCCGCGCTGCCCGCGCGGAGGTGGAGACCGCCCAGCTTGTTGTTGTCGTCCCCGTGCTGGTCGTCCATGTCCTGGTCGTCCGTGTGCTGGTCGTCCATGTGTTGGTCGTCCATGTCCTGTCCGTACCCCCTACAGCAGTCCTACGGCCGTGTCGACCGCGCCCGCCACGTCGCCGTCGACCGGATAGAGCAGTGAGCGGCCCACCACCAGGCCCTGGACCGTGGGCAGTTGCAGCGCTCCGCGCCATTTCTCGTACGCGCCGTCCTGGTCCTTGCCTATGTCGCCGCCGAGCAGCACCGCGGGGAGAGTGGAGGTCTCCAGCACCGCCCCCATGTCGTCGGCGTCCTCGGTGACGGGCACCTTCAGCCAGGTGTACGCCGATGTGCCGGCCAGACCGGAGGCGATGGCGATGGAACGGGTCACGGCTTCGGCGCTGAGATCGTTGCGGAGCCGGCCGTCGATCCGGTGACAGATGAACGGCTCTATGAAGACGGGAAGCTGACGCTCGGCCATCTCGTCGACGGCTCGGGCGGCGGCGTCGAGGGTGTCGAGGGAGGCAGGGTCGTCGTAATCGATACGGAGCAGCAGTTTGCCCGCGTCGAAGCCCAGCCGGTCGAGGTCGCGGGCCCGGTGACCGGTGAACCGGTCGTCGAGCTCGAACGCGGCGCCCGCGAGGCCTCCCCTGTTCATCGAGCCCATGACGACCTTGTCGTCGAGGGCCCCGAGGAGCAGAAGGTCGTCGAGGATGTCGGCGGTGGCGAGCACGCCGTCGACACCGGGGCGGGACAGCGCGAGGCAGAGCCGCTCCAGCAGGTCGAGGCGGTTGGCCATGGCGAGGCGGCGCTCACCGACAGCCAAGGCGCCGCGGGCGGGGTGGTCGGCGGCGATGATCATCAGCCGCCCGCTGTCCCCGACGAGCCCCTGCCGCCGCCGCCTGCGGACGGCAGCCTCGGCGACCGCCTCGGGATGCCGCGCACGGATCCCGACGAGCTCGCCGATGTCGACCCGGCTCACGGCCCCTCCCCGCGCCCGCCGACCCCGGGCCGCCCGCCGACCCCGGGCCGCCTTCCGGCCTCGGGCCGCTCGACGGGGCCGGGCCGCCCGCCGACCTCAGGGCGGGCACGGTCCCGGGTGGGGTCAGCGACGGCGGCACGGTCGGGGGCGCTCGGGTCCGGTGGGGGTGGGGCGCCCGCCAGGACGGCCTCGACCTCCTCCTCGTACGGCATCGCCGTCGAGCACGCGAGGCGCGACGCCACGATCGCGCCCGCCGCGTTGGCGTACCGCATCGTGTGCCCCAACTCCCACGCAGCCAGGAGCCCGTGACACAGGGCGCCGCCGAACGCGTCCCCCGCTCCCAGGCCGTTGAGGACGTCGACCGGTACGGGCGGGACCTCGACCTGCGTGCCGTCACGGTGCAGGGCGAGCACCCCCTTGGGCCCCTGCTTGACGACGGCGAGCTCGACACCGGACGCCAGGAGCGCCCGCGCGGCGGCGTGCGGCTCGCGCTCACCGGTGGCGACCTCGCACTCCTCCACGTTCCCCACGGCAACCGTCGCATGGGTCAGGGCCTGGGCGTAGTACGCCCGTGCTTCCTGCGGGTCGGACCAGAACATCGGCCGCCAGTCCAGGTCGAACACGGTGATGCCGGGTCCGCCCGCCCGGTGCGCCAGCGCCGCGAGGGTTGCCGACCGGCTCGGTTCGGCGCACAGCCCGGTGCCGGTCGTCCAGAAGACTTGGGCGTCGCGGACATGCGCCAGGTCCAGTTCGCTTTCGCGGATCTCCAGATCGGGCGCCTTCGGCTGCCGGTAGAAGTAGAGGGGGAAGTCGTCCGGGGGGAAGATCTCGCAGAAGGTGACCGGCGTCGGATACGCGGCGACGGGTGTGACCCACCGGTCGTCGACACCGAACTCCCCCAACGCCTGGTGGAGATAGTCGCCGAAGGCGTCCTGCCCGGTACGGGTGATCACCGCGGTCCGTCGGCCCAGCCTGGCCGCGGCGACCGCGACATTCGTCGCCGAGCCGCCGAGAAACTTTCCGAACGTGTCTACCTGCGCCAACGGAACCCCGGCACGCAGCGGATAGAGGTCGACCCCGATCCGCCCCATCGTGATCACGTCATACGGCTGAGGCATGCGCGTCCCTTCGGTTCGAACCGCCGGTGCCGGCCGACATCAGGTCTAGCCCTCCCCGGCGAACCCTGTCAACATTTTGTCCTTACATTCGGACCAAGCCTTGACACCTTTCTCGGACGGCCGGAAAGCTGACCGGCATGACCTCATCCGTACCCGCCCTGAACCGCATCCGGGTCGGCTCGGCCCCCGACTCCTGGGGGGTGTGGTTCCCCGACGATTCCCGTCAGATCCCCTGGCAGCGCTTCCTCGACGAGGTCGCGCACGCCGGTTATGAGTGGATCGAGCTCGGCCCGTACGGCTATCTGCCGACCGACCCCGTCCGGCTGGCGGAGGAGACCGCGCGGCGCGGCCTCAAGGTGTCGGCCGGAACCGTCTTCACGGGCCTCCACCGCGGGCCGGCGGTGTGGGACGAGACCTGGGCCCATGTGTCCGACATCGCCGCGCTCACGCAGGCGATGGGGGCCTCTCACCTGGTGGTGATCCCCTCCTTCTGGCGCGACGACAAGACGGGGGCAGTGCTCGAGGGCGACACGCTGACCCCGGCTCAGTGGCGTGACCTGACGGCCCAGACCGAACGCCTCGGCCACGAAGTGCGGGAGCGCTACGGCCTGGACATCGTCGTCCACCCGCACGCGGACACCCACATCGACACCGAGGAGAACGTCACCCGATTCCTCGACGCCACCGACGGGGACCTGGTGTCCTTGTGCCTGGACACCGGCCACTACGCATACTGCGGCGGCGACAGCGTCAAGCTGATCGAGACCTACGGGGAGCGGATCGGCTACCTCCACCTCAAGCAGGTCGACCCGGAGATCCTGGCCCAAGTAGTGGCCGAGGAGATGCCGTTCGGACCGGCAGTGGGGCGCGGAGTGATGTGCGAGCCGCCGGCCGGGGTGCCCGCTCTGGAACCCGTACTCACCGCCGCCCAGTCACTGGGCGTCGATCTCTTCGCCATCGTCGAGCAGGACATGTACCCCTGCTCTGCGGACAAACCGCTACCGATCGCCGAACGCACCCGTTCCTTCCTGCGCTCCTGCGGCGTCTGACGCTCCGCGGCACATCCTCCACCGTTGTCCCCCTCTCATCACGCATGTCTCCATTACGCGGGGGTTCCGTCACAGGCGATCAACAGGCGTGCCCCTGGCACCGGCCGGCGTCGTTCAACGGGCACAGGCTCAGTGATCGCCAGCGTCCGCGCGGCAGCTCCCCCGACGGCATACCGACCGCCTCTGCTGCGCGCGCAGGGAGGTGCCACGCTCATGACGGACAGAAGGCTCTGGTCCTACAAGGACATCGCCGCGCACATCGGGGTCCAGCCGGACACCGTCCGTTCCTACCGCAAGCACGGCCTTCTGCCCCCGCCCGACCATGTGGAGGCCGGCAAGCCGTTCTGGTACGCGGACACGATCCGCGTGTGGGTGGCCAATCGGCCCGGAAACAGAGGCCGTAGGGATTGACTGCTCCCCTCCCTGATGGGAGGGGGGCCCTGGCTCAGGCCGCCTTGCGGAGCAGCGCTCCGGAAGGTGTTGCGCCCTCAACACCAGCCGGTCCGGACCAGCCCGCCTTCACCGGCTTCACCCGCCGTCCTGGAGTCCCCAGGACGGCGGCCCGACCGATCACCGAGGTGAACGGCGCGGCGCTGTCGGGCAGTTCATTTGACGAGCTTGCGGGCGCCCTCCCCGACGGCCTCTCCTTCGGGCAGCACCGCGAACGACGCCGATGCCTTCGCCGTGCTGGTGCACGGCCCGAGATCCCCGGGCGCCACACCCAGGGCTTCGACACGCTCCACACAGGCCTTCTGGAAAGGATCAAGGAGAGGCTCGCCGGCTACCTGCCGGTCACGTCGCCGGCAGAGGTCCACCGCATCTCGACCATGGCATTCGCCGTCTTCAAGGGAGGACTCGACCTGATCCTCGCCCACGAGGATGCCGATCGCGCGGCTCCGATATTTCGCCGCTCCTCGGCGGGGCGAAAGCCGGAGCAGGTACCCCCTAGGGGTATAGTGTAGGTCACAACAGGAGGTCGCGGCAGCCGCCACTGCCCCTGGCACACCATGTCCGATCGACCGCGTGCGCGTCGAAGCCCCGATGAGGAGAACGCCATGACCACCGAGACGAAGACCGGCATCGAGATCGAGGCCACCGGGGCGACCGCCTCGTGCTGCTCGTCCACCGGCTCCTGCCACGACGCGGCGTCGGACGCTCAGGCCGGCGGCGTCACCGCCGTCTACCAGGTCAGCGGCATGACCTGCGGCCACTGCGAGGGCGCGGTGAGCAGCGAGATCTCCGAGCTTCCCGGCGTCACCGCCGTGACGGCCGTCGCCGCGACGGGTCGGGTCACCGTGGTCTCGCAGGGCCCGCTGGACAACGCCGCCGTACGCGAGGCCGTCGACGAGGCCGGCTACGAGCTGGTCGGCACGGCCTGACCACCCCGCGCCGCGCGCCCGGAGCCACAGGCCCGGGCCCCTGGGCCCGGGCCGTACCCCACCCACCGGATACTGGGTGGAGTACGGCCCGGCCCAGCTGCGTGGAGTCCCGAACGTGGAAACATCCGAGGTAGAGCTCACCATCGGCGGGATGACCTGCGCTTCCTGCGCCGCCCGCGTCGAGAAGAAGCTGAACCGCATGGACGGCGTCAGCGCCACGGTCAACTACGCGACCGAGAAGGCGCGCATTTCCTACCCCGCGGGGACGGAGGTCGCCGACCTGATCGCGACGGTGGTGAAGACCGGCTACACGGCCGAGGAGCCACCGCCGGCCGCCGTTCCCAAAGCGCCGCCCGCCCCCACGCCGGCCGCCGTCCACGAAGCGCCGGCGGACACCGAGCCGGACGGCGGTGCCCTGCGGCAGCGGCTCGTCGTCTCGGCGCTGCTGTCGGCCCCGGTCGTCCTCATGTCGATGATCGGTCCGCTGCAGTTCGACAACTGGCAGTGGCTCTCGCTGACACTCGCCGCCCCCGTCGTCGTCTGGGGCGCCCTGCCCTTCCACCGTGCCGCCTGGACCAATCTGCGGCACGGCGCGGCGACGATGGACACGCTGGTCTCCACCGGCACACTGGCCGCCTTCGGCTGGTCCCTGTGGGCGCTGTTCTTCGGCAGCGCGGGCATGCCGGACATGCGCCACGGCTTCGACCTCACCGTCAGCCGCACCGACGGCTCGTCGGCGATCTATCTCGAGGTCGCCGCGGGCGTGACCACGTTCCTCCTGCTCGGCCGCCGTCTCGAGGCACGCTCCAAGCGGCGCGCCGGCGCGGCCCTGAGGGCGCTCATGGACCTGGGCGCGAAGGACGTCGCCGTCCTGCGGGGCGGCTCCGAGGTGCGCGTCCCGGTCGACCGCCTCGCCGTCGGCGACCGCTTCGTCGTACGGCCCGGGGAGAAGATCGCCACCGACGGCAGCGTCGTCGAGGGCACCTCCGCCGTCGACGCCTCGATGCTCACCGGCGAGTCCGTTCCGGTGGACGTGGCCCCGGGCGACGCCGTCACCGGTGCCACCCTGAACACCGCCGGCCGCCTTGTCGTCGAGGCCACCAGGGTCGGCGCGGACACCCGGTTGGCCAGGATGGCGAAGCTGGTGGAGGACGCACAGAGCGGCAAGGCGCGGGTCCAGCGTCTGGCCGACCGGATCTCCGCCGTCTTTGTGCCCGTCGTGCTGCTGATCGCCGCGGGGACGCTGGGCGCGTGGCTGGCGCTGACCGGTGACACCGCCGCTGCGTTCACCGCCGCCGTCGCCGTACTGATCATCGCCTGCCCCTGCGCGCTCGGTCTGGCCACTCCGACCGCGCTGATGGTCGGCACAGGGCGGGGAGCGCAACTCGGCATCCTCATCAAGGGGCCGGAGGTCCTGGAGTCCACGCGAAGGGTGGACACCGTCGTCCTGGACAAGACAGGAACGGTCACCACGGGCCGAATGACCCTTCAGGGCGTGTACCCCGCCGAAACCGCTGACGCGCAGGAACTGCTGCGTTTCGCGGGCGCACTGGAGCACGCCTCGGAGCACCCCGTCGCTCGCGCGATCACCGACGGCGCGACGGCCCGCGCGAAAGGCCCGCTGCCCGCCGTCGAGGACTTCGTGAACGTGCCCGGCCTCGGCGTGCGGGGAGTCGTCGAGGGCCAGCAGGTGCTGGTGGGGCGCGCGCGGCTCCTCGAGAGCGCGGGCGTCGAGCTGCCCGGCGGACTCGTCGAGACCGCGGCCCGCGCGAGCGGCTGTACGGCCGTGTACGCGGCACGGGACGGCAAGGCACTCGGCGTCCTGACCGTCGCCGACGCGGTCAAGGAGACGAGCGCGCAGGCCGTACGGGAGCTGCGCGCGCTGGGCCTTGCTCCCGTGCTGCTGTCCGGCGACAGCAAGGCGGTGGCGGAAGCGGTCGCCGCGCAGATCGGTGTGGACGAGGTGTACGCCGAGGTCATGCCCCACGAGAAGGTGAAGATCGTCGAACGGCTTCGCGCCGAGGGCCGCACGGTCGCGATGGTCGGCGACGGCGTGAACGACGCTGCCGCGCTGGCCACCGCGGACCTCGGCCTGGCCATGGGGACGGGCACGGACGCGGCGATCGAGGCGGGAGACCTCACCCTGGTGAGGGGCGATCTGCGGGTGGCGGGAGACGCGATCCGTCTCGCAAGGCGGACACTGGCCACGATCAAAGGCAATCTTTACTGGGCCTTTGGCTACAACGTCGCCGCACTGCCTCTGGCGGCATCAGGCCTGCTCAACCCCATGATCGCCGGTTTCGCAATGGCGTTTTCGTCCGTATTTGTGGTGTTCAACAGCCTGCGGCTGCGCTCCTTCTCGTGACTACAAACAGGTCACAGGACCTTCACAACGAGACCTAGATCACAGATATTTAGGGGTAACCATTCAGGCTCATCGCGAGTCTAAGTGGTCGATGCCGAGAACGTCTTGGGGGACGTTCATGGGATGTCTTGGGGGACGTTCCAGGCAAGCGTTTGGCCGGGGCACGTGCCCGGGGAGCTTTGAGCGGCCCTCCCGTGCGTACGTACCCCGGCACCGCGTGAAAGGCTTCTGCGCCCTACAGACGCCCGGCCGGATCCCGTGGGGGGAATCCGCTGTCGGGGAATGGGAAGCGCCCCGCCCGCCGACCCGTGGGGGGATCGGCAGCGGGGCGCTTTCCGCTGTTCGGGGACCCGGGGCCACTCGGCCCCGGCCCGGACGGTGCGAGAGCTCAGCGGGCCTCGACCGGAACGAAGTCGCGCAGGACCTCGCCCGTGTAGATCTGGCGCGGACGGCCGATGCGGGAACCGGGCTCCTTGATCATCTCGTGCCACTGGGCGATCCAGCCGGGCAGCCGGCCGAGCGCAAAGAGCACCGTGAACATCTCGGTCGGGAAGCCCATGGCGCGGTAGATCAGACCCGTGTAGAAGTCCACGTTCGGGTAGAGGTTGCGGGAGACGAAGTAGTCGTCGGAGAGCGCGTGCTCCTCGAGCTTCAGCGCGATGTCCAGCAGCTCGTCGGACTTGCCGAGCGCGGAGAGGACGTCGTGCGCCGCCGCCTTGATGATCTTCGCGCGCGGGTCGAAGCTCTTGTAGACCCGGTGACCGAAGCCCATCAGGCGGACGCCGTCCTCCTTGTTCTTCACCTTGCGGATGAAGGAGTCGACATCGCCGCCGTTGGCCTGGATGCCCTCGAGCATCTCCAGGACCGACTGGTTGGCGCCGCCGTGCAGCGGGCCCCACAGGGCGCTGATGCCGGCGGAGATCGAGGCGAACATGTTCGCCTGCGAGGAACCGACCAGGCGCACGGTGGAGGTAGAACAGTTCTGCTCGTGGTCCGCGTGCAGGATCAGCAGCTTGTCGAGCGCCGAGACCACGACCGGGTCGAGCTCGTACTCCTGCGCCGGGACCGAGAAGGTCATGCGCAGGAAGTTCTCCACGTAACCGAGGTCGTTGCGCGGGTAGACGAACGGGTGACCGATCGACTTCTTGTAGGCGTACGCCGCGATCGTCGGCAGCTTGGCCAGCAGCCGGACCGTGGAGAGGTGGCGCTGCTTCTCGTCGAACGGGTTGTGGCTGTCCTGGTAGAACGTGGACAGCGCGCTGACCACGGACGACAGCATGGCCATCGGGTGCGCGTCACGCGGGAAGCCGCCGAAGAACCGCTTGACGTCCTCGTGCAGCAGCGTGTGCTGGGTGATCTCGTCCTTGAAGCCCGCCAGCTCGTCGACCGTGGGAAGCTCGCCGTTGATCAGCAGGTATCCCACCTCGAGGAAGGTGGAGCGCTCGGCCAGCTGCTCGATCGGGTAGCCGCGGTAGCGCAGAATGCCCTGCTCGCCGTCGAGATAGGTGATCGCGGATTTATAGGCGGCGGTGTTGCCGTATCCACTGTCCAGGGTCACCAGACCGGTCTGGGCTCGGAGCTTCCCGATGTCGAAGCCCTTGTCGCCGACGGTGCTCTCGACCACCGGGTAGGTGTATTCACCGTCCGCGTACCGCAGTACTACAGAGTTGTCGCTCACGTCATCCCTCACCGACGTAGTGCCTCTTCTTCGAGGTGCCCTGACTGTCTCTACCATCCCCCATTTGGCTCAGCAGAGTGCACTCGGGGTCGACCATTGGGCCTATCGGCGGCACTCAGTGCCGCCAACCTGCTCATCTTGCCCCCTTCGCCCTGGTTCTGGAAGCCGGGACGGGGTCGGGGTGGTGTTCCCCACCCCGGCAGGCCCGAACCATCCGCCCACCGGGCCCTTCCGGACGGCGGGCTCACGCGGCCAGTCGGTGGGCGAGCGCCGTGCAGCGCCTGCCTGCGGAAACGGTCCGCACGGCCTGACCTATCGCCTTGCGGGAGCCGACCAGCACGACGAGCCGCTTCGCCCTGGTGACGGCCGTGTAGAGCAGATTGCGCTGAAGCATCATCCACGCCCCGGTGGTGACCGGGATCACCACCGCCGGATACTCACTGCCCTGAGAACGGTGGATCGTCACCGCGTAGGCGTGGGCCAGCTCGTCCAGCTCGTCGAAGTCGTAGCCGACCTCCTCGTCCTCGTCGGTCAGCACGGTCAGCCGCTGGTCCTCCACCTGGAGCGACGTGACGACGCCGACGGTGCCGTTGAAGACCCCGTTACGCCCCTTGTCATAATTGTTTCTGATCTGGGTCACTTTGTCGCCGACACGGAAAACCCGACCGCCGAAGCGCTTCTCCGGAAGCTCGGGACGGGCCGGGGTGATCGCCTGCTGAAGCAGCCCGTTGAGCGTCCCCGCACCGGCCGGGCCCCGGTGCATCGGCGCCAGCACCTGGACATCGCGTCTCGGGTCCAGGCCGAACTTCGCCGGGATGCGCCGGGCCGCCACGTCCACGGCCAGCCTGCCCGCGTCCTCCGTCTCCTCCTCGACGAACAGGAAGAAGTCGGCGAGACCCGAAGTGATGGGCTGCAGACCGGAATTGATCCGATGCGCGTTGGTGACCACGCCGGACTGCTGTGCCTGGCGAAAGATCCGCGTCAGACGCACGCTCGGCACCGGACCACCCTCTGCGAGCAGGTCGCGCAGCACCTCGCCGGCCCCGACGCTCGGCAGCTGGTCAACGTCACCGACCAGCAGCAGATGCGCGCCCGGCGCCACGGCCTTGACCAGCTTGTTGGCGAGCAGCAGGTCGAGCATCGACGCCTCGTCGACGACGACCAGATCCGCGTCCAGCGGCCGGTCCCGATCGTAGGCCGCGTCCCCGCCGGGCTTGAGCTCCAGCAGCCGGTGCACGGTGGACGCCTCGGCACCGGTGAGCTCGGCGAGACGCTTGGCCGCACGGCCCGTGGGGGCCGCGAGCACGACCTTGGCCTTCTTGGCACGGGCCAGCTCCACGATCGAGCGGACGGTGAACGACTTGCCGCAGCCCGGCCCGCCGGTGAGCACGGCGACCTTGCTGGTCAGCGCGAGCTTGACCGCCGCCTCCTGCTCGGGCGCCAGCTTCGCGCCCGTACGGTTCGCGAGCCACGCCAGCGCCTTGTCCCACGCCACCTCCCCGAACGCCGGCATCCGATCGTCCTCCGCCCCCAGCAGCCGCCGCACCTGCCCGGCTAGGGACAGCTCCGCGCGGTGGAACGGCACCAGGTACACCGCCGTCACCGGCTCTCCCCCCTCCGGTCCGGGCACCTGCTCCCGTACGACACCCTCCTCGTCGACCGCGAGCTCGGCGAGGCAGTCGATGACGAGGCCGGTGTCCACCGCGAGCAGCTTCACCGCGTCCGAGATCAGTTGCTCCTGCGGCAGAAAACAGTGGCCCTGGTCGGTCGACTGGGAAAGGGCGTACTGCAGACCGGCCTTGACCCGCTCGGGGCTGTCGTGCGGTATCCCGACCGCCTGGGCGATCCGGTCGGCGGTCAGGAAGCCGATGCCCCACACGTCGGCCGCCAGACGGTACGGCTGGTTCTTCACGACCGAGATCGAGGCGTCCTCGTACTTCTTGTAGATACGCACCGCGATGGACGTCGACACGCCCACGCCCTGGAGGAAGACCATGACCTCCTTGATGGCCTTCTGCTCCTCCCAGGCAGCGCCGATCAACTTCGTCCGCTTCGGCCCGAGCCCCGGCACCTCGATGAGCCTCTTCGGCTCCTGCTCGATGACGTCGAGCGTGTCCGTGCCGAAGTGGTCGACGATCCGCTCGGCGATCTTCGGCCCGATCCCCTTGATCAGCCCCGAGCCGAGATAGCGCCGTATGCCCTGGATCGTGGCGGGCAGGACGGTCGTGTAGTTCTCCACGGTGAACTGCTTGCCGTACTGCGGGTGTGAGCCCCAACGGCCCTCCATCCGCAGCGACTCGCCTACCTGCGCACCGAGCAGCGACCCGACGACGGTGAGCAGGTCGCCGCCGCGGCCGGTGTCGACGCGGGCGACCGTGTAGCCGTTCTCCTCGTTGGCATACGTGATCCGCTCGAGCACGCCTTCGAGCACAGCGGGTTGGAACACGACCGGATTGGACATGCCCCGACGTTATCGCCGCGCTCCGACAGCGCGGGCGGCCTGTGGACAACCCCGCTTCCGGCCGAGCGGGTCGACCGGCTCCCGCCCACGGCTGCCACCGGTGGTCGCCACGCGCCTCGCGCGATCCTGCTCGCCGTCGCCGCCTGGGGAACGGCGACCGCCGTGTTCGGGCTGACCAGGAACCTCTGGCTCGGGTTGTTCTTCCTCGCCCTCGCGGGCTGCGCGGACACCGTGTCCATGGTCTTCCGCAACACCATGCTCCAGGCAGCCGCACCGGACGAGATGCGCGGACGGCTCCAGGGCGTCTTCATCGTCGTCGTGGCGGGTGGGCCGCGTCTCGGGGACTTCCTCGCCGGCTCGGTCGCCGACCTCTCGTCCCCCGCGGTCGCCATCACCGGCGGCGGACTCGCCTGCGTCGTGGCGGTGGGTCTGCTCGCCCTGCGCGGTGGCGGGTTCATGCGGTACGACGCCCGCGAGCCGACGCCGTAGCGCGAGGCCCGCGATGCAGGCGGCGACGGGCGACCGCGTGGGCCGGAACCCGGTGGAGGGTCCCGCTCACGGGGTCGCCCGTCGCCGTCGGTGAGTGACGCCGCTCAGAACGAACGGAGCCTGAGGAGTGGCTCCTTGACCTTGTCGCCGTCCTCGGAAGGCGCGATCCAGTCGGAGCTGCCGGCGCGGATCAGGGCGGCCTTGACCTCGCCGGGCGACGCGTCGGCGTGCTTCGCCAGGTACAGGGCTGCGCCACCCGCGACATGCGGAGCGGCCATCGAGGTGCCGGACAGGGTGGAGTAGCCGCCGCCCGTGAAGGTGGAGCGGATGCACACCCCCGGGGCGATCAGGTCGATGTCGGAGCCGAAGTTGGAGAAGTCGGCGAAGGTGTCGTCCCGGTCGCTGCGGCAGGTGGCGCTGCCGAGGCCACCGCCCTTGCCGTCGAAGTCGGCCAGGGCGCTGACGGTGATCACTTCGTCGTACGCGGCGGGGACGGTGTCCTTGGCGTCGACGTGGTCGTTGGCCGCCGCGACGGCGTAGGTGACGCCCGCGGCGACGGAGGCGCAGATCGCCTTGTGCATGGCGTCGTTGTTGCTCGCACCGCAGTCGCCGTCGTCGGAGCCCGAACCGCCCAGGCTCATGTTGACGACCTCGATCTCGTCGGCGTGCTCGGTCACGTAGTCGATGCCGCAGACGACGTCCGAGGTGCTACCCGCCCCGAGGGGGCTGAGCACCTGGACGGGCCAGATCCGTGCCCCGGGTGCCGTACCGACGACCCCGTTGTCGTTGTCCAGGGCGCCGATCGTTCCGGCGACGTGCGTGCCGTGACCGTGCAGGTCCAACGGGGGCAGCTGGGGAAGCCAGCAGCTCTTGGCACCCTTCTTGTACACGTTCAGGTCCGGGTGGTTCGGATCGACTCCGGTGTCGATCACCGCGACATCGGCATCGACCCGGGTGTCGACGCCGTCGATGGCCGCGGTGGGGCTGAGGTCGGCCTCCGCGCGGTCCACACCAAGCGGGACCGACTGGGCGGCGATCCGCACCTCGCGGTCGGGCTCCACCGACTCGACGTGCGGGTCGTCGGCCAGTTCGGCCGCCGCGCTCGGGCTCATGGACGCCGAGTAGCCGTGGAGGGCGTGGCGGTACACGTGCCGTACCACGGCCCCCATGGAGGAGGCCTGCTCGACGGCCGCGTCCACGGTCGCCTCGGCGTCACCGAAGGTGGCGGCGTCCTTGAGGGTCACGATGTACCGGCCGGAGACCTGGTCGGACTGCGTGGGCGCCTTGGCCACCGCCGCAGGGGCCGGCGAGGCCGCCGCCAGGGCAAGTGCAAGGAGGGTAGCGCCGAAGATCTTGGGCATCCCGGACCTTTCTCGATGGCATTGGGGAGCGCGAACCGGCCTGGATGTCGTTCTTGTTCCGGGATCGTTCGATTCGCTGTCGCGCCCAAGAGCTAGCAGGTTTGACGCCGGTGCGCGGGTCCGACATCCGGCTGCTCACTGGATTCCCTGAGTCCATGTCAACCATGTGGCCGTGTCGGGTTCGTGCCGCGACGGTTCGCCTCCCCGGGCGGGGCGGGG
Source organism: Streptomyces sp. NPDC096176 (assembly GCF_044763255.1). Classification (NCBI taxonomy): domain Bacteria; kingdom Bacillati; phylum Actinomycetota; class Actinomycetes; order Kitasatosporales; family Streptomycetaceae; genus Streptomyces; species Streptomyces sp. NPDC096176. The sequence goes on along the minus strand of NZ_JBIWFV010000004.1, from coordinate 288,765 downwards.
CGGGGCGGGGCATGGGCGTCGGGTGGAGGCGCGGAGGGGGTGGGTGGCGGGCCGGTCAGGCCCGGGCTCGCGGCAGGTCGTCGCGATGGCGCGCAGCGGCCGGCGCGCGGGCTGTGCGCGTGCGCTCTTCGGGACGCGGGGCCACCGTTCGCGTGCGTGCGATCAGGAGGGGCGTTCACGACCAGGGTGCCCGCCGCGATGAGCAGCCGGGGGCGCCGCCGTGAAGCCCGACGCGAGCGGCGTCGGGTGGCTGGCGGGTGTCCGACCGGTCGGAGAGGCGGGCGCCGGTCGGTTCGTGCGGAGCGGGCGCCGGTACGGGTGGCCGGGGGCGGCGGGCCTGCGAGGTCGCCGTCCGGTGGGACGCTCTGCGGTCCGGTGCGGTCTGCCGCCGTACCGGAACGCGCCCGTTCGGGACCAGCAGGGAGTTGACTATCGCTGCGGCGAGCTCGGGCGCGATGACCGAGACATAACTGTCCGGCCTGGCCCAGGTGTTGCCACCACGAAGAGGGGGCCCGGTCGATGACCGGGCCCCTTACGCTCCCCCGCCAAGGCCCAGCGCTGTCCCCCCGGATGCGCTACCCCCGAAACCCTGACGCCACGTACGACTCCGGTGACGCAGAGATGGTTGCACGATCGCGCGGAGTAATTTCCGCCATGTTCCAGGGATCGGTTCCGGCCACGCCGGCTCGTCCCGCGTGCGGTGGCCTTCAGGGAGCAGCCGCGTTCCCGAAGTGCTGCTCCACCAACACACCGCCGTCCGCCCCGTACGCGGTGACCGTCCACCCCTCCGTGCCCCGGGCCGGGTCGCCGAAGGCGTAGTACGTGCCCCAGCCCGGGTCGCTGTGGAGACGGAGCACGGACGCCGCGATCCGCTCGCCCGAGTCGAGGCGGACCTCGACCCTGGAAGGGACCCTGTCGGTGCGGAACGCGCCCCGGTACAGGACATGTTCGGTGTCGATGTCCTTCCCGGAGCTGATGCTGTCGTCGCGGATGTTGTCCCCGGGATAGGAGCGGGCGTCGTCGATCGCGGCGGTGAGGTCACCCGGGCCCACGACGTAGTTCTGCCGACCGTCCGGCAACAATGCCATCCCGATGCCGTGGCCGATGGCCACCGGTTCGTACGGCTGGACCGTACGGATGCTCGAGGGCATGGCGGTGACGGGTGGGGCCGTCGCCGGCGGGGGCGGGGGCGGGTGCGGTGACCGCCCGGTCAGGGGCACGAGAGCGAGCACGACGGCGAGCACAGTGAACGCGCCCGCGCCCGCTGCGGTACGGCGCCGCCGCGCCGCCCTTCCCCGGCGGAGCACCTCGTCCACCGGCGCCGGGCCCACGGGCACGGCGTCCGCCTCGCGGCGCAGCGTGTCGCCGAGTCGCATGTCGTCCTCGTTCACGGCTGCCGCTCCCCCGTCATGTGCGCCGGGACGATGCCCGGATGCTCGCGCAGCTTCTTCAGGGCGCGTGCCGTATGACTGCGCACCGTACCGATCCCGGTGCCGAGCAGTCGGGCCACCTCGCTCTCACTGCGGTCCTCCAGGTAGCGCAGTACGACCACCGCCCGCTGCTTCGGCGGCAGTTGGCCGAGCGCGTCCATCACGGCCCCCCGCTGCGTCACGGCGTCGGTCCGGTCCGGGGCGGCGGTCTCCGGGAAGCGGGTGGTGAGCCACTCGCGGAGCCGGGTTCGCCGCAGCCGGTCCACATTGGCGTTGATCATGATGCGCCACACGTAGGAGTCGGGGTCGTCGGCCCCTTGTACGCGTTCCCACTTCACATACGCCTTGGCCAGGGCCGCCTGCACCAGGTCCTCCGCGTCGTGGTGGTGTCCGGTCAGCAGATGGGCGGTACGGAGCATGCGTGGCCAGCGGCTGACCACGAACGCCCGGAACTCCGCCTCCGCGCTCGTCTCCAAGCGAGTCCTCGTGTTCGCCGTCCGCGCGGCACACGCCACGCTGTTGTGCCGCTCCCTCGTTGCCGGCGCAACAGCGTGACATGGCCGCCCTACGGGCGGGACTGTCGTCAGCGGCCGGCCTGGAAGGGCTCGAACGACAGGGTGGCGAGCACCGCGCCGTCCGCGCCGTACGCGGTCACCGTGGTGGTCTCCTCGGGCGCACCGGCGCCCGCCGCATCGAGGTGGTACGTGCCCCAGCCCGGCTCACCGGGAAGCATCAGCATGCCCGCGGCCTGCTCGGGGCCGGTGCCGACGCGGACGGTGATGCGCGCGGGCACCGTGTCGGTACGGAACGCGCCCGTGAACAGGGCGTCGTCCCCGTCGGTCCGCAGGCCGCCGCTGAGGCTGTTCGGACGGATGCTGTCCCCGACGTACGCCTTGGCCCGCTCGACGGAACCCTCGAAGTCCTCCCATGCCACGACGTAGTTCTGCCGACCCTGCGGGAGCAGCCCCATCTTCGCGCCCTGGCCTATCTCCACGGGCTGGTACGGCTGAACGACGCGCGGCCCTGTCTCGGCCGCCTTCACGGTCGTGGCCGCGGCCGACCACGTGCCGTGTCGCGGGTTTCCCCGTGGCCGGCGCTCAGAACACCTCGACCGCGAACCGCCCCGCCGTCTCCTCCAGCACCTCCACCCCGTCCCGCGCCCACAGCCCGTCGTTGAAGAGCTCCACCTCGATGAAGCCCGTCCAGCCCGTCGCCTCGACACGCTCGCGCCATGCCCGCAGGTCGATCGCGCCGTCGCCCAGCTGACCGCGACCGGTGAGCACGCCGGCGGGCAACGGGGTTGTCCAGTCGGCCAGTTGGAACGAGTGGATGCGGCCCGCAGCACCCGCGTGCGCCACCGCCGCGGGGGCCCGGTCGTCCCACCAGATGTGGTACGTGTCCAACACCACGCCCACCTGGTCCGCTGGGAAGCGTTCCGCCAGGTCAAGGGCCTGGTCCAGGGTCGAGACGACGCAGCGGTCCGCCGCGTACATCGGGTGCAGCGGTTCGATCGCCAGCCGTACGCCCCGCTCCCCCGCATAGGGCGCCAGGACCGCCAGCGCGTCCGCGATGCGTTCCCGCGCGGCAGCCAGGTCGCGGCTGCCTGCCGGGAGGCCGCCGGAGACGAGGACCAGGGTGTCCGTGCCCAGCGTCGCCGCCTCGTCGATGGCCGCGCGGTTGTCGTCCAGCGCGCGGGCGCGCTCCGCCGGGTCGGTCGCGGTGAGGAAGCCGCCCCTGCAGAGGGAGCTGACGGCCAGTCCGGCGTCGTGGACGAGTTTGGCCGCGGCCTCGAGCCCGTACGCGGCGACCGGTTCGCGCCACAGCCCGACGGCCGGGATACCGAGCCGGACGCAGGCTTCCGTCAGCTCGGGCAGGGTCAGCTGTTTGACCGTCATCTGGTTGATGCTGAAGCGGGAGAGGGGGTCGTTCACTGCGTGACTCCATAGACGCTGAGCAGGGATTTCATACGGCTCTCTGCCTCGGCCGGGTCCGGGAACAGGCCGAGTCCGTCGGCCAGTTCGTACGCCCGCGCGAGATGGGGCAGGGAGCGCGCGGACTGCAGGCCGCCGACCATCGAGAAGTGCGTCTGGTGGCCGGCCAGCCACGCCAGGAGCACCACGCCCGTCTTGTAGAAGCGCGTGGGCCGTTGGAAGAGGTGGCGGGAGAGGTCGACCGTGGGGTCGAGGAGCTTGCGGAAGCCGTCCACGTCCCCGGTGTCCAGCACCCGTACGGCCTCCGCCGCCAGCGGTCCCAGCGGGTCGAAGATGCCGAGCAGAGCGTGGCTGAAGCATCCTCCCGCCGCCGGCTCCTCGCCGGCGATCAGCTCGGGGTAGTTGAAGTCGTCGCCCGTGTAGCAGCGCACGCCCTGCGGAAGGCGCCGGCGCAGCTCCACCTCCCGGCGCGCGTCCAGCAGCGAGATCTTGATGCCGTCCACCTTGTCGGGGTGGGTCGCGATCACGTCGAGGAAGACCTCGGTGGCCGCGTCCAGGTCCGGCGAGCCCCAGTAGCCCTCCAGCGCAGGGTCGAACATCGGCCCGAGCCAGTGCAGGATCACCGGCTCCGAGGCCTGCCGCAGCAGGTGTCCGTAGACCGTGAGGTAGTCGTCCACGGAGGTCGCCGCCGCGGCCAGCGCGCGGGAGGCCATCAGGATCGCCCCGGCGCCGGTGGATTCGACGAGGGCGAGCTGTTCCTCGTAGGCCGCGCGCACCTCGTCGAGCGTCGCCGGGCCCGCCAGCTGGTCCGTGCCGACTCCGCAGGCGATCGTGCCGCCCACCGACCGCGCTTCGGTCGCCGAGCGGCGGATCAGCTCCGCCGCACCCGCCCAGTCGAGGCCCATCCCCCGCTGCGCCGTGTCCATGGCCTCCGCCACGCCGAGCCCGTGCGACCACAGATGGCGGCGGAACGCGAGCGTGGCGTCCCAGTCGACGGCGGCCGGGGAGTCGGGGTCGGTGTCTGCGTACGGGTCGGCCACCACATGGGCGGCGGAGTAGACCGTGCGGGAGGCGAGGGGCGCGCCCGGCGCGAACCGCAGGGGCTCGGTGCGCGGCTCGTAAGGGGACAGGGCGCCGTCGGGCCGTGGGAGTCGGATCGTCACGGCGTCAGCTCCGGCACGTCCAGCCTGCGGCCCTCCGCCGACGAGCGCAGGCCCAGCTCGGCGAGCTGGACGCCGCGCGCGCCTGCGAGCAGGTCCCAATGGTACGGCTCATCGAGGGCGACATGGCGCAGGAACAGCTCCCACTGGGCCTTGAAGCCGTTGTCGAAATCGCCGTTGTCGGGGATCTCCTGCCACTGGTCGCGGAACGACTCGGTGACCGGCAGGTCCGGGTTCCACACCGGCTTGGGTGTGGCGGAGCGGTGCTGGGCACGGCAGTTGCGCAGGCCGGCGACCGCGGAGCCGTGCGTGCCGTCGACCTGGAACTCGACGAGTTCGTCGCGGTTGACCCGTACCGTCCAGGAGGAGTTGATCTGGGCGACCGCGCCGCCCTCCAGCTGGAAGATTCCGTACGCGGCGTCGTCGGCGGTCGCGGCGTACGGCTTGCCCTGCTCGTCCCAGCGCTGCGGGATGTGCGTGGCGACATGCGCGTTGACGGAGGTGACGCGGCCGAACAGCTCGTGCAGCACGTACTCCCAGTGCGGGAACATGTCGACGACGATGCCGCCGCCGTCCTCGCTGCGGTAGTTCCAGCTCGGGCGCTGCGCCTCCTGCCAGTCACCCTCGAAGACCCAGTAGCCGAACTCGCCGCGCACGGACAGGATTTCCCCGAAGAAGCCACTGTCGATCAGGCGCTTCAGCTTCAGCAGGCCCGGCAGGAAGATCTTGTCCTGGACGACGCCGTGCTTGATGCCCCTGCTCTGCGCGAGGCGGGCCAGCTCCAGGGCGCCCGCGACGTCGGTGGCGGTCGGCTTCTCGGTGTAGATGTGCTTGCCCGCCGCGATGGCCTTCTTCAGGGCCTCCACGCGGGCGGAGGTGACCTGGGCGTCGAAGTAGATGTCGACGGTGTCGTCGGCGAACACGGCGTCGACGTCGGTCGAGATCTCGGTCAGGCCGTGCTGCTCGGCGAGCTCGCGCAGCGCGTGTTCGCGCCGGCCGACGAGCACGGGCTCCGGCCAGAGCACCTCGCCGCCCCCGAGGTCGAGCCCGCCCTGTTCGCGGATCGCGAGGATCGAGCGCACCAGATGCTGGCGGTGGCCCATCCGTCCTGTGACGCCGTTCATGGCGATCCGCACTGTCCTGCGTGTCACGACGTTCCTCCGTCATCCATCTCGGTTCCCCCGAGGTACCTCGATATGAGCGTAGCAAGCGCTTTCTACGCGGTATGAAGCTAGCCTGCCGACAGCGGCCCGGACAAGGGGCCGGACCATCTCCTGCGGAGGAAAGCGATGACAGTCACCCTGGCGGATGTGGCGGCGCGCGCCCGGGTGTCCCCGGCGACCGTCTCCCGCGTGTTGAACGGCAACTACCCGGTCGCCGCGTCGACGCGGGAGCGGGTGCTGCGTGCGGTGGACGAGCTCGACTACGTACTCAACGGCCCGGCCAGCTCGCTCGCCGCCGCCACGTCCGACCTTGTCGGCATCCTCGTCAACGACATCGCCGACCCGTTCTTCGGGATCATGGCGGGGGCGGCACAGACCGAGATCGGCGGCCAGGAGGGCACCGGGCGGGGCGGCGGCGAGAAACTCGCCGTCGTCTGCAACACCGGCGGCTCGCCCGAACGCGAACTGACCTACCTCACCCTGCTCCAGCGCCAGCGGGCCGCGGCCGTGATCCTCACCGGCGGCGCCCTGGAGGACCCGGCCCACATCGAAGCCATGAGCGCGAAGCTCGCCAAGCTCGCGGACGCCGGAACGCGGGTCGTCCTGTGCGGCCGCCCGCCACTTCCCGGCAGCGACGCGATCGTCGCCGCACTCGCATTCGACAACCGAGGCGGCGGGCGGCGGCTCACCGAGCACCTGATCGCGCTCGGCCACCGCCGCATCGGGTACGTCGCCGGCCCCGTGGAACGCACCACCACCCGCCACCGACTCGAGGGCCACCGGGCCGCGATGGACGCGGCCGGACTGGCCGGGGACGCGGCCGAGCAGGAACACCTCACCGTCCACGGCCCGTACGACCGCCGCTCCGGATACGACGCCACCCGCGAACTGCTGCGCAGGGAACCGGGGCTGACGGCGATCGTCGCCGCGAACGACACGGTCGCGCTGGGCGCGTGCGCGGCGCTGCGGGACCAGGGGTTGCGGATCCCCGAGGACATCTCCGTCGCGGGCTTCGACGACCTGCCCTTCTCCGTGGACGCGGTGCCCTCGCTGACCACGGTCCGCCTGCCGCTGTTCGAGGCAGGCGCCCGCGCGGGCAGGCTGGCGATGGGCAACGAGGCTCCGCCCCCGGGCGGCATCGCGACGATCGCGGCCGAACTGATGGCGAGGAACTCGACGGCCCCGCCGCGGGAGCGGTGACGCTCGGGGCGGATGCGGGAGCGCGGCGTCGCCCGCGTGGCAGGCGCACGGGGCGCGCCACCCCGGCGGCATGTGACGCGGCGAGACGGGAGCACGGCGTCCCGCACGGCGAGCGCGGATGCGGGACCACGGCGTCCCCCCACGGTCAACGCGGGTGCGAGGGGTGGCAGGGGCGGGGGCAGCGTCGCACGCGGTGAGCGCGGATGCGGGGCAGGAGCGCCACGCCGCTCGCGGTGCGCGCGGTGGCAGGCGCACGGGGCGCCAGGTCGGCGGCATGCGACGCGGCGAGACGGGAGCGGCGAGGCAGAGCCGCCCTGTTGGGGACCGGTCTCGGGAGCCGGGGACCGCCCGGGGTCGGTCGTGCCAGGCGTGCGACGCCGTTTCGGTGCCGTCGGCCGGGGCGCGCCGGAGCCGAAGGCCCCGCGCGGCCGGTGCGATGTCCCGGGTAAACCGCGCCCGGCCCGCCCGCGCCGGGGCGGGGCGGCCCGCAGACGTGCGGGCTCCTGGGAGGGCGGGGCCGCTCCGGGCGGAGGTGGTTCACAACCGGAGCGGGCCTCGGTTCACGCCCCCGGGTGTCACCTCATTGGCCCACACCGCTCGCCATCCCGCCCCGGCGGGCAAACGCTGGAGTCCCTGCCCGCAGAGCACGGAGGACGAGCATGAGCAACGCCACCCGCAGCACCGAAAAGCCCGCACGCGGCGGTGCCGAGAGGGCCTGGGCGTCCGGTGGGACGACCTTCGCCGGAGTGCTGATGCTGTTGGAAGGCATCCTCGGCGTCCTCGCCGGGATCGCCGCTCTGGTGGAGGACGACGTCTACACGCGCATCGGCGACTACGTCTTCAAGTTCAACCTCACGACCTGGGGCTGGATCCACGTGATCCTCGGCCTCGTGGTCGCCGTCGTCGGCTGGGGCATCCTCTCGGGCGCCGCCTGGGCGCGGGGCCTCGGTGTCGGGATCGCCGTCCTGGTCGTCGTCCTGCAGTTCATCTGGCTTCCGTACCAGCCGGTCTGGGCGCTGGTGTCCATCGCGATCGCCGTGTTCGTCATCTGGGCGCTGTGCACCGATCGCGGCCGTACGTCAGCTTCCTGACCTCACGTTCCTGACCTCACGCCCGGCCGCCCACGGAGCCTCCGCGCGCGGCCGGGCGGCGGTTCACCGTCGCGGGAGGCAGCATGACGCGCGAAGCAGCCTACGGCCTTTCCGCGGCCGGGTCGCACCCGTATCGCGCCATCCCCCCGCAGGCACGCGCCCTGCTCCCTCTCGTACTGCCCGCGCTGCTCATCGGTGTCGGGTCGAGCCTCCTCCTGTTCGGCGTCAGCTGGATCGCCGAGCGGATCCAGCACTTGCTGTGGGACACGTTGCCCGACGGGCTCGGCGTCTCGGGCACTTCGGCGGGCTGGACCATGGCGATGCTCACGGCGGCCGGGGTGGCCGTCGGCCTGATCGTGTGGAAGTTCCCCGGCCACACCGGTCCCGACCCGGCCACCCGTGGTCTGGTCGACCCGCCGTTGCCGGTGGGGATCCTGCCGGGTGTTCTGCTCGCCGCTGTCATCACCTTGGCGGGCGGGGTGAGCCTGGGGCCCGAGAACCCGATCACCTCGATCAACGTCGCGCTCGCCTGCGCGCTGGGCATGAAGGTCATGCCGCGCCAGTCCGGCGCCGTCTGGGTCTCGCTCGCCGTCGCCGGCACCGTCGGCGCGCTGTTCGGGACACCGGTCGCGGCCGCTCTGATCCTCTCCGAAGCCTCCGGCGTGCCCGATCCGCGCCCCTTGTGGGACCGGCTCTTCGCCCCCCTGGTCGCCGCCGGGGCAGGGTCCGTGACGACCGTGCTGATCGCGGCGCCCGCGCTGACCGTGCGCTCGAGCCCGTATCCCGGGCCGCGACTGATCGACGCGGTGTCCGCGATGGCCATCGCCTCCGCCGCGGCCGTCGTCACACTTGCCGCCGTGTACGTCTTCCCCCACGTCCACCGCGTCTTCCACCGGCTGGGACACCCGGTTCTCATGCTGACCGCCGGTGGACTGGTGCTCGGGGCGCTGGGTGTGCTCGGCGGGCAACTGACCCTTTTCAAGGGCCTCGAGCAGATGAAGGAACTCACGGCCGATCCCGGAGCCCACAGCGCGGGCAATCTGCTGCTTCTCGCTCTCGTGAAGCTGGCTGCGCTCGTCGTCGCCGCCTCCTGCGGCTTCCAGGGAGGGCGGATCTTCCCGGCCGTGTTCATCGGTGTGGCCCTCGGTATGTTCGCCCATGCCCTCGTCACGACCGTGCCCATGCCGGTGGCGATCGCGGCGGCCGTGCTCGGCGTGCTGCTCGCCACCACACGGCAGGGCTGGCTGAGTCTGTTCATGGCCGCGGTCCTCGCCGCCGACGTCCATCTGCTGCCGCTGCTGTGTGTGGCGGCCCTGCCCGCCTGGTTCGTCGTCACCGGCCGCCCGGAAATGCTGATCAAGGGCGCGCAAACGGAGGGTGCCTTGCCCGGGGCAGCCCGGCCTCGTAGCGTTGACTGAGTCAAAGAAAACGCCCCACGCAGCGGTCAGGTGAGCCGAGCATGCCGATACAAGAGATCCGCGCCTTCAACCGCTTCTACACCAACGTCATCGGTGCCCTCGACTACGGCAAGCACCTGTACACCCCGTACACCCTCACCGAGTCGCGTGTCCTGTACGAACTGGCCCACAGCCCCCGCACCGATGCCGCCGACCTGCGGGGCGCTCTGTCGCTCGACGCCGGCTATCTGAGCCGGTTGCTCGCCGGTTTCGAGCGCGACGGGCTGGTGGTGCGGGCGCCGTCGGAGCGTGATCCGCGTCGGCAGCGGATCACACTCACCGACCGTGGCCGCCAGGCCGCCGCGCTGCTCGACGAACGCTCGCGGCAGGCCGTCGGCACGCTGGTGGCGGGGGTGCCCGAGGCCGAACGGGAGCGGCTCACCGAGGCTCTGCGCACCGTCCGCGACCTCCTCTCCACCGCGTCGCCGGCCGGCCGCGCCGAGCCCGTCCTGCGCAGGCCCGGGCCCGGCGACCTGGGCTGGATCGTTCAGCGGCACGGCGCTCTGTACGCCGCCGAGTACGGGTGGAACGCGGACTTCGAAGGCCTCGTGGCCCGGATCGTTGCGGACTTCGCGCAGGACCACGACCCCCGTCTGGAGCGGGTGTGGATCGCCGAGCTGGACGGGCGCCCGGTGGGCTCGGTGATGTGCGTCCGCGACGACGCCCCGGCCACGGCACGGCTGCGGCTGCTGCTCGTCGAGCCCGGCGCCCGGGGACACGGCCTCGGCGACATGCTCGTGCGCACCGCCGTGGATTTCGCGCGCGAGGCGGGGTACCGGGACATGGTGTTGTGGACGAACGACGTACTGGCCGGGGCCCGCCGGATCTATCAGCGGGCCGGGTTCACGCTCGTCGCCGAGAAGCCGCACCGCTCGTACGGAGCGGATCTGGTCGGACAGGACTGGCGGCTGTCACTGCAGGAAGGAACAGATCGATGAAGTTCGCCTTCTCGACCCTCGGCGTGCCGGGCAGGCCGCTCACGGAGGTGGCGCGGCTCGCCACCGACAGCGGCTATCAGGGCGTGGAGCTGCGCGCCCACCCGGAGGAGCCGGTGCACCCCGGCATCGGCACGACCGAACGGGCGGAGGCGGTACGGGAGTTCCAGCGCGCGGGCGTCGAGATCCTCACTGTCGCCGGGTACGCGCGGATCGCCGCGGCGGGCGACGACGTTCCCGTGATCAAGGAAATGGAAGCCCTCTGCCGGCTGGCGAAGGACCTCGGCGCCCCGTTCGTCCGGGTCTTCCCCGGCGGTGGCGATCTCGACCCGGCGGAGGCCGACGCCATCGCCGCCCGCCGACTGGGCGCGGCCGCGGAAACGGCCGCCGACCTCGGCGTACGGATCCTGCTCGAGACGCACGACTCGCACCGGACCGGTGCCGACGTCACCCGTGTCCTGGGGCTGGTCGGTCACAAGCACGCCGGCGCGCTGTGGGACGTGCTGCATCCGTGGCTCGGCGGGGAGGCTCCGGAGGTGACCCACGCGGCGCTGAGTCCCTTCCTCGGGTACATCCAGGTCAAGGACGTCGCATCCCGCGTCGACCTGAACCCGCTGCCGCTGGGCCGGGGCGAGGTGCCGCTCGCCGAGTGCCTGGCGCTCGCGGACCCGGACGGCTGGGTGTGCTGGGAGTACGAGAAGCGCTGGCACCCGACGGCGCCGGAGCTGCCGGGCCTGCTGACGGCCGGCCGGGAGCACCTGCTCGCGCTGACCTGAGAGACCTGCTCGCCCTGTTCCGACGGGCGCCGGGACGGTTCGGCGGGTGCCGAACCGTCCCGAGGCTAGCGTGCACGGAACCGACCCAGCGAGGAACGAGGTCCTGTGTACGAGCGTGAACTGGCCGCCAGGTTCCGGCAGATCAACGGCGACCACCCGATGACTTCGGCGGACGACGTGTACGTCAACGCCCAGTTCGTGGTGCTCGACGACCTGTGCGTCACCATGGGGCACGATACCGACGCGGTGCGTCTGAGCATGCTGGCAGGACTGCTGCCACTGCCCGGCTATCTGCGCTCCGACGGTGCGGAGATGGTGCCCAGGGACCTGTTCGCGCTGACGGAGCAGGCCGGAGGTCCCGAGAAGCTCGAGGCCTGGTTCGTCGCGCACTGGGCGGACCCGGCAGTGGGGCGGCAGGAGTGGCAGGCGTATCTGAGCGGCCAGTACGTGTGCCTGCATTCGGTCACGCCGGCGACGATCCAGCGCAAGGAGCGCCTGACGACCGAGATCACGGCGGCGCCGCACGACCCGGACACCGGTTCGCCCCGGTGGGAGGCCCGGCTTCACGCCGCGATCGACGAACTTGACGCACTGGCACCGGCTTTCACCGGCTACGACCGTCTTCGCTTCGGCGGCCCCACCTCCCGGGACCTCTGCATCGACGCGATGCGCGCCCGCTTCCCGCGCGGCTCCGCCGCGTTCGGGGGATGAGGCTCACCCGCACATCTCACGCCCGGGCCGCCGTCAGCGGCTCCTCCTTGTGTCCGCCCGTTACAGCCGGCTTCCGCCGGCCCGGCAGCGAGGTCAGGGCGACACCGCCGACCAGGAGCGCCGCGGCGCACCAGCGCAGGGGGCTCACGGGCTCGCCGAGGATCAGGTACGCCGACGACATGCCGAAGACGGGGACGAGGAGGGAGAACGGGGCCACCGAGGACGCCGGGTGCCGTCGCAGCAGCCAGCCCCAGGCGCCGAAGCCGAAGATCGTGGTGATCCAGGCGACGTAGAGGATCACGCCGACGCCGGTCCGGTCCAGCGAGCGCAGGGCGTCCAGGTCGCGCTCCGCGCCCTCCATGAGGAGGGAGAGGGCGAGCAGCGGAAGCACCGGGACGGCGCTGACCCACACCATGTAGTTCAGCGCGTCCGGCGGGGACGCCTTGCGGGTCAGGACGTTCGAGACACCCCAGCAGGCCGCCGCGGCGATGACCAGGACGAAGCCGAGGAGCGGACCGGAAGCGCCCTCGTCGATCGCGGCGACCGCGATGCCGGCCAGCGCCCCGGCCATGCCCAGGATCCTTACGCGGCCGGGACGTTCCCCGAGGGCGGCGAAGGCGAACAGGGCGGTGAAGACCGCCTGGCTCTGCAGGATCAGGGAGGACAGGCCGGCGGGGGCGCCCTGGTCCATGCCCGTGAAGAGCAGCCCGAACTTGGCGACGCCCAGGACCAGCCCGACCGCGAGAATCCACTTCCAGGCGACCTTCGGCCGGCCGACGAGGAACGCCGCGGGCAGGGCGGCCGCGAGGAAGCGCAGGGCCGAGAACAGCAGAGGCGGGAAGCGGTCGAGGCCGATCTCGATGACGACGAAATTGACTCCCCAGACGGCGGCGACCAGGGCAGCGAGAACGATATGAGCGGGACGCATGGCATCGAGCATCACGCCCTGGGACCATGTAGCACCAGCGCGGATTCCTTCATGGTTGGATGAAGCGCTGCTGAATGGAACAGGGAGGAGAGCGACCATGCTCGATCTCGGTCGGCTGCGCGCCCTGCACGCCGTCTCCGTCCACGGCACGGTCGGCGCCGCCGCGTCCGCGCTCGGCTACACACCGTCAGCCGTCTCGCAGCAGATCGCCAAACTGGAGCGGGAGACCCGCACCACGCTCCTGGAACGCGAGGGCCGCGGCATCCGGCTGACCGACGAGGCGCGGCAACTGGCACAGACCGCCCAGCAGTTGCTGTCCCTGGTGGAGGAGGCCGAGGTCCGGCTGGAGGAACGGCGCGGCGCGCCGACGGGGCGGCTGTCGATCGCCTGCTTCGCGAGCGCCGCGCGCGGTCTGATGCCGTACGTCCTCGCCGACCTCGCCCGTCGGCACCCCACCCTCGACGCCCGCCTCCACGAGGTCGACCCGCACCTGTCCGTCGATCTCGTCGCCCGCGGCGCCATCGACCTGGCGGTGGCGCACGACTGGGACATCGCCCCGCTGCCGACCCCGCCCGGAGTCGATCAGGCCGTGATCGGCGACGACATGTGCGACGTGCTGGTGCCGGCCGGCCATGCTCTGGCCGCCGCGGATTCCGTACGCCGCGAAGACCTCAAGAACGAGCGCTGGATCACCCAGCCGCCGGGCACCGTCTGCCACGACTGGCTGCTGCGCACGCTGCGCGCGGCGGGCTGCGAGCCGCTGATCGCCCATCAGGCGGAGGAGAACCACACTCAGGTGGCTCTCGTGGCCGCCGGACTCGGTGTGGCCCTGGTCCCGCGGCTGGGCCGGGGGCAGCTGCCGCCGCAGGTCGTGGCCGTACGGCTGGCACCGGTGCCGACGCGCCGACTGCACGCCCTGTGGCGTGCGGGGGCGGCAAGGCGGCCGGCGATCACGGAGACCGTGCGGACCCTGCAGAGGCTGTGGCCGGACATCTCCGCCGGCGCCTGACGCGGGGCCCGCCCCGCCGGTTCGGTGATGTTTGTGCGCGGGGCCTTGACCTGGCAGTTACTTTCCGGATATCCGTGTCACCTTGGAAGTTTCCTTCAACTCCCTTGTGCAACTCCCCTGTCGAGCAAGTCGAGCAAGGCCGGAAGGAGCACCAGTGCACGACCGGAACCTCTCCAGACGCACTCTTCTCACCGCGACCGCCGTCGCCGCGACCGCCGTCGCCAGTGCGGCGCCCGCCCTCGCCGCGCCCTCCGCTTCCCGCGGCACACGGGCCCGGCTGGTACGGCTCATCTCAAGGATGAGCCTCGAGGAGAAGGTCGGCCAGCTCTTCGTGATGCGGGTCTACGGGCACTCCGCCACCGACCCCGACCAGACCGACGTCGACCTGAATCTCGAAGAGATCGGCGTGCGCAACGCCGCGGAGCTCATCTCCGAGTACCACGTCGGCGGCATCATCTACTTCGCCTGGGCGCACAACACCCGCGAACCGCACCAGATCGTCGACCTCTCCAACGGAATTCAACGGGCCGGGCTCGCCCAGCCCACTCCCGTGCCGCTGCTCATCTCCACCGACCAGGAACACGGCATCGTCGCCCGCATCGGCAAGCCGGCCACGCTCATGCCGGGCGCGATGGCGCTCGGCGCGGGCGGGTCCGCGGCATCCGCCCGCAAGGCCGCGCAGATCGCGGGCAGCGAGCTCGCCGCCATGGGCATCGTCCAGAACTACGCCCCCGTCGCCGACGTGAACGTCGATCCCGCCAACCCGGTCATCGGCGTACGGTCCTTCGGCGCGGACCCGGCAGCGGTCGCGGGACTGGTCGCCGCCCAGGTCAAGGGCTACCAGAGCGCCGGCATCGCGGCCACGTCCAAGCACTTCCCCGGGCACGGCGACACCACCGTCGACAGCCACACCGGCATCCCGGTCATCACCCACACCCGCCAGGAGTGGGAGGAGATCGACGCACCGCCGTTCAGGGCAGCGATCGCCGCCGGAATCGACTCGATCATGACGGCGCACATCCAGTTCCCCGCGCTGGACCCGAGCGATGATCCGGCGACGCTGTCCCGCCCGATCCTCACCGGCATCCTGCGCGAGGAGCTGGGCTACGACGGGGTGGTGGTCACCGACGCGCTCAACATGCAGGGTGTACGGGACAAGTACGGCGACCACCGCGTCCCCGTGCTCGCGCTGCTCGCGGGGGTGGACCAGCTGCTCAATCCGCCGGACCTGGCGGTCGCGTGGAACGCGGTGCTCGACGCGGTCAAGAGTGGCGAGCTGAGCGTGGCGCGCATCGAGGAATCGATCCTGCGCATCCTGCTGCTCAAGGAGAAACTCGGCCTGTTCCGTGACCCGTTCGTCTCCCACCGGGGAGTGGACCGCACCGTCGGCACCCGCGCGCATCTCGCCGCCGCCGACCGGATCGCCGAGCGGACGACGACACTGCTCACCAACCCGGACGGGCTGCTGCCGCTGAGCCGCCGCAACCACCGCGAGGTCCTGGTGGTGGGCGCCGACCCGGCATCGCCCAGCGGAACGACCGGGCCGCCGACCACCGTACTGGCCGGTGCCCTCGGCGAGTTGGGCTTCCGGACGACCGCACTGTCCACCGGGACCGCGCCGAACAGCGCCAGGATCGCGGAGGCGGTGGCGGCCGCGGAGGGCAAGGACGTGGTTGTCGTCGGCACGTACAACGTCACCGCGACCAGCTCGCAACGCACGCTCGTCGCGGCGCTGGTGGCGACCGGCGTCCCGGTGGTGGCGCTCGCCATCCGCAACCCGTACGACGTCGCCCGGCTGGACGGGGTCGCGGCGGCGGTGGCGAGCTACTCGTGGACCGACGTCGAAGTGCGCGCCGCCGCCCGTGTGATCGCGGGCAGGGCGGAGCCGCAGGGGCGCCTGCCGGTGCCGGTGCAGCGGGCGGACGACCCGTCGCAGGTGCTGTTCCCGATCGGCCACGGGCTGTCGTACCGGTAGCGGACGCGGCAGCAGACGAGGGGGCCGTGCTCGCCGTTCGTACGAACGGCGAGCACGGCCCCTTCGAGCCGAGCGGTGAGCGGCGGCTACGGGCGCAGCAGCGGCTCGCGCTCCAGGTCGCGCCTGTCGAGCTTCGCGTCGGCCTTGGCCAGCGGCCTGGCCTTCGCCGGGTCCTCCTGGACCGCGGCCGGGGCGACGCCCGCCCAGCGCAGGATCGCGGCGGTCGCCTCGGCCTTCTCGTCCGCCACCAGGCCGGCGACGCTCGCGCCGTGGTTGGCGCCGGGCGCGGTGAAGACGTGGCTGTCGCGGGTGCCCTTGCCGACCCGGAACGGCTCGGCGCCCCACGGGTCGTTCTGGCCGTACACGAACATCATCCGGTCGGCGTTGCGCCGCACCCAGCTGTCGACGTCCTTCATCACCTGCGGCTTGAAGCGCATCGGGATGTCGCGCGGCACGAAGTTGCGCGGGGGCTGGTAGCCGTAGCGGCTCAGACCGTCCAGGTGGGGCTGCCGGATGTCCGGCGAGCCGAGCTCGGTGCCCGCCTGGTAGTAGTACGGCGTGTAGGTGCCAAGTCCCTGGTCGGCGTAGGCGGAGAAGCCGGAGATGGCGTCGATCGTGTCGAAGATCTCCTGGTCGGAGGCGGTGGCCGCGACCGGGATCGTGTCGCAGTCGGAGACCAGGCTGTACTGCCAGAATGCCCAGACGAAGTCGAGGACGACGGCCTCGTACGCCTTGTCCAGACTGCCGACGGTGTCGAAGGTGTATCCGCCGTCAGCCGCGTACGTCTCGTAGAGGTCGGTCAGCGGCTCGCGCCGTACCAGTGCCTCGCGCTGAACCGCGTTCAGCTTGGTGCGGCACTCGGCGGTGCCGACGTTCGCCAGGAAGCGGTCGTACGCCCGGTCCTCGTTGTTCACGACGTCGTTCGGCGCGACGTAGGCGACGACGCCGTCCATGTCGCGCGGGTGGAACCGCTCGTAGTAGGTGGCGGTCATGCCGCCCTTGGAGCCGCCGGTGGAGATCCACTTCTTGGAGTAGATCTTCTTCAGTGCCTTGAAGACCCGGTGCTGGTCGGCGGCGGCCTGTCGGATGTCCAGCTTGGACCAGTCGGCGGGCGCGGGCCGCGAGGGCGTGAAGAAGCGGTACTCCAGGGAGACCTGGTTGCCGTCGATGATGGCCGTCGGCTCACTGCGGCGGGGCGTGGTCGACACGTTGTAGCCGGAGGTGAAGAAGACGGTGGGGCGGGACGTGTCCTTGTGCAGCAGGGTGATCCGCTGCTGGAACGTGCCGCGCCAGGGGTGCCGGTGGTCGACCGGCTGTGTGTAGTTGAGGACGAAGAACCGGTAACCCGGGTACGGCTTCTCCTCGATGAGGCTCATCCCCGGGATCGCCAGGACCCGGTCCTTGATGTCCGTGCCGGTGCCGGATTCGGAACCGACCTGCGTGGCGATGTCCGTGCCGGTCGCCGGTCCGGCGGCGGTAGCCGCGTTGGCCGTCGCGCCGGCCGCGCTCACAGTGCCTATGAGCACCACGAGCGACAGCAGCCATCTGAGCGCCTTGCGCATTCACCCTCCCCTTGATGTCAAGCGGTCGCGGTGAACCCCAGGGCCCTGCTTCCGGATCATGCCGGGCTCGCGTGCCGTGGCACCGCTCACTACTCCGGCCTGATCCGGAAGCAGGACCCTAGCGGTGGTAACACCTGCCCCGCCAGACCCGGTTGGGGCTCAGGGGCGCATCAGCACAGAATCCACCCGGTGGCGCGCGAGGTGCCCGAGACCGAACCAGTGGCCCGCACACAGCGGTTGCGGGCGTGCACGGTGACGGGCCCGGCCTGCCGGGTGAACCGTCCGCTGTCCGTCTCCGTCCAGCCGCCACGGGGCTGGAGCGAGACGGACATGGAGCGCCTGGCGCCGGGGCGCTTGGCGAGGGTGACGGCACAGACCGAGTCGCCCTGCTTGTAGACGCGCAGTTCGCCGGTGGAGAAGGCGACCTTCTTCACCAGCCGGCCGGGGCAGGGCGCGGCGGCCTCCGCGCTGCCGACCGCCGGGCCGGCGACGGTGATCACCGCGGCCGTCATGACCATCGCCAGCAGGCGCCTTGCGCGCCGCGCCGGCCGTCCTGTGCCCTTGTTCCCCGCCGCTTCGAACACGCCTGCTCCCCACTGCCCCGTACACATGCGTACGCCCCGTACACGCGTACGACGCGTACGGGGCGTGAATGGTTGCGGCCACTGCCGCCCCTCCGCTCCCACCTGCTACCGGCTTTCCGCCCGGCGGCGACGCGGCGCGACGACTGTGCCGCCGCGCGCACGGCACTCACGAGAGGGAGCGCCGAAACGGTGCCGGTGGAGGCCGGGTTGCCGCCGGTGGTGGCCGCCCGTGTGCCACCCGACGTCGACGAAGCCGCCGCGCCGCCGGTCGAGGACGAGCCGGACCGTCCGGTGGACGACGACCGCCGGAACCCGAGGAACCGCCGGAACCCGAGCAGTCACACCGCCGCGGGCTCGTCCTCCCCCAATCCCTCTATGCCCGCCCCGATGAACGTGCGCCACAGCGCTGCGTACCGGCCGTCGCGGGCGAGCAGCTCGTCGTGGGTGCCGTCCTCCGCGACGCGCCCCTGGTCCATCACGATCACCCGGTCTGCGCGGGCCGCGGTGGTGAGACGGTGGGCGACCACCAGGGTGGTGCGCCGGCCGGTCAGCCGGTCCGTCGCCTGATTGACCTGTGCCTCCGTGGCGAGATCCAGGGCGGCGGTCGCCTCGTCGAGCAGCAGCACGTCCGGGTCGACGAGTTCGGCACGGGCCAGGGCGATCAGCTGGCGCTGGCCGGCGGAGAGGTTGCGTCCGCGTTCGGAGACCTCGTGGAGGTAGCCGCCGTCGAGAGTGGCGATCATGTCATGTGCGCCGACGGCACGGGCGGCGGCCTCCACCTCGGCGTCGCTCGCGCCGGGACGGCCGTAGGCGATGGCGTCGCGGACCGTGCCGACGAACAGATACGCCTCCTGGGGGACGACCCCGAGGCGGTGCCGGTAGGCGGTGAGGTCCAGCTCCCGCAGATCCTGCCCGTCCACGGTGACCCGGCCGCTCGTCGGGTCGTAGAACCGCGCCACCAGCTTCACCAGAGTCGACTTGCCGGCACCGGTCTCGCCGACGAACGCGACGGTCTGTCCGGCCGGGATCCGCAGGTCGACACCGGTCAGGGCCTCCTCGTCGTCGCCGTACGCGAACGACACGTCCTCGAAGGCGATCTCTCCGCGCAGAGCGCTCACCTCCTGCGGCTCACGCGCCGGGGCCGTCGAGGTCGGCTCCCGCAGCAGCTCCTGCACGCGGCGCAGCGACACGGCCGCCTGCTGGTAGCCGTCGAAGACCTGGGAGAGCTGCTGCACCGGCGCGAAGAACAGGTCGATGTAGAGGAGATAGGCCACGAGCGCGCCGGTGGTCAGCGTGCCGGCCTCGATCCTCGCCCCGCCCACGATCAGCACGGCCGCCGCGGCCACCGACGACAGCAGCTGCACGAAGGGGAAGTAGACCGAGATCAGCCACTGGCCGCGCACCCGGGCCTCACGGTAACTGTCGCTGCGGGACGAGAAGTTGCGCAGACCGTCACGCTCGCGGCGGAACGCCTGCACGATCCGGAGGCCGGAGACCGACTCCTGGAGGTCGGCGTTGACGACGCTGATGCGGTCGCGTGCCAGCTCGTACGCCTTCACGCTCTGCTTGCGGAAGAAGTACGTGCCGAGGATCAGGACGGGCAGTGTCGCGAAGACGACGAGCGCCAGTTCCACGTCGATGACAAGCAGGGCGACCATGATGCCGAAGAACGTGACGACGGAGACGAACGCGGTGACGAGGCCGGTCTGCAGGAACGTGGACAGCGCGTCGACGTCCGTCGTCATCCGGGTCATGATCCGGCCGGTCAGCTCGCGCTCGTAGTAGTCGAGGCCGAGTCGTTGGAGCTGCGCGAAGATCTTCAGCCGCAGCGAGTACAGAACACGCTCGCCGGTACGGCCGGTCATCCGGATCTCGCCGGTCTGCGCGATCCACTGCACGAGCACGGTCGCCAGCGCGAGGAGCGAGGCCGCCCATACGGCGCCGAGCGCCACCTGCTCGACGCCCTCGTCGATGCCGTGCCGAATCAGTACGGGCAGCAGCAAGCCCATGCCCGCGTCGACGGCCACCAGCGCCAGGCTGACCAGCAGCGGCAGCCCGAAGCCGCTCAGCACGGCCCGCAGCCGGCCGCCCTCGCCCGCGCGCTCCGCGGCGGGTTCGGGGCGGGTGGCCCGCGCCTCGTCGATGTCGGGGGTGTCGGTCGCGGGGGGCAGCGCCTCGACCTGTGCAAGCAGTTCCGGCGTGGCGCCGGGCTCCTCCTTGGCCTCCTCGGCGTGCTCGTCGCGGACCCACAGGTGGGGGGTGATGCCGCGCTGGACGTCGAACTCGGCGTCGAGCTCGTCGCGTACGGTGCGGTCCTCGTCCGGCTCGCGCACCGCCTCCCGCAGGACGTGACCGGGCGAGACGCCGCCCAACTCGTCCGGGTCGGTCAGCAGCCGCCGGTACAGGGCGGAGCGCCGCTCCAGCTCCTCGTGCGTGCCGATGTCGGCGAGCCGCCCGCCGTCGAGGACGGCGATGCGGTCGGCGAGGTTGAGGGTCGAGCGCCGGTGGGCGATGAGCAGCGTCGTACGGCCCGCCATGACGTGCCTCAGGGCCTCGTGGATCTCGTGCTCGACGCGGGCGTCGACGGCGGAGGTGGCGTCGTCGAGGAGCAGCAGCCGGGGGTCGGCGAGGATGGCCCGGGCGAGTGCGACGCGCTGGCGCTGGCCGCCGGAGAGGGTGAGGCCGTGCTCGCCGACCTTCGTGTCGTAGCCGTCGGGCAGCTCGGCGATGAAACGGTCCGCCTGAGCGGCGCGGGCGGCCTTCTCGATCTCCTCCTGGGTCGCCTCGGGATACCCGAACGCGATGTTGGCGCGCACCGTGTCCGAGAACAGGAAGCTGTCCTCCGGTACGAGTCCGATCGCGGACCTCAGCGAGTCGAAGGTCAGCTCCCGCACGTCGTGGCCGCCGACGAGGACGGCCCCGCGGGTGGCGTCGTAGAAGCGGGGCAGCAGCAGCGAAACGGTGGACTTGCCGCTGCCGGAGGCGCCGACGACGGCGACGGTCTCACCGGCCGCGATCTCCAGCGAGAAGCCGTCGAGCACCGGCTTGCCGTCCGCGTACTCGAAGCTCACGTCGTCGAACTCGACCGTGGCCGGGGCGTCCGCCGGCAGCTCCTTCGTACCGTCCTTGATTGTCGGCTCGGTGTCGATGAGGTCCAGGACCCGCTCCACACCGGCCCTGGCCTGCTGCCCGACGGTCAGCACCATGGCCAGCATCCGGACCGGCCCGACGAGCTGCGCGAGATACGTGGAGAACGCGACGAACGTACCGAGCGTGATCTCGCCCTTCGTCGCCAGCCAGCCGCCCAGCGCGAGCATGGCCACCTGCCCCAGCGCGGGGACGGCCTGCAGGGCAGGCGTGTATCGGGCATTGAACTTGATCGTCCGCAGCCGACCCGCGAAGAGCTTCCTGCTCACCTCGCGGAGCTTGCCGGTCTCCTGCTCCTCCTGCCCGAAGCCCTTCACGACCCGCACACCGCTGACCGCCCCGTCGACGACCCCGGCGACGGCCGCGGCCTGGCTCTGCGCGTACCAGGTGGCGGGATGCAGCCGGGTGCGGCTGCGCTTGGCGATGACCCACAGGGCGGGGGCGACGGCGAGCGCGATCAAGGTCAGAGGCAGTGACAGCCACGCCATGATGACGAGCGAGATGGCGAACAGCAGGAAGTTGCCGATCGTCATCGGGAGCATGAAGAGCAGACCCTGGATCAGCTGAAGATCACTGGTGGCGCGCCCGACGACCTGCCCGGTGGACAGCTCGTCCTGCCGCCGCCCGTCGAGCCGGCTGATCGTCGCGTACATCTCTGTCCGCAGATCGTGCTGCACATCGAGGGCGAGCCGCCCGCCGTAGTAGCGGCGGATGTACGTCAGCACGTACACGGCCACGGCGGCCGCGATCAGCAGCCCGGTCCATGTGGAGAGCGACCGTGTCTTCGCGCCGATGACGTCGTCGATGACGACCTTGGTGATCAGCGGCACGAGCGCCATGACGGCCATGCCGCCCAGCGACGACCCGAGCGCGAGCACGACATTCCGCCGGTACCGCCAGGCGTACCCGGACAGCCGCCGCGCCCATCCTTGCGCTGCTGGTGCCGCCTCCACGTGATGCCTCCCCGTTGATTCTGCCTCGGCCCTGCGGGCCTGATCTTCCGGAAGGCACCAACGCGGGGAGCGGCTGATTTCATCCCACCGCGACAAAGACCGGTCCAAGGACCTAGTAGGCCGTGTCTTCCGGATCATGCCGGGCCCACGAGGCCCGGCGCCGCGCCCGCTGCGTTCGCGTCAGTCGGCAACGAGGCGCGGTCTCCAGGCGGAGAGCCAGGGGTGACGACCCGGTTTCAGGCCCCGATCTCGAACTCGGGCGCCTTGAGGCTCTTCAGGCATTCGGTCTTCGCCGCATCCGGGGTGTCGAAGAACGAGACGGCGATCTCCTGGGCGCACTTCGACGTGGCGAACACCACGTGCGGCTCGTAGGGGACCGTGACCACCTCGGCCCTGCTCAGCGTGCGGGCGACGTACGGCCCGTTGTCCGCGCCGGTCTGGGCGTCGAAGCTGCCCGACAGGGCGAGGGTGGGGATGTCGCCGCGCGTGGCGTCCCGGATCGAGGGCGCCGCCGCGGGGACGTTCCAGACCTCGCAGTCCGGACGGAGGAACGTGAGCTGCGGAGCCTGGGCCTGCACCGAGCGGGGGAAGGACGGGAACGCTTCCTGTCCGCCTCGGAGCGCCTCGTCCCGGCTCTCGTACGGCGTCCACTCGCTGCAGAAGACGCCGTAGACGAGACCGTGCGCAACCCTGCCCATGGCCGCCGGGCTGAGTTTGCCGCCCGCGTACTGCTGGGCGATCCGCTGCGGCCTGCCGTTGGCCAGCTCGTCGAGGGCGGCGGGTACCTGGGGCGCCACATGGGTGGCGGAGGTCATCCAGTTCACGAGGGCTCCGCCGTCCAGTACGACCTTCACCGGCTTGTCGTGGCCGGGGATGGTGACGGTGGTGGTGACCGGCTTGGCCTCCAGGCCACGGACGAGCTTGTCGAATGTGGCCGAGAGGTTCGGGTAGCGCTTGTTGCACGCGGGCTGGTCCGCGCAGGCCTTGAACAGGCCGTCGAAACCCTGCCGGGCGCTGCTCCAGGTCGCCGCCGACCCGGACCTGGACGGCGGCAGTATGCCGTCGAGGCCCGCCGAGCGGAGCCCGTCGGGGTGCAGGCGCATGTAGACCAGCGCCAGGTGGGTGCCGTACGAGATGGCGTACAGGTTCCACTGCTTGATGCCGAGCGCGGTGCGCAGGTCGTCGTAGTCGGCCGCGCTCTCGGTGTCGTTGTAGGCGCTGAGGTCGATCCCGCGGGCCGCCAGACGGTCGTGGCAGGTCTTCGTGGCCTCGACGTGCAGGCGTTCGGTGGACGGCGCGTCGTGGACGAGGCCGACCGCGCGTGCGTTGAACGCGTCGATGTTGGGGCACAGGACGTTCGGCTCGGCCGAGTACGTACCGCGCTGGGACATGAGGATCACGTCGCGGTCGCGGTTCAGGCCGCCGTCGATCGCCATCTTCGCCTCCCCGACCGCGTCGTCCCCGGGTCCGCCCGCGAGCCACACGATGGGGTCGGGCTTCGGTGTGGCGGACGCGGCGGGCACGATCGCGACGCCGAGTTCGATCGTTCTGCCGTTCGGTTCGGCGCGGTTCTCGGGCACGGTGAGTGTTCCGCACCGGGCGTCCTCGAGCGCCTCGATCGGTTCCGGCGTCTTGGGGCAGGGGCCCGGTTCGTAGCGGGCGTCGCCCACCGTGCGGGCGGCCGTGCCGATCGGCGCGTCGGGGCCGGCGTCGCCGCCGGTGCGGGACAGTGCCGGGGCGGGCGCTGCCAGCAGGCCGGTGACGAGGAGACCGGTCGCTATGCCGGCCGACCTGGCCTGGAGTTGTCGTACGGTGCGCCGACGACGGGGCGCGTGGTGGCGAGTCATCTGCCCTCCCGGTCATTTCGGGGTGATCGTGAACGGTGCGGGCTCGAGACCGTCCACGCAGCTGGTGTCGGGCGCGGTCGGGCGAGCGAAGAACGACGCCAGAACGCGCTGCGCGCACGGCGACTGCGGGACCACCCAGTGGCCGATTCCGGGGACCTGTACGACGGTCGAGCGGGTCAGGTTGCGGGCCACGCCCTTCGCCCAACTGGCCCCGGTCTTCGCGTCGAACGTGCCGGAGACGACGAGCGCCGGCACCGAGCTGACCGTGGCCACCCGCTGGACCTTCGCGCGGTCCGGAACATTCCAGATCCCGCACACCGGGTACTGGAAGGGCAGCTGTGGCGGCTGGGCCAGGACCGTGTCCGGCCACCCGGGGAAAGCGTTCTGCCCCGCCTTCCGCACGTCGGGTTCCGAATATCCCGGAGCCCACTCGGCGCACGCTATCGAGTTCGTCAGGCCGTGCGCGAACTCGCCGGCCTTCTGGACCGAGCCGGCCGCGCGGGCCTGAGCGAAGCGCTCCGGGTTTCCGTGGCTGAGCTCGTCGAGCGCCGCCGGGACGTCCTTGGGCCGGGGGGTGAAGGCGACGATCAGGTTCAGCAGCGCGCCCCCGTCGAGGACGGTCCTGACCGGCTTTCCTCCGTCCGGCGTCGTGACGTTCAGCGTCAGCGGGTGAGCCTCCAGCTTGCGCACCTGCTCCGTCAGCAGGAGCGGCAGGTCCGGGTACCGGTCCTTGCAGGCGGGCTGAGCCGCGCACGCCTCGAAGATGTTGTGGATTCCCTCGGCGGTGCTGGTCCATGTCCACGGCAGGTTCACGACCTGGGGAGGTGTGATCGAGTCGATCGCCACCGCGCGGATTCCCTCGGGGTGCAGGCGCAGGTACGTGAGGGCCAGGTTGCTGCCGTAGGAGTACCCGTAGACGTTCCACCGGGAGATGCCCAGTGCCTTGCGCAGGTCGGCGAAGTCCGCTGCATTCTCGGTGGTGTTGTAGGCGCTCAGGTCGATGCCGTCGGCCGTCAGGCGGGCCCGGCAGTCCGTCACCGCCTTCAGCATGATCTGTTCCGCCTGCTGTGAGTCATGGCCCAGGCCCACGGACTGCGCGTTGAACCGGTCGACCTCCGGACAGGCGAGGTTCGGCTGGTCGTAGAGGTTGCCGCGCTGAGCCATGATGATCAGATCGCGGTCCTTGCTCAGGCCGGAGTCGATGAGGAACGGAATGTCGTCGAACGTGTCGGCACCGGGGCCGCCCGCCATGAACACCACCGGGTCCGCGGCGGGCTTCTCCGCAGCGGCCGGGATGACCGCCACAGCCAGCTTGATGGTCCGGCCGCCGGGGCGGGAGCGGTTCTCGGGGACCTCCAGGAAACCGCACCCTGCCTTGCTCAGCGCTTCGATGGGCTCGGGCGGCTTCGGACAGTCGCCGGGCACGAACCGGGGAGCGCCCGGGCTGGGCCCGCCGGCCCGGGCGGACGGTGATGTGGCACTGCTCGGTGTGGGACCGAATGCTGCCAGGCAGGCCAGAGCGGCCGCGGCAGTCACCGCGTGGATGCTGTGCTTCGGCATGTGATCTCGTTCCTGTGCCGGCGTCGGCGGCGGCCACTGACAGGGCCAGGCCTCAAACGGTTGGGGCGGAACGCGCGCTCCTTGACGCTACCGGGCGCCGCGTGCGGG
This sequence comes from Streptomyces sp. NPDC096176, assembly GCF_044763255.1. Taxonomy (NCBI): domain Bacteria; kingdom Bacillati; phylum Actinomycetota; class Actinomycetes; order Kitasatosporales; family Streptomycetaceae; genus Streptomyces; species Streptomyces sp. NPDC096176. The sequence continues at coordinate 263,238 of NZ_JBIWFV010000004.1, read as the reverse complement.
TGCATCCGGACCGGTCACAGCCCGTAACCCTCCGGCCCGTCCGACACGTTTGGGAGTCGCGCCGCATCCCACTCGCCGGAGTCACCAGGGTCACCGGCCCACCCCGCCGAGGAGTCCGGTCGGACCACGGGCACCTCGGCCGGTCGGCGAACTCCCGCTGCCGGCCCGCCGGCAGACCGACTCGCCATCCGCAGCGCCCCCTGGCCGACCGGCGGATCCCGGCTGCGGCCAGCGGCACCGGCGCGGCGTGATTGAGTAGTGGGCTGCGAACTCCTCGCCACGCGGCGCGCGTTGCCGTGTTCGATCCCGCCGGTTCGGTCCTGTTCCGCTACGACAACGAAGAGGTCGGGGTCCACTGGGCCATGCCCGGTGGTGGCCTGGAAGCGGCTGAGGACCCGCGCGACGGGGCGCGGCGGGAGCTGCGGGAGGAGACCGGATGGGCGGACCTGGAGCCCGGTCCGCTGCTGTGCACCTGGGAGCACGACTTCACCCGGGCCGGCGTCCCCGTGCGCCGGCACGAGCACATCTACCTCGGCCACGGTCCGCGACGGGAACCGACGGGCGATGTGTCCGCCGCCCACGCCGAGGACAGGATCCTGCACTGGCGCTGGTGGACCCGGCACGAGCCGGCCGCGCCGGCCGACGCGCTGTGGCCTCCACAGAGCTGCCCGCCCTTCTGGCCGGGCTGACCGAGGCACGCAACACCCACCCCGAGCCGGTCCACCTCGGCTTCGTTCCCAACGGGGCGGCGAGGCGACGGGCCGGCGATGAGTTCGGGCGGGCGGCGGAGTCGACCTTGTAGAGAACTCCTTGTAGAGACCGCCACCCGACAGGGGCAGAACCATGACTGACGACGAGAAGCAGATCCGTGGCTTGATCGAGCGCTGGGCCTCGGCCGTGCACAAGGGGGACCTGGAGGCCGTCCTCGTGGATCATGCCGACGACATCGTGATGTTCGACGTACCGCCGCCTCACGAGGGCGTCCGGGGTATCGACGCCTACCGCGAGACGTGGCCGCCGTTCTTCGAGTGGCAGGCGCAGGGCGCGGCGTTCGAGATCCTCTCCCTCGACGTCACCGCAGGCACCGACGTCGCCTTCGCGCACGCCCTGCTGCGCTGCGGGACCCCGAAGGAGCTCACCGACCGTCCGGAGACCCGACTGCGGCTCAGCGCCGGGCTGCGCAAGGAGCAGGGCCGATGGGTCGTCGCCCACGAGCACCACTCCTTCGCCGACACCACGGCCGTCGGGGACGGTGCCTGACCGGCGTTCCACAGCCATCGGCCGTGGGTAGTGACTCTCGGCAGTCGTCGGACGGACCGACGAGGAGGGGGAGTCCCATGGCCGACGCCAAGCCCACGCCCGCGCAGCTCTGCGGACAGCTGTACGCGACGTTGGAAGCGCTCTGCGCCATCGGCACCGGCACCGGCAACAGCAAGCTCGCGGAACTGCAGCCCCGCGTGGAGGTGCAGCGCAGTCCGTCCAAGAAGATCCCGGGCCTGCTCCAGGAGGCTGCGGAGCACTTGCTCCGGGCGCGAGCGCGGGGGCGGGACCATGTGAAGGCCGCCGATGAGCTGTTCCGCTCCATACCGGACTTCCTGCCGGCCAACGGCAGGCACCTGCACAGCCTCGACGCGGCGCAGGTGACGCAGTTCCGCGAGGGCTACCACCAGCAGATGGTCAAGTACGCGCCCACGCACACGCTGCAGAAGTGAGGCACTGATCCCCGGAGACCGGGGTGTGACCCGGCCCCGCCGCCCGGGGGAAGGGGATGGCGGGGCCGGGTGGCCGCGAGTGCCGGACGAGTGTCCGTCACATGTGTGTCGGGGCGAACATCCGCAGCAGCGCCGGAAGCACCACCACCGACGGGCCCGGCGCGGCGAACGCCTTCGCCAGGTCCTCGCTCAGCGTCTCCGCGGACGTCCGTACCGCCGGGACGCCGAAGGACTCGGCGAGAGCGACGAAGTCCGGGCGCGACAGCTCCGTCGCCGTGGCCTCGCCGAACGTGTCCGTCATGTACTCGCGCAGGATGCCGTAGCCCCCGTCGTCCACGATCAGCCAGGTCACCGGCAGGTCGTACTGCCGGGCGGTGGCCAGTTCGGCGATGGAGTACATCGCACCGCCGTCGCCCGAGACGGCGAGCACCGGACGCGTACGGTCGGCGGCTGCCGCGCCGAGCGCCGCCGGGAAGCCGTAACCGAGACCGCCCGCGCCCTGCGCCGAGTGCATGGTGTTGGGCCGGCGCGCGTCGAAGGCCGACCACGCCCAGTACGCCAGGATCGTCATGTCCCAGAAGCTGGGCGAGTCGTCCGGCAGAGCCGCCCGCACGGATTCGAGGATCTGCTGTTCCAGGGTCAGTTCCTGGGCGGCGATCCGGGTGCGGACCGCGGCGAGCACGTCCCGTACGGCGTCGGCGGCCGACGGGCCCGTACTCCCCCGTGGCCCTTCGGCCCCCACCTCGACGGTCTCCAGCAGGGCGGACAGCGCCAGGCGTGCGTCCGCGTGGATGCCGAGGCCCGCGTGGTTCGACTCCAGTTTGCCGAGGTCCGCCTCGATCTGGATCACCCGGCCACGGGGCGCGAACGTGTGGTAGTTCGAGGACAGTTCACCGAGCCCCGAGCCGACGACGAGCAGTACGTCGGCCGACTCCAGAAAGTCGGTGATGTGGCGGTCCTCCAGCCAGGACTGGAGGGACAGCGGATGCTCCCAGGGAAAGGCGCCCTTGCCGCCGAAGGTGGTGACGACCGGCGCGTCGAGCTTCTCGGCGAGCGCGAGGAGCTTTCCCGAGGCGTCGGAGCGTACGACCCCGCCACCGGCGATGATCACCGGCCGCACGGCGGACGACAGCAGATCGGCTGCCACGGCGGTCAGTTCGGGGCGGGGGACGACCTCTTCGGGGGTGGCGTCCATGGCGGTGACGACCGGCAGCGTGGTCTCTGCGAGGAGCACGTCCTGCGGGATCTCGACCCATACCGGTCCGTGCGGCGCGGTCAGTGCCGACTCCCACGCCGCCGCGAGGGCGGACGGAATCTGCGACGCGGTGCGCACGATGTGCACGGACTTGACGATGTCGCGGAACGACGCCTGCTGGTCGCGCAGTTCGTGCAGGTAACCGTGACGGCCGCCGCCGAGCCCGGCGGTGGGCACCTGGCTGCCGATCGCGAGCACAGGGGCCGACGCCGCGGCCGCCTCCTGCAGCGCGGCCAGGGACATCAGCGCGCCCGGGCCGGTCGACAGCAGCAGCGGCGCCGCCTCGCCGGTGATCCGGCCGTACGCGTCGGCCGCGAACCCGGCGTTGTTCTCGATCCGCAGGCCGACGTAGGTCAGCGACGAGCGGCGCAGCGCGTCGAACATGCCGAGCGCGTGCTGGCCGGGCAGGCCGAAGACCGTCGTGGCGCCGAGCCCGGAGAGGGTCTCGACGACGAGATCGCCGCCGTTGCGGCCGGGCGGGGGGCTGAGGGCCGCTGCGGTCTGCGCCGGCGTGGGGCGCAGCACCAGATCGTGGTCGTGGGTCACTGGGCGGTCCTCGCCGCGGCGATCTGGCGGGACATGATCGTCGTCAGTTCGTACGCCGTGTGCGACGCGGCGACGGACGTGATCTCGGCGTGGTCGTAGGCCGGGGCGACCTCGACGACGTCGGCGGAGACGAGGTTGCACGACGCCAGGCCGCGGATGATCTCGAGCAGTTCGCGGGAGGTGAGGCCGCCCGCCTCGGGCGTGCCGGTGCCGGGCGCGTGCGCCGGGTCGAGCACGTCGATGTCGATGGAGATGTACAGCGGACGGTCGCCGATGCGCTGGCGCAGCTGGTCGGCGACCTCGTCCACGCCGCGGCGCATGACGTCGGCGGAGGTGACGATGCCGAAGCCCATCTTCTCGTCGTCGTCGAGGTCCTGCTTGCCGTACAGCGGTCCGCGCGTGCCCACGTGGGACAGGGCGGAGGTGTCGAGGATGCCTTCCTCGACGGCCCGCCGGAACGGCGTGCCGTGCGTGTACTCCGCGCCGAAGTACGTGTCCCAGGTGTCGAGGTGCGCGTCGAAGTGCAGCAGCGCGACCGGACCGTGCTTCTTGGCGACGGAGCGCAGCAGCGGCAGGGCGATGGTGTGGTCGCCGCCGAGCGTCATCATGCGGGCGCCGGTGCCGAGGAGGTCGTCCGCGGCGGCCTCGATGGTGTCGACGGCCTCGTTGATGTTGAACGGGTTGGCCGCGATGTCGCCGGCGTCGGCGACCTGGGCGAGAGCGAAGGGCGAGGCGTCCTGTGCCGGGTTGTACGGGCGCAGGAGCCTCGACGCCTCGCGGATGGCGTTGCCGCCGAAGCGCGCACCGGGGCGGTAGGAGACGCCGGTGTCGAAGGGAACGCCGACCACGGCGACGTCGGCGGTGCCGACCTCGTCGAGCCTGGGCAGCCGGGCGAACGTCGCGGGCCCGGCGTACCGCGGGATGCGGGAGGAGTCGACGGGGCCGCGCGGCTGCTCGTTGCTGCTCATATGGATTGCCTTCTTTCCTACGCTTTGTGACGCTTCATCGTACTTCAGTGCGGTTGTACGACTTTAGCTGTGTACGGCTGCCGGTTCGGCCGCCGGGGGCTCGGGCTGCGCTTCCTCGTCGCCGCCCCGGCCGGCGAGCCGCTCGCGCCAGTTGGCGAGGACGGCCGCGTCGGTCGGCGGCGTGGCCAGGCTGACGATCACATAGGCCGCGAGCGAGGCGAGAAGCCCGTAGTAGACGGGCTCGTTGGCGAGGATCCCGTACGCGGCCATGAGGCCGATGACCGAGCAGCCGCCGACGACGACCGAGGACAGCGCGCCGTACACGGTGCCGCGCTTCCACAGCAGACCGCCGAGGATTGGGACGAGCAGGCCGCCGACGAGGAGGTTGTAGGCGACGGTCAGGGCCTCGACGACGTTGTTGAGCGCGATGGCGATGCAGATGACCCCGATGCCCATGATCAGGATGAACGCGCGGTTGCCCTTCACCTCGTCGTGCTCGCCGCCCCTGTCGACCAGTCCGCGCAGGCGGGACCAGATGTCGTTGTTGGCGACGGTGGCACAGGCGATCAGCGCGCCGGAGGAGGTGGACATGACGGCCGCGAGGGCGGCGGCCAGCACGAGGCCGCGCACACCCATGGGGAGTTCGTCCTTGACGATGGTGGCGAAGGCGTCGTCGGCGTTGGCGAGGTTCGGGTAGAGGACCTTGGCCGCCGTGCCGATGACCGCGCCGGCGAGGGCGTAGACCAGGCAGTACGTGCCGGCGACCGTGCCGCCGTAGCGCGCGACCTTGTCGCTGCGGGCGGTGAACACCCTCTGCCAGATGTCCTGCCCGATCAGCATGCCGAAGGTGTAGATCAGGACGTACGTGAAGATCGTCTCGCCGCCGATGCCGAGCGGGGTGAAGTACTCGGTGGGCAGCGCGGCCTTCATCTCGCTGAAGCCGCCGGCCTTGACGACCGCGATCGGCAGCAGGAGCAGCAGCACGCCGATGGTCTTGACGACGAACTGCACCATGTCGGTGAGGGTGATCGACCACATGCCGCCGAGGGTCGAGTACGCGACGACGATCGCTCCGCCGAGGATGATCGAGACGGTGCGGTTGATGTCGAAGAGGACGTCGAAGATCGTGGCGTACGCGATGGTCGAGGTGACCGCGAGCATCAGCGTGTAGGCCCACATCACGACGCCCGAGATGACGCCCGCCTTGCCGCCGTACCGCAGGTCGAGCATCTCGGAGACCGTGTAGACCTTCAGACGGGCGATCCGCGCGGAGAAGAAGACCGACAGGGCGAGCAGCCCGAGGCCGATGGCGAAGACCATCCAAGCGCCCGACAGGCCGTACTTGTAGCCGAGGCCGACACCGCCGATGGTCGACGCGCCGCCGAGGACGATCGCGGCCATGGTGCCGGAGTACATCCAGGGGCCGAGGCGGCGGCCCGCAACGAGGAACTCGCTCTTGGACTTGGCGCGGCGCATGCCCCACCAGCCCATGCCGAGCATGCCGGCCAGATAAACGACGATCACTGCGTAGTCGACAGCCATCGGCTTCCTTCCGCTTCGTCCCCCGGAACGGTCGTGAATGCGCGCTTGTGAGGAACGACGGTAGGTGGCCGGAATGCGTCCTTGAAGTGTACGTTTTATCCATTCTCCTCATCGCTGATGGATGGACCGTCCATGCCGGAGCCCACGACGGCGCCCCCCACCCCACCCGTCCCGTTGGCGGCCCTGCTCGCCGACGAGGAGCTGGGGCTGCGCCAGCTCGCGGGCCCGCCCGCGGACCTCGGCACGGCCGTCCACATGGTGCACACCTCGGAGATGGCGGATCCCTATCCGTACCTTCTCGGCGGCGAGCTGCTGCTGAGCGCCGGCGTACTGCTGAAGGACCCTGACCGGTACGTGTCGCGCATCGTCGAGGCCGGGGCGGTCGCGCTCGGCTTCGGGGTGACGCCGGTGTACGACACCGTGCCCAATGAGCTGGTCGAGGCGTGCGAGCGGCGCGGGCTGGCGCTCCTGGAGGTACCGCCGCGCACGACGTTCACGGCGATCGCGCGGGCCGTGTGGCGGCTGATGGCGGAGGCCCGCCACCGGGAGCTGCGCCGGGTCACCCAGGCCCAGCAAGGCCTGGCCGCGGCGGCGGCCCGCCCCGATCCGGTCCCGGCCGTGCTGCATCAGCTGGCCGTACGGCTGGAGGGCTGGGCGGTACTGCTCGGTCCGGACGGGGCCCCGCTGTCCGCGGCGGGCCGCGAGCCGTCCGACGCGGCGGTGGCGGGGGTGACGCGGCTGGCACGGGTGGTGAACCCGGACCCCGGCGGGGCGCTCCGGCCGTCTCCCGCCTCGGCGACGGACCTGACGGCTGCAGGCCATCTCTCCGCGTACGCCCTCGGCGGCAACCAGGGCCTCGTGCTCGGGCTGGCCACGCCCGGCCGGGAGGCCGGGGACCACACGGTCGCCGGGGTCGCCGTCGTGCTGCTCTCCCTGCTCACCGCCCCGCACCAGGGCGCCAAGGCGACGGACCGCAGCGCCGCGCTCGTCCGGCTGCTGCTCGGCGCGACGCCGGCCGGGACCGCTCCGCTGCTGGGGCCTGGGCCCTGGACCGTCGTCCACGCGCGGGGCGACGACCGCTCCCCCTTCGCCGCGGCCGCGCTCGGCGCGGCCCTCGGCAGCGCGCTCGTCGACCCGGACGCGGACGGCTCCGTGCGGGTCCTGCTGCCGGACGGCCGCGAGGCGGCCGCACAGCCCGGCTGGACCCTGGGCGTCAGCGCCCCCGCCGGCCCGGAAGAGCTGGCCGCGGCCGACGCGCAGGCCGCCCGGGCCGTACGCAGGGCGGCGGCCACCCACAAGGACCTGGTCCGCCACCGGGACACCGCTCCCTTCTCCCCCGACGCGGCCCTGCTCCGCCTCGCCCCGCTCGCGGACTCCCCCGCCCTCACAGAGACCCTGCGCACCTGGCTGTCGCTGCACGGCAGCTGGGACCGCACGGCCGCGGCGATGGGGATCCACCGCAACACGGTCCGCCAGCGCATCGGCCGTTGCGCGGCCCTGCTGGACGAGGACCTGGACGACCCGGACGTCCGCATGGAGCTGTGGTTCGCGCTACGGCACGGGTGATCCGACACCTCGGTTCCGTAGCGAACCGGTGATCGGACACCTCGGTTCCGTAGCAAGCCGACGACTGCCGCACCCGAAGGCTGTCGCTGCACACCAATTCCCTTACGGAGCAAGTGTGTTGGAATTCCCGCATGGTCACTCCCGCTGACGGAACCACACTCGCGGACCCGGACGAGCCCATGCGCCGCCTCCGCGCGGAGATCGAGCGGCTACGGGGCGAGGCCACGCGCCAGAAGCGACTCGCCCACCGGCGGGCCGAGTTCTGGGCCAAGGCCCACATCGCCCTCGGCTTCCCCGCGGCCCTGCTCGCCGGCACCGCGGGCGCTGCGGGACTCGCGACGGCCGACGCCCGTATCCCCGCGGCCCTGCTCGCTCTGGCCTCCGCCGGCTTCGCGGCGGGCGCGGGCTTCCTGCGCGGCGACACCAGATGCCGCGCCAACAAGCGCGCCCGCCAGGCGTGGGCGGCACTGGAGGGCCGGGCCACGGTGAAGCTGACACACGAGCACCTGACTCCCGAGGACCTCGGCGACCTCCTCGAGTACCGCCAGGCGGCACTGGCCGCCTACGACGGCGAGGACCAGCAGCCTGGGCCGGCGCCGTCCCTGCCGGGCTGAGCCGCCGGCAGCCGCGCACCCCGGCTGCGGGCGATGCGGTGGACGTCCCGCAGCGCCTCGGCCAGACGTGCCACGACGTAGCGCAGTTGCTCGGGGGTCGCCCGGCGGTCGGCGAGCATGTCGTCGACATGGTCGAGCAGTTCGTCGGCCATGGTGAGCTGCACGCTCTCGACGTTGTCGGCGACACGAGAGACGTAACCGGTCCCGTCACCGAGCACGTAACAGGGCTTGCCCTCCGGTGTGGACCACGGGAGCAGTCGGCCGGTGCCGCTCATGCGGTCACCTCCACACCGTGGATCAGACGCGGGCCGATGTCGATCCCGCGGACCGCCAGCCACAGCGCACGCCGCCGGGCCCGCTGACGGCGGGCCTCCTCGCGGAGCTCGTACGCGACGAGATACGGGCGGACGAGGGGGCTCAGCTCGCCTGGCACCACAAGGTCGGGCGCGTGTACCGGCCTGGGCGAGTACGGCGGTGGCGCCGGGTTTACGACCGGCGAGCGATGGCGCCCCCTCGGCGGCCAGAAGAGCCGCAGCAGCGGCTCGAGGATGCGCGCGGTACTGTGCAACATGTCGTCGACTCCTGGTGGTTGATGGCCACGCCCCCGGATCGGTCGCTCGGTCGCGGGGGTCCTTCATGTCATCGCCGTGTAGCGATGCCCTCACAGAGTGAGACGGGCGGGGCTACGCTGACCAGGGGTTTCGAGGTGACAGGGCTTTTGTCGCACGGGAGTTGACGATGAGTAACACCTATGGGGAATGGCTCAGGGCTCAACGCGAGTCGGCCGGCCTGACGCAACAGGAACTGGCCGACTCGGCGATCATGACCCGTTCGCACATCGCCCACATCGAGGCGGGCCGCCGCATCCCGTCGAAGGAGGACGCTCGCCGGCTCGACAGAGCGCTGAACACGGGAAACGTGCTGAGCAGCTTCCTGCCGCAGGAGGACGTGGCGGTCGCGGACTACTTCGAGGCGGCGCGCCAGCTCGAACAACAGGCGACGGTGATTCGCGAGTTCGCGCTTTCTTACGTGCCCGGCATCCTCCAGACCGAGGCGTACGCGCGTGCGATCCTGCGCGTCAGCTTCCCTCCCAGGAGTGAGGAAGAACGTGACAGGCTCGTTGTCACACGGCTTGAGCGGGCGAGGGTCCTCGACAACGCGGTGAGACCAGCGGTCTCCGCCCTGCTGGACGAGGCCGTATTACGTCGCCCCACGGGCGGCCCGCGGGTCATGGCGGAGCAAATCCACTACTTGATCGGCCTCGTCGAAAGCGAGCGGATCCGCCTGCACGTCCTGCCGCTGAGCCTCGGTACGCACTCGCTGCTCCTCGGGATGGTGTCCCTGATGTGGTTCGAGGACCAGCCACCGACCGCCTACAGCGAGGGCATGTTCATGGGAAAGTTGCACGATTCCCCTGCCATGGTCCAACGCCTTCAGGGCACATACGATCTGGCCCTGGGTGACGCACTTCCGCTGCGGGAGTCCGTCACCCTGATGAGGGCGATCGCAAAGGACTATGAAGAACATGAGTGAACGGATCACCCCGGACCCAACCGGTCTGACCGCATGGCGCAAGTCCTCGTACAGCAACAGTGACGGCGGCAGCTGCGTCGAAGTCCTGGACAACCACCCCACCGGCGTCCCGGTCCGCGACTCCAAGAACCCCGGGGGCCCCGCGCTCATGTTCCACAGCGCCGCGTGGTCCGCGTTCATCGCGGACCTGAAGCACTCCGGCCGCTAGCCCGCCGCTCAACCGCCCACGCCGACCTCGTTGTTCGGCGCGCCGTCACCGGCCGGAGGCAGGTCGCCGCGCTCGACGGGCTGTCCGGCGTCCTCGCGCGCCGGAGGCAGCACGGCGTCGAGTTCCGCGTCGCTCGCGGCGTGCGCGGCCTCGGCGGCCTCGCGCAGGGTGGCTCGGTCCACCGTCCCCGCGTCGGCGTTGAGCCGCACCAGACGCCCGTCCACCTCGGTCACGTACTCGTGCTCCGTGCCGCTCGTGCGGTACCAGTTCGTGCCGTCCTGCTCGCACTCGACGGTGCCTCCCATGCCGCCGCTGCCGACGCCGACCGGGATCTTCGGGCAGCTCGCCGCGTCGATGGCGCCCCGGTCGACGCCGAGGCGTATCTGCGTGCCGGCACCCTGCTTCACATACGTCGCCGAGAACCCGTCGGCCCCGAGGACGCCCACGGACTGTTTGGCGACCTCATATCCGGGCACCTCGGTGACGTAGACGTTCTCGATCGCCACCTGCGCGGCACGGGCGCGCGCCTCGAGTTCGGACCGGTCGGCTCCGCCTCCGGCGGTTTCCGTCCCGCAGCCGACGAGGGCGACGGACACCACGGCGGTCACGGACATCAGAGAGCGCGGCATCCGCGCGGCAGGCTTCATGCCGATCATGGTGCCGTGCGGCGTTCGCCGTCCTGGGCGTCGTGTCCCGTTCGTTGCAGGCGGGACCTTCACGGAGCCGTTGACCGGCCGGGCCGGCCGCCGTAGCGTTCATCCGGCAAGCGGACATTTCTCACATTGGGCGGACCATGGGCACGATTCACACAAACCGCCGCCGGACCGGCATCTTCGCGGGAACCGCACTTCTGGGCGCATGCCTGCTCCCGGCCCTCACCGCCTGCGGGACCCAGGCCGCCGGATCCCCACCACCTCCCCGCTCCGCCCATGTCTCCCTGCAACTCGGGGGCGCCTCACTCGGGACGGCTCTCGCAACCCAGGCCACGGCCCAGCACACGGCGGCGGAGAAGGCCGCGCAGCAGGCCGCTGCGGAGAAGGTCGCCACCGACGAGAACGTCTGCACCACGGACCCGGCCGATCGCCCGAACTGCCGCAACCCCAGCGGGGTCATCGATCCCAACGGTGGGGACATCGACGGCGACGGCGTGTTCGAGGATCACGAGCCGGTCGGTCCGGGCTACCGGGATCCCCGCGCCTACGACGGCGGCAAGACGTCCGGCGAGACGCAGTGCGAGTGGCTGCGGTCGAAGGGAATCCCCTGCTGAACGCGTTCCGAGCCTGACCTTCACCCACGGCCCCGTCGTACGACGGGGCCGTTGCCGTGCCCGAGCGTGCCGAGCATCACTATGGACACTTTCAACAACCCCCGGGTAACTTAGCCTGAGCAAGCGCTTAGACATACTGTGACCACTACGAGGGAGGCGTCCGTGCGCCGTACCGTTTTCACCGAGGACCACGAGGCGTTCCGGGAGACCATCCGGGCCTTCATCGAGGCCGAGGTCGTCCCGGTCTACGACGAGTGGTTCGCTGCGGGCCAGGCGCCGCGCGACTTCTACTTCAAGCTCGGTGAGCTGGGCATCTTCGGCATCAACGTGCCCGAGGAGTTCGGCGGCGCCGGAATGGACACGCACAAGTTCGAGGCCGTGCTCTACGAGGAGACCGCCCGTGCGGGCGTGAACTTCGGCGGCTCCGGCGTGCACGTGCTGCTCGCCCTCCCCTACATCAAGGCGCTCGCCACCGACGAGCAGAAGAAGCGCTTCCTGCCCAAGTTCGTCTCCGGCGAGGAGATGTGGGCGCTGGCGATGACCGAGCCCGGCACCGGCTCCGACCTCGCGGGCATGAAGAGCACTGCCAAGCTCTCCGAGGACGGCACGCACTACGTCCTCAACGGCGCGAAGACCTTCATCACCGGTGGTGTGCACGCCGACCGCGTGATCGTGTGCGCCCGCACAGCCGCGCCGACCGCAGAGGACCGTCGCCACGGCATCTCCCTCTTCGCGGTGGACACCAAGGCAGAGGGCTACTCGGTCGGCCGCAAGCTGGACAAGCTCGGCCTGAAGACGTCCGACACCGCGGAGCTGGCGTTCGTCGACGTCAAGGTCCCCGTCGAGGACTTGATGGGCGAGGAGAACAAGGGCTTCTACTACCTCGGCCAGAACCTGCCGTCCGAGCGCTGGGGCATCGCGTTCGGCGCCTACGCGCAGGCCAAGGCCGCCGTCCGGTTCGCCCAGGAGTACGTGCAGGACCGTACGGTCTTCGGCAAGACGGTCGCGTCGTTCCAGAACACCAAGTTCGAACTGGCCGCCTGCAAGGCCGAGGTGGACGCCGCCGAGGCCGTCGCCGACCGCGCCACGGAGGCGCTGGACGCGGGCGAGCTCACGGCCGCGGAGGCCGCGTCGGCGAAGCTGTTCTGCACCGAGGTCGCGCACCGCGTCATCGACCGGTGCCTCCAGCTGCACGGCGGTTACGGCTTCATGAACGAGTACCCGATCGCCCGCCTGTACGCGGACAACCGCGTCAACCGCATCTACGGCGGCACCAGCGAGGTCATGAAGATGATCATCGCGAAGGACATGGGCCTGTAAATCCTCTGAGTACCGTCACCTCATGAGCTCAGCACTCGACGATCTGCTCGATCTGCTCGACCTGGAGCAGATCGAGCAGAACATCTTCCGCGGCAGCTCCCGTTCCGCCGTCGTCCCCAGGGTCTTCGGCGGGCAGGTAGCGGCCCAGGCGCTGGTCGCCGCGGGCCGTACAGTCCCCGGCGACCGCACGGCCCACTCCCTGCACTCGTACTTCCTGCGCATGGGAGACCCGGGCGCGCCGATCGTCTACACGGTCGACCGCATCCGCGACGGCCGCTCGTTCACCACCCGCCGGGTGGTGGCCGTCCAGCACGGGCAGCCGATCTTCCACCTCTCGGCGTCGTTCCAGACGTACGAGGAGGGCCTGGAGCACCAGACGAAGATGCCGGACGCCCCGGACCCGGAGACGCTGCCGACGGCTGCCGAGATGCTGCCGCGGTACGCGGACCGTTTCGTCGACCCGGGTGTGGTGGACCGGCTGCTGGAGGCACGGGCGGCGGTCGACCTGCGGTACGTGGACGAGCCGCCGTACGGCACGGCCGGCCTGCCGCGCGAGCCGCGCTCCCAGGTGTGGTTCCGGGCGAACGGCAAGCTCGCCGACGACTCCCTGCTGCACGTCTGCCTGGCCACGTACGTCTCCGACATGACGCTGCTCGACTCGGTGCTGCTCGCGCACGGGCGGGGCGGCTGGGCGGTCGGCGACGTGGTCGGCGCGTCGCTGGACCACGCGATGTGGTTCCACCGGCCGTTCCGCGCGGACGAGTGGCTGCTGTACGACCAGGAGTCGCCGTCCGCGTCCGGCGGCCGCGGCCTCGGCCAGGCCCGCATCTGGACACAGGACGGACACCTGGCGATCACGGTCATCCAGGAGGGCGTGGTCCGCGTCCCCCGCGACTGAGGCCACAACAACCGCCCGCACGCCCGCTGCTCAGGCAGCGGGCGTGTGCGCGTTGAAGACCACGCGTGAGGTGTCACCGTCCAGTTCCAGGCTGAGCGCCGCGTCGAGGGCACGCGCCAGGCGGGCCAGCAACGGCAGCGTCGGCATGGTTCCGCCGAGTTCGAGCTTGGAGATCTGCGGCTGCGTCATTTCGGCGCGCCTGGCCAGTTCGGTCTGCGAGATCCCGAGCTCGGCCCGCCGGTCGTACACGGCCTGGCCGAGGTCGAAAGCCAGCCTGATCTCCTCTCGCCGGCGCGCGACCTCCGGGCTTTCGCTGATGCCCTTCGCGATCTGCTTGTCTCGGGCAGGCTTCCAATGTGCGTGGCTTGTCATCGGGGTCGTCCCTCCGTGATGACGCGGATGTATTCCTCGGGCGCCGGTTCATGTTCCGCCTCGCAGACCGCCTGCGCCCGCTTGGCACGAGCCACTTCGGCGTCTTCCCGCTGTGGGCTCTTGCGAAAGACCGTCAACGGGACGATTCTCCGCCCGGGTGCGAGCCAGTAAGGGAGCCGTACGGCATCACGATTCTGCCCAAGGTCGAAGCGCAACTCGCGCACCGGGCCGCCGAGATGGCGCGTATATGGCTCACCCAGAGTGGTCGCGCAGCACGCGAGAGGCCCGACGATGTGCTCGACGATGAGGTCATCGCGTTCGGACAGGTTGGCGAGCCACAGCTTGACCTCAGGTTCGATCTCGACCACATAGGGATCTTCCATACATCAGAACGTATATATACCCCAATGTATAGCGCAGCTCCAGGCGCAGGAAGTCCGCTGTACGAGTGATTCTGCAATCAAGGGCTGACGTACGCCCCGTCGCCCGCCGCTTCAGTACGCCGCCGTCGGCACCGGCAGGGTCGCGTTCACCGCGAAGCCCCCGTCCGGTGTCGGGTTCGCCGTGAGGGTGCCACCGAGGGCTGCCGCACGGGTGCGGAGGCCGGGCAGACCGTGACCGCCCTGGTCCGGCGCGGCACATGGTCCCGACGGCGGGGTGTTGCGGACCGTGATGCGCAGAGCGCCGCCTGCGCGGCGGACCGAGACCTCGGCCGAGGCGCCCGGGGCATGGCGGCGGATGTTCGTCAGGGCCTCCTGCACGATGCGGTACGCGGTGTGCTGGACGGCCGGGGGGCAGTCGCCCGGTTCGAGGTGGACCGAGGCCACGATGTCGGCCGCTGCCTCGAGCAGTTCCGGCAGCCGGTCCAGGCCGGGGCCGTCGTGGCGGATGGCCCGGCGCAGGTCGGCCGCTGCCCGGCGGCCGAGTTCGCCCAGGGCCGCGGCCTCCTCCCGATACGGGGCGGAGTCGGCGGTCGCGGCCAGCGCGCCGGCGCGCAGGCTGATCAGGCTCAGGTGGTGCGCGGCCGTGTCGTGCAGATCTCGGGCCAGCCGCTCCCGTTCGCGCAGTGCGGCCTGTTCCGCGGCGTAACGGCGCTCGCGTTCGCGGGAGAGGGCCAGCTCGGCGAGGCGGCCGGCGAGTTCGGCGCGGGCGCGGCCCAGCAGGCCGAGGGCGGCGGGGGCGACGGCCAGCAGCCCGGCCAGCAGGATCGCGAGGGTGGTGTCCGGCAGCGACCATACGTGTCCACCCAGGTCCCGCCACGGGACGAACGCCACGACGGCGACGGCTGCCGACCCGGCGACCACCTCGCCACGGCGGCGCTCGGACGCGGCGAGCGCGTGCAGCGCGCACAGCACCGGCAGCCACAGCACCCCGGTGGCGAGGGTGGCCAGGGCGAGGGCGAGCACGGTGCGCGGGAAGCGCCTGCGCAGGACGAGCGCACCAGCGACGACGAGCGCGCCCGCCGCCATCCAGTCCTCCAGCCAGCCACGGGTGGCCAGGACCTCTGCGACGGCGAGGACGACGACAAGGGCCTCGACCGCCCACGTACGCGCGGTCATTGCCGGTCCCGTCCGCCCGCCGACCGGTGGAGGACCGCCGCGAGGCCCACCCGGCTGTTCACGGCGAGCTTCCGCTTGAGCGCGCCGATGTGCGTCTTGACCGTGGTCACGCCCATGCCGAGGTGCGTGGCGATGTCCGCGTTGGCCAGGCCGGCCGCGATCAGTGCGAGAACGTCGCGCTCCCGGCCGGTGAGGCCGGTGAGGTCGTCCGGCCCGATGGGTACGGCCGCCGGCGCGGGTCGTGCCCAGCGGCCGAGGACCGCGGCGCTGCCGGGCGGCGTGCAGATCACACCACCGGCGGCGAGCAGCCGCACGGCGTCGACGAACAGACGCGGCTCGGTGGTCTTGAGCAGAAAGCCGGACGCACCGTCGCGCAGCGCCTGCTCGACGTGGTCGGACCGGTCGAGCGCGGTGAGCATGGCCACCACGGGCGGATCGGGCAGGGCCCGCAGGTCGCGCAGGACGTCGAGGCCGTGGGCTCCCGGCATGTCGATGTCGAGCAGCACCAGGTCCGGGGCGAGCCGCCGGGCGGTGGCGACGGCGTCCGGCCCGTCGCAGGCGGCGGCCACGGTCACGGCGTCGGCGGCGTCGAGGATGCGGTGCAGCGCGGTACGTACGAGCTCCTCGTCGTCGACGAGGAGCACACGCACCGGCGGCCTCAAGTCGTAGAGCAAAGGTCGTCCTGTGGTCTGAGCGATGCGGCGCCTGCGGCTGCGAGCCTGGATGCAGATCCTAGGACGCCACAAGCGCCCGCCCGGATCCCCCGGAGCCGGACCATCCCTCCGGGGACACGCCGCCCGGGCCGCCGGGCCCGTCCCAGCAGGGGAACTGATGAATGCGGTACTCCCGGTCGAGGAGGAACCGTCGTACGCCGATGACCCGGCGCACGGCGCGGCCGGGACCGCCGGATGGGCGAAGGCGTCCCCCCACGCCCGGGCGGCGTGGACCGTCGGCGGCGCGGTACTGATCGTCGGCGCTGCGGTGTCGTTCCTCGGCCTGCGGGAGTGGGTTCTCGAGCTCGGCACGGGCCGGCGCTACGCCGTCGGCCTCACCCTGCGCGGCGCGCTCTCCCTGGCGCTGCTCGCGGGCACGTACTGCGTCGTACGCGGCACCTGGCGGGACTGAGCCCGCCGGAGACCACTCGGACGGGGCGAGTCCGGCCGGGGCTCACTCGGACGGAGCGAGTCCCGCCGCGTCCAGCAGGTACGCCGTCATCGGGTCGTAGAAGCGCGGGTCGGTGACGTGGTCGTCGAGCGGGACCGTCACCTGAAGGGTGCCCTCGGCCTCGCCGATGAACAGGGCCGGGTCGTTGCAGTCCGCATAGCCGATGGCGTCGATCCCCCGCTGACCCGCGCATCCCGCCCAGCCGTGGTCGGCCACCACCAGGTCGGGCAGCGGCCGCCCCTCGTGCGCCATGGCGTCCAGGATGACGGCCATGGGGACGGGCGAGTGGGTGTGCCACAGGGTCGCGCCGCGCTCCAGCACGGCGACGTCGGCGAACTGGAAGACCATGCCCTCGTCGGCCATCAGCCCGCCCGGGATGCGCACGATCTCGCATCCGGCGGCCCGCAGCGCGGCGGCGGTCAGGCGGTGCACGTCGAGCAGGCCGCCGGGGTGCCCGGTCGCGAAGAGCACCCGCTCCTTGGCATCGGCCGCCTTGCGCAGCCGCGCGGCCATGCGCTCGAGCGCGTCGACCGTCAGCTCGGGGTCGATGGTGTCCTGTCCCTGCCGGTGTCCGGGGTCGTCGTTGACGCCACACCGCTCCGCCATGACGGCCAGTACGTCCTGCTCGTCGCTCCAGCGGTCGCCGAGCTCGAGGCCGAGCCAGTAGTGGCGGTCGCCGTTGGCGAGCTTGCGGTAGTGGGAGAGGTTGTTGTCGCGCGGTGTGGCGACGTCTCCGGCGATACGTGAGCGGACGAGATGGTCGACAAGAGCGGCGCGGCTGGGTATCGGCATGGGACCCATTGTGCCGTGGGGTGCGCGGAGCGTGTCGACCGTATTGCCTGCTGGACCCGCCGGGCGGCGGCCCGGGGCGGCCCCGCCCGGGCCCGTCTGTCCGGCGGTGAGGCGAAAGCGCCGCGCGCGAGACCCCCGACCAGGCCCTCCGCGTCAGTCCCCCAGCGACGCGAACGCGCCGTGCGCGAGGCGCCTGAGCAGGACCTCCGTGGCGGCGCGGCCCAGGGGGCCGCCTCCGTTCGCGCCGAGGTGCGGCGTCGAGTTCAGCAGGCCGAAGACGGCGTGGACGGCAGCCCGCGCCTCCGACTCCGCGACCTGCGGGTTCAGCTCGCGGACGACCGCCACCCACAGTTCGACGTACTGGCGCTGCAGCTGGCGCACGAGCTTGCGGTCGCTGTCCCGGAGGCGGTCCAGCTCCCGGTCGTGCAGGGTGATCAGCGGGCGGTCGTCGAGTGCGAAGTCGATGTGGCCGTCGATGAGGGACGCGAGGACCGCCTCCGGGCCGGTGTCCGCTTCCTCGACCCGCAGCCGCCCCCCGCTCAGGAGGCGCTCACTGATGCCGACCAGCAGCTCCGCCAGCATCGCGTCCTTGCCCGCGAAATGGCGGTACAGACCGGGGCCGCTGATGCCGACCGCCGCCCCTATCTCGTCGACGCCCACGCCGTGGAAGCCGCGCTCGGCGAAGAGGCGGGCGGCCTCCTTGAGGATCTGCTCACGGCGGGTCGGGGCCGCGGTCCTGGTGCTCATGAACATTCATTCTAGACAGGCGGGTTAGCGGTCGTTAACCTGGACGCAACACGTTAACGCTCATTAACCGAGCAAGGGAGCTCGATCAATGCAGCAGGCACCAGTGCTGGCGAGCGCCGCGGACCCGGCGTCCGAGGCCTGGCAGGCCAATGAGGCAGCGCATCAGGAGCTCGCCGACGGCCTGCGGACCCGCCTCGCGGCGGCCCGCCTCGGCGGTGGCGAGAAGGCCCGCGCCCGGCACACCGCGCGCGGGAAGCTGCTTCCCCGGGAGCGGGTGGACACCCTGCTCGACCCGGGGTCGCCGTTCCTCGAGCTCGCCCCCCTCGCGGCCGAGGGGATGTACGACGGTCAGGCGCCGGCCGCCGGAGTCATCGCAGGCATCGGCCGGGTCAGCGGCCGCGAGGTCGTGGTGGTCGCCAATGACGCGACCGTCAAGGGCGGCACGTACTACCCGATGACGGTCAAGAAGCACCTGCGCGCGCAGGAGGTGGCGCTGGAGAACCGGCTGCCGTGCGTCTATCTGGTCGACTCGGGCGGCGCGTTCCTGCCGATGCAGGACGAGGTCTTCCCCGACCGCGAGCACTTCGGGCGGATCTTCTACAACCAGGCGCGGATGTCCGGTGCGGGCATCCCCCAGATCGCGGCGGTGCTCGGCTCGTGCACGGCGGGCGGAGCGTACGTCCCGGCGATGAGCGACGAGGCGGTGATCGTGCGCAATCAGGGCACGATCTTCCTCGGCGGCCCGCCCCTGGTGAAGGCCGCGACCGGCGAGGTCGTCACCGCGGAGGAGCTCGGCGGCGGCGAGGTCCACTCCCGGGTCTCCGGCGTCACCGACCATCTCGCCGAGGACGACGCGCACGCGCTGCGGATCGTCCGGAACATCGTCGCGACCCTCCCCGAGCGCGGTCCGCTGCCATGGAGCGTGGAGCCCGCGGAGGAGCCCAAGGTCGACCCGGCCGGGCTGTACGGCGCGGTGCCGGTCGATTCACGCACCCCGTACGACGTCCGCGAGGTGATCGCCCGGATCACGGACGGCTCCCGCTTCTCCGAGTTCAAGTCCGAGTTCGGCCAGACGCTGATCACCGGCTTCGCCCGGATCCACGGGCACCCGGTCGGCATCGTCGCCAACAACGGCATCCTGTTCGCCGAATCCGCCCAGAAGGGCGCGCACTTCATCGAGCTCTGCGACCAGCGCGGCATCCCCCTCCTGTTCCTGCAGAACATCTCCGGCTTCATGGTCGGCAAGGACTACGAGGCGGGCGGCATCGCCAAGCACGGCGCCAAGATGGTCACGGCCGTCGCCTGCACCCGCGTCCCCAAGCTCACCGTCGTCGTCGGCGGTTCGTACGGCGCGGGCAACTACTCGATGTGCGGCCGGGCCTACAGCCCCCGCTTCCTGTGGATGTGGCCGAACGCCAAGATCTCCGTCATGGGCGGCGAGCAGGCCGCCTCCGTGCTGGCGACGGTCAAGCGGGACCAGCTCGAGGGCCGCGGCGAGCAGTGGTCCGCGCAGGAGGAAGAGGCCTTCAAGGACCCGATCCGCGCCCAGTACGAGCAGCAGGGCAACGCGTACTACGCGACGGCCCGCCTGTGGGACGACGGTGTGATCGACCCGATGGACACCCGGCAGGTGCTGGGTCTGGCTCTGACCGCGTGCGCCAACGCCCCGTTGGGAGACGCCGGCTTCGGCGTCTTCCGGATGTGAGGGACCTTTCACGATGACGATGTTCGACACCGTTCTGGTGGCCAACAGGGGCGAGATCGCCGTTCGGGTCATCCGCACCCTGCGGTCCCTCGGCGTGCGCTCCGTGGCGGTCTTCAGCGACGCCGACGCCGACGCCCGCCATGTCCGCGAGGCGGACACGGCAGTCCGTATCGGCCCCGCTCCGGCCGCCGAGAGCTACCTCTGCATCGACCGCCTGCTGGATGCGGCGACCCGCACCGGCGCCCAGGCCGTCCATCCGGGCTACGGCTTCCTCGCGGAGAACGCGGGCTTCGCCCAGGCATGCGCCGAGGCGGGGCTCGTCTTCATCGGACCGCCCGCCTCCGCGATCTCCCTCATGGGCGACAAGATCCGGGCCAAGGAGACCGTCAAGGCGGCCGGCGTCCCGGTCGTCCCCGGCTCGTCCGGCAGCGGCCTGACCGACGACGAACTGGCCGCGGCGGCCCGCGAGATCGGCATGCCGGTGCTGCTGAAGCCGTCGGCGGGCGGCGGCGGAAAGGGCATGCGGCTCACTCGGGTCGAGTCCGCGCTGATGGACGAGATCGCAGCCGCAAGGCGCGAGGCCCGCGCCTCCTTCGGCGACGACACACTGCTCGTCGAGCGGTGGATCGACCGCCCGAGGCACATCGAGATCCAGGTCCTGGCGGACGGCCACGGCAATGTGGTCCACCTCGGTGAGCGCGAGTGCTCTCTCCAGCGCCGCCACCAGAAGATCATCGAGGAGGCCCCGAGCGTCCTGCTCGACGAGGCGACGCGCGCCGCGATGGGCGAGGCAGCCGTGCAGGCGGCCCGCTCCTGCGGCTACCGCGGCGCGGGCACCGTGGAGTTCATCGTCCCGGGCACCGACCCCTCGCAGTACTACTTCATGGAGATGAACACCCGTCTCCAGGTCGAACACCCCGTCACCGAGCTCGTCACCGGCCTCGACCTGGTGGAGTGGCAGCTGCGGGTGGCGGCCGGGGAGCGGCTGGCCTTCTCCCAGGACGACATCACGCTCACGGGCCACGCGATCGAGGCACGGATCTGCGCCGAGGATCCCTCCCGCGGTTTCCTCCCCTCCGGCGGCACGGTCCAGCGGCTCCAGGAGCCGCAGAGCGGCTGGGGGTCCCCCCTGCTCGAGCGAAGCCGAGAGCTTGGGGGAGTGCGCACCGACTCGGGCCTGACCGAGGGCTCGGAGGTCGGCAGCCTGTACGACCCGATGCTGTCGAAGGTCATCGCGTACGGCCCCGACCGTCCCACGGCCCTGCGTAAGCTGCGCGCGGCCCTCGCGGACACCGTCACGCTCGGCGTCCCGACGAACGCGGGCTTCCTGCGGCGTCTGCTGGCCCATCCCGCGGTCGTCTCGGGCGAGATGGACACCGGCCTGGTGGAACGGGAGGCGGAGGGGCTGGTCCCGGACGGCGTGCCGGACGAGGTGTACGAGGCGGCGGCCGCGGTCCGGTCCGACCGGCTGGCGCCCGCACGGACGGGCGGCTGGACCGATCCGTTCTCGGTGCCGAGCGGCTGGCGCATGGGCGGCGAACCGGCCCCGCTCGCCTTCACCTTGCGGGTGCCGGGAGCGGAGCCGGTCACGCACACCGTGCGCAGGCAGGCGACGCCCCGGGTCGAGGAGCACACGGTCTCCGTCGAGATGCACGGCGTCACCCACACCTTCCACCGGGCGGGCGACTGGCTCGGCCGGGACGGCGACAGCTGGCATGTGCTGGATCACGACCCGGTCGAGGCGTCCCTCAGCGGGGCCGCGCGCTCCGGAGTGGACACCCTGGCGGCGCCGATGCCGGGCACGGTCACCGTCGTCAAGGTGGCTGTGGGCGATGTGGTGTCGGCCGGGCAGAGCCTGCTCGTGGTCGAGGCGATGAAGATGGAGCACGTCATCTCCGCCCCGCACGCGGGGACCGTCACCGAGCTCGACGTCGCCGCCGGGTCGACGGTGGCGATGGACCAGGTCCTCGCCGTGGTCACCCCCGACGAGACCGACGAGGAGCAGAAATGACGACTCTGCCCATGGCCGTGCGCGGCGAAGGTCTGCCCGCGCGGGTGCGCATCCATGAGGTCGGCCCGCGCGACGGACTGCAGAACGAGAAGTCGGTGGTGCCGACCGAGGTCAAGGCCGAGTTCATCCGCCGACTGGCGGACTCGGGCCTCACCACCGTGGAGGCGACGAGCTTCGTCCACCCCAAGTGGGTGCCCCAACTGGCGGATGCGGAGAAGCTGTTCCCGATGGTGAGCGCTCTGCCCGGCGTGCGGCTGCCGGTCCTGGTGCCCAACGACCGGGGGCTGGACCGTGCGCTCGGGCTGGGGGCGCGTGAGGTCGCCGTGTTCGCCAGCGCGACGGAGTCCTTCGCCAAGGCCAATCTCAACCGCACGGTCGACGAGGCGCTTGCCATGTTCGAGCCGGTCGTGACCAGGGGAGTCGAGCACGGCCTGAGGGTCCGCGGCTATCTGAGCATGTGCTTCGGCGACCCCTGGGAGGGCCCGGTCCCCATTGACCAGGTGGTCGGCGTCACCCGCCGCCTCGCGGACATGGGCTGCGACGAGCTGAGCCTCGGCGACACGATCGGTGTCGCCACACCCGGCCATGTCGGCGCCCTGCTCACCGCGCTGAACGAGGCCGGTGTGCCGAGCAGCAGGCTCGCCGTGCACTTCCACGACACCTACGGTCAGGCGCTCGCCAACACCCTCGCCGCGCTCCAGCACGGCGTGAGTGTCGTCGACGCCTCTGCGGGCGGCCTCGGCGGCTGCCCGTACGCGAAGAGCGCGACCGGAAACCTCGCCACCGAGGACCTGGTGTGGATGCTTCACGGCCTCGGCATCGAAACCGGGGTCGATCTCGGCCGGCTCACCGCCACGAGCGTGTGGATGGCCGAACAGCTGGGCCGCCCCAGCGCCTCCCGTACCGTCCGTGCCCTCTCCCACAAGGAGTGACTCCTGATGTCCCTTGACCACCGGCTGTCCGCCGAACACGAGGAACTCCGCCGTACGGTCGAGCAGTTCGCGCACGACGTGGTCGCGCCGAAGATCGGCGACTTCTACGAGCGCCACGAGTTCCCGTACGAGATCGTCCGCGAGATGGGCCGCATGGGCCTGTTCGGGCTGCCGTTCCCCGAGGAGTACGGCGGCATGGGCGGCGACTACCTCGCGCTCGGTATCGCGCTGGAGGAGCTCGCCCGCGTCGACTCGTCCGTGGCCATCACCCTGGAGGCGGGCGTCTCGCTCGGCGCGATGCCGCTCCACCTGTTCGGCACCGAGGAGCAGAAACAGCAGTGGCTGCCCAGGCTGTGCTCGGGCGAGCTGCTGGGCGCGTTCGGCCTGACCGAGCCGGACTGCGGCTCCGACGCGGGCGGGACGAAGACCACGGCCGTGCGGGACGGGGACGAATGGGTCATCAACGGCTCCAAGTGCTTCATCACCAACTCGGGCACGGACATCACGGGGCTGGTGACCGTCACCGCGGTGACGGGCCGCAAGGCGGACGGCCGCCCCGAGATCTCGGCGATCATCGTCCCGTCGGGTACGCCCGGCTTCACGGTCGCCGCGCCCTACTCCAAGGTGGGATGGAACGCCTCGGACACCCGCGAGTTGTCGTTCGCCGACGTCCGCGTCCCGCTCTCCAACCTGCTCGGCGAGGAGGGCCGCGGGTACGCGCAGTTCCTGCGGATCCTCGACGAGGGCCGTATCGCGATCTCGGCACTGGCGACCGGACTCGCGCAGGGCTGTGTGGACGAGTCGGTGAAGTACGCCAAGGAACGGCACGCGTTCGGGCGGCCGATCGGTGCGAACCAGGCCATACAGTTCAAGATCGCCGACATGGAGATGAAGGCGCACATGGCCCGCGTCGGCTGGCGCGACGCGGCGTCCCGGCTGGTGCGGGGCGAGCCGTTCAAGAAGGAGGCGGCCGTCGCGAAGCTGTACTCGTCGACGGTGGCCGTGGACAACGCCCGTGAGGCCACGCAGATCCACGGCGGATACGGTTTCATGAACGAGTACCCGGTGGCGCGCATGTGGCGCGACTCCAAGATCCTGGAGATCGGCGAGGGCACCAGCGAGGTGCAGCGGATGCTGATCGCAAGGGAGTTGGGCCTCACCGGCTGACCCGGCGACACACAGCGCGCGGCACCCGGCGAGGGGCCGCGCGCTGCCGCGTGCGCAAGTCGACGTCCCCTACGGCGTGCACGGCACAGGGCGACCCCTGGCGGGGATCTAAGGTTAGGCTAACCTACGTTCGAACTACCCAGTGGCCGAATCGGTACGTACGAAAGCGGACATCATCATGCCCAACGCCCGAGCCTCCCGTCTCACTCGTCGCGGCCTGCTGTCCGTCGGCGGCGCCCTCGGACTGGGCGTCGCACTCGCCGCCTGCGGCAAGGGCGACAAGAACGACACAAAGGGCGCATCGGACAGGCCCAAGAAGTCGGGCTCCTGGTCGTTCACCGACGACCGCGGCCAGAAGGCCGAGTCGAAGGTCGCCCCGATGAACATCGTGGCCTTCACCGGCACAGCCGCCGCCCTGTTCGACTACGGCATCGAGGTCACCGGAGTCTTCGGGCCGACCAGGACCGCCGACGGCAAGCCCGATGTCCAGGCCGGTGACCTGGACATCACCAAGCTCGAGATCCTGGGCAACGTCTGGGGCGAGTTCAACGTCGAGAAGTACGCGGCGCTCGCGCCCGAGCTGCTGGTGACGGACATGTGGGAGAAGAACGCCCTCTGGTACGTGCCGGACCAGTCGAAGGACAAGATCCTCAAGCTGGCCCCGAGCGTCGCCCTGTGGGCCGCGCAGACCAACATGCCGAAGGCCCTGCAGCGCCGCGCGGAGCTCGCCGAGTCCCTGGGCGCCGACCTGAAGGCCAAGAAGGTCACGGACGCCAAGGCCCGCTTCGAGAAGGCCGCCGAGCGTCTGCGCCAGGCCGCCAAGGCCAAGCCGAACCTGAAGGTCCTCATCGGCTCGGGCAGCCAGGACCTCTTCTACGTGTCCGTCCCCGAGATGTCCGCGGACACCCTCTACTTCCAGGAGCTCGGCGTGAAGTTCGTCGAGCCGAAGCCGAACGCGGCGGGCTTCTTCGAGGAGCTCAGCTGGGAGAACGCCGGCAAGTACGAGGCCGACATCATCATGCTGGACAACCGCACCGGCACCCTGCAGCCCGACACCCTCAAGGCGAAGCCCACCTGGGCCGGTCTGCCCGCCGTGAAGGCCGGTCAGGTCGTCCCCCGTGTCACCGAGCCGATCTACTCGTACGACAAGTGCGCGCCGATCCTCGAGGATCTCGCAAAGGCCATCGAGAACGCGAAGAAGGTCGCCTGACGATGACGACCACGGCCGAGCTCGCTCCGTTCCGCTTCTTCGACCTGCGGGTCGCGCGGACCAGGCGGCTCGGCCCGTCGCTCGTCCGCGTCACCTTCACCGGGGAAACCGGCGACTGCCTCCGGGACTTCACGGCCGGTGGCCGCGACCAGTCCCTGTCTCTCTTCCTGCCGCACCCCGGCCAGGACGCCCCGGTCGTCCCCGTCGAAGCGGGTGACCTCTACGGGATCCTCGGCGCCTGGCGTGCGCTGCCCGAGGACGTACGGGCCGTGATGCGCTCGTACACTGTGCGGGAGCAGCGGGTCGAGGACGGCGAGGTGGACATCGACTTCGCCGTACACGAGGACGGCGGCCCGGCATGCCGCTGGGCGCTCGCCGCGGAGCCCGGGCACAGGGTGATGGTGCTCGGACCGGCCGTCGCCGACAACACCGCCGTGCGATGCCGGCCTCCCGAGGACACCGACTGGGTACTGATCTGGGCGGACGAGACGGCCCTTCCGGCCGCCGCGGCCATCCTTCAGTGGCTGCCTGCCGGTCAGAAGGCCAAGGTCTGGCTCGAAGTGCCGCAGGCGAGGGACCGTCTGCCGCTCGAGAGCGTCGCGGACGCCGAAATCACGTGGCTCTTCCGCGAGGAGAACGCCCCCTCGGCCGTGGAGGCCGTTGCCGCGGCGGAACTGCCCGAGGGCGCCGCGTACGCGTGGATCGCGGGCGAGTCCGGGAAGATCAAGGCGCTCCGGCGCCACCTGGTGAACGACCGTGGGTTCGACCGCCGCCGGGTCACGTTCGTCGGCTACTGGAAGCGCGGTCTGAGCGAGGACGGCCTGCGCGAGGAACCGGCCGAGACCGAGTAGCTCTCCTGGCCCGGGTAGCTCTCCTGGCCCGGTTCGATGGGCAGTCGGCCGACTGCCTGATGACAGTCGGCCGGCGGGCCCGGTCCCCTGCAACGGCCGGCGCCCGGCGGAAGACGGTCCCTCCCGCCGGGCAGCCGGTTCTCACCTCACTGCGCCGGCCATGGCACCTGCGGCGAGCGGTAGTAGTCGATCCCGAGCGCCGACAGCCGCGGTCCCTGGGCCGCGAGGCGCACCTTGTAGGTGTCCCAGTCGTGCGTCGCCGCCGGGGACCAGCCCAGCTCCGCGACACCCGGCAGGCGCGGGAACGCCATGTGGTCGATGTGCTCGTTCTCCGAGATGGTCTCGGTCCACAGCGGCGCCTCGACGCCCTTGATCGCGTCGGCGGGCGCACCCGGCAGGTACGCCCCCGGGTTCCAGTCGTAGGACCGCTGCACGGAGACATAGCCGGCCCAGGCGAGCCCGAGCTTGGTGTCCCTGTTGTACTTCATGTCGAGGTAGATCCGGTCGGCCGGCGACAGGATCAGTCCTGTGCCGTTCTTCGCCGCCTCGGCCACCTGTGCCTTCTCGGCCTGGCTGGTGCCGTCGAGTCCCCAGTACTGGGCGAGTGCGCCCTTCGCGGGGCTCGCTCCGGTCAGCTGGTGCCAGCCGACGACGGTCTTGCCGTACTTGGCGACGATCGGCTGCACCCTGTTCATGAAGGCCACATAGTCCTCGCGGCTCGTCGAGTGCGCCTCGTCGCCGCCGATGTGGATGTACCGGCCCGGCGTGAGCGCGGCCAGCTCGCGGATCACGTCGTCCACGAAGTCGTACGTCACCTGCTTCGGCACGCACAGCGAGCTGAAGCCGACGGCGGTGCCCGTGTAGAGGGGCGGGGCGACGCCGTCGCAATTGAGCTCCGCGTACGAGGCCAGTGCGGCATTGGTGTGGCCCGGCATGTCGATCTCCGGGACGATCTCCATGTAGCGGGAGGAGGCGAACCGCAGGATGTCCCGGTACTGGGCCTTGGTGTAGTAGCCGCCGGGGCCGCCGCCGACCTCGGTGGAGCCGCCGTACGTGGTCAGGCGCGGCCACGAGTCGATGGCGATGCGCCAGCCCTGGTCGTCGGAGAGATGGAGATGCAGTTTGTTGATCTTGTAGAGGGCCAAGTGGTCGATGTACCGCTTGACCTGCTCGACGGTGAGGAAGTGCCGTGAGACGTCCAGCATGGCGCCTCGGTGCCCGTAACGCGGACTGTCGGTGATGGTGCCGCCGGCGACCTGCCAGGGGCCGCCCTGGCGAGTGTCCTCCTCCACGGAGGCCGGCAGCAGCTGACGCAGCGTCTGGACACCGTGGAACAGGCCCGCGGGTCGCAGCGCGGTGATGGTGACACCGCCGGGCGCGGACTTCAGGCGGTAACCCTCCTCGCCCAGGGCGCTCTCCGCGGAGCTCAGCCGCAACCGGATGGACCGCGGCGCGGGGCGCGTGGTCACGGGCAGGCCGTAGCCGGTGGACGGCCGGAGCACCTCGGCGAGGCGCTCCCCGACCGCCCGCGCCTCGGGCGTGGCATCGGTCTGGATACGCGTCGCCGAGGTCAGGGTGTAGGGCGAGCCGGCGGGGCTCACGGAGGCGGGCGCGGGGATGATCTGGCCGAGCGGGCGGACAGCGCCGGCGCGCTCTTCGGAGGCGGCAGCGGCCTGGCCGGCGGCCGCGGCGGAGGAGAGGGCGGCCGCCGTGACGAGCAGCAGCGAACCGAGCAGGCGGGGAAGCGGTCTGGGCTGACTCACAGGCTGGGGTCCCTTCGACGGGGTCTCGTCTGTGCGCAGAGCAACCGGGCTGTCACCATGCGTACCTCGAGCCTCAACTGCGGTCAAGGTGTAGACCATTTACTCATCCCCGCGACAGAAGATTCCCCTTCGTCGCGCAAACCATCCGGAAGGATGGGGGCACCTGTCGACGGATGTGACCTATCCCCTGCCCGGAATCGGGCAGGATTCTTGCGAAGAGGAGCGTCCGCCCTCCAATATCTACGGGTGCTCGAACCTCGCCAGTCTGTGCGCCCGTCGCACGACGACCTCATCGACCACCTGGTGCGCAGCACCGCGCTCCAGCGCGGCGAGGCGGCCCGGGTGGTGCTCGATGTGCTGGCGTACTTCGACGAGACGACCGAGGAGTTCGTCCGTCGCCGCCACCGCGAACTGCAGTCGGGCGGCGCCGTGAACACCCAGATCTTCGAACGGATCGCGGCCGAGCTGCCGCACCGTGCTGTGGCGCCGCCGGAGCTCTCGCTCCGCCAGCTGCGCCGCATGGTCTACGGCTGAGCAGCCTACCGGGGCCGGGCACACCACTGATCTATGGAGGGGAAGAACCTTTATGTGCGGAATTGTCGGGTACATCGGCAAGCGTGATGTGGCTCCGCTGCTGCTGGAAGGCTTGCAGCGGCTGGAGTACCGGGGATACGACTCGGCAGGCGTGGTGATCAACAGCCCCAAGTCCGCCGCACTGAAGATGGTCAAGGCAAAGGGCCGCGTCCGCGACCTCGAGGCCCGCGTCCCCAAGCGCTTCGCCGGCACCACCGGCATCGCACACACCCGCTGGGCCACCCACGGCGCCCCGAGCGACATCAACTCGCACCCGCACCTCGACGCCGAGAACAGGGTCGCCGTCGTCCACAACGGCATCGTGGACAACGCCGCCGAGCTGCGCGCCAAGCTGGAGTCCGACGGCGTCGTCTTCGTCTCGGAGACCGACACCGAGGTCATCGTCCACCTCATCGCCCGCTCCCAGGCCACCACCCTGGAGGAGAAGGTCCGCGAGGCCCTCAAGGTGATCGAGGGCACGTACGGCATCGCCGTCATGCACGCCGACTTCGCCGACCGCATCGTCGTGGCCCGCAACGGCTCCCCGGTCGTCCTCGGCATCGGCGAGAAGGAGATGTTCGTCGCGTCCGACGTCGCCGCCCTGGTCGCCCACACCCGTCAGATCGTCACCCTCGACGACGGCGAGATGGCCACGCTCAAGGCCGACGACTTCCGTACGTACACCACCACCGGCACCACGACCACCGCCACCCCGGAGACCGTGGAGTGGGAGGCCGCCTCCTACGACATGGGCGGCCACGACACGTACATGCACAAGGAGATCAGCGAGCAGCCCGACGCCGTGGACCGTGTGCTGCGCGGCCGTATCGACGACCGGTTCTCGACGGTGCACCTGGGCGGTCTGAACCTGGACGCCCGCGAGGCGCGCGGCATCCGCCGGGTCAAGATCCTCGGCTGCGGCACCTCGTACCACGCGGGCCTCATCGGCGCGGGTCTGATCGAGTCCCTCGCCCGCATCCCCGCCGACGCCGAGCCGGCCTCCGAGTTCCGCTACCGCAACCCGGTCGTGGACCCCGACACCCTCTACATCGCCGTCTCGCAGTCCGGCGAGACCTACGACGTGCTCGCGGCCGTCCAGGAGCTCAAGCGCAAGGGCGCCCGGGTCCTCGGTGTCGTCAACGTCGTCGGCTCGGCGATCGCCCGCGAGGCCGACGGCGGCACCTACGTGCACGCCGGCCCCGAGGTCTGTGTCGTCTCCACCAAGTGCTTCACCAACACGGTCGTGGCCTTCGCGCTGCTCGCCCTGCACCTGGGCCGCATCCGCGACCTGTCCGTCGCCGACGGCAAGCGGATCATCGCGGGCCTGCGCAGGCTGCCGGCCCAGATCAGCGAGATCCTCGAGTCCGAGGCCGAGATCAAGAAGCTGGCCGAGGTGTACGCGGACGCCAAGTCGATGATGTTCATCGGACGGGTGCGCGGCTACCCGGTGGCGCTGGAGGCCTCCCTGAAGCTCAAGGAGATCTCCTACATCCACGCCGAGGCCTACCCGGCCTCCGAGTTGAAGCACGGCCCGCTCGCGCTGATCGAGCCCGCCCTGCCGACCGTCGCGATCGTGCCGGACGACGACCTGCTGGAGAAGAACCGCGCGGCGCTGGAGGAGATCAAGGCGCGCAGCGGACGCATCCTCGCGGTCGCCCACCGCGAGCAGGAGAAGGCCGACCACACCATCGTGGTGCCGAAGAACGAGGACGAGCTGGACCCGATCCTGATGGGCATCCCGCTGCAACTCCTCGCCTACCACACCGCTTTGGCGCTGGGCCGGGACATCGACAAGCCCCGTAACCTCGCGAAGTCCGTGACGGTGGAGTAGTCGACCGGCTCCCGGTCGCTCCGACCCCCGCTCATGAGAACGCCCTCCGTGCGCGCCACCAGCGCATGGAGGGCGTTCCCTTTTTCGTCGGCCGGCGCCACCCGAAGCGCCGGCCCTCAAGGCTGCCGTGAGGCCCTTGTCGAGCCGGGCCTCAGCCGGTGGCCGTCACTCCCCGGCGGCCGGCAGCGCGTCCGGTGAAGGTGGGCCACTTGGCGAGCGCCGCCGTCGCGCCGTACCAGGCCACCAGGCCCGCGACCGCGCCGACCCAGCCGCCGGCCTTGGCCAGCCCTTCGTTGCCCGCGAAGGCCGCTGTGCCGCCGAGCACCAGCGAGAGGCACAGCAGCCCGTACACGCCCTGGCCGAGCACGCCGCTCCCGGAGGAGGCGGCGGTCAGGGTCAGCGCAAGCAGCGCCCACAGCAGCAGGAACAGTCCTGCGGCCTCGGCCGAGGTCTCACCGCCGACAGCGGTGCCCCAGGTGAACCAGAACGCGCCGAGACCGGCGAAGGCCGTGCCCGAAGCGCCGTTGCCCGCGCGAAACTCGAGCAGACCGACGATGAAGAGCGCCACTCCGCCGACCCAGGTCGCGAGTGCGGCCGCGTCGGCCGCCGTCACGTTGTCGATCACGCCGGTGTTGCCGACGCCGAACGCCAACAGAGTCAGCCCGAGGGCGAGATGGCCGAGAGTAGAAGTAGAACCAGCGCTTCCCGCAGAGACGTCTTTGTCCACGGCGGGCTCCCTTCCTGTCCTGTGCAGTTGTGCTGCAGTGCTGCTTCCCAGGACCGGTATGTACCCTTCACAAGCGCACAATCCACCTGCTACGGACGGGTAGATTTCCCTGAACACCAAGGAAGTTGACGCTGCCTCACCGGAAGCGGAAGGGCCCGCGCCGCCGGACGGGCTACGGGATGACGACAACCGGGCGCTGCGCGCGCTTCGCGAGCCGCCCCGCGACCGAGCCGAAGAGCCGCCCGACAATGCCGTGCGTGGATCCGACCACGATCGCGTCGGCCGAGTACTCGCGGCCGACCTCTTCGAGTTCATGACAGATGTCGCCGCCGCGCTCGACCAGGATCCACGGGACCTCACTGAGGTAGTCCGCGCAAGCCAGCTCCAGGCCGAGGACCTCGGTGCGGTGATCGGGCACGTCCACGAAGACGGGCGGCTCGCAGCCGGCCCAGACCGTGGTCGGCAGCCGGTTGGCCACATGGACGATGATCAGACCGGAGCCGGTCCGTCTCGACATGCCGATGGCGTATGCAAGCGCTCGCTCGCTGGAGGTCGATCCGTCGAAACCGACGACGACTCCGTGCCGGAAGGCGGGATCGCAGGAATGGCGTGCTTCTTCAGCCGCCCGCAGGTCCGCCAGTGGATCGGCTACCTGCTTGCGGTCCGCGGGTTCGGGGATTTCGTGACCGGCCATCGGTGTCTCGGCGAAGAAGGTCCTCTGTTGAGGGATCGACTCAGGAAGTGCGTCGAGTGGCTAGGTTGTGGAGCGGTGTCCGGGAATCGTCTTCCCAACCCCATACCCCCAAGGGTACGGCGGCACTCCTCTCCTGCCCAGGGCCTGCGACCCCCGTGCACGACATCCCAGGGAGCATGCCCGAGCGCGCCCAGGATCGCAATGGCGCTTGGCCACTACAGCCGTCCGGCCGCCGACAGGTGACCGGAAGGCCGCGATACTCGTTGGCCACGGGTCACCCCGCCGCCCCCAGGAGAGCTTCGTGCCCGCACGACCCACACGCCCCACCCACCCGGCACGGCCCCCACGCCTGACGCGACCCGCACGGCCCGCAGCACCCACCCATCCCACGCGACCCGCCCGACCGGCACCGTCGGCCGGACCCGCCGCCTCGACCCACCGCTCCCTGGGACCCTCCACCCGGGCGTCCGACCCGGCGGGCGACATCGTCCGCTGGGCGGCGTTCAGCTGCCTGCTGGTACCCGTCGTGCTGGTCGCCTACGGGACGTCCGTCGGCGGAGCCGCCGTCGCGGCGCTCGGCCTCGCCGCCGTGACCGCCGCGTGCCGGGTGCTCCTGCGCCACTCGGAGCGGGCGGCAGCCAGATCCCGCGACAAGGAGGGCCGGCCGCCCCGAGGGCATCGTTCCCGCACCGTCCCGAGGGCGCGCCGCAGCGCGCGCCACGGCGCCGGGAGCGCGCCCCGCGACTGACGGTTTTACGCACCCGCACCCGAACGTTTTCAGCCAACTTCCCCGCAGCGGCCGACCCTTGGCGAAATGGCCTGCCAACCCCCTTGCCACCAGGGAGGAAAGGCGCGAAGGCGGCTCCCGCACCCTACGGGGACGGGCCATGCCCGTGAGGCGCACTTCCCTGCGGGCCCCCCGAGTGGAACGCTTCGTGATCGAATGCATCGCGCCAAGTTGCCATGTCGACATAGCGGGGCATCCCGAACGTGTCACGCCGGCGCCACGGGACGCAGTAGATTCGATCATGAGTATCGATGGCCGGGGGACTCGTGCAGAACCGAGGGGAAACGTGCAGGAGCGAAAGGCCCGAAACGAACGGGGAGACGCGTACTTCGAGGGGGGTTTAGCGTCATGAGTCAGGAAACCGTCGCACCGGAGACGGCACGAAAGCTGTCCGGGCGCCGGCGGCGCGAAGTCGTCGCCGTGCTGCTGTTCAGCGGCGGCCCTATTTTTGAGAGTTCCATCCCGCTTTCGGTGTTCGGAATTGACCGTCAGGACGCCGGAGTTCCCCGCTACCGCCTGCTCGTGTGCGGTGGCGAGGACGGACCGCTGCGAACGACCGGCGGCTTGGAACTGACCACGCCGTACGGCCTCGAGGCGATCAGCAGGGCGGGCACCGTCGTGGTGCCGGCCTGGCGCTCGATCACCTCGCCGCCACCGCCCGAAGCGCTCGACGCGCTGCGCCGGGCACACGAAGAAGGCGCCCGCATCGTCGGCCTGTGCACCGGGGCGTTCGTGCTGGCCGCGGCCGGCCTGCTCGACGGCCGCCCCGCCACGACGCACTGGATGTACGCGCCGACCCTGGCGAAGCGCTACCCGTCCGTGCATGTGGACCCGCGTGAGCTGTTCGTCGACGACGGCGATGTGCTCACGTCCGCGGGCACGGCGGCGGGAATCGACCTCTGCCTCCACATAGTGCGCACCGACCACGGCACGGAGGCAGCCGGAGCGCTCGCGCGCAGGCTCGTCGTACCACCGCGTCGCACCGGCGGTCAGGAGCGCTATCTCGACAGGTCTTTACCAGAGGAAATCGGCTCGGACCCGCTTGCCGAGGTCGTCTCCTGGGCACTGGAACACCTCCACGAGCAGTTCGACGTGGAGACGCTGGCCGCGCGTGCGTACATGAGCAGACGCACCTTCGACCGGCGGTTCCGTTCGCTGACCGGCTCCGCGCCGCTCCAGTGGCTGATCACCCAGCGGGTGCTGCAGGCACAGCGGCTGCTCGAGACCTCCGACTACTCCGTCGACGAGGTCGCGGGACGATGCGGCTTCCGGTCCCCGGTGGCGCTGCGTGGCCACTTCCGGCGGCAGCTGGGCTCCTCCCCGGCCGCGTACCGGTCCGCGTACCGCGCCCGGCGCCCGCAGGGGGAGCCGGACCGGAACGCGATGGTCGAGTCGGTCGTGCCCGCCCAGGCGGGGCCGGGTGCACGACGTGCCCCGGCGGGACTGGCAGGGGCGTCGGCCATGGCGTCGGCCGCCGCGGAGCTGAGTAGACCGGTTCCGGAGGCGTACGCGGCAGGCCACGGCCGTGCCGGACTGCCGGGTCAGCGGAGCGCGCCCTGACAGCGGAGCAGTCCCGAGGGGCCGTCGTTGTTCGCGGGAGCCATAAGGTAGGACGCATGAACGATCGCATGGTGTGGATCGACTGCGAGATGACCGGGCTCTCGTTGACGAACGACGCACTCATCGAGGTGGCCGCACTGGTCACCGACTCGGAACTGAACGTGCTCGGCGACGGGGTGGACATCGTGATCCGCCCGCCGGACGCGGCGCTCGAGACGATGCCCGAGGTGGTGCGCCAGATGCACACCGCCTCGGGCCTCCTCGACGTCCTGTCGAGCGGCACGACACTCGCGGACGCCGAGGAGCAGGTCCTCGGCTACGTTCGCGAGCACGTCAAGGAGCCCGGCAAGGCTCCCCTCTGCGGGAACTCGGTCGGTACCGACCGCGGCTTCCTGCTGCGCGACATGCCGACGCTGGAGAGCCACCTCCACTACCGGATCGTCGATGTCTCCTCGGTCAAGGAGCTGGCCCGCCGCTGGTACCCGAGGGCGTACTTCAACAGTCCGGAGAAGAACGGCAACCACCGGGCGCTGGCGGACATCCGCGAGTCGATCGCCGAGCTGCGTTACTACCGCGAGGCGGTCTTCGTCCCGCAGCCCGGCCCGGACTCGGAGACCGCGAAGGCCATCGCGGCCAAGTACGTGCTGCCCGGCGAGTAGCACGGGCGGCCGTACCGTCCGGAAACCTGGGCGCGAGCACCCTCTCGGACCCTGTACACTTTTTCTCGGCCGGTCGGGAAAAAGACCGGTCGTGGTGGGTATAGCTCAGATGGTAGAGCACCTGGTTGTGGTCCAGGATGTCGCGGGTTCGAGTCCCGTTACTCACCCTGAACGATCAAGGGCCCCGGTCTTCGGACCGGGGCCCTTGACGTGTACAAGGGCCCTTGCCGCGTATCGGGGACCTTGACACGTCTCCGGGTCGGCCGGTGGCGGTCCCGGTCAGAACGAGTCCCTGCCACCACCGGGCACGACGACTCCCGCACCACCCAGTTCCGTCGGAAGCACGATCCGGGAGCGCCGCGACGACCGCTCCGCGATCTCCTGGAGCAGCACCCGGACCATGGTGCGGCCCCGCCCCCCGTGCGGATGGTCCGAGACATCGCGCCCACCCTCCCCCGGGCTGTCCCGGCTGTTCAGGCGGAGAACATGACGTGTCGGGCCCCTTGACACCCCCTCCAGGAGCGGCCAACCTGACACATCATCGATGGGAGCGCTCCCATGCAGTCGCTTCGACGCTCCCGCAGGATCCGCACCCCAAACCGCCCCTGACGTGGGCACGGCAGCCGTGCCAAAAGTACCGATCCGACACAGGAGCGGCCGGGGGCGGAACGTCAGGGGCAGGGGTGGCGAACACCCCCGAAGGAGGACGCAATGCGCAGGGCAGCAATCCTCGCGATCGTCGCCGCGCTCGGAGCCGGGCTGCTCGCCGGCTGCGCCGAGGACGGCGGGGAACCCACCGGCAGTTCCTCCGGCAGCGGGGGCGGCAAGGGGAGAACCACCATCACCGTCGGCGTCTTCGGAGCCTTCGGCCTCAAGGAGGCAGGGCTGTACGAGGAGTACATGAAGCTCCACCCGGAGGTCCGGATCGAGCAGACCTCGATCGAACGGAACGAGAACTACTACCCGCAGCTGCTCACCCATCTCAGCAGCGGCAGCGGACTCGCCGACATCCAGGCGGTCGAGGTCAACAACATCGCCGAGGTCACGGCCACGCAGGCGGACCAGCTGGTCGACCTCGGCAAGGCCGAGGGTGTCCGCAAGGACGCGTTTCTCGACTGGAAGTGGTCCCAGGCCACCACCAAGGACGGCAGGACGGTCGGGCTCGGCACCGACATAGGCCCGCAGGGCATCTGCTACCGCAAGGACCTCTTCGAGAAGGCCGGACTGCCCACCGACCGCGAGGCGGTCGGCGAACTGTGGGCCGGCGACTGGAAGAAGTACCTGGAGGCGGGCAGGAAGTACAAGTCGGCGGCGCCGGACGGGACTTCCTTCGTCGACTCGGCGTCGGGAGTGATGACTGCCATCACCGGCAGCAACGAGAAGCGCTTCTACGGCGAAGACGGGGAGATCGTCTACAAGACCAACCCGGCAGTGAAGAACGCCTGGGACACCGCTGCCGAATTCGCGACGGAGAAACTGACCGCCAGGCTCCAGCAGTTCACCCCGTCATGGGACCAGGGCTTCTCCAACGGGGCTTTCGCGACCGTCTCCTGCCCCGCCTGGATGCTCGGTTACATCCAGGACAAGGCCGGAGACGCGGGCAAGGGCAAGTGGGACGTGGCCGCGGCGCCCAGACCCAGCAACTGGGGCGGCTCCTTCCTGATCGTCCCGGAGGCCGGACGGAACAAGACGGAGGCGGCGAAGCTCGCGGCCTGGCTGACCGCTCCCGAGCAGCAGGCGAAGCTCTTCGGCAAGCGCGGCAGCTTCCCGAGCGCCAAGGCGGCCTACTCGCTTCCGGCCGTCGCCGACGCCGAGCACCCGTACTTCGGGGACGCTCCCATCGGCCGGATCTTCTCCAAGGCGGCCGAAGGGGTCCCGGTGCAGATCGTCGGCCCGAAGGACCTGGTCATCGCGCAGAACCTGGCCGACATCGGCATGCTGCAGGTCGACCAGAGGGGTCGGACGCCCGAACAGGGCTGGGACGCGGCAGTGAAGGCGATCGACAACGCGCTGGACCAGTGAGCCGTGCAGCGACGCGCACACGACCTGACCGCCCGGCGCTCCCGCCGCTACCGGCGCGATGTGAGGTGGAGCCCGTACGCCTTCGTCGCACCGTTCTTCGTCTTCTTCCTCGCCTTCGGGCTCTTCCCGCTGCTCTACACCGGCTGGGCGTCGCTGCACCGGGTGGAACTGACCGCACCCACCGACATGGAGTGGGTCGGGCTGCGCAACTTCTCACGGCTCCTCGGGGACGAGTTCTTCTGGAACGCGCTGAAGAACACGGTCACCATCGGGCTGATGTCCACCGTGCCGCAGCTGCTCATCGCTGTCGGCATCGCGCATCTGCTCCACTACCGGCTGCGTGGCTCGATGTTCTTCCGCGTCGCCGTGCTCACCCCGTACGCGACGTCCGTCGCCGCCGCGACCCTCGTTTTCGTGCTGCTCTTCGGCCGTGACTACGGGATGATCAACTGGGCGCTGGGCATGGTCGGTATCGACGGCGTCGACTGGCAGAACGGCCGGTGGACCTCGCAGCTGGCGGTCTCGACGATCGTGATCTGGCGTTGGACGGGCTACAACGCGCTGATCTATCTGGCGGCCATGCAGGCGATCCCGAACGACCTGTACGAGTCGGCGGCACTGGACGGGGCCAACCGCTGGCAGCAGTTCATCCATGTCACGGTGCCCTCGCTGCGCCACACGATCCTGTTCACCTGTGTGGTCTCGACGATCGGCGCGACGCAGCTGTTCGGCGAGCCCCTGCTCTTCAACGGCGGCGGAGGCGCGACGGGCGGTCCGGACCACCAGTTCCAGACGCTCGGCCTCTATCTGTACGAGCAGGGCTGGGTGAACCTGCACCTCGGCCGTGCCTCCGCGATCGCCTGGGCGATGTTCCTGATCCTGCTGATCATCGGCGCGGTGAACTGGCTGATCACTCGCCGTCTGAGCAAGAGCACGTGAGGGGGACGACATGA
Organism: Streptomyces sp. NPDC096176; assembly: GCF_044763255.1. Classification (NCBI taxonomy): domain Bacteria; kingdom Bacillati; phylum Actinomycetota; class Actinomycetes; order Kitasatosporales; family Streptomycetaceae; genus Streptomyces; species Streptomyces sp. NPDC096176. The sequence goes on along the minus strand of NZ_JBIWFV010000004.1, from coordinate 225,730 downwards.
CCGACACCGCACGCGCCGACGGTGCCGAGCAGGCAGGACAGGCCGGAGCAGCCGCAGACACCGAACGGGCCGAGGACGCCGAGCGCGCCGGAGGGACCGGGCGTGGGGGACGCGCCGGGCGTCCGGGGCGGCAGTTCCACGGCGGCCGGATCGCCTACGCCGTCCTGATCGTGTTCACCACCGGCTCCCTCTTCCCCCTCGTGTGGACGGCGATCGCGGCCTCCCGCACCAACACCCGTCTTGCGCAGACTCCGCCGCCGTTCTGGTTCGGCGGCAATCTCCTCAAGAACCTCGAGATCGCCTGGACCGACGCCAACATGGGCGTCGCCCTGCTCAACACCACCATCGTCGCCGGCTCCGTCGCCGCGGGGACCGTTCTCTTCTCCACGCTCGCCGGGTTCGCGTTCGCCAAACTGCGCTTCCGGCTGAAGAACACACTCCTGCTGCTGGTGATCGGCACCATGATGGTCCCGCCGCAGCTCAGCGTCGTACCGCTGTACATGCTGATCGCCGAGCTGTCCTGGACCGACCAGCTGCAGTCCGTCATCCTGCCCACCCTGGTCAGCGCCTTCGGGGTGTTCTTCATGCGGCAGTACCTGACGGAGGCGCTGCCGAACGAACTGGTCGAGGCTGCCCGGGTCGACGGCGCGAGCAGCCTGCGCGTGGTGTGGCACATCGTCTTCCCCGCCGCACGGCCCGCGATGGCCGTCCTGGGCATGCTCACGTTCGTGATGGCCTGGAACGACTTCTTCTGGCCGATCCTCGCCCTGACCCAGAACGGCAACCCAACCGTCCAGGTGGCCCTGACCGGGCTGGGCCGCGGCCACATCCCCGACCAGTCGGTGATCATGGCGGGCGCCCTGCTCGGAACCCTGCCCCTGCTGATCACCTTCGTCGTCTTCGGCAAGCAGATCGTCGGCGGCATCATGCAGGGCGCGGTCAAGGGCTGACCCGCCCCCCGGCCCGGGTCCATCACCCCGCTCCATCACCCGTCGTTCACACACGTTGGGAGTTCCGGCATGTCCGTAACCTTTCCGCACGGCTTCCTGTGGGGCACCGCCACTGCCGCGTACCAGGTCGAAGGCGCGGCACGGGAAGGCGGCCGCACCCCTTCCATCTGGGACACCTTCAGCCACACCCCGGGCAAAGTGTTGGGCGGCGACACCGGGGACACCGCTGTCGACCACTTCCACCGCCGCGCCGAGGACGTGGCGCTGATGGCAGACCTCGGGGCGGGCGCGTACCGCTTCTCCGTCTCCTGGTCCCGAGTGCAGCCCACCGGCCGCGGGCCGGCCGTGCAGCGCGGCCTCGACTTCTACCGGGCACTCGTCGACGACCTGCTGGAACACGGCATCCAGCCGGCGCTGACCCTCTACCACTGGGACCTGCCGCAGGAGCTCGAGTCGGCGGGCGGCTGGCCCGAGCGCGAGACCGCCTACCGCTTCGCCGACTACGCGCGGCACGTCGCCGAGGCACTCGGCGACCGCGTCGAGATGTGGTCCACCCTCAACGAGCCCTGGTGCAGCGCCTTCCTGGGCTACGCCTCCGGCGTCCACGCCCCCGGCCGCACCGACCCTGTCGCCGCGCTGCGGGCCGCCCACCACCTCAACCTCGGCCACGGTCTCGCCGTCCAGGCGCTGCGCGGTGCGCTGCCCCGCCGCGCGCGGACAGGGATCAGCCTCAACCCGAGCGTCGTCAGGGCCCGTACCGAGAGCCCCGGGGATCTGGACGCCCGCCGCCGCATCGACGCGCTCGCCAACCGGATCTTCTCGGGCCCGCTGCTGAGGGGCGCCTATCCGGACGACCTCCACGCGGACACCGCGTCACTCACCGACTGGGGCTTCGTCAAGGACGGCGACCTCTCCGCGATCGGCAGGCGGCTGGACTGGCTCGGGCTGAACTACTACGCCCCCACCGTCGTCTCCGCTTCGGACGGCGGCCCCGCGCACGGCAGCGACGGGCATGCCTCCGCCGAGCACTCGCCCTGGCCGGCCGCCGACTCGGTCTCCTTCCACCAGCCGCCCGGCGAGCGCACGGAGATGGGCTGGAGCGTTGATCCGTCCGGCCTGTACGACCTGCTGATGCAGTACACCCACGAGGCACCCGGCCTGCCGCTGATGATCACGGAGAACGGGGCGGCGTACGACGACGTGCCGGCCGCCGATGGCACGGTCCACGACCCGGACCGCATCCGCTACCTGCACGGCCACCTCACCGCCGTCCACCGGGCGATCTCGGACGGTGCCGATGTCCGCGGGTACTTCCTGTGGTCCCTCCTCGACAACTTCGAGTGGTCCTACGGGTACAGCAAGCGCTTCGGTGCCGTGTACGTCGACTACGCCACCCGCTCGCGGACGCCGAAGACGAGCGCCCGCTGGTACGGCCGACTGGCCCGGACGGGGGTGCTGCCGGAGGCCACGGGGGCTGTCCCGATCCCCGACTGACCGGACAACGTGCGCCGGTCCGTCCGGCGGGTGAGGACAAGCGCGCCACGCACAGGGGTGCGCCCCGGCCGGGTGGGAGTGGGGGTCGGTCCCGGCCGGGGCGCTGCTGGGGGGCTGGTGAGGTCTACTTGTACGCCGAGAACGCCTTGGTGAAGGCCAGCGGCTCCTGCAGGATCGAACTGCACGTGGCGTCCGCCGCCGGCTTCTCCCCTCCCGCGCACTGCTTGTCCCGCGTCGAGGACCACATCGACAGCCAGCCCAGGTTCTTCGCCGTGGCGAACTCCACCAGCTGCGTGGCGTCCTCGACCTTGAAGATCTCGGTGACCACGTCGTTCACGCCGATCATCGGCGTGACGGCGACCGTTTTCCACGCGGCCGCGTCGGACAGGCCGAGCACACCCTTGATCTGGGCCTGCGTCGCCGTGGCCGCCTGGATCGCGTACTCGCCCATGTCACCGCTGTACGCCGGGCCGTAGTCCATCGCCATGATGTTGACCGCGTCGACACGGACGCCGTTCTTCTCGGCGTCGGCGAGGAGGTCGACGCCGGGCTGGGTCAGCCCCTCCGGCATGACGGGCAGGGTGAAGGAGACGTTCAGGTCCGGGTGCGACTTCTGGAGCTGCGTGATGGCCTGCGAGCGGCGCGAGTTCGCGGCGGTGTCGGGCAGCGCGGCACCCTCGATGTCGAAGTCGACCTTGGTGAGCTTGTAGGTGTCGACGACCTTGCTGTACGCCTTCGCCAGGTCGTCGGCGGACGAGCAGTTCAGCGCCAGTTCACGACCGGCCGCACCCCCGAAGGAGACTCGGACGTCGCCGCCCTTGGCGCGCAGCGCGCCGATCTGGGAGGCGACCTTGTCATCGGCCAGTCCGGTGACGCCGCCCCAGAGCGGCGCGCAGCTGCCGCCGGAGGTGATGAAGGCGAGGTTGAACTCCTTGACGCCGGTCTTCTCCGCCGTGTCGAGCATGTCGTAGGCCGGGTACAGCGAGGTGTCGATGTACGGGGCGTACCGGGCGGCGGCCGCGCCGGGCTTCGGTGTCTGCGTCTGGGGCGCGGTGGGAGTCGGAGTCGGCGTGGGTGTCGACGGGGACGAGGGGGAGGACGACGCCGTCGGCGTGGGCGTCGGCTGCTCCGTGGGCCGGCCGGTCGGCTGCGGCGTGGCGCCGGCGTCGGCGTCGGCGTCGGCCGAGCATGTGACCTCGTTGATGAGACAGGAGGTCGGGTCGGCGGCCTTGCCGCTCGCGGTGGTGACGAAGCCGACGGTGACGGACGCGCCGGGGGCGAGGCTCTTGTTCCAGCTAGCGGGCTTCACCGTGACGTGCTGCCCCTCGGCGATGTGCTCGCCGTTCCACAGCGAGCCGATCTTCGTCCCGGCGGGCAGGTCGAACTCCAGCGTCCAGTCCGTCTGGGCCTTGCCGGTCTCGTTGGTGATGACGTACTGGCCGGTGTAGCCGCCGTCCCAGGCGCTGGTCCTGGTGTATGCGGCGCCGACGGCCGCGGCCTGGGCGGTGCCGGTGAGAACGATCGCCGCGCCGCCGATCACCGCGGTCACGACGACCGCGCCGATCGCCTTCGTCCTGACGCTCGCCCTGCGCCGGTGCGTGCTGCTGCCCATCGCGTGCCTGCCTCTGCAAAACGGAAGTTGGGGGGTGGTGCGCTGCACGCTAGCGACCCTGAAACGGACAAACGACCGAACGTGGACGGTGGTCGGGCTTCTTAGGGCGCGCTTAAGGAAGGCATCGGAAGCGATTAATGCTCAAGAGCGGACGGGGGTCCCACCCGCCCTATCGGAGCGCTGCCTTGCGCCGGCGCCCGACCCGCCCGCGGTGCCCGCGCCGGCGCTCGGCGCGGGCCGCCTCGCGGGGGTCGAGACCGATCCAGATCCGTACCTCGGTGCCGCCGAGCACCGAGGAGCCGATCCGTACATCCCCGCCCGTCGACTCCGCGACCCGGCGCACGATGTCCAGTCCCAGCCCCGTGGAGCCGTCCCTGGCCCCGCTGTTGCCGCGGGCCATCGCGGCGGCCGGGTCGGCGATGCCGGGACCGGCGTCCGAGACCAGCACGATGACCGCGTCGTCCCCGTTGTGCACGTCGACGGAGAAGGCCGTGCCTTCGGGCGTGTGACGGAAGACGTTGCCGAGCAGCGCGTCGAGCGCGGCGGCCACTTCGGGGCGGGCGACCGGGATACGGACAGGCCTGTCGACACCGGCGAGCCGTACCTTGCGGCCCTCGTCCTCCGCGAGCGCCGACCAGAAACCCATCCGTTCCCGCACCACTTCGGAGACGTCGCAGCCCGCGCCGGGACCGGTCGCCGCCGTCTGCGGTTTGGCATCGCGGGCTGTGCGGATGATCGTGTCGACCTCACGTTCCAGCTGCGCGACGGCCGCCCGCGTCTGCTCGGCGGCGGCGCTCTCACCGAGCGACGCGGCGTTCAGCCGCAGCACGGTCAGCGGGGTGCGCAGCCGGTGCGAGAGGTCGGCGGCGAGTTCGCGCTCGTTGGCGAGGAGCTGCACGACCTGGTCGGCCATGGAGTTGAACGCGACGGCCGCGGAGCGCAGTTCGGGCGGACCCTCCTCGGGGACGCGCGCCCCGAGCTTGCCCTCGCCCAGGTCGTGCGCGGCGCCCGCGAGCCGCTGTGCCGGCTGCACCATCCGTACGCCGAGCCGGTCGGCGACCGCGACCGAGCCGACGATCAGCGCGACACCCACGCCCGCGAGAACGAGCCAGGCGGTGTCCACGCCGTTGGAGACCTCGCCCTCCGGTACGAAGATCTCGACGACGGCGATCTGACCGGTGCCGATCGCGGTCGGCTGCAGCAGCGCGGACCCGCCGGACACCTCGGTGATCGAGGCACGGCCGATCCGCTCGACGGTCTCCAGGTCCTTGCGTGCCGCGCGGCGGGTGCCTATCTCCAGCGGCACGCTGCGCGCTTCACCGGTTGCCGGGATGTGCACGGCCATCCGGCCGACAGCTCCGGCGGGTGTGGACTCGACGGCACGCTCCAGCGGACGGCGTTCCGTGGTGACGGTCAGAGTGGGGCCGATCGTCGCGGCCTGCCGCTCCGCGTTGGAGAAGGCGCGGTCGCGGGCCATCTCCTTGATGACCATGCCCAGTGGCAGCGCGAACGCGAGCACGACCATGACCGTGACGGCCAGGGAGACCTTGACGAGTGCCCATCTCATGGCCGGTGTCCGTTCGGCTGCCCGTCCGCCTGCCCGCCCGGCGGCTCGAGTTTCACCCCGACGCCGCGCAGCGTGTGGAGGTAGCGCGGCCGTGCCGCCGTCTCGCCGAGCTTGCGGCGCAGCCAGCTGAGATGGACGTCGATGGTCTGGTCGTCGCCGTAGCTCTGCTGCCAGACCTCGGCCAGCAGTTCCTTGCGGGGCACGACCACTCCGGGCCGCCCGGCGAGGAAGGCCAGCAGGTCGAACTCCCTGCGGGTGAGGTCGAGTCGGTGGCCGTCGAGCTCGGCCTGCCTGCGCAGCGGGTCGATGGACAGACCACCGACCTGGATCACCCGCGAGGGGTGCGTCTCGTCGGCCGACGAGCGGGAACGGCGCAGGACGGCCGACATCCTGGCCGACAGGTGTTCCGGTGAGAAGGGCTTGGTCAGGTAGTCGTCGGCGCCGTCGTTGAGCAGCCGCACGATCTCCGTCTCGTCGTCCCGCGCTGTGGCGATGATCACGGGTACGTCGGTTATGCCGCGGAGCATCTTGAGCGCTTCCGCGCCGTCCAGATCGGGCAGTCCGAGGTCCAGAATGACCACGTCGAACCGGAGATGGGCCACTTCGCGCAGCGCCTCCAGGGCGGTGCCGACGCTCCGTACCGTGTGGGAGGCCTCGGTCAGGTGCCTGATGAGGGCGGAGCGCACGAACTGGTCGTCCTCGACCACGAGCACACTTGCCATGGGCGGCACCGTACGCCATCCGGAGTACGCCGGCCCTGTCCGGGACAAGTCCGGGGCGGGTGGTGCACTATGGCCCGGATGCATCGAGGACTCGTACATGCCATGGCGTGGTCGCTGTCCACCGGGGCGGCGGTGACACTGTCGTGGTGGGGCGTCCACACGGTCATGGCCGGCACCGCTTACGACCGGCCGCGCGCTCTTCCGATCACGGCGCAGAACTCGACGGCGCAGGCCGCGAAGCCGCAGGAGTCGTCGACGCGAGCATCGAAGAGCCCGACGGCGTCCCCGTCGCCGAGCAAGTCGCCGACGACCGGTGCGCCGCCGTCATCGTCGAAGCCCCCGCCGCCGTCGCCCTCGCCCTCGGCCTCCTACTCCGGGGAGTCGGGGAACGTGAAGGGCTACAACGTCAAGGGCGGCCGGGTCGTCTTCGACATCGGAGACAGCTCGGCGGAACTGGTCTCGGCGACGCCGGCGGCGGACTGGCAGATGCAGGTGTGGAAGCAGCCGACATGGATCCGGGTGACGTTCACCCAGGACGGCCACGAGGTGTCGGTGTTCTGCACATGGAACGGGCATCCCCCGATGGTCCAGTTCGACGAACGCTAGAATTTGACCGCTTCGCTCACCGGAAGGCGGCGGGCGGGGGAACGGGTGACGGCTTGGCGCTGAGGTCCGTCACCGGCAGCGCCCCACCGGTGAAGTCGGCCAGTGACCGCCCGTGTTCGACGCGCCCGGCGTACGGATCGCTCGCGACGCGGCGGGTGAGCTCGGCAACCGGCAGCTCCGCGTCCGAGGCCAGCAGCACCGCATTGCCGAAACGGCGGTTGCGCAGCACGGTCGGGTCGGCGGCGAGTGCGAGCTCCGGGAAGACGGCGGCGGCGGTGGCGATCTGGGCCCGCAGATGCGCGAGCGGCGGCCCGTCGGCGAGGTTCGCGGCGTAGTACCCGCCGGGCTTCATCGCCCTGCGTACCTCTGTGAGGAACTCCGTGCTGGTCAGGTGCGCGGGAGTGCGCGCGCCGCTGAACACGTCGGCGATGACGAGGTCCGCCCAGCCGTCGGGCACCTTCGCGAGCCCCGCACGCGCGTCGGCCGACCTGACGCGTATGCGCGCGCCCGGATCCAGTGGGAGCTGCGCGCGGACGAGTTGGACGAGCGCGGCGTCCAACTCGACGATCTGCTGGGTGGATCGGGGACGGGTCGCGGCGACGTACCGGGCGAGAGTGAAGGCACCGCCACCGAGGTGCACGACCTGCAGGGGACGGCCGGGCGGGGCGGCAAGGTCCACGGCGTGGCCCAGCCTGCGCTGGTACTCGAACGACAGATACCCGGGATCGTCGAGGTCCACGTGCGACTGGGGCGCCCCGTCGATGAGGAGCGTCCACGCCCGTGGGCGCTCCCGGTCGGGTATCAGCTCCGCGAGCCCGCCGTCCACGGCGGCGACGACGGCCTCCGCCGCACCGCCGCCCCTCCGCTTGCTCTTCGCCACACGTCCAGTATCGCCCGCCGTCGTCACGCCCGTCCCACCCGCCCGGCGGCGTAGCTGCAGAGGCCCAAGGGAAGCGCCCGCGCCCACGGGAGCGTCGGGGCCGCCGCGGCGGAGAACGTCAGCGGCAGTTGTCCGCGGCCTCGATCAGTCGAGCGGCCTCGCCCAGCGCCTCGCGCAGGACGACCGGGTCCGTGACCGTGTCCGCTCCGGCGTTGGGCGGCAGCAGCCAGCCCGAGCCGGTGACCGGCGGCTCGGCCGGGATGCGCAGACCACGTCCCGCCGTCTGCGTACACGCGCTGCCCGGCACGTCCCAGGCGTCGGCCGTGCCCGGCGGGACGAGGAAGCCGAGGGTGTCGCACGCCCCGTCGTGAAGCACCGACCCGACCGCCGGCGCGGCGGCACGGCGCAGGATGTCCACCGCCTCGAGCCCCTGCCGGGCGGGGACGGTCACCAAGTCGCACGGCTCCACGGGTCCGAGCGCGCCGGGAGTGGGCGGTGCGCTGCTGTCCGGGGTGGGCCGGTGTCCGGCCGTGGTCGCGGGCGTCGCAGACATCGCGGCGGGCGTCGCGCTGCTCTCCATGCCGACCTCCAACAAGGGGTTCCCCCTCCTCGCTCGAGTGGAGACACGAAAAAGCGCCTCCGTACGGTTCAACGCCCGTGGGCGTCAAGGGCTACGGCGGCACGCCGCCGCAAAGGATGGCAGTTCATGGCAGATCACCTCCGAGATGCCCCTTTTGTAGGCAAACACTGCGTGAGTGCCGCGTCACAGCAGGTACGTTCTTGCCCCGCCGGAACACGGCCGCACCAAGAGAGGGCTCGGCCATGGCGTCATCGTCGAAGGCTCCACCGGTCCCACCGGTTCCCAACCTGGCTTTCCGTCGGCTGCGCGGACAGCGCTCGCCGGGTGAGTTCGCGACGGCCGTACGCAGGGCCGCTCGCGAGATCGGTGAGCAGGTCTCCTGCGACGCCCGTTACATCGGCCGCGTCGAATCGGGCGAGATCCGCTGCCCCAACTACGCGTACGAGCGGGTGTTCCTGCACATGTTCCCCGGTCTGGCGCTGACGGACCTGGGCTTCACCGCCCGGGAACGTGTGCGGGGCCGGGGGGCCGGCAGGCAGGCCGGCTCCGCAGCACCGCAACCACCGGACCGGGCGCCGGATCCGGCCCGACCGAACCACCATCCCTGCTGCCCGTTCCACCTCGGCAGCGGCGAACGTGACAGCAACGAGGAGAGCGACGTGCTGCGTCGCGCATTCATGACAAGCGGCACCGCCACCGTGGCGGCCGCGTCGCTGACGCTCGGACCGGGGTCCGTGCCCGCACAGCGCAGAGTCGGCGAGGCCGAGGTCAACGCCGTCGAGGAGGCCGTGCGCCGCATCCGCCTCCTCGACGACCGGCACGGCGCCGACGGCCTCTACCGTCAGGCGGCCCAGCCGCTGCGGGCGGCCTACGCACTGCTCGACGCGGGGACGGCGGCCCGCAGGGCGACGGCGGACCGGCTGCACGCGGGCGCCGGCGAGCTGGCCATCTCCGTGGGCTGGCTCGCCCACGACTCGGGCCGCTTCGAGGACGCACGCTCGCACTACGCGGAGGCGCTGGCGACCGCACGCGTGGCGGGCGACCCGGCCCTGGAGGCGCACGCGTTCTGCAACACGTCGTTCCTGGCCAGGGACGGGGGTCGGCACCAGGAGGCCGTGCGCACCGCGCAGGCCGGTCAGCAGGCGGCCCGGCAGGTCGCCTCCGCGCGACTGCTGTCGCTGCTCGCGCTCCGGGAGGCGGGCGGCTGGGCGGGGCTCGGCGACCGCGCCGGCTGCGAGCAGTCTCTGGCGCGGGCTCACGCGTACTTCGAGCGGGGCAGCTCGGACGCGGACCCCGAATGGATGTCCTTCTTCGCGGAACCGGAACTGGAAGCCCTCCAGGCCCAGTGCTGGTCGGCGCTGGGCGAGTGGGCCCGCGCGGCCCGCCACGCGCAGCGCGCGGCCACGCTCCAGGACCGGCGCTTCACCCGCAACCTGGCGCTGTACCGCGCGGAACTGGCCGCGGACCTGGCGCGCGCGGGCGCGCCCGACGAGGCCGCGGCGGCGGGCGAGCAGGTGCTCGAACTGCTGGGCGAGGTCCGGTCGTCGCGCATCCAGGCGATACTGGCGGACACGGCGAGGGTGCTTCTCCCCCACAGCCGCACCCCGGCGGTCTCCGCGTTTCTCCACCGCCACGCCTCGCTCCCCCACCACGCCTGACCACGCTCTCGCGAAGGCTTGTCACGCCGGGGCACCAGCGTCGTGTCGTGGCGGCGTCACGCCTCCTGGTGGCCCGTGTCGTTCCAGCGCTCGATCGCCGGCTCCCCGTACGCCCACCCGAGTACCGACAGGCTCGTGGGGTCCAGCCGGATGCGTGACCCGAAGGAGATGTGCTCGCCCAGCCACCGGGCTCCGAGGGAGCGCAGGATGTGGCCGTGCGCGAAGACCAGCACGTCGCGGTCGGCCGAGCGCGCCCACTCGACGATCTCGTCCGCGCGTGCGGAGACGTCTGCGAGGCTCTCGCCGTCCGGGGCTCCGTCCTTCCACAGCAGCCAGCCCGGCTGGATCGCGTGGATCTCGGGCGGGGTCAGGCCCTCGTACGCTCCGTAGTCCCACTCCATCAGCGCGTCCCAGGGCTGTGCCCGGTCCCCGAAGCCCGCGAGCGCGCAGGTCTCGCTCGCCCGTACGAGCGGGCTGGTGCGGACCTCGACACCGTCAAGCCCCGACCACGGCGCGCGGTGCAGTCGTTCACCCAGCAGTTTCGCGCCGCGCCTGCCCTCCTCGAGCAAGGGGATGTCCGTCCTGCCGGTGTGCTTGCCGAGCAGCGACCATTCGGTCTGGCCGTGCCGAGCGAGGAGGATCCGCGGTGCCATGGGTGGCTCTCCTGAAGTTCACGATCGGGTGTCGGTCCATCTTCCCGCACCTGAACACGAGGCAACCTGCGGGGCGATCCGGGCGTCCCCTCTCCCGGAACGGGCGGGCTTCAACCGAAAACGGAGACAGACCGGATGCCGCAGACCGCACCTCGCCACCGGCCCCGCTGGTGGACCGAGCTGCTGCTGATCGCCGTCGTCTACGCGGCGTACTCGTCCGGCCGGCTCCTCGCCCGCGGCGACGCCTCCACGGCGATCGACCACGGTCTGGCGATACTCCGGGCCGAGAAGGCACTCCTGCTCCACGCGGAGCATCCGCTGAACCGCCTCCTCACCGAGGCCCCGGCCCTCGGCATACCCGCCGACTTCTTCTACGCCTCTCTGCACTACCTGGTCACCCCGGCGGTCCTCGTGTGGCTCTTCCGCCGCCATCCCCTCCGCTACCGCGCCGCCCGCACCTGGCTGATGATCGCAACGCTCTTCGGGCTCGTCGGCTTCACACTGATGCCGACCTGCCCTCCCCGGCTGCTGGGCGCGAGCCACGGCTTCGTCGACACCATGGCGCAGTACAGCTCGTACGGCTGGTGGGGCGCCGAGGCGAGCGCGCCACGCGGGCTCGGCGGCATGACCAACCAGTACGCGGCGATGCCGAGCCTGCACGTCGGCTGGGCTCTGTGGTGCGGGGTGATGCTGTGGCAGCACGGCCGTACGCCGCTCAAACGGGCACTCGCCGTCGCCTACCCGCTGCTCACCACGATCGTGGTCATGGGCACCGCCAACCACTACTTCCTCGACGCGGTCGCCGGAGCCGCCGTCATAGCCGTCGCCGCGCTGCTGACCAGGCCCGCGATGCGGCTCACCGACCGGGTCCGGGGACGCTTCGGCTACGCCGGCACCGCCTCGTACTCCACGGTTGTCGGTGCCGGGTGCGAGACTTCCGCGGGTGAGCGAATCCCTGGACAGCGGACCCCCTCCTCCGCAGGAGCCGACGGCGAGCGGCCCGGCGCCGGGCCGGCCGGCGACAGCACTCCGGCAGCGGCTCGCTGAGCTGCGCGGCCCCGCCGCGCAGCCCCATCCGCTGGACGCGCGCGCCCTCGCGGCCCTCGCCGCCAACCCCGGCTGCAGACGGCGGGCGCTGCTGGACGGCGCCGGGGTGGACAAGGCGGCCCTGGCCACCGCGCTCGGGTCGCCGGGGACGTTCGGGCAGTCGCAGTTCGCGTTCATGCGGGGCAATGCCTTCGAGGCGAAGGTCAAGGCCGACGGCGGCAAGGAGCTGCTGCGCCTGCTGGGCCCGGACGACCCGGCCGAGGCCCGGGTGCCGGACCTGACGGCGGCGGGCCCCGAGGGCCGCGCGGCACGCACGGCCCTCGCGCTGCGCGAGGCCACGGCCGCCGGGGCCTGGACGCTGCTCGACCACCCGCTGCTCGCACTGGACGTCGCCGGGTCCGCGGCCTACCTGGAGCCGGACGCGGTGGTCGTGCATCCCGACGGCCGGTGGACGGTCGTGGAGATCAAGTCGTTCCCGATGATCGACGCGTCGGCGGACGCGGCAAAGGTGGGCGCGGCGGCCCGCCAGGCCGCGGTGTATGTGCTGGCGCTCGAGCGGATCGCCTCGGTCACCGACGGTGCGCGGGTCGCGCACAGCGTTCTGCTGGTCTGCCCCAAGGACTTCTCGAACCTGCCGACCGCGTCCGTCGTCGACGTGCGCAAGCAGTTGTCGGTGACCCGCCGCCAGCTGGCGAGGCTCACCCGCGTCGAGGACATCGCGGCCACACTGCCCGAAGGCATCACCTTCGACCTCGAAGGCTGCTCGTCCGAGGAGCTGACGGCCGCGGTCGAGTCGGTCCCTCACGCGTACGCGCCGGAGTGCCTGGCCGCGTGCGAGCTGGCGTTCCACTGCCGTGATCGGGCCCGCCGGGCGGGTGCGGTGGAGACGCTGGGCCGCTCGGTCCGCGGCGACCTGGGCGGTCTGACGACGATCGGCGACGTGCTGGCGGCGGCGCGCGGGGAGGCGGGCGACCCGGACGACCCGGCGGTGGCGGCGCTGCGGCGGGCCGCGGCCCTTCGGGCGGAGGCCCTCACCGGCGTCTTCGGGACCTCGACCGGGCCCGGAGCCACGGTCGGCCCGGCCCGGCCTCCCGCGCCGCGCGACGGTCTCGCCGAGAGGGAGCAGCAGGGGGCGGGCGTATGTCGCTGATCGCCACGCTCGCCCGGCTGGAGGCCGTCGAGAGCGGCCGGGCGCAGCCGCTGGCGACCGTCCGCCACCGGCACCTCTCGGAGCGCCCGCTCGTCGTCGTACCCCTGACCACCGCCGGCGAGGCGGGCGCGCCGCTCGGCGCCCTGGTCGGCACCCGCGCCGAGGAGCCGCGGCTGCTGGTCGTCGCACAGCCGCGCGACCGGGACCTGCGCTCGGCGTTCCTGGCCGAGCTGGCCGACGTGGTCCTGCCGTATGTGGACGGGTTCGGGGACGACGTCGAGCTGGTCGAGCGCAAGGAGACCGACGCCGAGACCGGCAAGAAAGTCACCGTCGAGACCGAACTGTGCGCGGACGCACCCCAGTTGATCGTTCCAAGCCGTGCGGGCATTGCGTTCGTACGGCTGCTGGGGCGCTCGATGCGGTTCCGGCGCACGGTGGAGCAGGACCCCGACACGCCCTACCCGGCACCGCCGCGGGTTCCCCTGCTGGGCCGCTGGCTCACGCATTACGGGGAGCGCGCCCGGGTACCGGGCTCCTCACTGCTGCTCGCCGCGACCGACCTGCTGGGCCGTCACTGGGCGACCGGCCAGTCCTCGCTGGAGGACCAGCACCTCGGCGCTCTGCTCGCCTGGATCGACCCGCCCGACGGGGAGTCGGGTGCGGAGGCGGCGCTGTGCGCGGAGCTCGGACGCGACCGGGACGGGCAGTTGCTCTGTCCGCCGGCGGGACCGGCGACCGACCCGGCGTTCGACAACAAGCTGCTGGCGCCGGCGATGGAGCGTTACGACCGGGCCCGTCAGCTGCTGGCGACGGCCGAGGACGGGGAGAGCGCCGACGAACGGCTGGGCGAACTGCACCGCGCCGAAAGCGAGATCCGGCGTCTGGTCCTCGACCTGACGCGGCCCACCTGGGACGCCGTGTGGCGTGCGGTCGGCCTCCTGCGGGAGCTCCCCGAGGGCGCCCGCGTCAACGACCGCTGGACCCGCGACCGCTGGTCGTTCACTGCGCACCGCGACCGGGTCCGTGCCGGGGAGCCGCCGCAGCCGAGGCGCGACGACGCCGTGACCGCCGCGCAGAAGCTCGCGGCCCGCGAAACGGCCCAGGCGCAGCTCGAGGCGCAGGAGGCTCTGGACGATCCACTGGTGCTGGCCGCTCGCCGCCTGGCGGGAGAGGCGTTCGCCTCCGAGGTGATCGACGTGGAGATGGCCTGGTCGGAGTCGAAGCGGCCGAGCCCCCGCCCCCTGGTCACCGTCCGCACCGACGACAGCCCGCACCTCGGCGAGAAGGTCAAGGTCTACCGCTCCCTCGAAGGCAAGCCGCAGACCGCGGAGTTCGTACGGCACGAGGGCGACGGCACCCTGGTGCTGCGTGTCACCGACCGGATGGGGCGCTCCAAGGAGCCCGCGGAAGGGTCCGTGCCCGCCAAGGGAGACGTCATCGCCTGGACGCTGTTCGAGCACGACCAGCGGGGCGGGCCGAAGCTGCCCGACCCGGAGGAGACCCCCTGGACGCACGGCGGTCCGCCGCGGTCCGATGCGGCCGAGTTCCCCGACCCCGTCACCCCGGAGGACCTGCTGTGACGTTCGATCCCGCCGCCGAGGCCGCGCGCGCCACCGGCGCCATCCTGCACGACACCCTCCACGGCTCCGCCCGGGGTGTCGTCGTCGACTCCCCTCCCGGCGCGGGCAAGTCCACACTCGTCGTTCGCGCGGCGCTCGAACTGGCCTCGGCCGGGCGGCCGTTGATGGTGGTCGCGCAGACCAACGCACAGGTCGACGACCTGGTCCTGCGGCTCGCGGAGAAGGAGCCCGAACTCCCTGTCGGCCGCCTCCATTCGAACGACTCCGATCCCTACGACAAGGCCCTCGACGGCCTGGACAACGTGCGCAAGTCGGCGAAGGCGGGGGACCTCGCCGGCCTGGACGTCGTCATCTCCACGGCGGCCAAGTGGGCCCATGTACAAGGCGTCGAACCCTGGCGGCACGCCATCGTCGACGAGGCCTACCAGATGCGCTCGGACGCGCTGCTCGCCGTCGCCGGACTCTTCGAACGGGCCCTGTTCGTGGGCGACCCTGGCCAGCTGGACCCGTTCTCGATCGTCGGCTCCGAGCAGTGGGCCGGGCTCTCGTACGACCCGTCGGCCAGCGCGGTCTCCACGCTGCTGGCGCACAACCCCGAGCTGCCTCAGCACCGGCTGCCCGTCTCCTGGCGGCTGCCGGCGTCGGCGGCGCCGCTGGTGTCCGACGCGTTCTATCCGTACACGCCGTTCCGCAGCGGCACCGGCGTCGGCGACCGGCGCCTCACTTTCGGCGTCCCCTCCGACGGCTCGAGCCCGGACCGGGTGCTCGACGAGGCGGCAGAGTCCGGGTGGGGGCTGCTCGAGCTCCCCGCGCGGCGTACCCCCCGGACCGATCCCGAGGCGGTCCGGGCCGTGGCACTGGTGGTCCGGCGGCTCCTGGACCGCGGTGGCGCTGCGGTCTCCGAGCGCGCGGAGGACCCGGTGCCGCTCACCGCCGACCGGATCGCGGTCGGCACGGCCCATCGCGACCAGGCCGCGGCGGTCCGGGCGGCGCTGGCGGACCTGGGCGTGACCGGTGTCACGGTCGACACCGCCAACCGCCTCCAGGGCCGGGAGTACGACGTGACCGTCGTGCTCCACCCTCTGTCGGGCCGCCCCGACGCGACGGCGTTCCATCTCGAAACGGGCCGCCTGTGCGTCCTCGCCTCACGACACCGGCACGCATGCATCGTCGTGTGCCGGGAAGGTGTGGGCGACCTCCTCGACGAGCACCCTTCGACGGAGCCGGTGCAGCTGGGTGTGACGGTGAAGTTCCCGGATGGCTGGGAGGCGAACCACGCGGTCCTCTCCCACCTGGCCGAACACCGCGTCGGCTGGCAGCCGTGAGGCGGTCTTGCGTCGAGCGGGACAATGGATGGCGGTCCAGGACCACGGACCGTGAACCGAGGAGGAGTACGGACATGGCGGAACCCGAGCGGACGACCGAGCGCAGGTTGCGGCCGGCCCCGCTGCTCTTCGAGCCGTCGGAAGCTGCCGCCGACCCCGAGCACTTCTTCGACCTGGAGTCCATGGACGATCCGCGCGAGCTGCTGAGCCGGTCGACGGAGCTGGCGCTGGCGTTCCGTGCGGCAACGGACCGCGCGGTCGAGTTCCAGGCCATCGCGGCGGCCCAGCTCGCCGACCCCCGCCGTTTCGACCGCCTGACCCCGGCGGACATCGGAGAGCGGGCGGGCTGGACGGAGGACTACGCCAGAAAGATGATCGACTTCGGCACGGACCTGCTCCGCGGCGCGATCACGTAGCAAGCGCACCGGGCGGGGGCGCCTGCGTCGCGGTGCGCCCCGCGCCTCCGTCCCCAAGCGCCCCCGTCAACATCACTCCGCATATGCCGGGTGTGCAAGGTACTCCCCTCCGCCCCACCCTGTCCTCGTTTCTGCGAACTCACTGAAATTGCAGTGTCACCGCGGGTAAGTCTTGGAGACATGACCGCATGGCTGCGAGACCCGTCCCTGCCGACGTCCGTCCTCCCCGACGCCGGGGAGCACGTGGCGGCCCGCGTGACGCCACCCGGTGCCGGGTGGCTCGCCTCCGCCGAGACGTATCCGCGCTCCGCGCTCGCCCAGTGGGAGGCGCGGCCCACCGCTCCCGCAGTCCTGCCCTGCGGTTCGGTCTTCGATGTGGTGAACGTCCCCGCGATCTTCGGGCGACGGCTGCTCGACCAGTTGTGGACGGAGGGTCCGGGATCCGGCCCCGTGGCCGTGCACCGGGGCCGGATGATGTTGTTCGCCGCGCCCGGTACGGCGCAGCGTCTGCCGTCGCTGCTCGACTGGGAGGAGTGGGGCGACGCCGTGCCGCCGCTGCTCTGCCACGGCATGGGCGACGCGGTCACCGTCCCGCCCCTGACCTCGACGAACACCGCGTCCGAGCCCCGCTGGCTGGTCGCACCCGACACCCGGCAGCCCTGGCTTCCGGGCCCCGAGGTCCTGCTCTGGGCGTGCGTGCGGGCGGTGCGTGCGAAGGCCTCCGCAGAGGTACGGATATCGATTTTTCCTCCCGCCGATCAGGATGCTAAGGTCTACGACGTCAGCAGGCGCCGCTAGCTCAGTTGGTTAGAGCAGCTGACTCTTAATCAGCGGGTCCGGGGTTCGAGTCCCTGGCGGCGCACAGACGGGAAAAGGTCCCTTGCGAAAGCGAGGGACCTTTTTCGTGCATCCAGCAGACCGCCGCGGCGCC
The DNA here is from genome assembly GCF_044763255.1 of Streptomyces sp. NPDC096176. Taxonomy (NCBI): domain Bacteria; kingdom Bacillati; phylum Actinomycetota; class Actinomycetes; order Kitasatosporales; family Streptomycetaceae; genus Streptomyces; species Streptomyces sp. NPDC096176. Next base: position 208,559 of record NZ_JBIWFV010000004.1, on the reverse strand, counting down.
CTAGGCAGTCGTGATCTTCACGGTCCACGCCCCCGTCTGCGTCCGCTCCGCGACCTCCACCCGCGCCCGCCCGCCGGGCGGCCCCGGCATGGTGAAGGTCTCGCCGACCCGCAGCGGCGCGTCCGCGAGCGGCGGGTAGACCGACTCCTCCCAGCACGCCCCCGTCTCCGGATGTGTGTCGACCACCTCGATCGGCCCGCCGCCGGACGCCGTCTCGCCCTCGATGCGGTAGAGCAGGACGCCTTCCGTGCAGGTGTACGCGTCGTTGCCGGTGGCTCCGCGGGCCTCGATCGCGAGCGCCGCGTTGGGGCCCGTCCGTACCACCGCGAGGCGGGTGCCGATGCTCCCGCCGCGCATGGGCGCGGCGGCCACCGGTTCGAGGGTCACCAGGTCGCCGCCCGGCTCCGCCGTGACGCACAGCACCTCGGAGCGGCTCAGCCAGCCCAGCTTCCATTTGTGCCAGGCGAACAGGTCGGGGGCGAGTCCGAACTGGCTGCCCATGACGTCCCAGTCACCGACGTGGGTGTCCCAGTCGGCGTTGCCGTCCACCGGCCGGTGGTAGAGGTCCGGCAGGTCGAAGACGTGTCCGGTCTCGTGGGCGAGCACATTGCGGTCCGGCGGGTGGCGCTCGAAGACGGTGACGACCCGCCTGATGTCCGTGTCGTCGGCCCGCAGGGGCCGGTCGAAGTTGACGACCTTGGTCGCGTCGGAGTCGACGCCGGGGGCGTCGGGGTCGGCGACGAGGTAGACGATGTCGTACGCGGAGAAGTCGACCCGGGCGTCTGCCGCGGCGACGGCGTCCCGCAGGTACGCGGCGCGCCGCTCGGGTTCCCAGTCACGCTTTATGGCGTACGCGACGGAGGGCTTCGGCATCTGCAGCCACTCGTTCAGCGGATGCGAGCGCAGCGCGAACTTCCCGTAGGAGGCCTGCCGGAAGAAGTCGCTGGTGGCGGGGAAGTGGTCGGCGGCCAGCTCCTCGGGCGAGTACAGCGGCTCGGAGTCCGGGAACTTCAGGAAGATCATGACCGCGTCGAGCCGGGTGGCCGGCCGGGTGTACGCGCCGTTCCAGGTGTCGAGACCGAGGGAGTGGTGGGCGTGGGTCCTGGGCAGCGCGCACGGGCCGCCGGTGGTGGAGGCGACGGCGGGGCCCGCCACGAGGGAGGTTGCGGCGAACGCCATGAGAGAGGTGAGTGCGGCCGCGGCGCTTCGCAGACGCGCTCGTTCCACTCTCCCGGGTGTTCTCTCGGGCGACTGCTGACCCTCCACGTAGACCTCCGGCTGCGGAATGCGGGATGCCTCACCCACCCTGTGATGTTTTCTGGTGGTACGCCCTGTTCCGGTGCCCCACTCGGGTGATCGACCTGACACCCGCCCGATGCCGGGCTGAGACCCGACGACACTCCGACGGCTCACGGAAAGTCACATTCGGTCAGGGGTCGGCAGAGCCCGGTTCAGACCCGAGCAGAAACGATCGACCGTCGCCCCGGGAGGCCCTGTCGCATGATGGTCACGCTGGAACGGCCCCATCGGCTGCCTCTATGATCGGCACACTTTCCCCGAGTTCTTGCTGGATTTCTTCGCCGACTGCCTTGGCGGGCCATCCCTCGACCACATTTGTACGACCCTGTACGACACAACTGCACTGCGGGAGTGAGCGGTGAGCGGAACCTCCGAAGGACAAGGGCCCGCGGGCGTCGCAGTCCCCGGAAGCATCCGACAGCCGGTCACGGAGCGTCACAGCTTCGGCCGGAGCACCACCGAACTGCGCGACTACCGGGCCGCCTTCAACGCGGCACAGCTGGCCATGGCCGTGGTCGACAACGAGGGCCTGGTGATCAGCGCCAACGACGCCCTCGCCACCCTGCTGGGCACCCGCTCCGCGGAGCTGCGCGCCCAGTGCGCGGCCGACTTGATCGACCTGGCCTCCGACGCCCGCACCTGGCATGCCTACCGCGAGGTGCTGCGCGGCCGGCGCTCCCGGTTCCGCTGCACGCGCCGCCTCAAGCACCCGGACGGCCGAGCGCTGTGGGCCGAAGTGACCGTCGCTCCGGTGCCGGACAGCACCACCGTGCTGCTGTCGGTCTCCGACATCAGCGACCGGCGCGAACTGCGGGCGAGGCTGCGCCACCTCCAGATGCACGACCCGGTGACCCGGCTGCCGAACCGCACCCTGTTCTTCGAGCGGCTCTCCGCCGCGCTCGAGTCGTCCCCGTACGACCAGGGCTCCACGGGCCGGATCGGTCTCTGCTACCTGGATCTCGACGGCTTCAAGGCCGTCAACGACACCCTTGGACACCGGGTCGGCGACCGGCTGCTCGCGGCCGTCGCCACCCGGTTGACGGAGTGCGCGGAGGCCAACAACTGCGGGCGCAGCGGCGGTCATCTCGTGGCACGGCTCGGCGGTGACGAGTTCGCGATCCTCGTCGAGGACTCCACGGGCACCGAACAGGTCGCCGACCTCGCCAAGTCCGTGCTGGCCGCGCTCCAGCAGCCGTTCGACCTGTCCGGGCAGCGCCTGTCGGTCTCGGCGTCGATCGGCGTGGTGGAGCGCGCGGCGGCGGGCACGAGCGCGACGGGGCTCATGCAGGCCGCGGACACGACGCTCTACTGGGCGAAGGAGGACGGCAAGTCCCGCTGGACCCTGTTCGATCCGGAGCGCAACGCGCACCGGATGACCCGGCAGGCGCTCTCGTCCATGCTCCGTCCGGCGGTGGAGCGCGGGGAGTTCACGCTCGAGTACCAGCCTCTGGTGGGCATGGCGGACGGAGTGACACGGGGTGTGGAGGCGCTCGTGCGCTGGAACCACCCGCAGTTCGGCACGCTCACGCCGAATCGGTTCGTCGCCATCGCGGAGGAGGACGGCTCGATCGTGCAGCTCGGGCAGTGGGTGCTGCGTACGGCGTGCCGGCAGGCCAGACAGTGGCAGCTCGACCACCCGGACGTGCCGCCGCTGTTCGTCAGCGTCAACGTCGCGGTGCGGCAGGTCTGGGACTCCGATCTGGTCGCCGATGTGGCGGAGATCCTGGCGGAGACGGGCCTGCCCGCGCATCTGCTGCAGCTCGAGCTCACCGAGTCGGCCGTGATGGGCTCCGCCGGCCGGCCGCTCCAGGCGCTGCAGGCACTCAGCGACATGGGCGTCCACATCGCCATCGACGACTTCGGTACCGGCTACTCCAACCTGGCGTACCTGAGCCGGCTGCCGGTATCCGTCCTGAAGCTCGATGGAACGTTTGTCCGCGGCTTCCAGGACGAGGCCCACGCCAACCCGGCCGACGAGACGATCGTCCAGGCGCTGGTGGAACTGGCGCACCGGCTGGGCCTGACGGTCACGGCGGAGTGCGTGGAGACCTCGGGGCAGGCGTCCCGGCTGCGCAGGATCGGCTGCGACACGGGGCAGGGGTGGCTGTACTCACGTGCGGTGGGCCCGGACCGCATCGCGGAAATGCTCGGTGCGGACCCACGACCGGCGCGCGCGGCGGCCTCGGGCTGACTCCCCAAAGGCCCGGACCGCCGCCCCTCGGTCGCCCGGCGCTCAGCCCCTCAGCCCGTATGCGTCCGCGATCAGCTCGTAGCTGCGCACCCGCGCCTCCCCGCCATGCGCGTTCGCCGTGATCATCAGCTCGTCCGCGCCGGTGCGCTTCTGGAGGTCGTCCAGGCCGGCCCGCACCGCGTCCGGCGTGCCGTGCACCACGTTGCTCAGCCAGCTGTCGACGAACTCCCTTTCCAGGGAGCTGAACTCGTACCGCTCCGCCTCCTCGGGAGTGGGGATCAGCCCCGGTCGGCCGGTCCGCAGACGCACCATCGACAGCGCGCCCGTCAGGACCTGGCGCCGGGCCTCCTTCTCGTCGTCCGAGGCGAGCGCCGCGACGCCGACCAGGGCGTACGGGGCGTCGAGCACCGCGGAGGGCCGGAAGGACTCGCGGTACAGGTCCAGCGCCGGGATCGTGTTCTGCGCCGAGAAGTGGTGGGCGAAGGCGAACGGCAGCCCGAGCACTCCGGCAAGCCGCGCGCTGAAGCCGGACGACCCGAGGAGCCAGATGGGCGGGCGGCCCGGGGACTGGACGCCGCCGGGCGAGGTGGCCTGGACGGGGCCCGGCACCGCGTGGATACGGGAGTACGGATGCCCGTCCGGGAAGTCGTCGTCCAGGAAGCGGGTCAGCTCGGCGAGTTGCTGGGGGAAGTCGTCCGCGCCTTCGTTCAGGAGGTCCGTCCGCCGCAGCGCCGCCGCGGTCGCCCCGTCCGTGCCGGGTGCCCGCCCGAGGCCGAGGTCGACGCGGCCCGGGGCGAGCGCCTCCAGCGTGCCGAACTGCTCCGCGATCACCAGCGGCGCGTGGTTGGGCAGCATCACGCCGCCGGAGCCGAGGCGGATGCGCTCGGTGTGGGCGGCCAGGTGGGCGAGGATCACGGCCGGGGACGAGGAGGCGACGCCAGGCATGGAGTGGTGCTCGGCGACCCAGTGCCGGTGGTAGCCGCGGCGCTCGGCGAGACGGGCGATGTCCACGCTGGTGCGCAGCGCGTCCGTGGCGGTGCGTCCGCTGCCGACCGTCACGAGGTCGAGCACGGACAGGGGCACGGGGGCGTCTCCGGCCGCCGTGCCTCGTATCTCGTCCACTGCGTCTGCGTTCACCGGTGGGGCCCTCCTGCGTCTGTCGTACGTACGTTCAACAGCCAACAGGAGGGTCTCTCCGTTTATTCCGTCGGGTCGATTCCGCCGCGGTGGGATGCCGGATGCGATCCGCCGCGAGGGTACGCCGGAAGCGCGATCACTTGACGTCCACCAGGTCCGCCACATGGTCCGGCCGGGCGAACAGCGTGCCCAATCCGTTCGCCCAGGCGCGCCGGTCGGCCAGCCGCAGGCCCTCCCACACGGTGACCTGATTGGCGGTGACGACCGGCTTGCCGAGATCCGCCTCCAGGTCGGCGAGGTACGCGACGGTGTGCAGGGCCGTGTCCGGCATCAGCAGCACGTCGGCGTTCCGGTGATCGGCCGAGCGTGCGAGCTCCAGCACCTCCTCGCGGCCCCAGGTGCCCACCTCCGCCGCCGTGAGGATGCCGGCGTCCCTGCCGGAGACCACCACGGCGCCGGATTTCTCGAGGAACTCCGCGAAGTGCTCGGTGACGTCCGCCGGATAGGTCGCGGCGATCGCGACCCGTGGCGTGCCCAGATGCCGCACGGCGTGCGCGAAGCCGAACGAGGTGCTGGACGCGGGCATGCCCGCCGCCTCTGCGAGGGCGCGGACCTGCTCGTGGGCGCCCTCCCATCCGTAGACGAAGCTGCCGCTGGTGCATGCCCAGACCACCGACTCGGCTCCCTCCAGGCGCAGCGCCTCGACGCCCGCGGCGAGCCGTTCGGGAGATCCCATCTTCAGCAGCGCGTCCACGCGGTGCGCGTCCTCACCGATGTCGGTGTGCACGACCGGGAGCCTGATGTCGCTGTCGAGCAGTACTTCGAGCCGTGGGTAGTCGTCCTCCGCGGAGTGTCCCGGGTAGAGAAGTCCGACCGTGGTCATGTCCAGCCTTCCTGTTCTTCGGGCTGCGTCTCGGGCTGTGCGTCGGGCAGCGTTCCGGTCATGGCCTCCGGCTCCATCAGCAGCGCCTGGTAGGGGCCGACGGCGCGGGCGCCGATGGTGCGCAGCGCTGCCCACATCGTCACCTGGTTGGCGGACAGCACCGGCATCCTCAGCTCGGCCTCCAACTGCGGGATCGCGTCGTACGTCGGCAGATTGGTGCAGCTGATGAACAGTGCGTCGGCCGCGCCGACCACCGCCTCGCGTGCCATGTCGACCACCGCCCTGTACGGCACTTTCCAGATGTGCCGGGTCAGGCCGAGAAAGGCGCAGCCCGTCACCGTCACTCCAGCTTCTCCCAGATATTCCTCCAGTGCCCGGGTGACGGATTCGGTGTAGGGCGTGAGCAGGGCGATCCGGCCGGCGCCCAGCTCTTCGAGCGCTTGGAGCAGCGCCCCCGACGTGGTGAGTGAGGGCACTTCGCCCGCGCAGTTCATCACCTCGCACATGGCGCGTTCCCCTGCGATGCCTCCGACAAAACTGCCGGAGGTGCAGGCGTAGGCGATGACCTCGGGTTCGGACGCCCCGAGCGCCCTCACGGCCTCGCGCAGCGTCTCGTGCTCACTCACCATTCGGGCCAGGTCGAGGGAGACCCCGACCGGCACAAAAGGGGTGCGTGTCAACCGCAGCGAGACTTCGTCGGGAACCCATCGCCACAGCTCTCGGTCCAGCGCGAAGTCGAACGGGGCGACCACACCGACGCCGTGCTGCGGCTGCGGTCCGCCGAGAAAGGAGACGTCCATCGCCAGGCCCCCTTGGTGTCTTGTTGACGACGGTAGGTTCGGGTGCGAGCGTGGTCAATCCGTACATGTCAGACGTGAGGAAACGGTCTTCGCCCGATGTCCGAACCGACACTTCTCGTACTGGCCGCGGACCCTCCTCCGCGGCTCGGCAGGCTCACCGGGCGGGTCCGCGTCACGTACGCGGACGAGGACACGCTCGCGGCTCAACTTCCGTTGTCAGACGCCCTTTTGGTGTGGGACTTCACCTCCGACGCGGTCCGTCTCGCCTGGCCGGGCGACGGGCCGCGGCCCCGCTGGGTGCACACCCCGAGCGCGGGCGTCGACCGGCTGCTCTGTCCGGAACTGGCCGAATCCGACACCGTCGTGACGAACGCCCGCGGCATCTTCGAGGTCCCCATCGCCGAATATGTGGCGGCTCTTGTCCTGGCGATGGCCAAGGACCTGCCGGGCACGCTGGAGCTCCAGCGGCAGCGGCGCTGGCGTCACCGCGAGGGTATGGGCGTGGTCGGGACGCGGGCCGTGGTGGTCGGCGCCGGGCCCATCGGCCGGGCGACGGCGCGCATGCTCAAGGCGATCGGCGTCAGGACAGCGCTCGTCGGCCGCACCGCGCGCACCGGCATCCACGGTGTACGCGACCTCGATCCACTGATGGCGCGGGCCGACTGGGTGGTGTGCGCGGCGCCGCTCACCGACGACACACGCGGCATGTTCGACGCACGGCGTTTCGATCTGATGCAGCCCTCCGCCCGCTTCATCAACGTGGGCCGCGGCCCGCTCGTCGTCGAGAGCGACCTGGCGGCAGCGCTGGACAAGCGGTGGATCGCGGGCGCGGCCCTCGACGTGTTCGAGCACGAGCCGCTCGCCCCCGACAGCCCGCTGTGGGACGTGCCCGGTCTGATCGTGTCCCCGCACATGAGCGGCGACACGGTCGGCTGGCGGGACCGGCTGGGCGAGCAGTTCGTGGAGATGTACGAACTCTGGGCGGCCGGAAAGCCCCTGCCGAACGTGGTGGACAAGAAACGTGGGTACGTCCCCATGCATGACGACTCGCCTGACTGACCTCACCGCACGTCAACTGCTGGCCGGCTACGAGAAGGGCGACTTCTCCCCCGTCGACGCGACCCGCGCGGCGCTGGAGCGGATCGAGGCCGTGGAACCGCTGGTGAACGCCTTCGTCCGGGTCGACGCCGAAGAGGCGCTGGCCCAGGCGGAGGCATCGGCGCGGCGATGGCACCGGGGCGAACCGCAGGGGCTGCTCGACGGGGTGCCCGTCACGGTGAAGGACATCCTGCTCCAGCGCGGCGGGCCCACTCTGCGCGGTTCGAGGACGGTCCGCGCGGACGGCGCCTGGGACGAGGACGCGCCGTCGGTGGCCCGGCTGCGCGCGCACGGCGCCGTGTTCCTCGGAAAGACGACGACGCCGGAGTTCGGCTGGAAGGGCGTCACCGACTCGCCGCGGCACGGCGTGACCGGCAATCCGTACGACCCCACGCGCACGGCGGGCGGGTCGAGCGGCGGGAGCGCGGCGGCCGTGGCGCTGGGCGCGGGGGCACTGTCGGTCGGGACGGACGGCGGGGGCTCGGTGCGCATCCCGGCCTCCTTCTGCGGGATCTTCGGACTGAAGCCGACGTACGGGCGGGTGCCGATGTACCCGTCCAGCCCGTTCGGGACACTCGCGCACGCCGGGCCGATGGCGCGGGACGCGGCCGACGCGGCGCTGATGCTCGACGCGATGAGCGGCGAGGACTGGCGGGACTGGTCACACCTGGGCCCGGCCACGGAGGTGGCCGCGGGCCTGGGCGAGGGAATCAAGGGCCTGCGGATCGCCTACTCGCCGTCGCTCGGCGGCCAGGTGGCGGTGCGGCCCTCGGTCGCCGCGGCGGTACGGCGGGCCGTGGGCGCCCTCGCCGAGGCCGGCGCCTACATCGAGGAGTCCGATCCGGACGTCCCGGACCCGGTGGCGGCCTTCCACACCCTGTGGTTCAGCGGCGCCGCCCGGCTGGTCCAGCACCTGAGCGCGGACCAGCGCGAGCTGCTGGACCCGGGGCTGCGGGAGGTCGTCGCGGCCGGCGAGCGCTACAGCGCTCTGGACTATCTGGCCGCGGTGGACGCTCGGATGGCGCTGGGCCGGCGCATGGGCCGCTTCCACACCTCGTACGACCTGCTGGTCACGCCGACGCTGCCGATCACCGCCTTCGAGGCGGGCGCTGAGGTCCCGGCGGGCTCCCGGCACCACCGCTGGACGGGGTGGACGCCGTTCACCTACCCGTTCAACCTGACGCAGCAGCCCGCGGCGTCGGTGCCGTGCGGCGTGGACGAGGACGGCCTGCCGATCGGTGTCCAGCTGGTCGGCCCCCGGCACGCGGACGGCATCGTGCTGCGCGCCGCACACGTCCTCTACGAGTCGGGCAGGGCCAGGATTCCGGCGCCTTGACTCGGCGGAAGCTGAGCATCCGGCGCCTATGCCCGCCGGAAGCTGAGCGTCTCGCCCGCCGCGCCCGCGCGCCACAGGTCTTGGCAGGCCTCCGCCATCTCGTCGAGGCCCTCGACGACGGTACCCCAGACGATGCCGGGCACCCAGCCGGTGTCGCCGTTGAGCAGCAGGTTGTTGCGTTCGTAGAAGAGCGCGAGATCGACGACGGTGGGGCGGCCGCGGTGGGCGGCCCGCTCCTCGTAGCCGTACGAGGCCGTGCCCAACTGCACGTCGGTGAAGGTGAAATAGCACAGATCGCCCGGGATGGGGGTCACCGTCGGGTTCTCCAGCGGCGGCTCCTGCTCGGCGAAGGCCGGCAGCAGCGCATAGATCTCATTGCGCGCATACTTCGCGTGGTACACATCTCCGGCGAGCGGTAGCGCGTCCCACACGGCGTCGCAGGTCAGAGGGGCTTTGTCGGACAGCAGGCGGGCGGTGCAGCGCACTCCGCGCTTGTCCAGGGCAACGGTCAGGTATCGGTCGGCCATTTCATACGCATACCCGGCGGGGACTCGGGTAGCCGCGCGCCCATGGCTCGTACAAGACAAGCAGGATCGATGAGCAGACGCAGTCTGCTGCTCGGCACGGCGGCCCTCGGGGCGCTCGGTGTCGCGGGCACCGCAGGCTGCAGTCGCGTCTCCTCCGGTGATGCGCTTGCCCGGTTGAAGACGCAGGGAACCGTCCGACTCGGAATCGCCGGCGAAGTGCCGTACGGCTTTGTCGACGACCAGGGCGAGTTCACGGGCGAGGCCCCTGAGCTGGCCCGGGTCATCTTCAAACGGCTCGGCATCGACAGCATCCAGCCGGTCGCGACGGACTTCGCGTCCCTCATACCCGGCCTCAACTCGCAGCAGTTCGATGTCGTCTCCGCGGGGATGTACATCAACAAGGAACGGTGCGAGCAGGTCATCTTCTCCGACCCCGAGTACCAGATGCTCGACTCGTTCATCGTGCGCAAGGGCAACCCCAAGAATCTGCGCACCTACGAGGACGTGGTGAAGGCCAAGGCGAAATTCTCCACCGGAACGGGCTACGCGGAGATCGGTTACGCGGTCGCCGCCGGCATCCCGGAGAAGGAGATCATCATCCTGCAGGACCAGGTGGCCGGACTGAACGCCGTCGAGTCCGGGCGCGTCGACGTCTTCGCGGGCACCGCGCTGACCACCCGCGAGGTGGTGAAGAAGAGCTCGAAGGCCGAGGCGACCGATCCGTTCGCGGCGATCGTCGACGGCGAGAAGCAGATCGACGGCGGCGGCTTCGCCTTCCGCCCCACCGACACCGAGCTGCGCGACGCCTTCAACGTCGAGATCCACAAGATGAAGAAGAGCGGCGAACTCTTCCGCATCCTGAAGCCGTTCGGCTTCACGGAGAACGAGATGACCACACTCACTGCCGAGGAGCTGTGCCGATGACAGCCGGACTCTGGCAGAACTGGGTGCTGCCCGGTATATGGATCACCGTTCAACTGCTTGTCTACAGCGCGGCGCTGGCCGCATTCGTCGCCTTCACGGTCGGCATCGCCCGCACCCACCGCTCGCGTGCCGTCCGCTTCCTCGCGGGCTTCTACACCGAGATCTTCCGCGGCACCTCGGCGCTGGTCCTGATGTTCTGGCTGTTCTTCGTGGTGCCGCCCCTCGCGGGCTGGCAGCTCGTACCGATGTGGGCCGCTGTGCTCGCCCTCGGCCTGTCCTACGGTGCGTACGGCGCCGAGATCGTCCGTGGCGCCCTGAACTCGGTGGCCGTCTCCCAGCGCGAGGCGGGCGTCGCGCTCAGCTTCACGCCCTGGCAGCGGATGCGGCTGATCCTGCTGCCGCAGGCGGTCCCCGAGATGATCCCGTCGTTCTGCAATCTGCTGGTGGAGCTGCTCAAGGGCACGGCCCTGGTGTCGCTGCTCGGTGTCGGTGACGTCTCGTTCGCCGCCTATCTGGTGCGGCTGGCCACCCAGGAGAGCGCGCAGATCTACACCATCAGCCTGGTGATCTACTTCGTGCTCGCGTTCGTCCTCACGCGTTCCATGAAGGCGCTGGAACGCAAGACGAAGCGGAACATCGGCATCGAGCCGGAGCCCGCTCTGCTCGGCGGCATGTTCGCCAAGCGCGCCGAGGACAAGCTCGCCGGCACGGCCGTGGCGGGGGGTGCTTCCAAGTGACCTGGGACTGGTCCGCGATCGCGGACTTCATGCCGCGTTTCTGGGACGGCGTGCTGATCACGCTGCAGGTGCTGGTGCTCGGCTCGCTGATCTCGTTCACGCTCGGTCTCGTCTGGGCGATGGCGTTCAGGGCGCCGACCCGGTTCGTCCGGTGGCCGGTGAACCTCGTGACCGAGTTCATCCGCACGACCCCGCTGCTGGTGCAGCTGTTCTTCCTCTACTTCGTGCTGCCGGAGTGGGGCATCCAGTTCTCCGCCCTGACCACCGGCACGATCGCGATCGGCCTCCACTACTCGACGTACACAGCGCAGGTCTACCGGGCCGGCATCGACGCCGTGCCACCCGGCCAGTGGGAGGCCGCCAAGGCGCTGAGCCTGCCCGCCCACCGCACCTGGATCGCGGTGATCCTTCCGCAGGCGATCCGCCGGATCACCCCGGCGCTCGGCAACTACGTCATCGCGATGCTCAAGGACACTCCGCTGCTCGCCGCGATCGGCGTGCTGGAGATGCTGCAGCAGTCCCGGCTGGAGAGCGCGTCGACGTTCCAGTACACCGAGCCGCTGACCCTGATCGGCATCGCCTTCATCCTCATCGCCTACCCGGCTTCTCTTCTCGTACGAGCCCTGGAGCGCCGCCTTGTCCGCTGACCTCACGATCCCGACCCCCCGCGACGCCGACGACGTACTGATCCGGTTCGACAACGTCACCAAGAGATTCGGCGACAACACGGTCCTCGACGACCTCTGCTTCACGGTCCGCCCGGGCAAGCACGTCACGCTGATCGGCCCGTCCGGCTCCGGCAAGACCACGATCCTGCGGTTGATGATGACGCTGGAGAGTCCCGACGAGGGCTCGATACAGGTGAACGGCAACCGGCTGTTTCCGGCCGCGGAGAAGGAGCGCCGCGAGGCGCGCAAGAAGATCGGCATGGTCTTCCAGCAGTTCAACCTGTTCCCCAACATGTCCGTGCTGCGCAACCTCACGGAGGCGCCGGTGCGGGTGCTCGGCCTCTCCAAGGACGAGGCGGAACACCGCGCCAAGGAGCTCCTCGATCTGGTGGGCCTGGCCGACCGCTGCGACGCGAAGCCGACGCAGCTGTCCGGCGGCCAGCAGCAGCGGGTGGCGATCGCACGGGCGCTGGCGATGCGGCCGCAGGTGCTGCTGCTGGACGAGGTGACGTCGGCACTCGACCCCGAACTCGTCGCCGGCGTGCTGGACCTGCTGCGGGACATCGCACGCACCACGGACATCACCATGCTCTGTGTGACACACGAGATGAATTTCGCCCGTGACATCTCGGACGACGTGCTGATGTTCGACGCCGGGAAGGTGATCGAGTCCGGTTCGCCGGAGAAAATCTTCTCGGATCCGGAGCACGAACGTACGCGCGAGTTCCTCGGCGCGGTGCTCTGACCTCTCGTTCCGCCCGACAAGTCTGCCACTGGCATATGCCAATGCGATGCGCCCCAGCGTACGACGCTGGGGCGCCGCATCATTTACGCCAACGGCAGCCCCCCAAACGGCCCTTGACCGCTATCGTGGTACGGAAGCTTGCGGTAACAACCTGCTAGGGGGAAACCGTGGCGCTGAAGCCCGAGCCGACCGCGCCGTTCCACTCGGTGCAATACGTCTTGCGCGTCCTGGAGACGATCTCCAAGCACGGTGGCGGTGTCACCGACGTCCAGATCGCACGGGAGACCGGTCTGCCGACCGGTCATCTCGCCCCCATGCTGGCGATGCTGCGCCGCGAGGGCTACGTCGAGCAGGTCTCTGACGGCGCCTATGTGATCGGTGACTCACTGATCCTTCTCGGCTCGGGCGCGACGCGCCAGGAGGCACTGGAGGCGAAGCTCCAGGACACCCTCACCGAGCTCCGTGACTCGGTGGGCGCCGCCGTCTACATCAGCCGGTACATCGACGGCGAGGTCAAGATCACCCAGTTCGCCGACGGCCCGCGCGCGCCGAAGGTCAACGAGTGGGTGGACTTCCGCTCCGCGGCCCACGCGAGCGCGGTCGGCAAGTGCCTGCTGACCCAGCTCGATGTGAACGGCCGCCGCGACCACCTCTCCCGTCACAAGATCGCCCGCCTCACCTCGCGGACGATCACCAGCGAGCGACTGCTCTTCTCCAAGCTGGACAGCCAGCCGCCGACCGTCCCCGTGCTGGATCTCCAGGAGTACGCGGTGGGCACGGTCTGCGCGGCCGTGCCGCTGACGGCCGGCGCCGCGGTGGGCTGCCTGGCACTGTCCCTCCCGGTCGAGCACGCCCACCGGCTCCGCTCGGCGGCCGACACCCTGAACCGCAGGGCGGCTCCGGTGGTGCTCTCCCTGGCGATCTAGGGGCTGCCCGCAGCTCTCCCGAGGCTCCCGGTACCTGGTCCGAAGCACCCCTTCGGACCAGGTACTATTTACGTGTCAGCCGCCGAGCGGCAGACAAAAGAGGCGCCGCTAGCTCAGTTGGTTAGAGCAGCTGACTCTTAATCAGCGGGTCCGGGGTTCGAGTCCCTGGCGGCGCACAACCAACCCTGTGGGGCTTCCCGGTTCACCGAGAAGCCCCACAGGGTTTTCCGGGTCCGGCCATGCACGGCTCGTACGGATTTCACAGCTCGTACGGATACAGGGCGACCTTCTCCCGCTCGGCGAGCACGTCGACCCACGTCCCGAGGATCCCCTCGGGCAGCGGGTCGGCCAGGTCCAGCAGGATCCGCGTCCCGGCAAGGTCCAGGATCGCGGCCGCGCGCGCGATCTCGTCGAGCCGGCCGCGCAGCAGCACACCGTCCGGGTGCGGGGAGAGCAGGTAGGTCCGGTCCGGGGCGGGGTGTGTGTTGCCGAGCCAGATCACGTCCTCGTCGACCGTCCACTCGGCGTCGTACGGGCCGGGCAACGCGTCGGGGTCGCCGCACCAGCGGGCGACCACCGGGCCGATGGGGGTGCGAGCGTGGGCGAGGCACAGGCCGCCGGAAAGTTGTTCGGTTTTCTCCAGATCGATCAGCATGACTGCGGGCGGTCCTCCGGATCGCGGAGGGATCGTTCAACGGTCATCCGATGATCCTGCCAGGTGCGCCCGCGTTTGGTGATCAAACGCGAAGGAACGCGAAGGAAACGGGCACACGACCGCGGCGACCCCAGGCGGAAGGGGTCGCCGCGTCCGTGACCGGTCTCAGAACTGCACGTCGGAACAGGCGTAGAACGCGTTCGCCGTGTCGTGCACCGTCCACACCGCCAGGATCAGATGGCGGCCCGACCGCTGGGGAAGGTTGCCGGAGTGGGACAGCGTGGCCGGCGGCTGCTGGCCGCCGTAGGGGATGGTGAGGAACGGCTGCGACTCCAGCGCCGCCCTGGTCAGCGGCTGGTTGGGGTTCCAGCCGGGCTTGGTGATGTAGTACTTGAAGTCGGTGGTGCGGTGCCTGGCGGTGAACTGCCAGCGGAAGGTGTAGCTCTGGCCCGAGCCGACCCGGGTGGCGGGCCATGCGCCGCCGCGCGGGTCGTCGAGCGGGGCGAACTGGCCGTTGCCACCGGCGCAGATCTTTCCGTCGGCGGGGCCCACGGCCGGGAAGCCCTTCGGGCCCTCGACGCTCTGCGGCTCCCATTGGATCTGGCCGCAGTTGCTCACCGTCTGGTTGTTGCACAGCTTCTGACGACTGATCGGTGAGTCGGTGTAGCCGTGGCTGCTCGCGCTGCCGGTGGCGAGCAGAGTCGCCCCCGTCACGGCGAGGCCGACCACGGCCGCGCCTATCTTGTTTCGCATGCTTGGCTCCAGTGAGAACGTGGGGGAGTTCCGAGGCACTTGCTGCACGCGTGCGGTAGGGCATCTTCCGGTCTAGACCAAGCTCCAATGTATTGACGGCTCTTCACCTTGTCCAGACCAATCACGGAGCCTCGACGGCACCGGCCCGACCCGTGTAGAAGGCAACGGTCAGGTCCTTCACCAGCACCCTGCGCTCGTAGTCGTCCAGCTCGACCAGACCGCGCGCGGTCAGCCGGCTCACCGTCTCGTCCACCGCGTCCACGACCGAAGTCAGCACGCTGTCCCGGTGCTTGGCGTCGATCGCCGCCACCCGCCGCCGCTGCATGGCGGCCGCCACCTCGGGCGCGTACTCGATGGTCACGGGCTGGGCTGAGAAGACCTCGATCCCCACGGCGGCGCACTCCGCGGCGAGCGTCTTCGTCAGGGCGTTCCCGACCGACTCCGCGTTGCGCAGCGTCGGGACCGACGGGAGGAACGCGTCGGCCGGCAGCTGCGAGGCGACGCGGGTGGTCGCCGCCTCCACCTGCTTGCGCAGATACGACTCGTGGTTCGCGACGCCGAGTGCCGCACGGACCGTGTCGTTCACCCGCCACACCACCAGCACCACCACCCGCAGCGCCGTACCCTCGGCGTCGACCGCCGCCATCGGTTCACTGCGCCAGTGCCGGATCCGTACATCGACGCGCCGGCGCAGCACCAGCGGGCTCACCCACACCAGACCGGTGCGGCGCACGGTGCCCCGGTAGTCGCCGCAGAGGGTGAGCACCCACGCCTGTCCGACCTGACCGCGCACCAGACCGCCGAGGGCGAAGAGCGCGAGGACCACCCCGAGCGCGAGCAGGCACCACAGCCAGATACCAATGCCCCGGTACGCCGGCGGGGTCAGCCCGAACAGCGCCGCGAAAGCGTCCGGCACGGCCCCGGTCCCCCAGAGCACCGCACCGATCCCCGCGAGCGAGCAGGCGCCCGCCACCAGCGCGGTCCAGCCGGACAACGCGGGCCCCGGCCGCTCGGCGAGCTCGGGGTCGACCGGCGGCGCGGACCGGGCGGAGGACTTCGGGGGGACGGGCGCCTCGTGGCGGCCGACCTTCGGCTGCTCACCCGTGCCCTGTCGCCGGGCCACCACGGCGGGGCGCAGGGCGTGGGGGCCCCCCGTGTCGTCCCGGAAGAGCAGGTGCACCGGGATCTCGGTCGTCGTCTCGCTCGCGATGACAAAGTTGCGCCGCGGGGTGTCGGACGGCACGGTGCCGTCCGGCTCCGACGTCGTGGTGTTCATGCCTGCCGCCTTAGCTGGTCGCTCTGTCTGTCGTCGTGTCTGTCGGGGAGCCGGCCCGACCGGTGTCGAGACGCGGCCCGTATCGGGAAGAGGCGCCGCCCTGCCGGTGTCAGGAGAAGAGGCGCCGCCAGGTCTCCGGGCCGGGAGAGCCGTCGGCCTCCTTGCCTCGCCAGCCCTGGGCCCGCTGGAACGCCTCGAGGTTGCGCCGGTCGGCCTCGCGCCAGCGAGGGCTCGGGCCGACCGTGTAGTACGTGCCGTATCCGCGCTCGACCAGCTGCTTGCCCAGCACGGTGACGTGGGTGTTGGACTGGCCGGGTCTGAAATGACCGCGCCCGGGGAAGGACGGCGCCTTGGTCCTCGGCTTCTTCGGACCTGCCGCGCCGGCGGCCGGGATGTCCTTGCCCTTCTTGTTCACCAGCAGCCGCCAGGTGTGCGGCCCCGGCAGACCGTCCGCCTCCTTGCCGCGCCAGCCCTGAGCGGCCTGGAAGGCCTTGGTGGCGCGCCGGTCCGCGTCGGTCCAGCGGGTGCCCGACGCGCCGGTGTAGAAGCGCTTGGCGCCGCGCGCCTGGAGCATCTCGCGCAGACGGGTGACGGACTTGGTCTTCGCGCCGGAGCCCAAGGCCGACGCGCCCGGGAAGGCAGCGGCCTTGCCGGTGCTGGTGACCAGGCCCTTGTAGCGGTAGGCGACGTAGGAGGCGGAATGGTTCCAGTAGGCCATGGGCGTGGCCTGTTTACGGGTGTGCGGCTTGGCCTGCTCGTAGGCGGTGTAGTAGGCGTGCGTGTAGTCGGTCCAGCCGCCGAAGATCGTGACGTGCGACCCGCCCCCGGGGTCGGCCGGGTTGTGGAAGAGCAGGATGTCGCCGGCCTGCAGATCCTCGCGGGAGATCCGCTCTCCGAACTGCGCGAGGCTTCCCGTCCATTCGTTCTTCGCCAGGTTCCAGGCCATCGACACATAGCCGGAGCAGTCCTGGCGGTATCCGTCGGTCCAGTACTCCGACATGCTGTAGGGCACCTTGGCGGTCACCCACTTCTTGGCACGGTTGACGATCTCGGCGCGAGTGACGGCGCGCAGCGATGTCTTGCCGGTGGTCGGTTTCCCGGACGAACCGTGCAGCGGCGAGGTGGTCCCCTGCTCGCTCGGCGGCTCCGGTGTCGAGGACGTTCCGCCGGTACGGGCGGCGGGCGGGGAAGCGATCTTCGCCGCGGCGCTCGTCCCGCCGGCGCCCAGCACGACGCCTGCCGCGGTGACCAGGACCAGCGCTCTGCGACAGCCCCGCGCCGACGGGTGTTCCCCGGCTGCGAGGGCACGGCGCCGGTGTGCGCACCCGGCGCAGTCGCAGTCGTCGGCAGGCTCGAACTCCTCGAAGGCCGGTACGGCAGCCATACGCGTCCCCTCCGCGCTCGGCGAGATCCTCTGACGATGTTTCACGGGCACCACCGTCCCCACTGTATGGACATAACGCATTTTGACTGACGAAAGGTAAAAAATGATGACCCGACAGTCGTTGCGCGCGTCGGGCGTCACACGGCGGGGCGGTCGCGCGGCGGTGGCGCGGAGCACCACCGACCGTCCGGTAAACTTTCCGGGTCAGCAGGCGCCGCTAGCTCAGTTGGTTAGAGCAGCTGACTCTTAATCAGCGGGTCCGGGGTTCGAGTCCCTGGCGGCGCACGCAGAGCAGAAGCCCTCTCGTCACGGACGAGGGGGCTTCTGTCGTATGCACAGCGGCATAATCGATCGTTTCCAGCCACGACCTACCGGCCGGAAACCCCCGACCCAAGGCCGCCCCAATGCGTGCGTACAGCTACTTACCGGCCCGTATCGACCTTGCGATCATGACGGGGCTCCGAGAACCTATGCTGGAGCCGGTGACCCCAAGTGGGCGCCCGTTTTGTGCAGTTGGGGGGCGGTTCGGCGGGACGTTCCCGCTGCCGGGGCCGAGGGCCGGGGGCCCATTCACGGACCGAACGCGCGACCGGCATCATGCAACCGACAGGTGACCGTCTCATGTCTGTAGGGACGGTGACCAGCCACCATTGACGCGCCCGGGATCGCAGGTAACAGGGGACCATGCGGGCCCGGGGGTGACACGACCGACCATTGCACGTGCCAACCACGCGTGCGGGGGGATGAAACATGATGTCGACGCCGGACGGCGCCGGGCAGCCGAACGACCCTTCGCGGACCACACAGCTCCGGGTGCCCGCGCACCTGCGCGCCGCCACGGCGCGGCTGCGGCCCAAGAAGGTGACGCTGCCGCGTTACGACTACGAGCACTACAGCCGGCTCGCGGGCCCCCTGACCCAGCCGGACCCGACCAAGCCGTACAAGGTGCAGTACCGCTCGCTGATCTCGCAGGAGCCGCACCGCATACGCGCGGCGCTGCTGCTCGGCGCAGCACCGCTGGTGTCGCTGGGACTGTTCGCCTGGCTGATGCAGCCGCAGCACTGGACCGAGCGCGACCCCAACCTGCAGAACGACCTGCTGCTCGCCCTCGACATCGTCATGCTCGTCTCGATCGGCCTGATCGAGCTGTTCCGGACGATGAACGTGCTGTCCAATGCCCACGCGACGCTGGTGGCACGCGACCCCGTGCCCGTGGTGCCCGAGTCCGGTACCCGCGTCGCCTTCCTCACCTCCTTCGTGCCGGGCAAGGAGCCCCTGGAGATGGTGACGAAGACGCTCGAGGCGGCGGTGAAGATCCGCCACCGGGGGCTGATGCACGTCTGGCTGCTCGACGAGGGCGACGACCCGGCGGTCAAGGAGGTCTGCGCCCGTCTCGGCGTCCACCACTTCTCCCGTAAGGGCGTCGCGAAGTGGAACCGGGAGAAGGGCGCGCACCGGGCCAAGACCAAGCACGGCAACTACAACGCCTGGCTCGAGGCGCACGGCGGCAACTACGACTTCTTCGCCTCCGTCGACACCGACCATGTCCCGATGCCCAACTACCTGGAGCGGATGCTCGGCTACTTCCGCGACCCGGACGTCGGCTTTGTCATCGGCCCGCAGGTGTACGGCAACTACGACACGTTCGTCACCAAGGCGGCCGAGTCCCAGCAGTTCCTCTTCCACGCGCTGATCCAGCGCGCGGGCAACCGGTACGGCGCGCCCATGTTCGTCGGCACCTCCAACGCCGTACGCATCAAGGCGATCAAGCAGATCGGCGGGCTGTACGACTCGATCACCGAGGACATGGCCACGGGCTTCGAGATGCACCGCGCCAAGAACCCGGCCACCGGCAACAAGTGGCGCTCCGTCTACACCCCCGACGTGCTGGCCGTCGGCGAGGGGCCGTCCGCCTGGACCGACTTCTTCACCCAGCAGCTGCGCTGGTCGAGGGGCACGTACGAGACGATCCTCAAGCAGTACTGGAAGGGCTTCGGCACGCTGCCCGCCGGCAAGCTCTTCAACTACACGATGATGATCATCTTCTATCCGATGTCGGCCCTCAACTGGATCCTCGCGGCCCTGAGCTGCGCCCTGTTCCTGGGCATGGGCGCCTCCGGTGTGCAGATCGACCCGGCCATCTGGATGATGCTCTACGGCAACGCCTCCGCCCTCCAGATCGGCCTCTACATCTGGAACCGCCGGCACAACGTCTCGCCGCACGAGCCCGAGGGATCCGGCGGCCTCGCCGGCATGGTGATGTCGGCTCTGTCCGCGCCGATCTACGCCCGTTCGCTGATGGACGCCGTGCTGCGGCGCAAGAGCAAGTTCGTGGTGACCCCCAAGGGCGACTCGTCCAGCCCCGACACCCTGTTCGGGACGTTCCGCATCCACCTGTTCTTCATTGCCGTGTTCGGTGGTTCGCTCGGCTCCTCGTTCTACTTCGGGCACGACCATCCGGCGATGATCACCTGGGCCTCACTGGCCCTGCTGATCACGGCGGCGCCCATTTTCGCCTGGCGGCACGGCATGGCCGCGGAGAAGAAGAAGCGCAGGCGACGTCATGCGGGCGGCGGGCCGTCCGCCGGGACCGGCTCCGGCGGCACCCAGGTGCCGCAGCAGCGGCCCCCCTTCGCGGCCACCGACGCAGCCACGGATCAGACCATGCAGATCGCCCTTGGGGGACGTAAGAAATGAGCACGATGCCCGCGCGGCCGAACCACCGCAGGAACCGCGCCCGCCGAATAGCCGTCGGCGCCGCGGTGATCGTGGTGGTCGCCGGGTTCAACGGCCCCGCCATCTGGCGCTTCGGGTCGGAGAAGTACCACGACTACACGATCAACAAGCCCGAGTACAAAGCGGAGAACGGCCACTGGGACTTCCTCGAGGTCCCGTCCGAGTTCAAGATCAACACCATTCACGCGGCGCTGCTGCACACCGGCAAGGTGCTGCTGATCGCCGGGTCCGGCAACAACCAGAAGAACTTCGACGCGAAGAAATTCGAGTCGGTGCTGTGGGATCCGAAGACGAACGACTTCAAGAAGATCCCCACCCCGAAGGACATGTTCTGCGCCGGGCACACCCAGTTGCCCGACGGCAAGCTGCTGGTCGCGGGCGGCACCAAGCGCTACGAGAAGCTCGAGGGCGACGTCACCAAGGCCGGCGGCCTGATGATCGTCCACAACGAGGATCCTGACGCGCCCAAGACGCTCCCCGCGGGCACCAAGTTCACGGGCAAGAAGAACGGCAGGACGTTTGTCTCCAAGGACCCGGTCCTGGTGGAGAAGGCGAAGAAGGTCTTCGACCCGAGGACCGGAGCCTTCCTGCGCACGGAGGCGGGACTCGGCCGCATCTACGTCGAGGCCGAACAGTCCGGCAAGCAGTACGAGACCGGCACCGAGGACAACTACCGGGTCCAGGGCATGAAGGGCTCGGACAGCCGCAACGTCTACGGCATCGCCCAGAAGCTCGCCCTCGACAAGAAGGACTTCCAGGGCATCAAGGATGCCTACGAGTTCGATCCGGTCGCGGAGAAGTACATCCCCGTCGACCCCATGAACGAGGCCCGCTGGTACCCGACGCTGACCACCCTCGAGGACGGCCGAGTCCTCTCGCTCTCCGGCCTCGACGAGATCGGGCAGATCGTCCCCGGCAAGGACGAGATCTACGACCCGAAGACCAAGACCTGGGAGTACACCGGGATCATCAGGAAGTTTCCCACCTACCCGGCGATCTTCCTGATGGACAACGGCAAGCTCTTCTACTCCGGCTCCAACGCCGGGTACGGGCCGGCCGACATCGGCCGCGACCCCGGCGTCTGGGACCTCGACACCAACAAGTTCACCAAGATCCCCGGCCTGTCCGACCCCGACCGGATGGAGACCTCGGCGACGGTCATGCTGCCGCCCGCCCAGGACCAGAAGTTCATGGTCATCGGCGGCGGCGGGGTCGGCGAGTCCGAGAAGTCGAGCGAGAAGTCCCGGCTGGTCGACCTCAAGGCCGACGCCCCCCGCTTCAAGGACGGCCCCTCGCTGGACAAGGGCACCCGCTACCCGAGCGCCTCGCTCATGCCCGACGACTCAGTCCTGGTCACCGGCGGCTCGGAGGACTACCGCGGGCGCGGCGGCTCCAATGTGCTCCAGGCCCGCACGTACGACCCGAAGACCCAGACCTACAAGCGCGTCGCCGACCCGCGGGTGGGGCGCAATTACCACTCGGGGTCGGTGGTGCTGCCCGACGGACGGGTCATGATCTTCGGTTCCGACTCGCTCTACTCCGACGCGGCCAACACCCGGCCGGGCGTCTTCGAGCAGCGCATCGAGATCTACACCCCGCCCTACCTCTACCGGGACAGCAAGCCCGAGGTGACCGGCGGCCCGAAGACCGTCGAGCGCGGCGAGAAGGGCACGTTCGAGGTCAAGAGCGAGAAGGCCCTGAAGACGGCGAAGCTCATGCGGCCGAGCGCGGTCACCCATGTCACCGACGTCGACCAGCGCTCCATCGCGCTGGAGATGAAGAAGACGGCGAACGGCGTGGAGGTCACGGTGCCCGAGAACCGGGCGCTGGTCCCGTCGGGCCACTACATGTTCTTCGTGACGGACGAGGCCGGCACACCGTCCGAGGCGGTGTGGGTGGAGGTCCCGTAGGGCTCGTGCGGGAGAAGGGCACGGCAGCGCGTCCCGGCTGCCGTGCCCTTCCCTGTGGCCGCTACTTGGTGTTCCGGGCGAGACCGAGCGCGTACTCGGGCCACCATTCGCCCGCTTTCGGGCCGCCCTTGCAGTCGCCGTCGGACTCACCGGGACGCTTGACCCACAGGTAGGCGTCGACCAGCGGGTCGCCGGTTCTGGTGGTCGGCGGCTCGCCCAGCGCACGGCCGGGCGGGTTGCACCAGTTCTCCGCCGGATCGCCCTCGGTGTAGGGGCCGTTGCCGTTGCGGCTGGTGTCGATGACGAAGTGCTTGCCGCCGGTCTTCCCCGAGAGGGTCCTGCCGAACTGCGTGCTCGCGTCGGTCGGATAGAAGTTGGAGACGTTCACCGCGAAACCGTCGGCCCGCTCGATGCCCGCCCGCTTCAACGGCTCGTGCAGCGCGTCGGGGTCGGACCAGCCGGCGTTGCCTGCGTCCAGGTACACCTTGGTGGCGGGCTGCTGCTTCAACCGCTCGACGGCGCCCTTGAGGAGGTCGTACCGCTCCTCGTGGAACTCCTGCGGCGTGCAGTTGTCCACCAGGTGCAGCACCGCGTCCGGTTCCAGGATGACCGTGGCGCGCCGGTCGCCGATGCCCTTGGCGACGCTGTCGACCCAGGCCCGGTAGGCGTTGCCGTCGGCCGCGCCGCCCTTGGAGAACTGGCCGCAGTCGCGGTGCGGGATGTTGTAGAGCACGAGGAGGGCGTCACGGTCGGCCTCGGCGGCCGCCTCGGTGAAGCCCTTGGCCTCCGCCTCCGGATTGTCGGGGCCGATCCATTCGCCGACGGGCTGCTCGGCGATCTTCTTGATGAGTTCGGCGTTCTTTGTGTCGCCCGCGTCGCGGTAGGCGGCGACCTGCTTCGCCGCCTTCCCGTCCGGGTTGACCCAGTAGGGATCCTCCCCCTTGGGCTGCTGACCGACGACGGGCTTCTTGTCCTCACCGCCGTTGCCGTCGGAGGAACAGCCCGCGATCAGCAGCACCGCCCCCGCGGCGGCCAGACCCGCGGCTGTGCGGGTACGCCGGCCGGCCAAACTGCGGTACATCCACTCCCCCTTGGTGCACATTGCGTTCGGTCCGGCCCCGAGCTCCCCGGACCGAACCGGTCGAACCATCCTGGCACACGCCCACCGAGGGTCTCGAGGTTCGCCGGATCTTCGTGCGCTTACTGTGACGCCCCCTGGTGCCACGCCTGGCGGGGAACTGCTCAGCCGCTCTGCTCAGGGCGCGGTGACGCCCTTCGGGGTACGCGGAGACGACCACGTTCGCCGTGTACGTGCCCTCGTCCCGGTCGAAGGTGCCGCCGCGGGTCCTCGAAGACCCGGCGAGCCTCGCCGGTCGCTGCCGGCGAAAGGATGATCGACCGCCGGTACACCAGTGGGCCGCACCGTCCGGGTACGGACGGTGCGGCCCAGGTGCCATGCGGCGCGGTGCGGTGCAACCGGCTTGGAGCCTCCGTTCATGGAGGCGCCACGAGGTCCGTCAGCCGAGCGCTTCGGTGGCCGTGCGCCGGATCCGCTTGGTGCGACCGGTTGTGGCCAGGGCCCGCAGCGCCGTCTCGTCGGGTGCCTCTGTGATGATGCGGAGCTGGAGCCAGTCGCTCCAGGTGTCGATCAGCTCCGGAACCCGGCCCGGGGCAAGTGCTCCGGACCGGAGGTCCTCCAGGGTGGCCAGTTCCCCGGCCCGGCGTTCGCAGAACGCACGGACGTCGGGCGCGAGAGCTTGGACCCAGGTGTCCCGCTCGGCGCGGGGGAGCCGTTCCAGAGCCTCCCCCACGACGCCCGAGGCGAGTGCACCGTCCGGTTCGGCCGCGACGGCTTCCAGCAGGGCGGGGCGGACCGTGTCAGATCCGAGCGCGGCGCGGTACAGCTCCCAGCGTGCGTGGCCGTCGGGGGCGTGGGAGAGGGGCCTGCCGAGGTGCTCAGCCACCCTCCGCAGGGCGTCCCGCAGCTCAGGAGGGAGCTCGGGAGGGAGCTCAGCATCGCTCATTGGCCTTGAACCTTTCCATGGCGACGCGGATGTTCTCCCTGATGGTACGGAGGTTGTTGTCGACCACGGCTTTCTGCAAGCGGGACAGTTCTCCGTCGCCCGCCAGCGGCTTGCCGTTCTGGCCGATCCTCACCTCCTTGCCCTTACCGCCCTTGACGTGCGCGTGCGGCGGAGCGTGGTCGTTGGAGTAGATCTGGATGGTGACGCCGCCCTCGTTGACGATGGTGCCCACGCCCGGGTACTCGGAGGCTGCGGCCGAGCGAGCCGTCGCGGCCAGAGCCGGAGCGGCGAACGAAGCAGTACGCACCGCCGCCGGCTTGGGCTTCACCGGGCAGGCGCGGCCCTTGCCCTGCTCGGCGTCGTCGATGATCTTGCGGAACTTGTCCAGCGTCCGCTTGGCGGTGACGGACTTCTCCAGGAAGCCGCCGATGCCACTGGCCACCCGGACGATCGCTTTGCCGACCGACCACGCCTTGGCGGCGGGCACGGCCTTGGCCAGCGTCCACAGGCAGCTTTCGATATCGCCTTCGGTGAAGCAGCGCTCCAGGTCCCGATAGCCGATCTCCTCCAGTAGGATCTCGCCGCCGTTGACCTTCAGCCAGTCCAGGATGCCCTGTCCGGCCAATGCCTTGGCCGCACGGAAAGCTTCGACGCACTCCTGGCCGCACTCCCTGAGCAGCAGGGCTTCCTCGTCCTGTGTGAGGTCCGCTCCGGTGTCACCGCCGTTGGCCTCCAGGCGTTCCTTGATCGCCTGCCTTTCCTCCTCGCGCTCGGCAGCCTCGGCACGGTCGGCCGCCTTGTCCGCCTCCGTGGCGCTCTCCACCGCGCGGGTGGCGGCACCCTCCGCGGCAGTGGCGTCCTTGTCCGCCTGGGTGGCGGTGCCCTGGGCGCTTTCGGCGTCCTTCTCCGCGGCCGTGGCCGCGGTTCGCGCGCTGCCGGCGTCGCGTTCGGCCTCCGTCGCCTCACCGTCGGCGGCAGCGGCCTCCGACTCGGCGTCGTTCGCGGCGAACGACGCGTACATGGCGTGGGCTCCGGCCTCCGCGTCGTACTTCTGAGCGTTGGCGTCGGCCTTCTTGGCCGCTTCCGCCGCCTTGGCCGCCTCCGCGGCCGACGCACGGGCCGCAGCGACGGACTGCAGGGCCTTGGCCGCGTCCGCAGCGGCAGCAGCGGCTGCCTGTGCCGCGATCTTGGCGTCGCCGGCTGCCTTGTCCGCGAGTGCCTTGGCCTCCGCCGCGGCCTTCGACGCCTCATTGGCCTTGGCCTGGGCGGCGGCGGCCTGCTGCTCGGCCAGGGTCTTGGAGGTCTGCCCCACCAGCACCGCGAAGGCGGCCGAGGTGTCGGTCTCCCGGTAGGGACTGCCCACGGCAACGGCCTCGTTCGCGGCGAGGGTCACCGCACGCGCGGCGTCCCGGGCGCCTGCAGCTGCCTGGCCGGCGGCGTGCGCGAAGCCGGCGGTCTTGGCCGCCCATGCCGCGGTCTTGGCTGCCTCAGCCTTTGCCGCATCCGCCTCCTGACGTGCCTTGATGGCTGCGGCCTGTGCCTTCTTGGCCTCGCTCTCGGCGTTGCGGGCGTTGGCCTTGGCGGCGGTCGCCGCGTCGATGGCCTCGGCCGCGGCGGCGTGAGCGGTGGCCGCTGCTGCGCTGGTGGTGAGGTAGGCAGACCACGCACGGTCGGCCGCTGCCCGTGAACGTGACGCAGCGGCGTCCGCGCGGGTGGCGGCGGCGCGGGCGTTGATCGCTGCCGTGGAGGCGTCGTTCGCGGCGGCGCGAGCCCGCCCGGCCGCGCCGGACGCGTCGTTGGCGGCACCGCGGGCCGCGGTTGCGGCTTGGCGCGCTTCGGCGGCACTGCTGGTGCCGTCCGCCGCCGCGGCGGCGGCTTCGAGCGCCGACGCACGCGAGGCCGTCGCGTTCTTGTTCCGCTCGGCTGCCTCGG
Source organism: Streptomyces sp. NPDC096176 (assembly GCF_044763255.1). Classification (NCBI taxonomy): domain Bacteria; kingdom Bacillati; phylum Actinomycetota; class Actinomycetes; order Kitasatosporales; family Streptomycetaceae; genus Streptomyces; species Streptomyces sp. NPDC096176. The sequence continues at coordinate 182,618 of NZ_JBIWFV010000004.1, read as the reverse complement.
CGTTGGCCCGGGCGAGCGTGGCCCGCGCCTCGGCGACTTCGGCGGCCTCGCGCTGCTCGGCGGCGGTGGCACCGCTCAACTCGGCGGAGCCACGCGCGCGCCCGGCTGCTTCGCGCTCGGCCTGAGCGCGCTGCTCGGCAGCTGCGGCCTTCTCCCGCTCACGGGTGGCGTTGGAGTGCTCCCGGGCCGCGGTGGCCTTCTCGGCCTCCGCGATGCCGCGCTGCTTCTTCGCCTCGGCCGCGCCCGCCTTCGCGGTCTGCTCCGCCGCTTCGGCGGTCGCCTGCGCGTTCTTCGCCTTGGTGGCGTTGGCGGCGGCTTCCTTGGCCTGGGTGTCGGCGGCCGTGGCGGCGGCCTTCGCCTGGGCGGCGGCCTCCAGGGCGGCAGCCTTGCGGAACTCTGTGGAGATGGCGTGTGCCTGCGTCTTGCTCAGCGAGTAGAGCGCACCGCTGTCGGCGACGGTCGCCTTGGCGGCTTGGGACGCCGTCAGGGCTGCCTTCGCCGCGGCCGACGCGGCGGCGGCGGATGCCTTCGCCACCTGGGCTGACTGTTGCGCGTACAGCAGGCCGCGTCCGCGGGGCGCCTTCGCGGCATCTGCGAGGGCGTACCCGGCGTTCTGGGCGGTGGTGGCAGCATCTGCGGCGACCTTGGCCGCGGCAGATGCCTTGTCAGCGACCGGCACCTGAGCCGCTGCGGCCTTGCGAGCCGCCGCGAGGTCGGCGGTCGCCTTCGTGAACTCCGCAGGCTTGGGCCGGAGGATGCTGTCGGGCCGTGCCGCCCAGTACTTCTGCCAGTAGAGGATCTGGTCGGCGCGCCAGGCCTGGTTGACGGCTTCCACCATGGCGGCGGTGGCCGTACGGACTTCCTTCGACGCCTTGATCTCGGCCGCCACGATGTCGGCACGCGGCTTGGCCTGTGCCGCGTACTCGCTCTCCCACTCCATGTGGGCCTGGAGCACCGCCCCGGACAGCACACGATGGAAGTCGATGGGGTTGGCGCTGTCGCAGCCGGCCCAGGCCATCTTGAGCAGCTCGACCTCGGAACGGAACTCCATCGAGTCCGGCTCAGGGGCCTTCTTGGGGAACCCGCCGAAGCGCAGGAAGTTCGCCACGTCGTTGGCGGAGCCCGCGCCGCTGCCACCGTTGTGCCCCGGGCCGAGCAGCTCGCTGCCGGCGTAGGACTGGTAGCTGCTCTCCCAGTTGTCCTCCGGAGTCGGCAGACTCCCGAAGAGCTGGACGGCCTTGGTCATCGCCTCGTTGCCCGCTCGGGGAACGGGATCCCCCCATGCCTTGGGGTAGATGTCGCGCTGCACCCCGCCGAGCAGGGTGAGGACACCGGCGGCGAATTCCGGGGCAAAGTATTCACGCCCGCCGGACGAATTGGCCGAAGCGTAGGGCTTGTTGTCGGCATTGAGGTTTTGGTAGCGCGCCTGGTATTTCGCGCCGTAGGCCGAGTCGGCGGCCTGGTCGCGGTCGTGCGCCTGCTTCACCGGCGCCCAGCCGGCCACGGTGTCCGTGAGTGCTGTGGCCACGTCCGCGTCGGTGCCTGCGAGGGCCTTCGACGCGGTGGCCTTCATCTCGCTGCCGCCGAAGCTGATGTAGCGGGCCGCCTGGCAACGCTCCTCGCGCGCGTCGAAGCCGAGGCTGATGCGATTGCTTCGCAGCCATGGGTCCGTGGGGTGGTCGTTCGGCTCCTCGGCGGCCGCCGGGACTGCCGTCACGAGGCCGCCCAAGAGGGCGGCCGTGGTTGCCAGGATGATGCCTGACATCATTCTCTTCGCCGGTCCGACGCGTCTGACGCGCCGTCGTCCGGGCAGGGCTCTTCGCACTTCGTAGCCTGTCTGCTCGACGTATGGGTCAGCCCAGGAGGAAGTACGCAAAGGGCGACGCTGCGGACCGCAGGCATCGAGATGTGCCGCATGGCTGCGTGATGGTCTTGCAGGAAGGTGCGTTGGTCGGTGCACCGCCTGGATACGTGCGCTCCCCACGCACGGTTCTTCCCCCGCCTCCCCCCGAAGGCCCGACGATCATTGCATGCCGGCTGCCGCTGGTGAAGGGCGAACTTTGTGGCCCCCGGTACGACCGGGGGCCACACCCACACCCTCCGTCTACGGACGATGTGGCCGAAGCGCCGTGCGCTTCAGTCGGCTTGGAGTCCTTGACCACAGGGACGCCACGAGGTGCGATCGTGCTCTGGCGCGACATGAGGGCACATCGTTCCGCGCCACCGATATTCGCCCACTGGCCGACGCTCCTGGGTGCTGTCAGGTGTCGGAGACGCCCGTCAGATACGCGGAGACGACCACGTTCGCCGTGTACGTGCCCTCGTCCTGGTCGAACGTGCCGCCGCAGGTGATGAGCCGTAGTTCGGCGCGGCCCTCCTGGTGCGGGCCGTAGACCTTCTGCGGGTCAAAGCGGTCCCGGCCGAAGACGCGGACGTCGTCGACGGTGAACTCCGCGACGGAGCCGTCGGCCCGGGTCACCTCGATCTTCTCGCCGGGCCGGGCGGCGCTCAGCCCGTAGAACACCGCCGGCTTCGTCTCGGTGTCCACATGCCCGACCAGCAGTGCGGCACCGGGCTCCCCCGGGCGGGTGCCGTCGCCGTACCAGCCGACCATCTGCGGCGTCTCGAACGGGGGCGGGTCCACCGCTCCCTGGGTGTCGAGGCCGCGTGCGACGACGGGCGCGTCGATGCCGAGGGCGGGAACGGCGACGCGGCGGGGATGCGCCGCGTCGCTCGGCTGGTGCGCGGGCGGCATCGGGATGCCGGGCGGGCGGCCCACCGCCGCGATGTCGCCGGTGGTGGGGGCGGAGCTGCCGCTGAGGGCGCCGGGGGCGTCGCGCCCCCACAGCCAGAGCGCGAGGACCAGGACCGCCCAGACGACTCCGGTGAACAACCGGCCGTTGCCGGCGACCGGAGTGGCGGGAGCGTCGGTGCCGGACATGTCAGTCGGTGTTCGTACGGCGCCGGCGTCGGGCGCTGCGCAGGGCCACCGCGACCGCCGCCACCGCCGCGAGGATCAGGCCGATGACGCTCTGCCGAGCGCTGGGGCCCGCCTCGTCGGTGTCGACGGTGGAGACGGGGGCCGCGAGTACGGCAGCGCCGCCGCCTCCTGCACTGACGGGGGCGACGGGCGACTCATGCGGCTGCGGCTCGTGGCTCTGCTCGTCCTCGTCCTCGTCCTGCTCGTCCGTGTTCTGCCGGCCCGTGTTCTGCCGGCCCGCGTCCTGCTCGTCCTGCTCGTCCGGGCGGTCCGGTTCCTCGTGCCGCTCGCCCTCCGACGCGCGCGGCTCGGGCTTCGACGGGTCCGCGAGGCCCCCCGCCTTGAGCGGATGGCGGTCGACCGTGACGCGGCCGGCTCCGGGGTGGTCACGGAAGTCGCAGCCCACCCGGACGTCGTACGTACCCGGCTTCACGTCGGCTCTGAGCTTCACCGCGCCGGCGAGCCAGCCGTCGCCCCACCCTTTCGTCGACAGTTTCGCGTCCTGGGCGAAGGCATCGGACCGGGCGACGCCCGATCTGCCCTTGCAGCCCACGGCCCGGATCTCGACCTTGCCGTCCGGCGCGATGGCCGCCGGGTTCACCGTGGCCTTCACGGAGCTGCCGGCGAATGCGGCGGTGGCGGGCGCCATGACGAGTACGGCGGCCACCCCAGCCACACGGAAAGCTATGAAACCAGTACGCATCGTGAACCTCCTGCCGACAGAGTCACGCGCCTGGGTGGTTTCCGCATCCGCAGGGACGGCAGCCGAAGTCAGGTCAAGCCGCTGACCTGCTCAGATGCGATCGACGAGGTCCGCGATCGAGTCGACCACCTTGGACGGCCGGAAGGGGTACCGGTCGACGAGGGCGGGCGTCGTGGAGCCGGTGAGGACCAGGAACGTCTCCATGCCGGCCTCGAGTCCCGCCAGCACATCGGTGTCCATCCGGTCACCGATCATCGCGCTGGTCTCGGAGTGGGCGCCGATGGCGTTCAGCCCCGTCCGCATCATCAGGGGGTTGGGCTTGCCCGCGAAGTACGGGTCCTTGCCGGTCGCCTTGGTGATGAGCGCGGCCACCGAGCCGGTCGCCGGCAGCGGGCCCTCGGCGGACGGGCCGGTGTTGTCGGGGTTGGTGCAGATGAACCGGGCGCCGGCGTTGATCAGCCGGATCGCCTTGGTCAGCGACTCGAAGCTGTACGTACGGGTCTCCCCGAGGACCACGTAGTCGGGGTCGTGGTCGGTGAGGATGTATCCGATGTCGTGCAGCGCTGTGGTCAGCCCCGCCTCGCCGATGACGTAGGCGGTGCCGCCGGGCCGCTGGTCGTCGAGGAACTGGGCGGTGGCGAGCGCCGAGGTCCAGATGTTCTCCACCGGGACGTCGAGGCCCATGCGGGCCAGGCGGGCGTGCAGGTCACGGGCCGTGTAGATGGAGTTGTTGGTGAGCACCAGGAACGGCCTCCCGGTCTCGCGCAGCTTCTTGATGAACGCGTCGGCGCCGGGAATCGGGACGCCCTCGTGGATGAGGACACCGTCCATGTCGGTGAGCCAGGATTCGATCGGCTTGCGCTCTGCCATCAGACGGACTCCTGCCGTGCATGTGTGCGTGCTGGGGCGCCGCGACTGCGCTGTGGCGACGCCCCCAGCCTAGAGCCTGTCCGGCCCGGTCAGGGTGTCTGGATCCTGACTCCGTCGATCACCCAGTACCAGTTGTTCGCGCCGGTGCAGTGGAAGCGGAAGCTCACGCTGGAGGCTCCGGCCGGCACCGGGACACTCAGCGACTGCCGCTGGGAGACCACGTCGGCGGTGTGGCTCTTGACGACGGAGGGCGTGCCGCCGTTGAAAGAGGCCAGACCCCGGCGCTCTGCCTGCCCTCCTGGCGGTGGAAGGTGGTGAAGTCCAGCCGTCCCGTGCTCTTCACCGAGACGTCGAAGGCCGGCGAGACGAGCGTCGAGTCGTACGGCCCCGGGTTCGTCCTGTCGTCCCACTCGTCGGAGTCCGCGACCGCGAACACGCCGCGCGCGCGGACGGAGAGCTCGGCGTGGTCGAAGGGGCGGCGTACACGCCCAACACCCCTGCGTCGCAGGGGCGTTGGTCCAGTAACCGTTATCTTTTCGCTGTCCGGCGCGCACACGCCGGGGTCGTGCGGTGAACTCTCAGCTACTGGTCGCGGACTTCCACGCGTCGATGTACGACGGGAGGTTCTTGTCGATGCTCTTCCAGTCCGGCTCGAAGACTTCGACGCCCTCGAGCAGCTGGGCGAGTTCGATCGCGTTGGCATCGACGGGCTTGACGTCCTTGTGGGCGGGGAACCCGCCGCCGATCTCGCTGACCTGCTGCTGCGCCTGCCGGGCGAGCATGAAGTCAAGGAGCTTCTTGCCGTTGGCGGTGTGCGGAGCGTCGGTGACCAGGCCCGCGGCGTACGGCAGGGCGAAGGTGGTGGGCCTGCCGCCGTCCTTGGCGGGGAACCAGATGCCCAGGTTGGGCATGGACTTGGACTGGGCGAAGTTCATCTGGAGGTCGCCGTTGGCGACCAGCAGCTCGCCCTTGTCGACCTTGGGCGCGAGCTTGGAGGTGGAGGAGGACGGGCCGACGTTGTTGGCCTGGAGTTTCCTCAGGTACTCCATGGCCGGTTCCTGGCCGCCGAAAGCCCCCGCGCGCACGCCGCTGAGCATGTCGTACGAGGTGTCGCCCGCGACGACGATCTGCCGGACGTCGTCCACGGCACCGGTCCGCAGGAACGCGCCGAGCACCATGTCCGGGTAGGGCCGCCCACGGCCGCCCGCGTCGGCCGGGCAGAGGGTGAGGCCCACCAGGTCCTTCCACCCGAGCGCCGCGAGGATGGCGTCCTGAGTGACGCGGGCGAAGCCGGTGGTCAGGACCACCGTCCTGCCCTGGTCTTCTCGTTACCAAGGACCCGGGGTGGACGCCTTCGAAGCTCAGCTCTCCGCCGTGCTCCCGCTCATCTCGCGACGGGACTCCCGCCCGTGGCCCCGCGCAGGTGGGCGGTGAAACTGAAGCGGTCTCCGCGATAGAGGGTGCGTACGCGCTCCAGCGGCTCGCCGTTCGTGTCGCGTGACACCCGGTGCAGCAGCAACATCGGCAGCGCCGGCGGCGTGCCGATGAGCAGCGCCTCCCGCGGGGTGGCGAGCACGGTCTCGATCCGCTCGTCCGCGTCGCCGAAGGAGATCCCGAGCCGGTCGCGCAGATACGCGTAGAAAGAGGAGTCCGGCTCGAACCCGGTATCCAGGTCGGGTACGCGCGCCACCGCCACGTACGTGCTCTCGAGCCCCACGCGTTCGTCGTCCGCGAGCAGCACGCGCTCCATGTGCCACACGGGCTCACCGCGCTGCACGCCGATCTCGGCGGCGAGGGCTTCGGGACAGGGGAACCGGTCAAGGGTGATCAGGCTCCGGCCGGGGGTGCGCCCCTGCCTGCGGACGCCTTCCGTGTAGCTGGCCAGGGAGAGCGGCTGCTCCAGCTTGGGCCCCGCCACCACCGTGCCGCGGCCCTGCCTGCGCAGCCGCCCCTCCAGCAGCAGCTCGCGCAGCGCCTGGCGGACGGTTTCGCGGGAGACCTCGAACCGCGGCGCCAGATCGCGCTCGGGCGGCAGCAGCCTGCCCTCGCCGAGCTCGGCGATCAGCTGGGAGGTGCGCGCCTTGACGGCGTAGTACTTGGGGATGCGCCCGTGCTCCGGAATGCCGGAGCGCACGGGAGCGCCGGGCGCCTGGTCGTTCGGGTAGTCCACCTGCCGGATGATCGCAGACCCGGGTGAACGAACGGTCAGCGTCGGCGCGGTCCGAAGTGCCGGCGAGCCGCCAGGACCAGCAGCCCGGCGCTCAGCAGGATCACGGCGGAACCGACGCCGATACGGGTCAGGGTGTCGGAACCGGTGGTGGCCAGTTGGTCGACGGTGCTCGGCGGTGACTGTGAGGCGGGAGCGGCCGACCCCCTGCCCGACACCGTGGGGCTGGGTTCCACGGTCTCTCCTTCGCCCTCCCGTTCACCCGGCGCGCCGCCCTCCAGCACGGCGAAGCGGTAGTCGCCGGATTCCCCGACCCAGTCGCCGTCGTCCCCCTGGCGCTGCACGATCGCGGCGTTGACGGTGACCGTGTTCGGGGTGGTGCCGGCGGCGAACGAGAGCCGGGCCCGTACGGTGACCGTCCCGCCGGCCGGTACGACGACCCCGAGGAAGCCGTCGTCGAAGGCGCCGACGATCTCGTCCTCCGCGGTCCGCTCCAGCGTGACGGGGCGCCAGCGGGCCGTTTCCTCGTCGTAGAACTCCAGCGTGACCCGGTCGGCGGTCAGTCCGCTGTCCCGGGCGGTGAGGATGAGCACCGGGTGGATCCGGTGGCAGACCTCGCGGGTGGTGTTGGTCAGGTCGACGGACCACGACCGGAAGCCGGCACCGGCCCGGACGGAGGCGGGGCCGCCGTGGATGCGGGTCTTGATGGGGAAGTCGGGATCGGACGCCTTGCCGCAGGTGGGTGCGCGGTCGGCGGGGCTGTCTCCGGAACGGACCTTTGACCGGACCTCCGCGCGGCCTTCCACACGGCCTTCCACACGGCCTTCCGCACGGCCTTCCGCACGGAAGGCGGCAAAGGGCCCGCCGGGTGCCATGGCGAGGGGGGTACGGGTGGTCACCGCCGCCGCCGTAGCGGCCGATCCGCTGATCACCGCGGACGCGATCAGCGCCGCGGCGGCTACGAAGGCGAGGGCATTGCGGGTTCGCATGAGGAGGGCCTTTGCTTGCTCGCGTACTGCCGGGACCGCCCGGGACGAAGCCCGGGCGATCCCCATGCTGCGCCCGGTCGCCGGGCCGCCGCAGGCGCCGTACGGCCGATCAGCGGCGCAACGCCCCTCGTGTCAGCGTTTTTCCGCGCCGCCGCGATTGGTCGCGGGCGGGGGTTGGGACGCGGTCGCGGGCGGGGGTTGATCCCCGGACGCGGCCGGGGCGACGGCCTCCGACCGCCCGAACACCGGCGCGAGCACCAGCTGCGCGGCACCGTCCGCGACGGTGTGCGCGCCGCCTCCCGCGGGGGCGACAGGGACACGGGTGCGCGCGGCGAGCACCGCGCCCACTCCGCGTACGAACTCGTCCTCGGCGGCGGCGACGACACGGCCGCCGAGGAGCACCCGGTCGATGTCGAGCAGCTCGACGAGGTTCGTGGCGCCGGTGCCGAGGACGCGGGCGGCGGAGTCGATGTCGCCGCGGGAGACGGCGGCGAGGCACAGGGCCTCGATGCAGCCGCGGTTGCCGCAGGTGCACGGGGGCCCGTCGAGCTGGATGACCTGATGGCCGAACTCGCCCGCCCCGGTCCGGGCGCCACGGTAGAGCGCGCCGCCGAGCACAAGACCGGCGCCGAGGCCGGTACCGAGGTGGAGGTAGGCGAAGGAGCCGCCGGGACCGCGAAGGGCGAGGCCGAGAGCGGCGGCGTTGGTGTCCTTGTCGACGACGACGGGCAGCCCGAGCCGCCCGGCGAGCGCCTCCCGCACCGGAAATCCCTCCCACTCCGGGAAGCCGGTGACCCGCTGCGCCACCCCGAGGAAGTGATCCAACGGCCCCGGCATGGCCACGCCCACCCCGAGCACCCGCAACCCGGAGCCCGCCGCCGCGCCCGCGCCCGCGTCCGCTCCCGCTCCTGCCAGCAGCGCTTCGGTCTCGGCCGCCGCGATCGCGACGACCGCCTCCGCGCCCGCCCCCAGGTCCATCGGCACGGTGCGGTCGGCGACGCGCGTGCCGGCGAGGTCGAGGAGGACGACCGTCAGCTCGTCGCGGTCCAGGTGGAGACCGACCGCGTGGCCGGCCGACGGCACAAGCCGCAGCACCGTCCGGGGCTTTCCACCCGTCGACGCGCGGCGGCCCGCTTCCGTGACCAGGCCCTCCTCGCGCAGCCGGGCGACAATCTTGCTGACGGCCTGCGGTGTGAGCCCCGTGCCCTCGGCCAGCTCGAGCCTGCTGATGCCGCTCTCGCCCGCCGTGCGCAGCAGGTCGAGGACGAGCGCCGCGTTGTGGCTGCGCAGCGCGGGCAGATTGGCTCCGGCTCCCGCCGTGGTCCTGTTCACCCTGCCATTCTCCGCAGCGCTTGCACTTTGGCAACACCGTTGCTTAAGTGGTTTGCATGACTGGTACCGGCTCTCCCCTCCGCGTCGCCCTCGTCGGCTACGGCCTGGCGGGCTCCGTCTTCCACGCCCCGCTGATCGCCGCCACCGACGACCTCGTCCTCGACACGGTCGTCACGTCCTCCCCGGAGCGGCAGGAGCAGGCCCGCGCCGAGTTCCCCGATGCCCGTTTCGTGCCCTCCCCCGACGACCTGTGGGCCCGCGCCGACGAGCTCGACCTGGTCGTGATCGCCTCGCCGAACAAGACGCACGTCCCGATCGCCCGTGCCGCCCTCGAGGCCGGTCTCGCGGTCGTCGTCGACAAGCCGATCGCCGGCACCGCCGCCGAGGCGCGCGAGCTGGCGGCCCTCGCCGCCGAACGCGGCCTTGTGCTCTCCGTCTTCCAGAACCGCCGCTGGGACAACGACTTCCTGACTCTGCGCAAGCTGATCGCCGACGGCGAGCTCGGCGACGTCCAGCGGTTCGAGTCCCGCTTCGAGCGCTGGCGCCCTCAGCTCAAGGGCGGCTGGCGCGAGTCCGGCGACCCGCTGGAGATCGGCGGCCTGCTGTACGACCTCGGCAGCCATCTCGTCGACCAGGCGCTGACCCTCTTCGGCCCGGCGGTGCGGGTGTACGCGGAGGCGGACGTGCGCCGCCCCGGTGCGCAGACCGACGACGACACCTTCATCGCGATCACGCACGCGAACGGCGTGCGCTCGCATCTGTACGCCAGCGCGACGACCGCACAGCTCGGCCCCCGATTCCGGGTTCTCGGCTCGACGGGCGGGTACGTGAAGTACGGCTTGGACCCGCAGGAGGACGCGCTGCGCGCCGGACGCCGCCCGGGAGCCGGCGAGGCGTGGGGCGTGGAGCCGGAGTCGATGTGGGGCCGGGTCGGTGCGGGAGAGTCGCCGCTGACCGGCGGGGGTGTTCCCGTGAAGACCGTGCCGGGCGACTACCCCGCGTACTACGCGGCGGTCGCCGCCGCCGTGCGCGACAAGACCGCTCCGCCGGTCACCGCGGAGGAGGCCGCCGCCGCTCTGGACGTGCTGGAGGCGGCCCGCCGTTCCGCCCGTGAAGGGATCACCGTCACCGTGGAGGTCAGCGCATGAGCACGATGAACTCGATCCCGCATCTCACCGTCGAGGAGATCGTCGAGCAGGAGCGTCGGCTGACGCTCCGCCGGTTCACGTACTCCGACGCGTGGGCGCTCGGCAGCATGCTGGTCGAGATGGCGCACCTGCGCGAGGCGCCGGTGGCGATCGACATCCGCCGCGGCGCTCAGCAGCTGTTCCACTGCGCCCTGCCGGGTTCGAGCGCCGACAACGACGCGTGGATCGACCGCAAGCGCCGGGTGGTCGAGCGGTACGGCGAGAGCTCGTATCTGGTGGGGGCGCGGCACCGCGCCAAGGGCACGACGTTCGAGGAGTCCTCACGCCTGGACCCGAATCTGTACGCGGCGCACGGCGGGTCGTTCCCGATCACGATCGCCGGTGTGGGCGTGGTCGGTTCGGTCACGGTCTCCGGTCTGCCGCAGGCGGACGACCACGCGATGGTGGTAGAGGCGCTGGAGCGCTTCCTCGCCACCTGAGCCCGTCCCGGGCCGGGGCGGTACGGCGCGCGGCATGCTGCTGCGCGCCGTACCGCCCGCCCCCGTCTGCTGCCGGGCGCTGCCTGTGCGCTCGGCGCTCGGTCGCGCCATACGGCCGGGGGCTCACGCGCCCTCGGCGACGCGTTACGCGTCCTTGAGCTCCTGGCGCTGGCGGCCCAGTCCTTCGATCTCGAGCTCGACCACGTCCCCGGCGCGCAGGTACGGCTTGGGCTCGGGTTGCCCGAGCGCCACGCCCGCCGGCGTACCGGTGTTGATGACATCGCCCGGGTACAGCGTCATGAACCGGCTGACGTAGCGGACGACCTGGGCGACCGGGAAGATCTGGTCGGCGGTGGTGCCGTTCTGCTTCAGCTCGCCGTTGACCCAGAGCTTCAGGCCGAGGGCCTGCGGGTCCGGCACCTCGTCCGCGGTGACGAACCAGGGCCCGAGCGGGTTGAAGGTCTCGCAGTTCTTGCCCTTGTCCCACGTGCCGCCGCGCTCGATCTGGAACTCGCGCTCGGAGACGTCGTGGGCGACCGCGTACCCGGCGACGTACGCCAGCGGGTCCTCGTCCGCCTCGATGTAGCGGGCAGTACGTCCGATGATCACCGCGAGCTCGATCTCCCAGTCGGTCTTGCGGCTGCCGCGCGGTACGAGCACCGTGTCGTTCGGCCCGACCACCGTGTCGGCGGCCTTGAAGAAGACGACGGGCTCCGCGGGGGTGGCGGCGCCGGTCTCCGCCGCGTGGTCGTGGTAGTTCAGCCCGATGCACACGACCTTGCCGATCCTGCCCAGCGGCGGACCGACGCGGAGCCCGGCGGCGTCCAGAACGGGCAGGTCACCCGCCTGGGCCGCATTCCTGATCCGGTAGAGGGCGGCGGCGTCGGAGAGCAGCTCTCCGTCGATGTCCGTGACGAGACCGGACAGGTCACGCAGGGTCGTCCCGTCTTGGTCGAGCAGCGCGGGGCGCTCGGCGCCTGCCGTACCGACACGCAGCAACTTCATGGTCTGTCTCCCCTGGTCGAGTGCGAGCCCGCCCGACAGGTGCGGCCATCGGAGGATCGGAGGATTGGCTGATCCTCCAAGAGGCCGGACCACTCCGCAAGACCCTGTTCACAACCTGGACCCTTACCTGTCGGTAGCCGGGGCCGGTGCCGTGCGAACCGACCCCACGGCGGCCCGGTTAAGGTCGCTGCCATGTCTGTCGCACGCTCCGTCGCCCTCTTCCTCGTCGCCGCACTGCTCGAGATCGGCGGGGCCTGGCTCGTCTGGCAGGGCCTGCGCGAGCACAGGGGCTGGCTCTGGATCGGCGGCGGCGTCATCGCCCTCGGCCTGTACGGCGTCGTCGCCACATTCCAGAGCGACGCCGACTTCGGTCGCATCCTGGCCGCGTACGGCGGGGTCTTCGTCGCGGGATCCATCGCCTGGGGCATGGTCGCCGACGGCTACCGGCCCGACCGTTACGACATCACCGGCGCCCTGATCTGCCTCGCGGGGATGGCCGTCATCATGTACGCACCCCGTGCCCGCTGACCTCCCCGCACCGACGCGCCGCACCTGCGTCCGTGCCGGAGCGTCAGAGCTGGGCCACGGGGGCCGGGATGTCCCGGTAGAGGAACACCCGCTCGACCGCTGTCCAGGTCGTGGAGGTGACGACGTACAGCGCGGCGGCCAGCGGCACGACGGCGACCGTCGCGAGTGTGGCGAACGACAGCAGCGGCATGATCTTGGTCATCGCGCCCATCGCCCCCATGCCGGGCAGCTGCTCCCCGCCGGCGCCGGCCACGGGCACAGGAGCCGCCGCCATCTGCTGCTTGGTACGCCGGTAGTTGAAGGTCGCGACGGCGGCGACGATCACGAAGAGGACGAGGTACACAAGGCCCGCGCCGCCGAACAATCCACCGTCAGCGAGGGCGTCGTGCCACCGGCCTCCGAGGGGCGCGTCGAAGAGCGCGTGGCCGAGCAGACCGTTCGGCTCGTCGCCGATCTCCGCGCTCGAGAACAGGTGGTACATCAGGAAGAACGCCGGCAGCTGGAGCAGGCTCGGCAGACAGCCGGACAGCGGCGACACCTTCTCCTTCGCGTACAGCTCCAGCGTCGCCTTCTGCAGCCGCTCCGGGTTCTTCCCGTGCTTGGTGCGCAGCTCGGCCAGCCGCGGCGCGAGCCGGGTGCGGGCCTTCTGCCCGCGGGCCGCGGCACGGGACAGGGGATGGACCGCGAGCCGCACGAGCGCGGTGAACACGACGATCGCGGCGGCGGTGGCGGACGCGGCGAACAGGGGCTGGAGCAGGTCGGCGAGCTGCTCGACCAGGGTGGCGAAAACGGACATGGGTGAGCCCTTCGGGGTCTCGTCGTGCCGGGAACGAGGACATGACGGCATGACGACCCGCGAGGGGACCGATGGGGCGTATCCGGTGCTGCCTACAGGGCCGTCAGGACGAGACGGCCGGGCGCTCGGGGGCGCCTGCGCCCGCGAGCGTCAGGATCACGCTGCGGCAGGAAGGCAGTGCGCCTCTCCCGGTCACGCAGGGCGGTCCGTATTCGCGTGCGCGGCACGGCGGGCGCGCAACGCGCACTGATGACGGCGCAGACGACGAGGGCGGAACCTGCGGCAGCGGTGGCCGTCGCGGCGAGCGCGAGGGCGGCCGAGATGCTGCTGCCGTCGACGAGGAGGACCTCGAGCAAAAGGAGGAACAGCAGGGCTGCGAGCCGGAACAGCTGCACCGTACGACCGGCCATACGCCCCTCCCCCGCAGTGATGTGTTCGCGCTTCCGTCCCTATATACGTCCGGCCGGCGCGCACGGTTCCCGAACGCGTGAACGCATCGCGCATTCCCGTATCTGAACCGGTGAGGGCTACACGCATTCCGACACTTGGTTACGCACAATCACGTTGCCATCACGTTAATCGTGCATGTCTTGACGCTTCTTTCGTCACAGAGTTGCCTTTGGGCCACCTCGGCCGCAAATGTGCGGCCTGTCAGGGAGGTCGAGTACAACTGATGAACGCACAACTGCGCCGTGCGGCTGGTGCAGCCGCCGCCACCGTGCTGGCCATGTCGCTCTCGGGCTGCGGCGGCTCCGACGAACCGGGCGTGAGGCTGAGCGACGACATCGTCGTCGGTCTGCTTCTGCCCGAGAACCAGGCCGCCCGCTACGAGAAGTTCGACAAACCGGTCATCGAGGAGCGGATAGCACGGCTCACCAACAGCAAGGGCAAGGTCCTCTACGCCAACGCGAAGTCGGACCCCGGCCTGCAGACGCAGCAGCTCGAGAACATGATCAAAGAGAAGGTCGACGTGCTGATCGTCGACGCCGTGGACGCCAAATCGATCGCCGGCGCGATCGAGAAGGCCGACGCGGCCGGCATCCCGGTCGTCGCCTTCGACCGTCTCGCCGAGGGCCCCATCGACGCCTACGTCTCCTTCGACAACGAACAGGTCGGCAACGTCCAGGGAAAGGCCCTGCTGGAAGCCCTCGGAGACGACGCGAAGACCGGCGAGGTCGTGATGGTGCACGGCGCCGTCACCGACCCGAACGCGGCGATGTTCAAGAAGGGCGCCCACACCGAGCTCGACGGCAAGGTCAACATCGGCCCCGAGTACGACACCAAGGACTGGAAGCCGCAGAACGCCCAGGCCCACATGCGGAGCGCGATCACGTCCCTCGGCGCTGAGAACATCGCGGGCGTCTACTCCGCCAACGACGGCATGGCCGGCGGCATCATCGCCGCGCTCAAGGAGTCCGGTCTCTCCGAACTCCCGCCGGTCACCGGCCAGGACGCCGAACTCGCCGCCGTGCAGCGCATCGTCGCCGGTGATCAGTACATGACGGTCTACAAGCAGTACGCCCCCGAGGCCGCGTCCGCCGCCGAGATGGCCATTCTGCTGGCCCGGCACATGTCCCTCGGCGCGGCAGCCCACACGGACATCGACACCTCGACCGCCACGTCCGTTCCCACCGTGCTCATCCCCGTCATCGCGGTGACGAAGGACAACATCAAGGAAACGATCATCCAGGACGGCCTCTACACGGTGAAGGAGATCTGCGCCCCCGCCATCGAGGCCGACTGCGATGAGCTCGGCCTGACGTAGGCGCCCGGCTCGGCGTACGCGGCGCTCACCGGGGCCGCATCGACGTCAGCTTCCCCCACACCACGAGCCGGTACTTCGAGCTGTACTCGGGCGTGCACGTCGTCATCGTCAGGTAGTGGCCCGCCGCGCTGTACCCCGCGGCGGGCCGCACCGCGCTGCGCGGAACCGTGTTGATGACCCCGATGTCCCTGGGTGTCGTCCTGGCCAGCGCCCTGTCGACGGCGTACACGTACACGCCGTCGCGCGTCTCGACCTCCACCGTGTCGCCGGGCCGGAGCCGGTTGATGTACCGGAAGGGCTCGCCGTGGGTGTTGCGGTGTCCGGCGACAGCGAAGTTCCCTGCCCGGCCGGGCTGCGCGGTGCTCGGGTAGTGGCCGACGTACCCCTTGTCGAGGACACCCCGCTTTCCGACTCCCTCGGCCACGGGGGCGACGACCCCCAGCCGGGGAATGCGCAGGACGGCGTAGGCCTGATCCCAGCGCGGCGGCGAAGGGTCGCGTGCCCCCTCCCGTACGTGCTCGCCCGCGCGACCGCTCCCCGCCTCCGTCCCGTCCTCCGTCGTCGTGCCGTTATCCGGCGCCGGTTCGGATGCCCCGTCGGGCGCGCGCCCCCACTCCTGCTCCAGGGTCCGGACCTGCCGCTGTGCTCCCTCCTGCGCCTGCCGGTTGGTCCACCACAGCTGGTGCACGACGAGCAGCAGCACGACGACCCCGCAGGTGACGAGGACCTCCGCGCCCACCCACAGCCCGCGGGCGAGCCGCACGCGCCCGCGCCGCTGCACCCGTATCCACGCCCGCTCCCGCCGCCATCGCACGGGCGCAGGGTAGGGCGGCGCCCTTCAACGCACCAGCACCGCGACGTACACGACCCCGTCCCCGCTCGGTCAAGGCCACCGGGTCGTCTGATGCCCCGCTCCGTACAGCAGTACGGTGTGCTGCATGCGCCCCGACACGCCTGCTGACCACATCGCCGAAGCCGAGCGCCTGCTGCGAACCGCCGACCAGTATCCGCAGGACCAGGAACCGCTGCTCCTCCAGGCGGCGGCCCATCTGGAACTGGCCGGCGAGCGCGGTCAAGCCTCCAGCCTCTACGACCGCCTCCTGGCGTCCGAGAACCCGGAGCACCCGCTGCTCGTCAAGGCGTTCCAGGCGGCCAACCTCTGGGAGTACGGCCACGAAGCCGAGGCACGCGCCCTGATCAACGGCATCCAGGCGGCGGCCCCGACGGAGGCCGCGCCCTGGGCGATCATCGCCGAGACGCTGGAGAACCACGACGAGCTCGAGGCCTCCCACGAGTGCTTCTCGACGGCGCTGACGCTCCTCCTCTCCGAAGGGGACGAGGAGGTCCCGTACGCGACGCGCTCTCTCCTCTCGGGCCGCCACCGCGTCCGCCGCATGCTGGGTCTGCCCCACGACGAGTGGGATAAAACGGCCGACCGCGTCCACGCGGACCACACCCCGGACGTCACCCTCGACGAGCTCCACGACCCGAAGCGCCTGTGGGCGCTCGGCTCCGACAACCCGGCCGAACTGCGGGCCGAGATCGCCCGCCTCCACTCCGAACTGGGCTCCTACCGCTCAGCTCTTTCCCGCCCCTTCCCGGTCGCGGTGCTGCACTGGCCGGAGGCGGAACTGACCGAGCTGCTCGAGGCGTATCCGGTACTCGAAAACGAGTACCCGACCCACGCGGCCCACCTGACGGACATCGAGGCCTCGCTGAGGGACCTGGCGGCGACGGGCACGGAGAACCTGGGCATCGTGACGGCGACGGTCCCCTCCTACGAGGCCTTCGCCGCCTCCGAACAGTCCTCCCCCGCGAACGCGGACCTCCTCCCCCAGTACGCCACGACCCTCGCGGCCCGAGGCCGGGCTGCGGCGTGGCCACCGGCGAGGGGTGCAGCGTGCTGGTGCGGGTCGGGGAGCGCGTACCGGGACTGCCACGGGGCGTAGAACTCCCCCCGGACTGTCAGTGATGCCTGATATCACTGACAGTCCTATAGGGGGAGGGAATGCGCATGCCGGGTCCCACTCATGCCGATCAGCCTGTAACCGGGCTGTACGAGCAGTTGGTCACCTTGCGGCTCGAGAGCCAGCTCAAGGCCCTCACCAGTGATCGATGGCATGCCATCGATCACCAGATCGGGCCCGAGTCGTCGCCACACATCATGGCGCGGCACGTGGCCGAGACGACGAGACGTGTCCTCGAACGGCTACCGCCCGCCGAGCGCGTCCATGCGGCCAATCACATCCTCGAGTCGATGAACACCATTGAGGGGGCTCGGGAGTGGGTTGATCTGGTGGCCGACGGTCCTCGCCAGCTTCTCGCCATCGCTGAGCAGGAGGCGAAGGGCGTCTACGCGATCCGCCCGGTGACGCCGCTTTCGGACACGGCGCTGAACACTAACTCTCCAGGAGACCCAAGCTTCGGTTTCGAGCTGCGTGCGGAGTTGGCAACCGCCGACCGCGTCGACCTGCTCTGCGCCTTCGTGAAGTGGCATGGCCTTCGCGTCATAGAGCAGGCTCTCGAGGCCGCGAACGCACGAGGTGTCCCGATCCGCGTCATCACGACCACATACATCGGTGCCACCGAACGAAGGGCACTGGACAATCTGGTTCATAAGTTCAACGCGCAGGTGAAGGTCAACTACGAGCTGCGCTCCACCCGCCTGCACGCGAAGGCATGGCTCTTCCGGCGCAACAGCGGCTACGACACCGCGTACGTCGGCAGCTCCAACCTCTCCAAGGCCGCACTCCTTGACGGCCTTGAGTGGAACGTGCGCCTGTCGTCGATCGCAACGCCGGATGTGTTGCGGAAGTTTGAGGCCACGTTTGACTCCTATTGGAGTGATTCAGCCTTCGAGTTGTACCACCCAGAGCGTGACGCCTCCCGCCTCGACGCAGCGCTTCAGCAGGCGGGCCGCGGAGGCAGTAGACCTGACAGTCCCCACATCACCCTGTCGGGGCTTGAAGTGCGTCCCTACCCCCACCAGCGCGACATGCTGGAGCGCCTTGAAGTCGAGCGCACAGTTCACGATCGGCACCGGAACCTGCTGGTCGCCGCTACAGGAACCGGCAAGACTGTCATGGCCGCTCTCGACTACAAGCGGCTTGTGAAGCAGCAGGGACGGGACCTGCGGCTACTGTTCGTCGCGCACCGGCAGGAGATCCTGCAGCAGTCGCTTCGTACGTACCAAGACGTCCTCGTCGACGCCAACTTCGGCCAGCAGTGCCACAGCGGAGTCGTTCCCGAAGAGTGGAATCACGTCTTCGCTAGCGTTCAGTCGCTCAATGCCCAGTCACTGGAGCGCTTCGCGCGTGATCACTTCGATGTCATCGTTATCGACGAGTTCCACCATGGGGTCTCGCCGACGTACCGCAAAGTCATCGACCACTTCGCGCCACTGGAGCTCCTAGGCCTGACAGCCACCCCGGAGCGGATGGACGGTCGCAACGTCCAGGACGAGTTCTTCGATGGGCGCATCGCAGCTGAAATACGCCTATGGGAGGCGCTTGAGAACGACCTCTTGAGCCCCTTTCACTACTTCGGCGTGACCGACAACACCGACATGAGCGCCATCGCGTGGAAGCGTGGTTCCTACGACACTTCTGCGCTCAGCAACCTCTTCACGGGCAATGAAGCCCGGGCACGTCTCGTCGTGCAGGCAGTCATGGACAAGGTTACTGACGCCCGCTCCATGCGAGCGCTCGGGTTCTGCGTGTCGATCGCCCACGCCAAATTCATGGCCGACTTCTTCCGCCGCGCCAATATCGAAGCCGTCGCGCTATCGGGCGAGACCCTGCGCGAGGAACGCAAGGCCGCGCTGGACGCCCTGAGAGCCGGCAAGCTCCAGGTGATCTTCTCTGTTGACCTCTTCAACGAAGGCCTGGACGTACCGGACGTCGACACGCTCCTGCTTCTCCGCCCAACCTCGAGTGCCACCGTCTTCCTCCAGCAGTTGGGGCGCGGCCTACGACGGAGTGAAGGCAAGGCGGTGCTCACGGTCCTGGACTTCATCGGTCAGCACCGCAAGGAGTTCCGCTTCGAGCAACAGTTCCGGGCACTGACCAACCTTTCGCGCAACCGCCTTCTGGCGAACGTAGAGCAAGGGTTTCCTCAGCTGCCCTCCGGGTGCCAGATCATCCTTGAGTCCAAGGCCAAGGACCTGATCCTCAAGAACCTTCGTAGCCAGATTGGCGTGAATGTCACTCAGCTCAGCCGCGAGGTAGGCGAGTACGCCGAGCCGCGGCTTGCGGGGTATCTACGAGAGAGCGGACGGGAGCTCAAAGAGCTCTACCGGGGCAACGGCAACTCATGGACCAACCTGCTGCGCCGCGCCAATCTCCTCACGGGTCCGGCCCCGGACGGCGAGGCTGCTCTCCTCAAGCGCGTTTCCGCCTTCCACCACGTGGACGACCCGCAGCGTGTGGCGACGTACACCAGGCTCCTCCAAGATGAGGCACCCGCCTACGAAGACCTCGAGGCGCGCGATCAGGCGTACGCACGAATGCTCTACTTTTCATTGTGGCCCCTGGGCGGCTTCTCCACCTACCAAGGAGCCCTAGACTCACTGCGTCCGCAGCACGCCTTCCGCGACGAAGTCCGGCAAGTGCTGGCTCAGGCACTCGACCGCACCGACCACGTACCTGTTCCCCTCCTCAGGGAACTCGCCGGCCTGCCGCTCACCGTCCACGCCTCCTACAGCCGCGAGGAGATCCTTCCTGCCCTCGGCCAGTCGTTTATCGGGGGCTTTATGCCCGGCCACTTCCGCGAGGGCGTGCGGTGGTGCGAGAGCGTCCAGACCGACGCGCTCCTGATCACGCTGGAGAAGGACGAGAAGGACTTCTCCCCGCAGACGCGTTACCGCGACTATGCCAAAAACAACTACCTCTTCCACTGGGAGTCCCAGAACCAGACGTCTGAGACGTCCCCAACAGGTGTGCGCTACCAGCGCCATAGGCAACAGGGGACGCACGTCCTCCTGTTCGTCCGCCGCTACAAGAAGACGGATATCGGCGGCCCTCAGCCGTGGATGCTGCTGGGCCCAGCTGAGTACATGGAGCACAGTGGCAGCAATCCGATGGGCATCACGTGGAGGCTGCGGCACGAGATCCCGGCGGACGTGTGGACGTACTCGGCGATCGCGGCGAGCTGACCGGGGGGGTGGTCCGGTTGGGGCCCGCCTCACGACGGGACGTCAGCGCTGCGCTTCACGAGGGGCTCACCATCTCCCACTCGACAGCCATCGGCGATCCCCACCACCCATCCTCGGTCTGCCAGAGGGAAGCGATGCCATGCCCTTCCAAATACTGCGAGTAGACACCTATATCACTCGTAAAGAGCGCGAGCATGCGGGGGTCGGGACGTCCGATCTCGCTGTAGTAGAAGTAGCGGTACTCGTAGAGCTGGCCGACAGCGTCCTATAGACCAAACTCCGCGTCACAGTGCACGAGCGCTCGATCCAGAACGTCCTCCACGTCGCGCCCGTGCGCCCGCAGCCACATCGCCAGATCGGCGACGATGTCCACTGCCGCTTCCTCCGCCACCGCGACGTCCAGGCGACTAGCACTGCCGAGTTGGTTGCGGGCGACCCGGCCGTACAGACCGAGAAGAGCATCAGCTCTCGCTACGCCGAGGTTGCCCACGTGGCCCTCTGGCGAGCTCAGGCTGGTGACTAGCTCACACCAGGTGACCTTCGAGCCCTCCCAGAGGAACACTCCCCACGAGTCCGCGATGGAGTCGAGGAGTACAACCCCCCGCCCCTCTTCCCTATCCCAGTCGGGGGCGAGAAGTGTAGGCAGGGCACGAGCATCCGGATCGTGGACCTCGATGCGCAGGCGAGTGCCCTGCATCGCAAGCCTGAGTGTGGTCGGGGTGCCGACCCCAACGTGCCGAATCACGTTGGTCACGAGTTCACTCATGCAGAGCTGGGCTTTGTCCACCACCTCATGGAGTCCCCAGGCCTCCAAGTGAAGGCGCACGACCCGCCGAAGCCCCGCCACCTCGGGAGGTTCAGCCAGAAAGGGCAGCTCAAGCGGCTTGCGGCGTACACACGGCACGACCTTCAACACGCCCACCTCTCAACTCGTCACTGTGCGCCTTTGCGCGGCCACGCATCGTGCGCTTCCCTCAGCGAGAGTGGCACCTGCAATCCTCTTCATGCAATGTGCACGATGCGATTCGCTCGATAGAGTGATTGGCGAGAGCGACGTTTAAAGGGACACTGAACGACCTGTAACTAGCGAGGAGTTGCGTTGGCCGGGTCTCCCACCGCTCGCCGCCGTCGCCTGGCGATCGAACTCAAAAAGCTGCGCGAGGAGAACAAGTTGACCTGCAACCAGGTCGGCCAAGCCCTCGACTGGAGCGGTTCGAAGGTCAACCGCCTGGAAACTGGAAGCGGTCGCGTGCAACCTTCGGACGTGGATGCGCTCTGCCGCTTCTACGACACGACGGAAGAACTACGTGAGTTCCTCAAATCGCTGGCGAAAGACTCTAAGGTCCGGGGCTGGTGGCAAGCCCATGGTGCAGGCGTTCCCCAGTGGTTCTCGGTCTACATCGGGCTTGAGCAGGATGTATCAAGCCTGCGCCAGTACCAATG
This sequence comes from Streptomyces sp. NPDC096176, assembly GCF_044763255.1. Taxonomy (NCBI): domain Bacteria; kingdom Bacillati; phylum Actinomycetota; class Actinomycetes; order Kitasatosporales; family Streptomycetaceae; genus Streptomyces; species Streptomyces sp. NPDC096176. Next base: position 161,261 of record NZ_JBIWFV010000004.1, on the reverse strand, counting down.
TGAACTTGTGCCCGGCCTCATGCAGACGCCGGAGTACGCGGCCGAGGTGCACCGCGCCTCGAAGCAGCTCGCGAGCTCGGACGTCGAACGGGCAGTGAACGTCCGCATGGAGCGCCACGCGATGCTCGTGCGCCCCGGGGGCCCGAGCCTTTGGTGCATCATCCACGAGAGTGTGCTGCACCATGTGATGGGGAGCCGCGCGCTCATGCGCGACCAGCTTCAGCGCATGCTAGAGGTCGCTGCCATGCGCAACGTGACGTTGCAGGTGCTTCCGTTTAACGCTGGCACTTACCCCGCGACAGGTGCGTTCACCATCCTGGGGTTTCCCGAGCAGGAAGACCCAGATGTCGTGTACCGCGATGGACTCACCGACGCGATTTACCTTGAGGCGCCGGATGACGTGGTCGAATACACCCGCGCGTACGACAATCTTCGAGCCATCGCTTCCAGCCCACCGCGATCGGCAGCCTTGATCAAGCGTGTCATGGAGGAGCACTACTCATGAGCATCTACACCGGACCTAGCCACGGCGACGGATGGTTCAAGAGCAGCTACAGCAACGGCTCCGGCGGTGAGTGCGTGGAGGTTCGCCTGGCCGCTTACAACGCATCAGTACGGGACTCCAAGCACAAGGATGGCCCTCAACTGGCCATCAGCTGCCCCGCTTGGACTCACTTCGCTTCGGCGGTTCGCGAGCAGCGACTCGGCTAGCACTGACGTCCTGGGAGAGGCCGATGACCGCAGACGCCACACCCCCAAGGTCCGACGACGCGCCCCCAAGCGCCGACAACGACCCCGTGCGCGCGCCCGTGATCCTGAGCAACCAACCCGGGTCGTTCGCCTGGGGAGTCCTCGCCAAGCGGCACCCGGCGCTCATCCAGCAGGTGCGCGACGCCTTCCCCCTCGGGCCCGCCCAGCATCACGCCCTCGACGCGCTCCTCGAGGAGACCGCCCACGGTGTCATCGAGCCGCTCCCCGCGAACGCGCACGACCATGAACGGTGGTCCGTCTGGGGGCAGGGGCACTTCGGGCGGTCGTGGTTCGATGTGCCGTTCCTGTGGGCCGAGAGCTACTTCTACCGCAAACTCCTCGGCGCCCTCGGCTACTTCGCATCCGGACCTTGGCAGGGCATCGATCCCTTTGGCCCCTTCAAGGCGGCCGAGCTGCGCAGCGTGACCGTCGACGACGAACTGGCCGCCCTCGACGAGCCGGCCGAGCAGCCCGCGGACGTCCGGGCGTCGGCGTTCCTGGGCGCGGCTCTGTGGGGCAACCGCGCCGACCTCGGCTTCCGTCTCGACTCCGACGGCGCCGCCGCCCAGGCCGACCGCGTCGACTCCCACCTCGTGGCCGACGACAGCGACGCTCTTTGGTCGCTGCTGCCGGTCGGCCGCGCCGCCACCGTGCACCTCGTCGCGGACAACGCGGGACGGGAACTCATCCCCGATCTGGTACTCGTCGACCACCTGCTGCACACCGAGCGAGCCGCCGACGTCGTCCTGCACGTCAAGCCGTACCCGTACTACGTCTCCGACGCCACCATGGCGGACGTCGTCGACAGTCTGCGCCGGCTCATGAACGCCCCCGCGACGGCGTACGCCTCGGAGATCGGGCAGCGACTCCGAGCCGCGATGGCCGACGGGCGGCTCGAGGTCCGCGCGCACGGGTTCTTCTGCGCACCGTTCCCGTACGGCGCGATGCCCGACAGCCTGCGGAAGCAGTTCGCGGGGGCCACGGTGACCGTCCTGAAGGGCGATCTGAACTACCGCCGTCTCGTCGGCGACCAACTGTGGGAACCAACAACGCCGTTCGCGGAGCGGACCGGGTACTTCCCCGGGCCCGTGGCCGCGCTGCGCACCTTGAAGTCGGACGTGATCGTCGGCCTGGAGCGGGACGTCCTCGCCTCGCTCGAGTCGAGCGGCGACGCATGGCGCACCAGCGGAACGCACGCCCTGATCCAGGTCCGGAGCCAGTAGCAGGTCCGGAGCGAGAAGGTGCTCCCGGGCCCTGACCGTCCGGCGGCACGCCGGTCAGCGCTGTCAGTGGGGTGCGGAATCCTGCGGACATGATTCCGCGGACTCCGACCGACATCGAGAACGTTCTGCGCGCAAGCTGGGCCGCCGATACCTGCGCTCCCGACGATCTCGAGCGCACCAGCTGGAGCGGCGACAACCCGGCCCCTGGGGCAGTGCGACATCACGGCCCTGCTCGTGAACGACCTGCTCGGCGGCGACCTCGTCGTCGGCGAGGTGCACCTGGACGGCGAGCAGCACGGCTTCCACTGGTGGAACCGGCTGCCGGGCGGCCTCGAGATCGACCTCACGCGCGACCAGTTCCGGCTCGGTCAGACGGTCACGGCGGGCCGCACCGTCCCCAGGCCCGCGGGCCGGCCGCGGCGGCGCGGTGACGAGTACGAGCTGCTGCGCAGCCGGGTCCTTGCCCGGCTGGACTGCGACCTGCCCGTGCTGGCGGGCGGCCGGCGAGCCGACGCGTAGCGCCAACGTCGCGGACGGTACCGGCTGGTGGGGGCGGAGCCTGCCGGCCCTCATCCCCGTGCCGCACACATTTTCGTCACAACTTCTCCAACTCCGCCCACAACTCACTCACAGGAATGACATGCTCGGCCCCTCGTTTTCTGTTCAACAGCCTTGGGGGGCCAATGACAGCAAGAAGAGTCCGCGGACGGATCGTTCCGGCCGTCTGCGTCGTGGGAATGGCCGCGGCACTGGTCGGGTGCGGCGGGGGCGGGGGCGAGGATGCCAAGCCCGTTGCGGCGACGTCGAGCACTGCAGTCACACAGGAACCGACAAAGACGCCCTCGCCGAAGCCCGGACTGGCCCTCGTCGACGACGAGGAGAGCACCGACGCCGGCCAGGAGATCGTGGTGGAGGTGCTGGAGAACGACACGGCCACCCTCAGCGACGCGCCCTTCGCGCCGCTCGAGGACGTCCTGCAAGCCGAGGACTTCACGCTCACCGTCGACAGCCCCGCGAGCCACGGCACCGCAGAGGTCGACGGCACGGGCATCACCTACACACCCACCGCCGGGTACGGGGGCGAGGACGAGTTCACCTACCGCGTCGAGGTGAAGGCCGGGGCGGGCGCGGAGGCCGTGTCGGCCACCGCCGTCGTACGGATCACGGTCACGAAGCCGGAGCCGAAGCCCACGCCCACCCCGACTCCCAAGCCCAAGACCAAGCCCAAGGTCTCGTACGCCAACTGCGACGCCGTGCGCGCCGCCGGAGCCGCTCCGATCCACGAAGGGGAGCCCGGCTACGGGTCGCACCTGGACCGCGACGGCGACGGTGTGGGGTGCGAGCCGTACAACGGCGGCGGCACGAGCGGCGGCAGCGGCGGCAGTGACGGCGGCGGTACGTCCGGGGGCGGGTCGGGCAGCACGTACTACGCCAACTGCTCCGCCGCACGGTCTGCCGGAGCCGCGCCCGTCCGCGTCGGCGACCCGGGATACGGGCGGCACCTGGACCGCGACGGAGACGGTGTCGGCTGCGAGTGAGCCCGGGCGCTTAGCGGCAGGCAGAGGGTGGGAATCCGCAGGTCACGCCTGCGACTTGATCAGCTTGCCGTCAGCCGCGATCACGAACCACTCGTCGTCCAGCCCTTGGCCGTTCACGTCGCCGGCCGTCACATCGCCCACGTAGTAGTAGAGCGGCCAGTCGCCGTAGACGGCCTGCTCCGCGCCCGCGCCGAGCTTGATCTCCTTCAGCAGCGACGCGTCGGTGCCCTCTCCCGCCGTCACGTCCTTGGCCGAGATGAGTGCGGGCCAGACGGCGATGCAGTCGGCGTCGCAGTTGGCCTGGCCCGGCTTGTCCTTGGTGAAGCCGTAGAGGGTACGGCCCTGGTCGTCGACGAGGATCGTGCCGAGATCCGACTCGGCCGTGCGGACCGAGATCGAGGGCGCCGGCGCCTGCTTCGGCGGCGTCTCGGCGGCGGGCTCTTCGGCGTCGGGCTGCTCCTTCGGCGGCGCTTCGGCGGGCGGCTCGGCCGGGGCCTGCTGGTCCGCCGGCTGCTTCGCGGCGCCCGCGCCGTACGACGAGCCCGAGCCGTCCGAGTCCTCGCAGGCGGTCGCGGTGAGCAGCGCCAGGGCCATCAGCGGGGCTGCGATCAAGGCCTTGGTGCGCGTGCTGGTCCGGGTGGTGCGCATGGTGTGATCCCTCGGCTTCCGGGGCGGGAGCGGGCGGTGCGTACGGCGGGAGGTACGGCCTCAACTGAGCGGCTGTTCAACGGAGTCCGCGGTTGCTGCCATTGAACGGGGCGCGCGGGCGGCTCGTACAAGACCCCGACCGACCACGACCGGTCGGCCCCCAACGAGAGGTTCATCCGCAATGCACAAGCGCACTCTCGCCGTGCCGGCCGCCGCCCTCGTGCTGGCCGTGGCCGGTGTCGTCCCAGCCGTCGCACACAACAGCCACGGAGGGGGCGGAAGCAAAGGGCAAACCGGCGCCTCCACGGTCTCGAAACCCAGCCACGGCCGCGCCGTCACCTTCGCCGCCGTCCTCACCGGCGCGCACGAGGTACCCGACGAGAGCGGGGCGGCGGTGAACGACCCCGACGGCAAGGCCGTCGCCCTCGTGCAGGTGAAGGGCGACCGAGTGGTGTTCGCGATGCAGTGGAAGGGGTTCGTACCGAGCCAGGGCCACATCCACGAGGGCGCCGCCGGGCAGAACGGCGATGTGAAGGTGCCCCTGTTCGGCAGCACGATGCCCGAGTCTCTGCACTCGGCGGCCGGGCACACGACCGTCACCGACGCCGCGCTCGCCAAGAGCATCGTCGAGCATCCGTCCGGGTTCTACATGAACCTGCACAGCGAGGAGTTCCCCGGCGGGGCCGTGCGCGGCCAGCTGAAGCAGCTGCACAAGAACATCAACCCGCTCCACATCATCAAGGGCGGCAAGCTGCGGGCCCTCGCCAACGGCGCCCAGGAGGTCGCCAACAACGACGCGACGAAGGTCAACGACCGCGACGGCAAAGCGGTGACGTTCCTGCACCCCAAGGGCACGACCGTCGACTTCTCCCTCGCGTGGGTCGACATCAAGGCGCCGAGCGCAGCGCACGTCCACAAAGGCGACTTCGGCAAGAACGGCGACGTGGTGCTCGGCTTCTTCGACAAGCCGGTGCCCGAGGGGCTGTTCGCCGTCTCCGGGCGGCTCCACGACCAGAAGCCCGAGCTGGTGACCGAGATCCGCGACAACCCGTGGGGCTTCTACTCCAACATCCACACCGAGGAGTTCCCGGACGGTGCGGTCCGGGGCCAGCTCTTCCACTGATCCGGGGGCCGGTCCAGTGGCCGGGAGAGCGTTTCCACCGCGCCCAGGGCCGCTTCTACCCCTGGCACCACCGAGACCTCCGGCCCCTCCCGCATCCAGCAGGGAGCGAGCGCCGTCTACGCTCGAAGCGACGTGACAGCGAAAGAACGAAAGGCGGCAGCGATGGCCAGGGTTCCCGCAGCAGCGGTGGCGGCAGGCGGACTCGTCGGCGGGTACGGAGTCGCCCGCTGGACCAGGCAGCGACCCCTCGGCGGGGTCGCCCTCGCCGCCGCCGGGGCCGTGGCCGCCCGGCAGTGGCATCAGGACGCGGGGCCCAAGGCAGCGGCGGCGCTGAGCGCCGCGTACGTCGCCGCGTTCGCCGGGTCGCACCCGCTCGCCAAGAAGGTGGGCGCGTGGCCGGCGGTGTTCACGGTGGCCGCCGGAGTGGCGCTGGCCTCGTGGACGGTCACCCGGCGCAGCCACTGACCGGGGCGGCACACCCCTGAATCGGGGCTGCGTCGGGCATCCCGGGACCCGGGACCGGCGGGGCATCGGGGGCCCCGGGCCGCGCCGGAGAAATCCGGGTCGGGCTGAACACTTCCGGCACACCGTACGTATTCCTCTACACCTCCCCATAGAGGCGCTGGGCGCGTGATCGTCAGGCAGGGACCTCACGCGCCCAGCGCATATCCGGCCCCTGCCGGCGATCCCGTGGTCCACCAGCGCGCACGCCAGGTCGTAGCTCGCGGGGGAACGCTCCAGGTGCTCGACGATCCGCAGTCCCGCGCGCGGACCAGGTCGGCGATCAGGCCCGCCGCGGGTGCCGTCGCCGGTCACGCGCCCAGCGCATGGGCGATCGTGTAAATGACCAGGCCGGCCAGTGCGCCGACCACCGTGCCGTTGATCCGGATGAACTGCAGGTCGCGCCCGATGTGCGCCTCGATCTTGCGTGACGTGTGCTCCGCGTCCCAGCCGGCGACGGTCTCCGAGATGAGCGAGGTGATCTCGCCCCGGTACGTCGTCACCACGTACACCGCGGCGTCCTCCACCCAGCCGTCCACCTTCGCCTGGAGCCGGCTGTCCGTCGCGAGACGCGAACCCAGCGACAGCAGGGAGGCGCGGGCCCGCAGGCGCAGTTCGCTGCGGTCGTCCTCCGCCGCCGAGATGATCATCGCGCGCACGGACGCCCAGGCCGACGCGATCACGTCCTGCACCTCGGAACGGGACAGCAGCTCCGACTTCATGCGCTCCACCCGGCCGCGGGTCTCCGTGTCCGACTGTAGGTCGGTGGCGAAGTCCCCGAGGAAGCGGTCGATCGCCGCGCGGGCCGGGTGGCCGGGCATGTCGCGCATCTCCGTGACGAAGCGCAGCAGCTCCCTGTAGACGCGTTCGCCGACCTTTTTGTCCACGAAACGCGGGGTCCAGCCGGGGGCGCCGCCCTCGACCGCGTCCATCACGGAGTCCGAGTGCAGGACCAACCAGTCGTGGGCCCGGGCGCAGATCAGGTCGACGGCCCGGTGGTGGGCCCCGTCGGCGACGACCTTCTCGAGTGTCTTCCCGATGCCGGGCGCGATCTCGGCGGCCTCCGCGCGGCGGGTGATCGCCTCACCGACGACCGCCTGCACATCGGCGTCGCGCAGGACCGTCAGCGCACCGCGCAGCGCGGTGGACAGCTCTGCGGTGACCCGGTCCGCGTGGGCCGGTTCGGCCAGCCAGGCACCGAGCCGGCTGCCGATGCCGACGGAGCGCAGCCGGAGCCGTACGACGTCCTCGGAGAGGAAGTTCTCGCCGACGAACGAGCCGAGCGATGCGCCGAGCTGGTCCTTCTTGTTGGGGATGATCGCAGTGTGCGGGATGGGGATGCCGAGGGGGTGGCGGAAGAGGGCGGTGACGGCGAACCAGTCGGCGAGCGCGCCGACCATGCCGGCCTCCGCCGCGGCGGCGACGTAAGCGGCCCAGCCACCAAGGCCCGCGTTCTTCGCCCAGGTGGCGAGGACGAAGACGAGCGCGACGAGCAGCAGCAGCCCGGTCGCCGTGGCCTTCATACGCCGAACGCCGCGCTGCTTCTCCTCGTCGGCCGCGGTGTACGCGAAGGGCGGCAGGGCCGCCGACGCGGCCGGCCGGGCCTGCACGCCGTCGACGGCGCCGGCGGCACCGGCGGCGCCGACGCCACCGACGACGCTCGCACCGCCCGGCTGATCCCGTTCTGTACGTTCCATCCGCTCCACCCGTCCGCGACTGCGTCCGTACACAATGTCCCTATCACTGGTCCCTACATCAGGTACTCCTGGGCGGCACATCGAGTTCCCGAGGCATGACGGATGATGTGTCCATGAATAAGCGTCAGGGGTATGTGAACCTCGCTGCCCTCATGACCGCGGTTGCCCTGATATGTGGCGGTATCTACCTCGGCGTCGGAACCGTCAAGAAGCGACCCGAGGTCCGTACACCCCCGGTCTCCGCCCCCGCATGGATCGGCACCTGGGCCGCGAGCCCCGTCGCAGCCGCGCCCGTCACGCACGCGCCCGGCGCGCCCAGCGGCCGCGAGGGCCGTTCCGTGCGGAACGTCGTCCACACCAGCATCGGGGGCACCGCCGCCCGCGTCACGTTCTCCAACCTCTACGGCACCGAGCCGCTGCTCATCACCGGCGCGTCACTCGCCGTGCGCGACAGCGGGAGCCCGGCCGCCGTGACGGACTCGCTGCGCCGGCTCACCTTCGGCGGCGTACACGAGACGACGGTCGCCCCCGGCGGGCGGATCGTCAGCGACCCGGTCGAGCTGCGGATCCCGTACGACAGCGATCTGCTGATCTCCGTCCACACCCCGGCCCCCGGCGGGCCGGTCACCAGCCACCCGCAGGCACGCCAGACGTCGTACATCGCGGACGGCGACCACGTGCAGGAAGAAGCGGGCGACGCGTACACGGAGCAGACCCTCTCCTGGTACCACGTCACCGCTGTCGACGTCCTGACCTCGGAGGCGCGCGGCGCGATCGTCACCATCGGCGACTCGATCACCGACGGCGTCTCCGCCACCGCCGACACCAACAGCCGCTGGCCCGACATCCTCGCCGACCGGCTCGGCGGCCGCTACGGCGTGCTCAACCAGGGCATCAGCGGCAACCGACTGCTCGAGTACGGCCGCGGGCCCAGCACGCTGGAACGCTTCGACCGCGACGTGCTCGACCGGTCCGGCGTCCGCACCGTCATCGTCGCAATCGGCATCAACGACGTACTCCGCGCCCCGCACGCGCCCACCGCCGACAACGTGACCGCCGGCCTGCGCGAAATCGCCGACCGCGCGCACGCACGCGGGCTGCGGGTCATCGGCTCGACGCTGATGCCGTGCGGCGGGCTCTACCGCTGCACCCCCGCGGTGGAGGCGGAGCGCCTCAAGATCAACGCGGCCGTCCGCTCGGGCGGGATCTTCGACGCGGTCGTCGACTTCGACCGGGCACTGCGCGATCCGTACGCGCCGGGGCGGCTGAAGCCCGTGTACGACTCGGGGGATCATCTGCACCCGAGCGACGCGGGGTATGCACGGATGGGCGGAGCGGTGGACTTGGCCGCGCTGTAGCCCCCGCCCTTCCCGAATCCGGGGCGCCGCGCCTCGAACTTCCTGCGGCCTGGCGGACGTGGGCAGTGGCATCTCCCTCGACGCCAGGCACAGGGGGCGCCCGCTGGGCCTTTGTCGCTTGGCGCGGTACCCGGGGCGCGGTACGGGGGCGCGGGCTGCCCCGCTCCGGGAACCGGCGCCGGACCCCGCGCGGCCAGCCGTACGGGCCCGGGCGAACGGCAGCGAACCGCGAGGCGACCGCCGACGGCCGACGGCCGACGGCCGGGGAACGGAAGCGAACGGCCCCCGCTCGTCAACCGGCACGGAACGCACCCCGGGCCCGGGCGCCCCGGTTCATGCGCTGGGGCCGGACCTCTCCCGCGCGAAGCGGACACGGCCCGGACGTGCCCCGGTTCGGGAGGGACCGCGCACGCGAACAAACCCGCACCCAGCGCGGCCCGCCTCCGGCGGGCCTACGCGCCGCCGCCCAGTTCCTTGCGGTCGTCGCCCTTCGACAGGTTCCGCGCCGCACGCTCGCGTTCCTGCCGCTCGAGCTTCAGACGCTGCTTCTCCGCCCTCGTGCGCTTGCGCTCCAGGCCGACCCCACCCATCAGGGCCAGGCCCCTGACGATCACGCGCGGTGCCTCCGGGTCAGGTTCCGGCTCGACGCTGCCCTGCTCGTCGAAGCCGCCCATCAGGCCGATGCCCCTGACCTCGACGTTCAGGCCGGGCGGCACGACGACCTGGACCCCGCCCATGATCGCGACGCAGTCGATCACGGTCTCGCGGTCCTCGAAACGGGCCTCCCGGAGGTCCAGTTCCCCGCCGCCCATCAGCGTGACAGCGGTGAACCTCCGGCCGATCGTCCATGTCCCCCTGCGCCGGAAGCCGCCCCAGAACGCGAAGGCGACCTTCGACGTCGCCGGGCCGCCCACCCGCGCCGACCATGCGCCCCTGGACGACGCCACGGCCGGAGCGCCCACGGTCGTGCCGGGCTCGGGCAGGTCCCGTACCAGCGGCTCCAGCTCGCCGTGCGTACGCGCGGTGTACGCCGCGTCCAGGCGCTGTTCGAACTCGTCCATGTCGAGACGCCCCTCGGCGACCGCGTCCCGCAGCCGCTCGGCGACCCGCTCCCGCTCGGCATCGGAGGCACGCATCTGCGGAGGTTCGCTCGTCATACCGTCAGCCTAGCCAAGCGGGCTGTTCAGACCGAGCGTTCCGCGTACATCTTGGCGATCACCGCTTCGATGTCCGGCTCCCGCACCGAGAGGTCCACCAAGGGGTAGCGCTCGGCCAGCGCCGCCACCAGCGGTGCCGCCGACGCCGACGCCGGGAAGGCCAGCCACTGCCTCGGGCCCTCCACCTTCAGCGTCCGCGCCGACTCCACCTCAATCGGCGGCAACTCCCGCTCGAGGTCCACCACCAGGGTCCGCTCGCTCTCCCCCACCTCGTGCAGCCCGGTGAGCGCACCGTCGTACATCAGCCGCCCGTGGTCGATGACCATCACGCGTTTGCACAGCTGCTCGATGTCGGTCAGGTCGTGCGTGGTCAGCAGGACCGTCGTGCCGCTCTCCGCGTTCAGGTCGCGCAGGAAGTCCCGCACCTTCGCCTTCGAGATGACGTCGAGCCCGATCGTGGGCTCGTCCAGATACAGCACCTCGGGGTCGTGCAGCAGCGCGGCCGCGATGTCTCCCCGCATCCGCTGGCCCAGCGACAGCTGACGCACCGGCACCTCCAACAGCTCCCCCAGGTCGAGCAGTTCGACGCAGCGGTCCAGGTTCTGCCGGAAGGTGGCATCGGGGATGCGGTACATGCGGTGCATCAGCCGGTACGAGTCACGCAGCGGCAGGTCCCACCAGAGCGTCGTGCGCTGCCCGAACACCACACCGATCCGCTGGGCCAGACGGGCCCGCTCGCGCGAAGGATCGATACCGGCGACCCGGAGTCGGCCGCCGCTCGGGGTCAGGATGCCGGTCAGCATCTTGATGGTGGTGGACTTGCCGGCGCCGTTGGGGCCGATGTAGCCGACCATCTCTCCGCGCGGCACGGTGAAGCTGATCCCGTCCACCGCCCGTACCTGGTGCTTCTCCCTGCGCAGTCGGCCCACCTTGCGCCGTACGTCGAAGACCTTCTCCACGCCGTCGAGTTCAATGAAGTCCATGCCCCTGCGCCTCCTTCAGTTGCCGGTGCTGCGGTACGAACGGAGCCCGACCCGCCAGGCCAGCGCCGCGAGCCCGAGAGTGCCCGCGGCCACGACGGGCGGCAGCAGCACCAGCCAGTCCGGCAGTCCCAGAGGGTCCTCGCGGCCCAGTACGTAGAGCGACGGCACCCAGTTGACGAAGGCCAGCGGCACGACGAACGTCACCCCGCGCACCAGGTCCTTCGCGAAGATCGACGGCGGGTACTGCAGCAGCGTGTTCCCGCCGTACGTGAAGGAGCTCTGCACCTCGGCCGCGTCCTGCGCGAAGAACTGGAACGCCCCGCCCGCCACGAACACCGACGCGAAGATCGCCCCGCCGCAGAGCAGCATCAACGGCACCATCGCCACCTTCGCCGCCGTCCACTCGATGTCGAGGGTCCCCAGCGCGTAGCCCAGCACCAGCAGCCCCTGTGTGATCCGCCCGAGCCGGCGCAGCGCGAACCGGTCCGCGGCGACCTGCGCGAGCACCGGCACCGGCCGCACCAGCAGCGTGTCGAGCGTGCCGTCCCTTACGCGCCGCCCCAACCGGTCCATCGATCCCATCAACAGATCGGCGAGACCGAAGGCCGTGCTGGTCGTCCCGTAGAGGAACGCGATCTCCGGCAGCGAGTAGCCGCCCAAGGCGTCCACATGAGAGAACATCAGCAGGATCGTGAGGAAGTCGAACGCGGTGGCCGTGAAGTTCCCCAGCGTCGTCATCGCGAACGACACCCGGTACGTCATGGTGGAACGGACCCACATCGCCACGATCAGCCCGTACGCCCGGAGTGCGTCAGCCACCCTGGACCACCACCCTGCGGGTGGCGACCGACTGCAGCAGCCGCCCGGCCGCCAGCAGCACGAGTGCCCAGCCGCCCTGGAAGGCGTACGCCTCGACGAGGCCCCAGCCCGTGTGCTTGCCGAGGAACACGTCCGCGGGAACCTGGAGCAGCGACGACCAGGGCATCGCACGCGCCACGTCGCCCAGCACGCCCGGAAAGAGGTTCAGCGGCAGCAGCATCCCCGAGAAGAAGAGCCCGGCCAGCCAGCACATCTGCATCACCCCGGCACCGTCCATCAGCCAGAACGCGGACAGCGACACCAGAAAACGCACGGCGAAGCTCACCACCACGCCGAGCGCCACGGACACCAGGAAGGCGACCCACGTCAACGGCGAACCGGGCAGCGCCAGATCGAAGGCGAGCGCCCCCAGGACCATCGGCACGATGCCGCGGCCCAGCAGATGGAACGCCGCCCGCCCCAGGTCCCCCGCCAGCCACCACAGTTGCAGATCCGCCGGACGGTAGAGGTCGATGGCGATGTCTCCCGTACGAATACGTTCGATCAGCTCGTCCTCGAAGCCGCCGCCCATCATGGCGCAGGTCATCAGCAGCGCCTGACCCAGCCACACATACGTGAGCGCCTCCGACTGGTCGTAACCGCCGAGCTGCGGACGCTCGTCCCACAAAGCCATATAGGTGTACGCCAGGATGAAGCCGAAAACGGTGTTGGTGAACACCCCCGCCGCCGTCGCCAGCCGATACGTCGCATAGCGCCGGAACCCACCCGCTGCAACGACCGCATACAGCCTCACAGCGCCTCCCCCCACGCGACCGTCCAGGCACCAAAGCGCACGACGTTAGCCGACCCCGACTGGCCACCGCGAGGGGATTTCCGGCACAAGAAGAGACCGGCTACGCGGGTTTATGGTCTGAAAAGTGCAGTATGGGTGCCATGAGCGACGAGCCGCAGCAGCAGGGCTGGACACCCCAGGACGCGACGGCAGCCGACCCGCCGGACGACAGGGACACGGGGAAAGAGGACAAGGAGCCCCAGGGCGCGGGCCCCGAGGCCCTGGAGGCCGAGGACAAGAGCCCGGAGGACTCCGCGGACCTGGAGCCCGACGACGGGCCCGACGACAAGAACCCCGAGGACCCCGAGGAGCCCGAGGAGCAGTCGGCTCCCGAGGAGCCCGAGGAGCCCGAGGACCCGGGCCCCGAGGACCCCGAGGAGCAGCCGGCTCCCGACGACGGGCCCGAAGGCAACAACCCCGAGGACGAGGATCCGGAGGACGAGGGCCCGGACCCCGACGACTCCGAGGACCCGGCCAAGGGCGCGCAAGAGCCGGCCGCGGCCTGCGTGGAGCACGCGGCGCAGAAGAATGGCCGCAAGGCCCGCCCCAAGCGCACCGGATGGCGCCGCGCCGTCCCCACCTGGCGCGTCACCGTCGGCACCCTGCTCGTTGCCTCACTGCTCGTCATCGGCGGCCTCATCACCGGCTACATGCTCGTCGACATCCCGCCGGCCAACGCCGCGGCCACCAAGCAGACCAACGTCTACCTCTACGCGGACGGCACCCACATCGCCCGCGACGGCGACGTCAACCGCGAGAACGTCTCCCTCGACAAGATCCCCCTCGCCGTCCAGCAGGCCGTACTCGCCGCGGAGGACCGCGACTTCTACCACGCCCCCGCCATCGACCCGCTGGCGATGATGCGCGCCGCCTGGAACACCGTCACCGGCAAGGGCAAGCAGTCCGGCTCCACCATCACCCAGCAGTACGTCAAGAACTACTACCTCGGCCAGGAACAGACCGTCACGCGCAAGGTCAAGGAGTTCTTCATCGCGGTCAAACTCGGCCGCAACCAGAGCAAGAGCGAGATCCTCGAGGGCTACCTCAACACCAGCTACTTCGGCCGCAACGCCTACGGCATCCAGTCCGCCGCGCACGCCTACTACGGCAAGGATGTCGAGGACCTCGACATCGCGCAGGGCGCCTACCTCGCCTCGCTCCTCAACGCACCCAACGCCTACGACATCGCCACCCACCCCGAGAACAAGAAAGCGGCGATCCGCCGCTGGAACTACGTACTCGGCGGCATGATCAAGGAGAAGTGGCTCAGCTCCGAGAACCGCACCGCCATGAGCTTCCCGACACCCCGGACGGCCAAGCCCGTCAGCGGGCTGTCCGGCCAGGGCGGTTACATCGTCCAGGCCGTCAAGGAGTACCTCGAACAGAACGGCATCCTCGACGAGAAGACCCTCGCCACCGGCGGCTACCGCATCACCACCACCCTGCAGCGCCACAAGCAGGCCGCCCTCATGGCGGCCGTCGACGACCGGGTGACGTCCAAACTCGACAGCGAACGTGAGGCCGACCGCGAGGTCCGCGTCGGCGGCGCCTCGATCGAACCGGACACCGGCAAGGTCGTGGCCATGTACGGCGGCATCGACTACACCAAGCAGTTCGTCAACAACGCCACCCGCCGCGACTACCAGGTCGGCTCCACGTTCAAGCCGTTCGTCTTCGCCTCGGCCATCGAGAACGACGCCACCACGCAGGACGGCTACGCCATCAACCCCCACACCATCTACGTCGGCGACAGCAAGCGCCCCGTCCAGGGCTGGAACGGACCCCGGTACGCCCCCGAGAACGAGGACAACCGCTCCTACGGCCCCATCCCCGTCCGCGAGGCCACCGACAACTCCGTCAACGCCGTCTACGCGCAGATGGCCGTGGACGTGGGCCCCACCCGCATCAAGCGGACCGCCATCGACCTCGGCCTGCCCAGCAACACCCCCGACCTGAGCCCCTCCCCCTCCATCGCCCTCGGCCCGGCCACCGCGAGCGTCCTCGACATGGCGGGCGCGTACGCCACCCTCGCCAACCACGGCAGGCACGCCAAGTCCACGCTGGTCGAGGAGATCTCCAAGAACGGCACCGACATCGCCCTCCCCGAACCGACCGCCCAACGGGCCATCAGCCGCGAGGCCGCCGACACCACCACCGCCGTCCTGCGCGGCGTCGTCGACGGCGGCACCGGCTCCGCCGCCCAGGCAGCGGGCCGCCCGGCCGCCGGCAAGACCGGCACCGCCGAGGAGGACCGAGCCGCCTGGTTCGCCGGATACACCCCCGAACTGGCGACCGTCATCGCCGTAATGGGCCAGAACCCGACCACCGGCGCACAGACATCGCTGTACGGGGCGCTCGGCCTTTCCCGGATGAACGGCGGCAGCGCGCCCGCCGAGATCTGGGGGCTGTACACGGGCACCGCCCTCGACGGCACAGAGGTCCAGGACTTCGAACTCCGCCTGGCGCCGGGCGCGGACAAGCCGCCGCCGGGCCAGCGGGACCCGAGGGAGCCGGGCTCCGGCGACCCGAGCGACCCCTACCGGCCGCGCGACCCCGACCGGCAGGTCGGCGGTGAGGACGGCCGCCAGTACGGCGGCGGCAGGGGCAACGGCGGACGGCCCGGCGCCGGCCCGGCGACCGGCGCCCCCGCGGGACCATCCGGAAGGCCGGCGCGACCCGGCGTGCCGACCGTCCCCGGCACCCGCGCCCCCGTCACGCCCGGCACGCCCGGCACCCACGTAGGCAGTCCGCCCGCACCGCCGCCGCCCGCGCAGCCCGCACCCGCACAGCCCGTTCCCGCGGATCCGAACGGGCCGGGAGGTCCGAACGGGCCGGGGAGCCCGAACGGGCCGGGAGATCCGAACGGGCCGGGGAGCCCGAACGGGACGACCGGCCGACCTCAGTGACCCGAGGTCGCCTTCAGCCCCACCACGGCGACCAGCAGCAGACAGACGAAGAAGATCCGGGCGGCGGTCACCGGCTCGTTCAGCACCAGCATGCCGACCACAGCCGCACCCGCCGCACCGATCCCGACCCACACGCCGTAGGCCGTACCGATAGGCAGGGACTTCGCCGCGTACGACAGCAACAGCATGCTCGCGACGATCCCCCCACCCGTGAACACACTCGGCCACAGCCTGGTGAACCCGTCGGTGAACTTCATCCCGATCGACCAGCCCACCTCGAGCAGACCGGCGACAACGAGCAGAACCCAGGCCATGACAGGCACCTCCGAGACGCGGAAAACCGCGGACGACAACGGGGTGCGTCGTCTTTTCCTACCCGGTACGGCGCGTCTCGTCGGGGGTCACTCCAACGTAGCAAAGAGCGGGCGCCGGACAGGCAAAAGGGCCGGTGACCTCAGCCACCGGCCCTGCCACCATCACCGGCCCCGTGCCGCTACAGATACAGCCCGGTCGAGTCCACCGAGCCCTGGAAACGGTCCGCCGCCACCGCGTGCAGATCCCGCTCACGCATCAGCACGTACGCCACACCCCGCACCTCGACCTCGGCACGGTCCTCGGGGTCGTACAGCACCCGGTCCCCGATCTCCACCGTCCGCACGTTCTGCCCGACCGCGACCACCTCGGCCCAGGCCAGACGCCGGCCCACCGCCGCGGTCGCAGGGATGACGATGCCGCCGGTGGAGCGCCGCTCGCCCTCCGGGATGTCGGTCCTCACCAGCACACGGTCGTGCAGCATCCTGATGGGCAGCTTGTCGTGCTGGGTGTTCCGCTCATGGCTGTTGACGCTCACAGCTCGAACCTACCTGTTCAGGGCGTTCCCGTACTCCGCAGGGTCACAACCGGCGCCGTCGTGCCGACACCGCCAGCAGACCCACCAGGCCGACCGCCACCAACGCCACCGGCACCAGACGCTCGAGCCGCGGCGACCCGTCGTCGGAGACGAACTGCGCCTTCACGTCCGACACCGACCGGTTCACCGCGACGAACGCGCGACCGGCCGTCCGGTCCACGCTCGAGGCGACCTTGGCCTTCGCGTCACCGATGACCGTCTTCGGGTGCATCCGCACACCGATCTCGTCGAGCGTCTCGGCGAGCCGATCGCGCCTGCGGACGATGTCCGCCTCGATCTGCGCAGGGGTCCTGGCATCCGACACCGCGCTGCCTCCGTGGTCGTGTCCGGTTGTCCTTCGTCGACAGTCTGTCAGCTCGGCCGCCCCCGCACCCGGCGGCACCCCCATTACCCTCGAGGCCGTACCCCGACGCCCATCGAGGAAGCACCGAGGAGAACCATGAGCGAGCGACTCCAGCCCGGCGACACCGCCCCCGCCTTCACCCTGCCCGACGCCGACGGCAACGAGGTCTCGCTCGCCGACCACAAGGGCCGCAAGGTGATCGTGTACTTCTACCCCGCCGCCCTCACGCCCGGCTGCACCAAGCAGGCCTGCGACTTCACCGACAACCTCGAGCTGCTGGCCGGCGCCGGCTACGAGGTCATCGGCGTTTCACCGGACAAGCCGGAGAAGCTCGCGAAGTTCCGCGAGAAGGAAGACCTCAAGGTCACGCTCGTCGGCGACCCTTCCAAGGAGGTTCTCGAGGCGTACGGCGCCTTCGGCGAGAAGAAGCTCTACGGCAAGACGGTGACGGGAGTGATCCGCTCCACGGTCGTCGTCGACGAGGACGGCAAGGTCGAGCGCGCCCTGTACAACGTCAAGGCGACCGGCCACGTCGCGAAGATCATCAAGGACCTCGGGATCTGACCACACCCCACCTCGGCCGAACCTCGCACCACCCTTACGCCGCCCTTCACGCTGTGTGACCGAAGCCCCATTCAGGTGGGGCTACGGTTTGCGGACTCCACGATCGAGCAGACGATTTTCTTGGAACAGGAGTCCACGAAAGGAAACCGTCATGGCGGAAAGCGGCCAGGAGCCGACGGCCGATCCCGCAGCGGTCAAACGCCACCCCATACTCTTCCGCACCATCAAACAGCGGCAGAACCCCAGGCTCCGGCGCACGGACATCACCGTCACCGACGAAGCGGCGGTCAAGCGGGCGGTCAAAGCAGCATCGCTGGGCAACGCCATGGAGTGGTTCGACTTCGGTATCTACAGCTACCTGGCCGTCACCCTCGGCCATGTCTTCTTCCCCTCCGGGAACGAAACGGTCCAGCTGCTCTCCTCCTTCGCGACCTTCGCGGTCGCCTTTCTCGTTCGCCCGCTCGGCGGAATGGTCTTCGGCCCGCTGGGCGACAAGATCGGCCGCAAGAAGGTACTCGCCGCCACGATGATCCTGATGGCCATCGGCACGGGCGCCATCGGCCTCATCCCGTCGTACGCCACCATCGGTTTCTGGGCACCGGTCCTGCTGATCCTGTTCCGCCTCGTGCAGGGCTTCTCCACCGGCGGTGAGTACGGCGGCGCCTCCACCTTCATCGCCGAGTACGCCCCCGACAAGCGTCGCGGCTTCTTCGGCAGCTTCCTCGAGCTCGGCACGCTGGCCGGTTACGTCGGAGCGGCCGGCCTGGTCACGGCCCTCACCGCGTGGCTCGGCAACGACACTATGGAGGCCTGGGGCTGGCGCCTGCCCTTCCTCGTCGCGGCCCCGCTGGGCCTCGTCGGCGTCTACCTGCGACTGAAGCTCGACGAGACACCCGCCTTCCAGAAGCTGGAAGCGGAGTCCGCGCACGCCTCGGAGGCCGCCGACACCGTCGAGACGACGGCCAAGGGCGACCTCGCCGACATCTTCCGCAAGTACTGGCCGACGCTGATCCTGTGCATCGCCCTCGTCGGCGCGTACAACATCACCGACTACATGCTGCTGTCGTACATGCCGACGTACCTGTCCGACGAACTCGGCTACAGCGAGACCGACGGCCTGCTCATCCTGATCGGCGTCATGGTCTTCCTGATGCTGATCATCAACCAGGTGGGCCGCCTGAACGACCGCTTCGGCCGCAAGCCGCTTCTGATGGCCGGAATGCTGGGCTTCCTGTTCCTGTCGGCGCCGGCGTTCGTACTGATCGGCCAGGGCAACATCCCGGCGATGACGGCGGGCATGCTGATGCTCGGCCTGTCCCTGGTCTGCCTGCTCGGCACGATGTCGGCGGCCCTCCCGGCCCTCTTCCCGACACACGTCCGGTACGGCTCCCTGTCCGTCGGCTACAACCTCTCCGCCTCCCTCTTCGGCGGCACCACCCCGCTCGTGATCACCGCTCTCATCAGCGTGACCGGCAACAACCTGATGCCGGCGTACTACGCGATGGCAGCGGCCCTGGTCGGCGTGATCGCCGTGGCGTGCATGAAGGAGACCGCCCAGCGTCCCCTGGACGGCTCGCCGCCCTCGGTGTCCTCGAAGGAGGAGGCCGCCGAAATGGTCCTGGCGGCGGCACCGGAGCCGAAATTCTGACCGGTTCTCGACGGAACGGCCCGCCCCAGGCAACTGGGGCGGGCTGTTCCGTTTATCGGCAGTAACTGTCCGATAAACGGTTCGTTACTCCGTACGAGACCGCGAACACGCGGCCGGGACGGAGGGGACGATGCCGGTCAAGTACACGCGAGAGCAGCTGGCCGAGGTGGCACGGGACTGTGCGGACTGGGACGAGGCCGTCAGAAGATGCGGCGGAACACCCACCCCTGGGAGGAGGCGCTACCTGCGGCAGCGGATGGCGGCCTGGGGGATAGACACGTCGCACTTCCGGTCGGGATGGGCGCGCCACACCGAAGAGCGGTTGCGGCAGCTGGTCGCACAGTCGAGCAGCGTCAGGGACGTCCTTCGAGGCCTGGGGATCAACCCCGTCGGCGGGAACCACGCGCACATCAGTCGCCGGATCGCCACTCTGGGCATCGACACGTCGCACTTCGTCGCCGCCCGGCGAGGCCGGCCGAAGGGCTCGCGCGGTGATGTGCTGACCCTGCGCGATCGGGAGGAGGGACGGATTCCGGGCAGTCGGCTTCGTCAAAGTCTCGTACGCCGCGGGGTAGCGGAGATCTGCGCGATGTGCGGTGTCCGCACTGCGTGGAACAACAAGCCCTTGCGGCTGGAGGTGGACCACCTCAACGGAGACTGGTGGGACAATCGGCCCGAGAATCTGCGACTCCTGTGCCCCAACTGCCATGCGGTGACGGACACCTACCGCGGCCGGAAGCGGAGGGGCGCACGATGAGCGTCCGCTACCCCCGGGACCTCCTGGTCAGGGCCGCTGCGAATTCGACAAGTCTTGTGGACCTCATGCGCCGCGTAGGAGCCCCGATGGGGAGCATCGCGCAACGCTATCTACGCCGCCGACTCGAGACCTACGGCATCGACACCTCCCATTTCGTCGACGAGCCGTTGCCGCACCGCGAACGCCGCTCGTACTCGAGAGAGCGACTCTCAAAAGCCGCGGCCCACTCACACAGCATCCGGGAGATGCTGCAGTACTTGAGCTACCTGCCCGACGACAGTCCGTATGGCCACATCCGAAAAAAGCTCGACCAATTCGGCATCGACACATCGCACTTCACCAGCGGCTGGGGATACCGCGCAGCGACCCTCCCCCTCGACAGGCTGGCGCCGACGGTGGAGACGTCCAAGAGCGTGGGCGGTGTGCTCAGGCTTCTGGGCTTGCCGGACAACGGCACCTCACGGCGGATCGTTCAGCGGAACATCGAAGCCAACGGCCTGTCAGTCGAGCACTTCACGGGCAAGGCGCACTGCCGGGGCATCCCGTCCCCGTACCGAAAGGCCGCCGCCACTGTGCTGCGGCGCCTGGAGCCTGGTTCGCAGCGTACAGAGACCAGGATGCTCCGACGCGCCCTTGACGAACTGGCGGTCCCCCACATCTGCGCGGAGTGCGGAGTCGGCGACGTCTGGCAGGGCAGGCCGCTGGTTCTGGAGATCGATCACATCAACGGCGATCGTCTGGACAACCGGCAGGCGAATCTCCGGTACTTGTGCCCGTCATGCCACAGTCAGACCAGCACCTTTTCCCGAGGTACTTCTGCACGGCCCAGAGGCGCGGCACAGTAAAGTGACCACTGCGGGTCCGTACCCCAGCTGGCCAAGAGGGCGCCGGTTTAGGTCCGGTGTGTCGTGGGTTCGAGTCCCACCGGGCCCACGTGAAGGGGCGCGGCACCGCTTGGCGGTGCCGCGCCCTTCGGCGTCCGGAGCTCAGCCCAGCAGCTCCTTCACCACCGGCACCAGCGCCCGGAACGCCTTCCCCCGGTGGCTGATCGCGTTCTTCTCCTCCGGGGTCAGCTCCGCACAGGTACGGGTCTCGCCCTCCGGCTGGAGGATCGGGTCGTAGCCGAAGCCGTTCGTGCCGTGCGGAGTGCGGCGGAGGGTGCCGGGGAGGCGGCCCTCCACGACGCGTTCCGTTCCGTCCGGGAGGGCGAGGGCCGCCGCGCAGGCGAAGTGGGCGGCGCGGTGGGCGGTGTCGATGTCGACCAGCTGGGCGAGCAGGAGATCCAGGTTGGCCTTGTCGTCGCCGTGGCGGCCGGACCACCTCGCGGAGAAGATGCCGGGCGCGCCGCCGAGGACGTCGACGCAGAGGCCGGAGTCGTCGGCGACGGCGGGCAGACCGGTGGCCTTGGCGAGGGCGTGGGCTTTGAGGAGGGCGTTCTCGGCGAAGGTGACGCCGGTTTCCTTGACGTCGGGGATCTCCGGGTAGGCGTCCGCGCCGACGAGGTCATGGGTGAGCCCTGCGTCGGCGAGGATGGCCTTGAGTTCGGTGATCTTTCCGGCGTTGCGGGTGGCGAGGATCAGTCGGGTCATGCCCTTGATTATCCGGGCGTGCAGACCTTGCCGATTTCGGTGGCGGCGTCGGTGACGGGCTTGATGTCGGGGGTGGTGTCGCCGCTTTCGATGGCCTTGCGGACGGATTCGACGCCGGCGCCGAGGTCGTCGACGGCCTTGCTGAGGTCGGCGTTGTCGGTCTTGTCGCCGAGGTTCTTCAGTTCGCGGTCGATGGCGTCGAGCGATTCCTTGGCCTGTGTCAGGTCCTCGGTGCCGGTGGCGACGGCGTCCTGGAGGTTGCCGACGCTGGTGGCTATCGAGTCGGCGGTCTCGACACATTCGAGTGCCTTGTCGAGGGCGCCGCAGCCGACGGCGGCGGGCAGGATCAGGGCTGCGGTGGCGATGGTGAGTGCGATGCGGCGGCGCGCAGTCATTCGGTACGGTCCTCCCCGGATACGGACGGGCGCACGGTTCGGCCCGTGCGCCCGTATCAGTGACGACGCCCGTTGAGGGCTTCTTGGTTGCTTCTTTACTCGCGGACTTTGTTCGCGGGCTTTGTTCGCGGGCCTTACCCGACGGCATCACCCGCGGGGCTTTACCCGACGGCATCAACCCGCGGGCTTTACCCGAGGGCTTCGACCTGGAGGGCGGCGAGGTCGGCGCAGCCGCCGGTGGCGAGGTCGAGGAGGGCGTTGAGCTCCTTGCGGTCGAAGGGCTCGGCTTCGGCGGTGCCCTGGACTTCGACGAAGCGGCCGTCGCCGGTGCAGACGACGTTCATGTCGGTCTCTGCCCGGACGTCCTCTTCATAGCAGAGGTCGAGGAGCGGCGTGCCGTCGACGATGCCGACGCTGACAGCGGCGACGGTGCCGGTGAGGGGCTTGCGACCGGCCTTGATCAGCTTCTTGCCCTGGGCCCAGGTGACGGCGTCGGCGAGGGCGACGTAGGCGCCGGTGATGGCGGCGGTGCGGGTGCCGCCGTCGGCCTGGAGGACGTCGCAGTCGAGCACGATGGTGTTCTCGCCGAGGGCCTTGTAGTCGATCACGGCGCGCAGGGAGCGGCCGATCAGCCGGCTGATCTCGTGGGTGCGGCCGCCGATCTTGCCGCGTACGGATTCGCGGTCGCCGCGGGTGTTGGTGGAGCGGGGCAGCATCGAGTACTCGGAGGTGACCCAGCCTTCGCCGCTGCCCTTGCGCCAGCGGGGGACGCCTTCGGTGAAGGAGGCGGTGCAGAAGACCTTGGTGTCTCCGAAGGAGATGAGGACGGAGCCCTCGGCGTGCTTGCTCCACCCACGTTCGATGGTGATCGGGCGGAGCTGTTCGGGGGTGCGGCCGTCGATTCGAGACATGGTGCCGAGCCTATCGGCACATGGGTGAGGGGCCTGTTCCGGTCGTTCGGAATCAGGCCCCTCGGGGCGCGACGGCCGGCAGGGTGGCCGGCGGGTTGTCGTCAGTTCACATCATGTCTTCGATGTCGGCTGCGATGGGGTCGGCGTCGGTGCCGATGACGACCTGGATGGCGGTGCCCATTTTGACGACGCCGTGGGCGCCGGCGGCCTTGAGGGCGGCTTCGTCGACGAGGCTGGGGTCGGAGACCTCGGTGCGGAGGCGGGTGATGCAGCCCTCGATCTCCTCGATGTTGTCGATGCCGCCGAGCCCGGCGACGATCTTCTCAGCCTTGCTGGCCATGTCTTTCTCCCTGCGTTCGGAGCGTTGAGCGCTGTCGCGGCCCACCGTCTCGGCCCACCGTAGGTCCGGTTTGTCACGGTAACGCACGGTTGGCCCATCTTCACGGGCGAGTAACCGTCTTGTACCTAAGGATGACGATCACCGGTGCCGCGTCTCGCGACCGGCCCCCGGGGACCGTATCGCAACTGGTCTACACCAGTCTGCAACACCTGCCGAACCAGGCCTGCTCCGGGAGGACCGATGAGCGCCGAGAGCGCGGCCCCGCCGCGGAAGAAGTGGTGGAACGGACTCTTCCAGGGCCTCCAGAAGATCGGCCGCAGCCTCCAGCTGCCGGTCGCCGTCCTCCCCGCGGCCGGCCTGCTGGTCAGCCTCGGCAATCTCTTCGGCGCCACGTTGGACGGGCCGTTCTGGGACAGGACCTCCGAGGTCCTGATCAAAGGCGGGGGTGGCATCCTCGACGGCAGTCTCGGCCTTCCCCTGCTCTTCTGCATCGGCGTCGCGATCGGCTTCGCGAAGAAGTCCGACGGTTCCACGGCCCTCGCCGCCGTCGCCGGGTTCCTCGTCTACTACAACGTGCTCAGGGCCTTCCCGGTCGACGGCACGGTGACGGAGGCGATGCCGGACGGCACCCCGCAGAACCCGGGGGTCCTCGGCGGCATCCTGATCGGCCTGCTCACGGCCGTGGTCTGGCAGCGCTACCACCGCACCAGGCTGGTCGACTGGCTGGGCTTCTTCAACGGCCGCCGGCTGGTCCCGATCATCATGGCGTTCCTCTGCTGTGTGCTGGGCGTGCTGTTCGGCCTGCTGTGGGATCCGGTCGGCGACGCGCTGACCGCCTTCTCGAAGCGGCTGATCGACCTGGGCGCGTGGGGCGCGGGCATCTTCGGTGTCGCCAACAGGCTGCTGATCCCGATCGGCATGCACCAGTTCCTGAACACGTTCTTCTGGTTCCAGGCGGGCGAGTACGACGACGACGGCACGGTGGTGCAGGGCGACCTGACGCGCTTCTTCGCGGGCGACCCGGACGCCGGGCTGTTCATGTCGGGCTTCTTCCCGATCATGATGTTCGGTCTCCCGGCCGCCGCCCTGGCCATCACCCACTGCGCCCGCCCCGAGCACCGCAAGCGGGTGGCTGGGCTGATGTTCTCGGTCGGTCTGACGTCGTTCGTGACCGGGGTGACGGAGCCGCTCGAGTTCTCGTTCATGTTCGTGGCGCCGCTGCTGTACGGGCTGCACGCGGTGCTCACGGGCGTGTCGATGGCGATCACCTGGGCCCTCGGGGTGCATGCGGGGTTCAGCTTCTCGGCGGGTCTGATCGACTATGTCGTCAACTGGCACCTGGATACGAAGCCGTGGCTGATCCTGCCGATCGGCGCCTGTTTCGCGGTGGTCTACTACGTGGCCTTCCGGGCAGCGATCACTTTGTTCAACATTCCTACACCTGGCCGCGAGCCGGAGGAGATCCAGCAGGAGATGGAGCGCGAGGCGACGAAGTAGGAGCTCCGACCTGGGAGGCGGCGGCCTTCGAGCCGCTCGGGTGCGGAGGGCCTTTGCCTGCATTGACCTGATCGTTACGCGGCCCCGGAAATTCGCAGGTTCCTTATCCAACCCTCACCGTGCTACAACAGGTCTACACCACTCAGTGGTGTAGACCATGCGGTCCAGACCACGGCCGCATTTCCCCTTTGAGTCGCCGCCCTCCCCCGTTGTCTGTCCTCTGGCGGCGCCTTGCCCACTGGAGGATGTTGATGACCACGGCCAGCGCCGCCCCCGGCGCGGACAAGAAGAAGATGGGCGCGGGTGCGATGGCTGTCATGCAGCGCATCGGCCGCAGCCTGATGCTGCCCGTCGCCGTGCTGCCCGCCGCCGCGCTGCTGGTGCGTTTCGGCCAGCCCGACATGCTCGGCAAGGAGTCGTTCCCGGGGTTCATCACCAAGATCGCCGGTTATATGGCGGCCGGTGGCGGCGCTCTGCTCGACAACATGCCGCTGCTCTTCGCCGTCGGCATCGCGATCGGATTCGCCAAGAAGTCGGACGGCTCCACCGCGCTCGCCGCGGTGACCGGTTACCTGGTCTTCAAGAACGTCCTGGCCCAGTTCACGGACAGCAATCTGCCGAAGGTCGCCGCCGTCGTCGACGGCAAGATCGTCATGAACGAGGCCCCGGTCAATGCCGGTGTGCTCGGCGGTGTGGTCATGGGCGTCGTCGTGGCGCTGCTCTACCAGCGCTTCTACCGCACCAAGCTGCCGGACTGGGCCGGCTTCTTCGGCGGCCGCCGGCTCGTCCCGATCCTCTCGGCCTTCGCCGGCCTGATCATCGGCATCCTCTTCGGCCTGATCTGGCCCTGGCTCGGCACCGGTCTGCACAACCTGGGTGAATGGCTGGTCGGCTCCGGCGCGGTGGGCGCGGGCATCTTCGGTGTCGCCAACCGTGCGCTGATCCCGGTCGGCATGCACCACCTGCTGAACTCCTTCCCGTGGTTCCAGGCCGGCACCTATGAGGGCAAGAGCGGCGACATAGCCCGCTTCCTCGCCGGTGACCCGTCGGCCGGACAGTTCATGACCGGCTTCTTCCCGATCATGATGTTCGCGCTTCCCGCGGCGTGCCTCGCGATCGTCCACTGCGCCCGTCCCGAGCGCCGCAAGGTCGTCGGCGGCATGATGTTCTCGCTCGCGCTCACCTCGTTCGTCACCGGTGTCACCGAGCCGATCGAGTTCACGTTCATGTTCATCGCGCCGGTGCTGTACGCGGTCCACGCGGTGCTGACCGGTGTCTCCATGGCCCTGACCTGGGCTCTCGGAATGAAGGACGGCTTCGGCTTCTCGGCCGGTGCGGTGGACTTCTTCCTGAACCTGGGCATCGCGTCGAACCCGTGGGGTCTCGCGCTCGTCGGTCTGTGCTTCGCGGCGGTCTACTACGTGGTGTTCCGCTTCGCGATCACCAAGTTCAACCTGCCGACGCCGGGCCGCGAGTCCGACGTCGAGCTCGCCGAACTGCAGAAGGCCGAGGCGAAGTAAGCCGTACGGCCCGCCGAACGCCGAAGCCCCTGTCCTGTGCTCCACAGGGCGGGGGCTTCGGCGTTCGGTACTCGGCGCGGGGCGCGTTTGTCCGCGGCATGGTCAGATCTCGTAGACCGCGCCCGGGTGGGCGACCTCCGTCGGGCCGCCGTACACGGCCTTGGCGTCCGCCAGGGTCCGCGTGGGGTCCGTCCACGGCGGGATGTGGGTGAGGACCAGCCGGCCCGCGTTCGCGCGCTCCGCGTACGCGCCCGCCTCGCGGCCGTTGAGGTGGAGGTCCGGGATGTCCTCCTTGCCGTGGGTGAAGGACGCCTCGCACAGGAACAGGTCCGCGCCGCGCGCGAGATCGTCGAGGCCGTCGCACACACCGGTGTCGCCGGAGTACGTCAGCGACTTGCCGCCGTGCTCCAGGCGGATGCCGTACGCCTCCACGGGGTGCGCCAGCTTCTCCGTGCGTACGGAGAACGGGCCGATCTCGAAGTGGCCCGACTTGAGCGTGTGGAAGTCGAACACCTCACTCATGGAGGAGGCGGAGGGGGTGTCGGCGTAGGCCGTCGTCAGCCGCTGTTCCGTGCCCTCGGGGCCGTGGACCGGGAGGGGGGCGCAGCGGCCGCCGTCGTGGCGGTAGTAGCGGGCGACGAAGTACCCGCACATGTCGATGCAGTGGTCCGCGTGGAGGTGGCTGAGGAAGATGGCGTCGAGGTCGTAGAGACCGCAGTGACGCTGCAGCTCGCCGAGGGCTCCATTGCCCATGTCGAGGAGCAGCCGGAAGCCGTCGGCCTCTACGAGGTAGCTCGAGCAGGCCGATTCCGCGGACGGGAACGACCCGGAGCAGCCGACGACGGTGAGCTTCATGGAGCTGGAACCTCCGTGGACGGGGAGGGCTGGCGGAAGGTCGTGCGGTCCGTCGAGCGTAAGGCGCGAAAGGGCTGGTCGCTCCTCAGCCGCCCCGTGTTGTGGGTAACGTCACCCCCCGTCCCGGGTCCGGGACGAGGGGTGACATCGCCTGGTTCGTATGAAGTTAAGACCGGTCGCGCCGTGAACGGATACCCCGCCCGCAGAATGCGGCGGAGGCTAGGCCCAGAGCTGACCCTGCAGTGTCTCGATGGCCGCTTCCGTGGTCTCTGCCGTGTAGACGCCCGTCGACAGGTACTTCCAGCCGCCGTCGGCCACCACGAAGACGATGTCCGCCGATTCCCCGGCCTTGACGGCCTTCTTCCCGACGCCGATCGCAGCGTGGAGAGCCGCGCCCGCGGAGACGCCGGCGAAGATGCCCTCCTGCTGGAGAAGTTCACGGGTGCGGGTGACGGCGTCGGCGGAGCCGACCGAGAAGCGGCTGGTGAGGACCGAGGCGTCGTACAGCTCGGGGACGAAGCCCTCGTCGAGGTTGCGCAGGCCGTAGACGAGGTCGTCGTAACGCGGCTCGGCGGCGACGATCTTGATGTCCGGCTTCTGCTCGCGCAGGTAGCGGCCGACGCCCATGAGCGTGCCGGTCGTGCCGAGTCCCGCCACGAAGTGGGTGATGGAGGGGAGGTCGGCGAGGATCTCGGGGCCGGTGGTGGCGTAGTGCGCGCCCGCGTTGTCGGGGTTGCCGTACTGGTAGAGCATCACCCAGGACGGGTTCTGCTCCGCGAGTTCCTTGGCCACGCGCACGGCCGTGTTGGAGCCGCCGGCCGCGGGGGACGAGATGATCTCGGCTCCCCACATCTTGAGCAGGTCCCTGCGCTCCTGCGACGTGTTCTCCGGCATGACGCAGACGATGCGGTAGCCCTTGAGCTTGGCCGCCATCGCCAGCGAGATGCCGGTGTTGCCGCTGGTGGGCTCGAGGATGGTGCAGCCCGGGGTGAGGCGGCCGTCCTTCTCCGCCTGCTCGACCATGTGGAGCGCGGGACGGTCCTTGATCGAGCCGGTGGGGTTGCGGTCCTCGAGCTTGGCCCAGACGCGGACGTCGGCGGAGGGGGACAGGCGCGGGAGCCGGACCAGGGGCGTGTTGCCGACGGCCGAGAGCGGGGAGTCGTATCGCATCAGCGATCAGACCATGCCGCCGGCGACGGCCGGCAGGATCGTGACGTTGTCGCCGTCGGCGAGCTTGGTGGAGATGCCGTCCAGGAAGCGGACGTCCTCGTCGTTCAGGTAGACGTTGACGAAGCGGCGCAGCTGGTCGCCGTCGACGATGCGCTCCTGGATGCCGTTGTGGCGGGACTCGAGGTCGGCGAAGAGCTCGGCGAGGGTGTCCCCGTTGCCTTCGACGGCCTTGGCGCCGTCGGTGTAGGGGCGGAGGATGGTCGGGATGCGGACCTCGATGGCCATGGCGTGGGCTCCTGTTGTGGAAGGTGGCGTAGGGGCGCGCGGCTGTGGCCCCCGCGCGAGGGGGTGGTGCTGGCTGAGGTGCGCTGGGCCGTCAGGCCGCGGCGCGGGCCGTACACATCGCGCTGGCGAGGCGGCACAGGTCGACGTGCAGCCGCGCCACGAGCAGCAGGGTGCTCGGCGTCTTGTCGCTCACGTCATGGGGAACCATGCGGTCATCGTATCGATTCCCGGTCCGGATCCCGGAGTGTGATCTCGCATGGTGGACCTCACCGGCTCACTATCCGGGCAGGAGGCGGATAGGCGGTGGCCGAAGCGCCGGTGGGAGGGTGCCCGGCGCCCCCGGCTTCGTGGACGTCGGCGGGCGACTGCGGCGTCGGGACGTCGGCCGAGTCCTGGAGACGACGGTCCGGACACCTTTCAGCGGCCTCGTCCTAGTACGCCTCGACGACCTGCACGTCCTCTTCGGTGATCTCGCCGTCCACGATGCGGAACGAGCGGAACTGGAAGGGGCCCGCGCCGTCGGTGTCCGCCGTCGAGACCAGGACGTAGTGGGCGCCGGGCTCGTTGGCGTAGCTGATGTCGGTGCGGGAGGGGTACGCCTCGGTCGCGGTGTGCGAGTGGTAGATGATCACCGGCTCTTCGTCGCGGTCGTCGAGCTCGCGGTAGAGCTTGAGCAGGTCACCGGAGTCGAACTCGTAGAACGTGGGCGAGCGGGCGGCGTTCAGCATGGGGATGAAGCGCTCCGGCCGGCCGGAGCCCTCCGGTCCGGCGACGACGCCGCATGCCTCGTCGGGGTGGTCCTCGCGGGCGTGGGCGACGATCTGGTCGAAGAGGGCCTGGGTGATGGTCAGCATGAGCGACAGGATAGGCAGACGGCCTCCGGATACGAGATCCGGAGGCCATCAGTTGAGACGGGTATCGGCCGCCGCTGAGACGGGTGTCGGCCGAAGCCGGCGATCAGTCGGACGTGGTGGCGTACTCGCGCTGCGCGCGGTCGGCGATCTGCGGGTTCTTCCGCTTCAGCACCTGCCAGCCGACGGCCAGGCCCAGGGCCCAGACGGCAGCCACGTACAGCGAGATCCGGCCGGCCTCGTCGAGTGCGACCATGGCGGTCACCCCGACCAGGAAGAGCAGGGCGACCCAGCTGAAGAGCGCACCGCCGGGGGCGGGGAAGGACGAGGCGCGCAGCCGTCCGGCGTCCACGGCCGAGCGGTAGCGGATGTGGCTGACGAGGATCATCATCCAGGTCCAGATGCCGGCGGCCGTGGCCACGGACACGACGTATCCGAACGCCTTCTCCGGGACGATGTAGTTGAGGACCACGCCGATGCCCATGAGGGCGACGGAGATGGCGATGCCGACGGCCGGGGTGCGGCGGGCGTTGAGCTTGCCGAGCGCCTTGGGGGCTTCGCCGTTGGCGGCGAGGTCGCGCAGCATCCTTCCGGTGGAGTACATGCCGGAGTTGCAGGACGACAGGGCCGCGGTGAGCACCACGAAGTTGACGATGCCCGCGGCGAGCGGGATGCCGATCTTCTCGAAGGCGTGGACGAAGGGGCTCACGCCTTCGGAGAACTCGGTCCACTTCACGACGGAAAGGATCACGACCAGGGCGCCCACGTAGAAGATGATGATGCGCCAGGGCAGCGTGTTGATCGCCTTGGGAAGGGTCTTCTCCGGGTTCTCGGACTCGCCCGCGGTGACGCCGACGAGCTCGACGGCGAGGTAGGCGAACATGACGCCCTGGAGGGTCATCAGGCTGGAGCCGATGCCGTTGGGGAAGATCCCGTCGTACGACCAGAGGTTGGTGACCGAGGCGGTGTCACCGGCGTCCGAGAAGCCGAGGGTGAGGACGCCGAGACCGATCACGATCATGCCGATGATCGCGGTGACCTTGATCATCGAGAACCAGAACTCGACCTCTCCGAAGATCTTCACCGAGATCAGGTTGACGCCGAAGAGCACCACCAGGAAGACCAGGGCGCTGACCCACTGCGGAATCTCGGGGAACCAGAAGTGGATGTAGATGGCGGCGGCCGTCAGCTCCGCCATGCCGGTGACGATCCACATCAGCCAATACGTCCAGCCGGTGACGTAACCGAAGAACGGGCCGAGGAACTCTCGGGCGTACTCGGCGAAGGAGCCGGAGACGGGCCGGTAGAGGAGCAGTTCGCCGAGCGCTCGCATGATGAAGAAGATGACGACACCCGCGAGGGCGTACATCAGGATGATGCTGGGTCCGGCCTTGGCGATGTTCGCCCCGGCACCCATGAACAGGCCCACGCCGATGGCTCCGCCGATGGCGATCATCTGGACCTGGCGGCTCCCGAGTCCACGCTCGTAGCCCTCTTGCGAAGTGTTGCCACCGGCCTCGTCGCCGGTGTGCTTGTCGACCTGCACCGAGGTCATGGTGATGCGCCTTTCTCCATGCCGATCCGCGCCCGCCGCGTCGCGTGGCTGCGGATCAGATCGTGATCCCCCCGGATGTGAATGGAGTGCCACCGGCGGTCTGCCGGCTGTAGCGCACTCGGGAAACAGGGATGGCGTCCCCGAGCGATCGTGAAGATCTATCACGGCCTCAGCAGTGATCCACTGCGGTGAAAGTGGCCCACGCCACAGGGAGAAGCGGACAAAAAACACGCGGAGTGATGAACGGGGATGCCCGATTAATGGGATCGTTATCCGGATTTGAGCATCCGCTGAGCGAACGAGAACGACAGGTGCCCCATACACCGATCTCAGTGCATCAGGGCTCGACTCTCAGGGCATCAGCGTCTCGACGAGCGTCTCCTGGAGCGCGCCCAGCCAGAGGTAGGCCATGACCATCGGCTTGCGCGGGTCGGAGTCGGGGAGGCGGTACAGATCCTCGTTCTGGTCCTCGTCGCTGACATCGAGACGAGTGCCGATGGTCAGTCGCAGGTCGTTGAGCGCACCGAGCCAGCGCATGCAGTCCTCGGCGCCCAGCTCCAGCACGGCGCCGCCGTCACCGTCCCGCGTGAGGGAATCGAGGGACCGTACGACCGCGAGGGCGTCCTCGCGCTTCTTCGTGCGCAGGTCGGTCTCGGTGAAGCGCCTGAAGTCGGAGGAGGCGGCGCGCAGTTCCTCGTCCGGCAGCCCCGCCTCCGGGTCGGTGTAGGCGTCCGGGAACAGGCGCGCGAGCGCCGGGTCCGAGGGCGGCTCGCTCGGACCCTCCGCGAACAGGGCGGCCAGTGGGTCCTCCCCCTGCGCCGGTTCGTCGCCGGGCCCGATGAGCTCCAGGAGCTGGACGGCCAGGGAGCGAAGGATCGAGATCTCGACCTCGTCCAGGCGGACGGCGGCCCCGCCGCCGGTCAGCGGCTCGAAGTGAGAGCTCATCAGCCGCGGTCCTGGGTCAGCGTGGCCCACAGTCCGTATCCGTGCATCGCCTGCACGTCACGCTCCATCTCCTCGCGGGTGCCGCTGGAGACGACGGCGCGTCCTTTGTGGTGGACGTCGAGCATCAGCTTGTGCGCCTTGTCCTTGGAGTAGCCGAAGTAGGCCTGGAAGACATAGGTGACATAGCTCATCAGGTTGACCGGATCGTTGTGCACCAGCGTCACCCAGGGCACATCCGGCTCCGGGACGGCGTGCGTCTCCTCGGCCGACTCCGGTCGTTCGATCTCTACGGGCACAGTCACTCCACCCATGCTGCCACCCGAGGGCCCCCGTCGCACAAACGGCCCCGCCGCCTTGCGACAACCTTCCTCCGCGACATCTCGTCAGAGTGACGAAATGTGCGCTAGCATCGCAGCCATGAACACAGCAGACCTTGGGCTGCCGGTGGACGTGCCGTCGACCGCGCTCTTCACCGACCAGTACGAGTTCACCATGCTGCAGGCTGCGCTGAAGGCGGGCACGGCCGAACGGACTTGCGTCTTCGAGGTCTTCACCCGCCGCCTGCCCGAGGGCCGCCGCTACGGCGTGGTCGCGGGAACCGGCCGCGTTCTGGACGCCGTGGAGAACTTCCGCTTCGACGCGGACATCCTCGGCTTCCTCAGGGAGCGGCGCATCGTCGACGAGGCCACGCTGAAGTGGCTGGCCCACTACCGCTTCAGCGGCGACATCTGGGGCTACCCCGAGGGCGAGATGTACTTCCCCGGTTCCCCGATCCTCCGCGTAGAGGGCTCCTTCGCCGAATGCGTGCTCCTCGAGACCGTGATCCTCTCGATCCTCAACCACGACTCGGCCATCGCCGCCGCGGCCTCGCGGATGTCGACGGCCGCAGGCGGACGAAGGCTGATCGAGATGGGCGCGCGCCGCACGCATGAGCTGGCGGCGGTCGCCGCCGCGCGCGCCGCGTACGTGGGCGGTTTCGACTCGACCTCCGACCTCGCCGCCGGCTTCCGGTACGCCATCCCCACCGTCGGCACCAGCGCGCACGCCTTCACCCTGCTGCACGACAGCGAGCGCGGCGCCTTCCAGGCGCAGGTCGCCTCGCTCGGGCGGGGCACCACGCTGCTCGTCGACACCTACGACGTCGCGGAGGCCGTCCGGACGGCCGTCGACATCGCCGGGCCCGATCTCGGAGCCGTCCGCATCGACTCCGGTGACCTGCTGCTCGTCGCGCATCGGGTGCGCCAGCAGCTGGACGAGCTGGGCGCGGTCGACACCAAGATCGTTGTCACCTCGGACCTCGACGAGTACGCAATCGCCTCGCTGGCCGCCGCCCCGGTCGACGCGTACGGCGTCGGCACACAACTGGTCACCGGCAGCGGGCACCCCACCTGCTCGATGGTCTACAAGCTCGTCGCCCGCGCCCAGTCCACGGACCCTGCGGCGCCGCTCCAGGCGGTGGCCAAGAAGTCCCTGGGCGGCAAGCTGTCGGTCGGCGGCCGTAAGTGGGCCGCGCGCCGCCTGGACGCCGAGGGAGTCGCGGAGGCCGAGGTCATCGGCGTCGGCGAGGTGCCCGCGGACCTCGCGGAGCGCCAACTGCTCGTGGAGCTGGTCAAGGGCGGCGAGGTCGTCGCGCGCGAGCCGCTGGACGCGGCACGCGACCGGCACATCGCGGCACGGGCCAAGCTGCCGTTGTCCGCGGTCCAGCTCTCGCGGGGCGAGCCCGTCATCCCGACCGAGTACGTATGAACAGCGAGCGAACGGGCAAGCGATCCGCACCCACCGCGGCGTACGTGCCACGCCCCCTCCCGCACGACGTGACGAATGGCTACGCTCGGTAGTTCACGCCCGGCGTGCGAGCGGCAGTGCGCACCGGGCGTGCGAGCCGCTCGTCCCCTCCCCGCATCCCCCGCCGGCCCTCCTCCCCACCGAAGGACATCCGCCATGCACCGCGCGTTGATCGTCGTGGACGTTCAGAACGACTTCTGCGAGGGCGGCAGCCTCGCGGTGGCGGGAGGCGCCGATGTCGCAGCCGCCATCACCGACCTGATCGGCCAGGCCCAGCCGGGCTACCGCTACGTGGTCGCCAGCCGCGACCACCACATCGAGCCGGGCGACCACTTCTCGGACCACCCCGACTTCGTCGACTCCTGGCCGCGCCACTGCGTCGCCGGCACGGAAGGCGTCGGCTTTCACCCCAACTTCGCCCCTGCCGTCACGTCGGGCGCGATCGCCGCGGTCTTCGACAAGGGCGCGTACGCGGCGGCGTACAGCGGCTTCGAGGGCACCGACGAGAACGGCTCGACGCTGGCGGAGTGGCTCCACGCACGGGAGGTCACCGAGGTCGACGTGGTTGGCATCGCCACCGACCACTGCGTACGCGCCACCGCGCTCGACGCGGCCCGGGAGGGCTTCACGACGAAGGTCCTGCTGGACCTGACGGCGGGGGTCTCGGAGGCGACGACGTCGCGGGCGCTGGAGCAGATGCGCGCAGCGGGCGTGGAACTGACCGGCAAGCCGGTGGTCTGACACCGCGGCGCGTGCCGCCTGTGCCGGGCGGGTCGCCGTCCCCCGCGTGGCGGGGCCGCCCCGGACCCGGCAGCGCGCTCCGCGCGGTGCCCCGCAGCCGTCGGACGGCCTGAGGCTGCCCGGCGGCCGACCTCGCCGAGGCGCGTGGGTCCAGGGCTCGTCGCCGCCCGCGCGACGGCACGCGGAGCCCGGGACCGACCCGGAACGGCAGGGCGCTGCGCGCCGGTAGCAGGCACGCGGCGGGGTTGCCCCGGGGCCGTTCGCGCTCCGTGCCGGTGGCGGGTACGTGGTCGGCTCGTCCTGGCTGCGGTACAGCGCTCCGCGCCGTGTCCCCCGATCGCCGACCGGCCGGTTGCCCAGCAGCTTCAGCCCGCCGAGGCACAGGGTCAGGGCTCGTCGCCGCCCGCGTGACGGACCTGCCGGGCTCGCTGCCGCCCTCGCAAGGTGCCGCCCGGTCCCGGTACCGCGCCGTGTCCTCGACCGCCGGACGGTCCGAGGCCACCCGGCGCGGCTTCAGCCTCGCCGAGGCGCGGGCCCTGGGGCTCGCCCCGGCTCGGGGGCGAGCCCACAAGTGCTATGCCGGGCGGCGGAGGAGGGCTCGGGCCGGGTGCCAGAGTTCTGCCGTCGGGTTCCGGTCCGGACGCCACAGCAGGCCGTCCGGATGGTGCAGCACCGCCGTGATCTCGTCCGGCGTCGGCGGCTCCGCGTTGCCCCGCAGATACACCGCTCTGAACCCCAGGTTGCGCAGTCGCGTCAGCGCTCTCGCGCGGTTCGGCGCGTGGACCAGGAAGCGGACCGTTCCTTCGCCGCCGACTGGGCTGAGCAGGCTGAGCGCGACGACCACGCTGCCGTTCGGCAGCTTGCAGAAACCTCCGCCGGGCATGCGGAACCACTCCCCCGTGAGCTCACTGTCAATAAGGACTTCGTCAGACGCACCTAAACACGAACGGCCGCCGCCCGCTAGAGGGCGACGGCCGATCATGCTTTGACCTGCGGCGTTACGGATTACTTGTTCGACGGACCAACCTTGATGGTGATCGTCTCGCCGCTGCGCGGCTCCTTGACGATCGCGATCTTGGTGTTGGTGTCAGTTACCTTGACGCTGCCCGTCGGGTTCTCGGCATACCAGTAGACGCCCTTGCGGTCGTCGAAGACCGGGTTGCCGCGCTGCGAGGCTATCCACTGCGGCTTGTCCGCGTTGTGCAGCCAGAAGCTGTCCGTGCGATACGTGCTGAACGACGAATCGAACGTCTGGATCTTGTTGCGCAGCAGCGTGCCGTCCGCCCACTTCATGGGCTTGGCGTGGGCATCGACCGGAAGGATCAGACCCTGGCCGTGGTGGGCGCTGGTGTTGTTGTCCTTCTGGGAGGTGTCCCACTGCCAGATCATCAGACCGTTCTGGTAGGGGTAGTGCTCGACCCAGCCGTCCTTGGGCGCCTTGAAGCCGAAGTTGTACGGGCCGACCTTGAGGGTCTTGTCGTACGACACGTACTGGCGGTTCTCGGCGATGTAGTACTGCTCGTATTCGAGCGTGAAGGACTCACCGATGCGGTTGAAGCCCTTCGCGGTCCAACCCTCTACCTCGCCCTCGGCGTTGTCCGAGAACACCGGCGCGCCGTCGGCCTTGATCGTGATCGCGTCGGCCGAGAAGCCCTTGCCCGCCACGCCGCCGTCCGTCTGGTAACGGAAGCGGACGTCGACCTTCTTGCCCGCGTAGGCGTCCAGCGAGTAGACGAGCTTCTTGTGAGCGCCCGACGGGCCGGTCAGTGCCGGCTTGTCGCTCGCGTCACGGGTGATGGCCTTGCCGTCGGCCGTGCCGTCCACCGGCGTCCAGTTGGCGCCGCCGTCCGTCGACACCTCGGTGTAGAGGTAGTCGTAGTCGGCCTCGATGTCCCACCAGCCGTCGAGCTCCAGGGAGGCCTTCGCCTTGCCGGTGAGGTCGACCGAACGGGACAGGGTGTTCTTGAGGTCGTCACCCATGTCGCTCCACCACTGCTTGGAGCCCTCGGAGGGCTTCACGACAGTCGTGGTGACGGGCTTCTTCGGCAGCTCGACGACGAGCGCCTGCGGCTTCTTGGTGTTGTACGCCGACACACCCAGGGTGTGGGTGGACTTCGTCGCCGCCTTCGCCGTCTCGTAGTTGAGCCAGCCCAGCTGCAGCTTGTCCCAGCCGGTCATGTCGCCCGGCAGGTCGCCGATGGAGTCCTTGCCGGTGCCGAGCCAGGAGCCGGCCGACATCAGGGTCCAGTAGCCGGTCGAGTTCTCGCCGGCGCCGGAGGTGTCGTAGTGGTCCGGCAGGCCGAGGTCGTGGCCGTACTCGTGGGCGAAGACCCCGAGGCCGCCGTTCTCGGGCTGCACGGTGTAGTCGCCGACCCAGATGCCGGTGTTGCCGATCTGGGTGCCGCCGGCCTTGTTGTTCTCCGGGCCGGACTTGCCGGCGTCGGTGCCGTAGGCGTACCAGCGGTGTGCCCACAGGGCGTTCGGGCCCTCGGTGCCGCCGCCGGCCGACTCGTCCTCACCCGCGTGGACGAACTGGAAGTGGTCGATGTAGCCGTCGGTCTCGTTGAAGTTGCCGTCGGCGTCGTGGTCGTACCGGTCCCACTTGTCGTACTCGGCGAGCGTCGCCTTGATCTCGACGTCGGTCCTGCCCTTGGCCTTCTGGTCCGCGGCCCAGGCGTTCACGCCGTCGCGGACGGCGTCCCAGGCGTTGGCGCAGTTGGACTGACCGCAGTAGTTCGAGCCGTAACGGGCCTCGTTGTAATCGACCTTGACCCAGTCGGAGACCGTGCCGTCGACCGAGTAGCGGCCGGAAGAGGCCTTCTCGTAGTACGTCTTCAGCGACTCCTTCGGCTGGCCTTTCTTGTCCTTGCCGGTGCCGAAGTAGAGGTCCTGGAAGTGCTGCTGGTTGTAGTCCGCCTGCCAGGCGGTCGAGTTGTCCTTCGACCGGTCGGGCTCGGCGATCTTGTTGTGCAGCGGACCGGGCGCGCCGCCGTACTTCTTGACCGGCGGCTTGGGGCCTGCGGCCCCGTCCGGGTCGAACATCGTGGTGTCGTCGACCTTGTCGCCGAACTCCACGAGGATGGTGAAGATCTTGTCGGTCTTCTCCCGGGCGAGCTCGACGTACTTCTTGTCGTCGAGCTTGATCACCTTGGAGCCACCGCGCGACTGCACGGTCGCGTCGCCGGAGATGACCTGTTCGAGGGCCGCCTGGCGCTGCTGCTCCTGCTGCTTGCTGAACGGACCCTCGAGGTCGTGCTCGACATGGCCCTTGTTGGGTGCCGGGTCGTGCCGCTCGATGCCCGCAGGGTCCGACGACTTCTGGCCGTCGGCCTGCGCACTGGTGAACGCAGACGCGGTCGCGGTGGTCGCGGCAAGGGCCACGAGCACCGCGGACGCTCTGAACGTCCGTCGCTTGCTGGTCACTTGATGGTGTCCTCCCCCGCGTTCCGTCGCCGCCGCGGACCGGTTGTGGGGTCATCCGCGCGCGCGGTATACGCGTCTCAAGTGACGACATTCGACCGGAGTTGAGGAAGAAAAGACAGTCCTTGACTTGGACATACCAACTGCACTATGCAGGAGCACGGCTCCGCTATGCGGACGACGCCGAATCAGGACGAGAGGCGCACAATTCAAGCCACTTGGCGGGTCGAATGACCCCGTGCGCCCCCCATGCATCGGCACCGTGGGTTAGGTCACGCTTACTGCCGGTTGGGCAGGGGCATCCACCGTCGTAGAGTCTGTGTCAGTGCGAACTGTCCCAGACACTCCAGACCTGCCACTGTCCCGAGGACGGATACCGTCATGCCGCGACCGACTGCCGCACAGCTCGCCTACGGTTCGGCCACCGTCGTCTTCTCGACGGTGGCCCTCCTGTTGCTGACCCGCACCACCAACGGCGTCGCGGTCGCCGCGATCGGAATCGCCTCTCTGGGACTGGGACTGCTGGTCGCACTGGCTCTGCCCATTCGCCGCGGCACCACGCAGGCGGGGACCGCCCAGGGGGCGACGGCCGCCTCCGCCGCCCCGGACGGCCTCACCCACCATGTGCGCGATTCGCGCGCCCACTCCGGCGCCGAGACCAGGGTCGGCGAGCACTCGCTACGCCGCTGACACCACCACCGTCTTGGCCGCCTTGTCGTGCAGGCCCTGCCGGTACGGCTTGTTGGTGAACACGGTGATGAGAATGACCAGCCACCAGACGCAGAAGCAGCACACCAGCGCCGGCACCCACAGCACGACGGCGCGCAACAGCGAGGAGCCGGTGTCGGGCGCCCTGCCGTCGTTGAGCATGGCGACGCGCAGCTTCATGATCTTCTTGCCGACGGTCTGGCCGCCCATCTTCGTCATGATCGTGTCGTAACCGACGTACACGACAAGGGAGATCAGCGACCACAGCCACTGTTCACCGGTGTTCACCCGGTCCGTGATCTCGTCCCAGTCGTCGCCGCCGGTGGCCACGCCGAGGCCGCCGAAGATCAGGGAGATGAGGAACAGCGGCACGAAAACAATGATCATGTCGATGAGCCGGGCCAGCACGCGCTTGCCGAAGTCGGCGAGCGGCGGCATGCCCGCGAGCGGGTCGGCCCCTCCGTACGGGCCGCCGAATGCCCCTCCGTCGTACGGCGGAGGCTGACCTCCGGCGCCACCGTAGGGACCACCGGCGCCGCCGGCGCCCCCCGCACCGTACGGACCGCCGGTGCCGCCCGAACCACCGGGCGGAGAGTCGTAAGGCGAACCGCCGCCGTGCGTCGGGCCCCCCGACGGGGGCGGGGTCGGCCCCCCGGGCTCCCGTGGGCCCTGCGGCTCCTGCGGTTCCTGTGCCTTCTTACGGAAGGGGTCGTCCTCGGGCGGCGGCTGGTCGTTACTCATGGGGGCAGTGCACCTCGCCCCCGACGCCCCCGCAACGGCTCGCGCGCGTTCGGGGGAACGCCGGCGCGCGAGCCGTCCGAAAGCGGCAGCAGAGAGGTCAGCCGGTCACGAACGTGTGCGCCGCCTTGTCGTGCCAGCACTGCCGCCACGGGCGGTCGAACAGGCACCACAGGACATTGAGCACGCCCACGACAAGCACACCGAGCACGCTGTAGAGGAGCCAGCGGCGCAGCGCGCCGCCGAACGACGGCGGCTCATGGGTCTCGATGTCCACGACCTTGAGCCCGCACAGCTTCTTGCCCACGGTCCGGCCCCACTTGGCGGTCGGCAACGACTCGTAGAGCAGACCGAGGACGAGCAGGGCGCCCAGGACGATGCCGATGTGGCCCGCCGTGGTGGCGTCGAGCAGCCAGACGGTCACCGTCTCGCCGGACAGCTTCGCCGCCTCGATCTTGCCGTCGATATGGGTGCGCGCCCGGTCGAAGACCGGGGCGGCGACGGCGCCGACGAGCGCGCCGAGCAAAACGGTGTCGATCAGGCGGGCGGCGAGACGCTTGCCGAGAGCCGCGGGTCGGGCCGCCGCCTGGGCCTGCGCGACGGCCAGGAACGGGTCGTTGACCGGCGGCTTCCACGGCAGCACGGGCTCGCCCTCGTCGGCGGCCGGGGACTGGGCGAGCTGATGCACCTGCTGGGCCCAGGAGGCCGCGCCGCCGCCCGCGCTGGTGGTGACGGGCGGCTGTGACGGGGCGGGCGCCTGCTGCTGTGGCATGGCCGACTGGGCCTGGGGGGCCGGGGCCTGGGGCGCCGGGGCCTGGGGCGCGTGCATCGGACGCGCCTGCGGCTGGGGAGGGGAGGTCGCGCCTGCCTGAGGGGCGCCCGGACCCTGCTGGGCCGCGGGCGCTTCCGCGCCCGCCCCGAGCGCACGGATCGTCATCGTGCCGTCGGCCTGCGGGGCGGAGCCGCCCGGCCGTTGGGCACGGATGGTGACGGTGTTCTCGGCGGGCTGCTGCGGCTTGGGCATGCGGGGGCCGTCCGCGGCGGCACTCGTTCCCGTACCTGACGGGGCGCCACCGCCGGGGCGCAGCGCGCGGATGGCGACGGTGCCGTCCGTCGGCGGCTCTCCGGCGGAGGCAGGGCCGCCCAGCGAGCGGACGCCGCCGGGGAGCTCGTCGTCGGCGGGCCCGGCCTGCGGAACCGCAGAGCGCATGCCGGGCAGCTTGCCGCCGGTCGGGTCGGCGGACGGTGCGTCGGACGCGGCGGCCCGGCGCGGGTCCAACGCGGCCGGCCGATCGGGCGTACGGGGATCGGTGCCTCCCCATGACACCCGGCTGTCCAGGTCGCCGCCGAAACCGGCCTGGCGTGCGACGTCGGCCTGCCAGACGCTCGCCGGTTCGGGGCGTGACGGCTCGTCGGACGGCTCCTCGTCGAGGAAGACCGGGCCCGTCTCCTCCATGGAGGGGGTGGGCGCGGGCGGGGCGGGGGCTGCCACGGCCGGGGCCGAGGACGCCGCCGAGTGGGGCGGCGCGGGCATCGCCTCGCCCGCCTTCGGGGCCGGCCTGCTCGTGCCGGGCACCCACGCCGCGCCGTTCCAGTACCGGACATATCCGGGAATGGAGGGGTCCGGGTAGTAGCCGGGCGTGGGGCTGCCGTCGCCGGTTGCCGGGGTTGGGGCGCTCATCACCGTGGTCCCGTATCTCTTCGAGGCCTCAATACAAGGCACCACATCTATCAGACCCGCGCGCACCCCTGGGCCGGTCCTGCCGTAACGACCACTTTCCGGTCACGATGCCATCACGGAAAGTCATTGACGAAACCCGCGTAATGGCTGCGGCGGGAGCCTGTCTCTTCCTGGTGAGGCCCGACCGGCGGGCCGCCCCAGAAGGCGTAGAGGAAGGAAGTGGCCATGCACACCGTGGTGGAACGTGAGCTCGAAGTGAACCTGGTGCTGTCCCCCGAGCGCAGCATCCCCGTCCCGGCCCGGATGACCTACCGCACCGAGGACCCCTACGCCGTGCACATCGTGTTCCACCTCGGCTCCGACCATCCCGTCGACTGGACGTTCGCGCGCGAGCTGCTCGTCGAAGGAGTGTTCCGGCCGGCCGGGACCGGGGACGTGCGGGTCTGGCCGTCGAAGAACAAGGGCCGCGGCGTCATCCTCATGGCGTTGAGTTCACCCGATGGTGACGCCCTGCTGGAGGCGCCGTCGACGGCGGTCTCCCCGTGGCTGGAGCGGACTCTGCGGATGGTCCCACCGGGTTCGGAGTCGGAGCGGCTCGGCATCGACGAGGCCCTGGCCGAACTGCTCGCGCCGGCCGGCGCGGACGAGCTGCGCACCCACCGCCCCTCCAGTGACGCGCAGGACGGCGACATCTGATCGGCACGCCGTCCACGCCGGCCGAGTGCGTACGCCCGGGAGGGACACGACCTCAGAAGAGTTTGCCCGGGTTGAGGATGCCGAGCGGGTCGAAGGTCTCCTTGATGCCACGCTGCAACTCGAGGCTCACCGGCCCGAGTTCGCGGGCCAGCCATTCCTTCTTCAGCACGCCGACGCCGTGTTCGCCGGTGATGGTGCCGCCCAGTTCCAGGCCGAGCGCCATGATCTCGTCGAAGGACTCGCGGGCACGGCGCGACTCGTCGGCATCGAGGTGGTCGAAGCAGACGACGGGATGGGTGTTGCCGTCGCCTGCGTGGGCGCAGACGCCGATGGTCAGGTCGTACTTCTCCGCGACAGCGGCCGTTCCCTCGATCATGGCGCCGAGTTTCGAGCGCGGTACACACACGTCGTCGATCATCGTCGCCGGCTTGACGGCCTCCAGTGCCGTCAGCGACATCCGGCGGGCTTGGAGCAGCAGTTCGGACTCGGCGACGGTGTCGGCGGGCACGACCTCGCTCGCGCCGGCGGCCTCACAGAGCACGCCGACGGCGGCCAGGTCGGCCGCGGGGTCCGCTGTGTCGAAGGCGGCGAGGAGCAGGGCCTCCGTCGTCTCCGGGAGCCCCATGTCGGCCAGCTTGTTGACCGCGTGGACGGTGGTGCGGTCCATGATCTCGAGCAGGGAGGGGGTGTGGCCGCGCTCCATGATCGCGCAGACGGCGTCGCAGGCGGTGGCCGCGGAGGGGAACTCGGCGGCCAGCACGAGCTGGGCGGGTGGCTGCGGACGGAGCGCCAGGACCGCCTCGACAACGATGCCGAGGCTGCCTTCGGAGCCGACGAAGAGCCGCGTCAGGTCGTAGCCGGCGACGCCCTTGGCGGTGCGCCGCCCGGTGTTCAGCAGCCGCCCGTCGGCGAGGACGACCTTCAGCCCGAGGACGTACTCGGCCGTGACGCCGTACTTGACGCAGCACAGGCCGCCGGAGGCGGTGCCGATGTTGCCGCCGATCGTGCACATCTCCCAGCTGGAGGGGTCCGGCGGGTAGTACAGGCCGTGCTCGCCCACGGCGCGTGACAGCACGGCGTTGACGACACCCGGTTCGACGACGGCGATCCGGTCGACCGGGCTGATCTCCAGGATCCGGTCCATCTTGGTCAAGGACAGCACGATGCAGCCGTCGGAGGCGTTGGCCGCGCCGGAAAGTCCCGTACGGGCGCCCTGCGGGACAACCGGCACGCGCAGTTCGGTGGCGGTGCGCATGACGTGCTGCACCTGCTCGACGGTGCGGGGCAGTACGACGACGGCGGGAGTGCCCGCCGCGCAGAAGCTCGCCATGTCGTTGCCGTACGACGCGGTGACGTCCGGATCGGTGATGAGGGCTTCGGCGGGAAGACCTGTGCGCAGCCGCTCGAGAAGATCGTCCATGATCCCCAGCCTCGCACCGGGGGCCATCGGTGTGAACCCGTATGCGTTCCGTTCCATGGGTCAGAGTGTGTTCTTCGTATTGGCTGGCTGCTGCCGCACAGTGAGCGCCATGAGGAGCAAAACCCTGAAGAACGCCGCTGTCAGCACGCTGGTCGGCGCGGCACTGGTCACCGGGGTGATCATGCTCGCGCCCGGGTGGGAGAAGAAGGAGGCCCCGCCGCCCGCATCGGGGCCCGCGGCGCGGGCGCTCGCCGCGTCCGACACGGGCGCGCCGCCCTCGCTCGCCGATCTGAACGCACTGATCCGCGACCGGGAGAAGCTCGTCCGCGCCTTTCCGGACGACGCACTGTCGTGGGCCCAACTGGGATCCGCTTACGTCGAACGGGGGACACGGCTCGGGCGGACGGACCACTACCCGAAAGCGGAACGCGCGCTGCGACGCTCGCTGCGCGAGGTCCCGGCGTCCAAGGGCAACATCGAGGCGCTGGTCGGGCTGGCCGAGCTGGCCAACGCCCGGCAGGACTTCGCCGGGGCGCGTGGATACGCGGAGAGCGCCAGAAAGCAGAAGCCGAAGCGCTGGACCGTGTATCCGGCCCTGATCGACGCGTACAACGGGCTCGGCAATTACGGCGCCGCGGGCAAGGCCATGGACACGCTGCTGGAGCTGCACTCAGGACCGCAGGCGCAGGGCCGGGAGGTGACCGTCTACCGGAACCGGGGCTGGCGCGAGGACGCCGCGGCCCTGGCGTACGGCGCCACCGCGAACTCCCGCACCCCCACCGAGAGGGCCATGGCCCTGCACCGGGAGGGCGAACTGGCCTGGGAGCGGGGCGAGCCCGAGGACGCGGTCGAGCATTTCACCGACGCGCTCAAGGCCGTGCCCGAGCACTACCGGTCGCTGGTCGGACGGGCCAGAGCCCTGGCCGCGCTCGAGCGCACCGACGAAGCGCTGCACGACTACGAGATCGCCCTGAAGAAACTGCCGCTGCCGGAGTACCTGCTGGAGGCGGGCGAGCTGTACGAGTCGCTGGGGTTGAACGGGGACGCCACCACCCGGTACGAGCTCCTGCGCCGGCAGGTAACCCGCGCCGGAGAGCACGGTGTCGACGGGGATCTGGTCCTGGCCCGCTACGAGGCCGACCACGGCGACCCGGCGGCGGCGGTACGCCGTATGCAGGGCGAGTGGCGGCGCGGCCACCGCAGCGTGGAGGTCGCGGACACGATGGGCTGGGCGCTGTACAAGGCGGGCAGGCCGGAGGACGGGCTGCCGTTCGCGAAGCTCGCCAACAACCGGGGAGTGCGCAGCGCGCTGTTCTCGTACCACCTCGGGCAGATCCAGCGCACGCTGGGCGAATACGGTGCGGCACGGCGCAACATCGACGAGGCGCTGCGGACGAACCCGCACTTCTCGCCGCTGCTCGCGCCGCGGGCGCGCTCGGCGCAGGAGTCGCTCGGCGAACCACCGCTGGAGGGACCTGCGGACGTGATGGGCGAACCGTGGGACACGGAGGAGTCGGAGTCGCCGTCGGAGTCACCGTCGACGCCTTCGCCCTCGCAGTCCGCTTCCGCTTCGTCCGGGCCCTCCGCGGCTGCGGAGGAGCCGTCGTCGTCGCCTGCTCCGGTTCCGTCGTCCGCGCCGGCTTCCGAGCGTGCGACGGGGTCTGCGGCTCCGGCTGCGGCGCGGCCCGCTCCGCAC
Organism: Streptomyces sp. NPDC096176; assembly: GCF_044763255.1. NCBI lineage: Bacteria > Bacillati > Actinomycetota > Actinomycetes > Kitasatosporales > Streptomycetaceae > Streptomyces > Streptomyces sp. NPDC096176. Next base: position 116,706 of record NZ_JBIWFV010000004.1, on the reverse strand, counting down.
TTGCGTCCGGTCCTGCCCTCGGCACCGGCGACCGCGGACTGACGGCACGCGGCAGGGGTGCCGGACGGCGGGCTGACGTGACGCCGCGGCGGCGGCGCGGACGACGGTCGCGGCAGTCGGCGCCCGCGAGCTTTCGGTGCGGGGCGCCGCGTCTTTGGCGGTCGCGACGAGCGGGAGGCCGAGGCCCACGGCACAGCAGCGGCCCCATGGGTCAGGTCCGTGGGGCCGCTGCTGTGGCCGGCGTGGCGGTTACAGGTTTCCGCGCTTCTCCTGCTCTCGCTCGATCGCCTCGAAGAGCGCCTTGAAGTTGCCCTTGCCGAAGCCCATCGAACCGTGTCGCTCGATCATCTCGAAGAAGACCGTGGGGCGGTCCTGGACCGGCTTGGTGAAGATCTGCAGCAGGTAGCCGTCCTCGTCCCGGTCGACGAGGATCTTCAGCTCGCGCAGCGTCTCCACGGGCACCCGGGTCTCGCCCGCCCACTCGCCGAGAGTGTCGTAGTACGAGTCGGGAGTGTCGAGGAACTGCACGCCCGCGGCGCGCATGGAGCGGACGGTCGCGACGATGTCGTTGGTGGCCAGCGCGATGTGCTGCACGCCGGCGCCGCCGTAGAACTCGAGGTACTCGTCGATCTGCGACTTCTTCTTCGCGATCGCCGGCTCGTTGATCGGGAACTTCACCTTCAGCGTGCCGTCGGCGACGACCTTCGACATGAGGGCAGAGTACTCGGTGGCGATGTCGTCGCCCACGAACTCCTTCATGTTGGTGAAGCCCATGACGTTGTTGTAGAACGCCACCCAGTCGTTCATCTTCCCGAGCTCGACGTTGCCGACGCAGTGGTCGATGGCCTGGAAGGTGCGCTTGGCGGGCGGCTCGACCATCGGGTCGGCGGCCACGAAGCCGGGCAGGTAGGGACCGTCGTAACGGCTGCGCTCGACGAGCGTGTGGCGGGTCTTGCCGTAGGTGGCGATCGCCGCGAGCACGACCGTGCCGTTCTCGTCCTTGACCTCGTACGGCTCGGTGATGCCGGTGGCGCCGTGCTCGACGGCGTACGCGTACGCCTTGCGGGCGTCCGGCACCTCGATGGCCAGGTCGACGACGCCGTCGCCGTGCTCGGCGACGTGCTCGGCGAGGAAGCGGCCCCAGTCGGTGGACGCCTTGATCACGGAGGTGAAGACGAAGCGGGCGGCGCCGTTGGTGAGGACGTAACTCGCGGTCTCCCGGCTGCCGTTCTCCGGTCCGGAGTAGGCGACGAGCTTCATGCCGAAGGCCGTGGAGTAGTAGTGGGCGGCCTGCTTGGCGTTGCCGACGGCGAAGACGACCGCGTCCATTCCCTTCACCGGGAAGGGGTCGGCCTGCCGCGCGGTGTTCGGGGTGTGATCCATGGTCTCAGTCATGGCAGCAGACTCTCCCCGTTCCACAAGGTGCGCAATAGTTTGTTCCTCCACTGGGCAATCTGCACAGCCAGGCGCAAGGATGGTCGGGCGTTCTGTACAGGATGACCATCAGGAGGACCCCATGGCGATCGATCATCTGGACGGGCGGCTCATCGTGCTGCTGGCGCGCGAACCCAGGATCGGCGTACTGGAGGCGTCCCGGCGGCTCGGCGTGGCGCGCGGCACGGTCCAGGCCCGCATGGACCGGCTCCAGGCGAACGGCGTCATCCGTGGTTTCGGCCCGGATGTCGACCCCGCGGCACTCGGTTATCCGGTGACCGCGTTCGCGACGCTGGAGATCAAACAGGGCCAGGGCGCGGACGTGCGGGCGCACCTGGCCACCGTCCCCGAGGTGCTCGAACTGCACACCACCACCGGCCACGGCGACATGCTCTGCCGGCTCGTCGCCCGCTCCAACGCCGATCTCCAGCGCGTGATCGACCGGGTGGTCGGCTTCGAGGGGATCGTGCGGGCGTCGACGGCGATCGTGATGGAGAACCCGGTACCGCTGCGGATCATCCCGCTGGTCGAGCAAGCCGCGGAGGATTCACGGGACTCCTGAAGCGAGTTGCAGAGAAGTGATTGCACAAAAAGCGTTGCAAGGGTTTCTTTGCAACGCTACCTTTGCAAGCGTGAGCGAGAACGAGGAAGGAAACGCGGCCGAGGCCGAGGTCGAGGCCGGCGCGCGCAAGCTCCACAGGCTGGACCCGCGCTCACTGCGCGGCATCGCCCACCCGCTGCGCATGCGCCTGCTGACGGCGCTGCGCCAGGACGGGCCCGCGACCGCCTCCCGGCTCGCGGAGGCGCTCGGCGAATCCAGTGGCGCCACCAGCTACCACCTGCGTCAGCTCGCGGCCCACGGCTTCGTCGAGGACGACCCGGAGCGCGGCAAGGGCCGGGAGCGGTGGTGGAAGGCATCCGTGGACGGCACGCTCTTCGACGAATCCCTGTACAGCGACCCCGACCCGGCGGTGCGGGGAGCAGCCGACCTGTACCTGCACGAGCACGCGGCCATGCACGCCCAAGAGGTCGCCACCTGGCTCGGCAGCCAGCGGGACTGGCCAAAGGAGTGGCGGCGCAGCTCCGATCTCAGCGACTTCACGCTCCGCCTGACCGCGGCACAGGCGTACGAACTCAACGACAAGATCCACGAACTCATCGAGAGCTACCGCGACCTCGAGCCCGCGCCCGGTACCGAAGGCGCCGCCCAGGTCCGGCTGCACACGCACGCCTTCCCGCGCTCCACCGCCTGAGGGGACCTCGAGCCATGCACTCCGACATACATCTGATGCTCCACGAGCTGCGCGCCGAGGAATTGCGCACGGCCGCCACCGACCGGGTGCCGCGCGAGCCGTTGCGAACCCGACTGGGGCTGACCCTGGTCGAATTGGGGCTCCGGTTACTGCGGCAGCCGCCCGCGCCCGCCCGGTGCACGACACGCCTCGCGTGAGCGGGCAGGGGGGATCCTGCGCAGCCGCAGCCGCGGCCGCGCAGGGGCGACGGGGGCCGCTCACCACCGTACTTGCGGCCAATGCCCTCTCCATCACCGGCAATTCGCTCACCCTCATCGGCGTCCCGTGGTTCGCGCTCCAGACCACGGGCAGCCCCACCAAGGCCGGCCTGGTCGCCTTCTGCGCCACCCTGCCCGTCGTCGTCTCCGCCATCGTCGGCGGACCCGTCATCGACCGGATCGGCCGACGCCGGGTTAGCATCCTCACCGACCTCGTCTGCGCTGTCGCGCTCGCCGCGATCCCGCTGCTCCACTACGCGGGAGCGCTCCACTTCTGGATGCTGTGCGCGCTGATGGCCGTCACCGGCCTCTTCCACGCGCCCGGCGAGACCGCCCGATACGTACTCGTCCCCGACCTGGCCGAGCACGCGGGCACCAGCCTGACGCGGGCCGCGAGCCTCTTCGACGCCGTCTCGCGCGGCGCGCGGATGGCCGGCGCCGCCCTCGCCGGCGTACTCATCGCCCTGATCGGCGCGGAGGCGGTGCTCCTGATCGACGCGGCGACCTTCTGCGGCTCCGCCCTGCTGATCCACGTGGGCGTACGGCGACTGCGCGCGGCCGAACCACAGCGGAACGCCGCTCCCGTGTCGTTCGCCGCCTACCGGGGCGAACTGCGAGAGGGCTACGCCTTTCTGCTCCGCGCCCGGCTGCTGCTGGGCGTCGTCCTGATGGTGATGATCACCAACGGGCTGGACCAGGGCTGGAGTTCCGTCCTGCTGCCCGTGCACGCCAAGGACGACCTGGGCGGCGCGCGGGACCTCGGCCTGCTGGTCGCGGTCTTCGGCGGCTGCGCGCTGCTCGGCGCGCTGCTGTACGCCGCGGTCGGCCACCGCTACCCGCGGCGGGTGCTCTTCACCGTCGCGTTCCTGATCTGCGGGGCCCCGCGGTTCGTCGTGGCCGCGCTGGTGGACGGCACCGTGCCGCTCGCCGTCACGATGGCGGCGGGCGGACTGGCGGCCGGGATGCTCAACCCGATCCTGACCACGGTGATGTACGAACGCGTGCCGCAGAAACTGCGCAGCCGGGTCGCGAGCACGACCACGGCCGGGGTCCTGATGACCACTCCCCTCGGCGGCCTGGCCGCCGGCTACCTCATCGAGGAGGCGGGCCTCACGGCGGCACTGCTCACGCTGGGCGGGCTGTACTTCCTGACGACCCTGGCACCGGCGGTCTTCCCGCGCTGGCGGGAGATGGACGGTCCGCCCAGCCACGACGACACATCCGGGGATCCTGCCGACACTCCCGTCCCGGCCGGTGCGGGCTCGGAAACCGGCGGCCCCGATGTCAGCAACTCGGAACCTTCCCGCCCCGCTCCAGCGAGCGAAGCGAGTCCACCGCGCCCTTGAGCGTCGTCACAGGGATCAGGCGCATCCCTGCGGGCAGTTCCACCTGCGCGTCGGAGCACTCGGCCTTCGGCACCAGGAACACGGTCGCTCCGTCGCGCTTGGCCGCCAGCGTCTTCAGCGACACCCCGCCGACCGCGCCGACCTTCCCGTCGGCGCTGATCGTTCCCGTACCCGCGACGTTCCGGCCGCCTGTCAGGTCGCCGCCGGAGCCGTCACCCTCGAGCTTGTCGATGATGCCCAACGAGAAGAGGAGACCGGCGCTCGGACCACCCACGTCGGCGAGATGAAGCGAGACCTTCACCTTCGCGGGGTCCTCACCGAGGTAGGAGAGCGCCGCCCGGGCGGCGACGTCCTGAGACTCCTCCATGTCCTCGACGTTGTGCCGCTCGATCTCCTGCTCCGACTTGCCGGCCGGATAGACGGCGTCGCGGGGCAGGACGGCGCGGTCGGTACGGAACCAGCCGTCGACCACATCGCCGAGATCGACGTCGGCCGCCGGCCCCGTCGCCACGATCGTCGTCATCCGCAGCGCACCCTCCGTCCGGCGGGTCGGCGCGCCGGAGATCGTGATGACCTGCTTGCCCTGGTCCTTGCCGAGCACGTCGGCGGTCATTCCGGGCTGGGCCACGACGAACGGCAGCGGCGCGAACCCGGCGACGGCGAGCAGCGCGACGACGGGCAGAGCGCAGACGGCGAGGACGCGGGGGCGCGTGAGACTGGAGAGCACGGCCCCAATCTATCGGCCCGGCCCGCGACCTGACCGGGCCCGGTCCGGGCGGCTCGGCCCGGTCGGGGGCGTGGCGTTGGCCGCGCTTGCGCGACGTGGGCCGCGCTTGCGCGGCGTTTCCGGGGGTGCTCCTGCCGGGGGTGGGTGCAGGGGCGGGGCGTTGGCCGCGCTTGCGCGGCGTTCCGGGGGTGCCCGTGCCCGCTGTGCGGGGGTGGGTGCGGGGGCGGGGCCTCCGGAGGGGGGATCGCGGACTGCAGTCCCGGACATGCCCCCGGAGCGGCACCCGGACGCCAGACGGGAGGACCGGGCCACGCCCGGCAGCGCACCCGGACGCCAGACGGGAGGACCGGGCCACGCCCGGCAGCGCACCCGGACGCCAGGCGAAACGGACCGGGCCACGCCCGGCAGCGCACCCGGACGCCACACGGCAACGACCAGGTCACGCCCGACAGCGCACCCGGACAAGGGCCGGGCCCCGCCCGGCAGCGTCACCCGGTGCGCCGCCCGCCCGAGGGCCCCGCGCGGCAGCGCGCCCGGCCCGGCCGGTCCGGGAACTACCTCAGCGGAGCGCGTCCGCGACCTCGCGGGCCGCGTCGACCACGCGGGGCCCCACCCGTTCCGGGACCGCGTCCGCGAGCATCACCACGCCGACGCTGCCTTCTATCCCGGTCACCCCGACGAGCGCCGCGGCGGCGCCGCTCGCGCCCGCTTCCAGTTCGCCGTGGGTGAGGGTGTAGCCGGGCTCCGTGCTCTTGGTCTGGCGGGCGGCGAGGATGGCCTTGCCCGCCGCGCCCCGGTCCAGGGGGTGTCGGAAGCCGGCCCGGTAGGCGACGTGGTAGTCCGTCCACGTCGGCTCGACGACGGCGACCGCGAGGGCCTCCGACCCGTCGACGAGCGTGAGATGGGCGGTCGCCCCTATGTCCTCGGCGAGCGAGCGCAGGGCGGGCATCGCCGCTTCCCGCACCAGCGGGTGCACTTGGCGGCCGAGGCGCAGCACGCCGAGGCCGACCCGGGCGCGGCCGCCCAGGTCGCGGCGGACGAGGGCGTGCTGCTCGAGGGTGGCGAGCAGACGGTAGACGACGGTGCGGTTGACGCCGAGTTTGTTGGACAACTCGGTGACGGTCAGCCCGTGGTCGGTATCGGCGAGCAGCTTGAGGACACGTAGTCCCCTGTCGAGCGTCTGGGAGGTCTCCGCGGTCACGACGCCCCTCTCCTTCGGAGTGAGTGACGGCGATCCTCCGACGGGATGTCGCGGCACCGGTCCCATCGGCGACGCACCCAGAGGCCGCCGGCAGGCCATGGCACACCGACTGCGCTCCGCGGCGGCGCTGCCACGGGGCGTTTGCATTGCGGGGACAGTAGCGACCGGCACCGCTCAGCGGAAGGCCTCGTCCAGAATCCGGGCGCTCGGCCGCCTACGACGGGTTATTGCTCCCTGTTCGTCACGGAGGGAGCGGCACGCCGAGCGGGCGGGACGGTCAACGCATGCGCGTGGCCCACTCCTGGACCTTCTTGATGCGTTCGCGGATCTGCCCGGCGGTCGCCTCGGCGCTCGGCGGCCCGCCGCACACCCTGCGCAGCTCGGTGTGGATGACGCCGTGCGGTTTGCCGCTCTGGTGTACGTAGGCGCCGACCATGGTGTTCAGCTGCTTGCGCAGTTCGAGCAACTCCTTGTGGGAGACCACCGGCCGCCGTTCGGCCGGCAGTTCCAGCAGGTCGGCCTCCTCGTCGGGCTTCTTGCGGCTGTGCGCGATCTGACGGGCCTGGCGCTTCTGCAGCAGCAGCTGCACCTGGTCGGGTTCGAGCAGCCCGGGGATGCCGAGGTAATCCTGCTCCTCCTCGCTGCCGGGGTGGGCCTGCATGCCGAACTCGGCCCCGTCGTAGAGGACTCGGTCGAAGACGGCGTCGGACTCGAGTGCCTCGAAGGGGAGCATGTCCTGCTCGCCGGTGTCCTCGTCCTGCTGCTTCTCGGCCTCCGCCATCTCCTTCTCGGACTCGGCGTACGGGTCCTCTTCGCCGTCCTTCTTCGGCTTGTCGAGGACGTGGTCGCGTTCGACCTCCATCTCGGAGGCGAAGCCGAGCAGGTTGGGGATCGTGGGCAGGAAGACGGAGGCCGTCTCGCCGCGTCGGCGGGACCGTACGAAACGGCCCACGGCCTGCGCGAAGAACAGCGGCGTCGAGATCGTCGTCGCGTACACGCCGACCGCGAGGCGCGGTACGTCGACACCTTCCGACACCATGCGGACCGCGACCATCCAGCGGGATCCGTCCTCGCTGAACTCCTCGATGCGCTTGGACGCCGCCGCCTCGTCGGAGAGTACGACAGTGGCCTTGGTGCCGGTGATCTCGCGGATCAGCTTGGCGTAGGCGCGGGCGGAGTCCTGGTCGGAGGCGATGACGAGGCCGCCCGCGTCCGGGATGCCCTTGCGCACTTCGGTGAGCCGCTGGTCGGCGGCGCGCAGCACGTTCGGCATCCAGTCGCCGCGCGGGTCGAGCGCGGTGCGCCATGCCTGCGAGATCGCGTCCTTGGTCATCGGCTCGCCGAGGCGGGCGGCGATCTCGTCGCCGGCCTTGGTGCGCCAGCGCATGTTGCCGCTGTAGGAGAGGAAGATGACGGGCCGGACGACACCGTCGCCGAGCGCGTTGCCGTAGCCGTACGTGTAGTCGGCGGCGGACCGGCGGATGCCGTCGTTGCCTTCTTCGTAGGCGACGAAGGGGATCGGGTTGGTGTCCGAACGGAAGGGTGTGCCGGTGAGGGCGAGGCGGCGGGTCGCCGGCTCGAACGCCTCGAGGCACGCCTCGCCCCACGACTTGGAGTCACCGGCGTGGTGGATCTCGTCGAGGATGACGAGCGTCTTGCGCTGCTCGCAGCGGTTGCGGTGCAGCATGGGCCGTACGCCGACTCCGGCATAGGTCACCGCGACCCCGTGGTACTCCTTGCTCAGCGGCCCGGCGCTGTACTCCGGGTCCAGCTTGATCCCTATCCGCGCTGCCGCCGCCGCCCACTGCTTCTTCAGGTGCTCGGTCGGCGCGACGACGGTCACCTGCTGAACGACATGGTGGTGCAGCAGCCAGGACGCGAGGGTCAGCGCGAAGGTCGTCTTGCCGGCGCCGGGGGTGGCGACGGCGAGGAAGTCGCGCGGCTGCTCCTGGATGTACTTCTCCATGGCGCCCTGCTGCCAGGCGCGCAGCTTGTTGGCCGTGCCCCAGGGGGCACGGCCGGGGAAGGCGGGTGAGAGGTGGTGGGAGGCGGTAGTAGTCACGGTCTCCGGTTCGCTGGCTCTCGGGTGCGGTGGCGCGGGCGGGTCGTTACGTACGACAACCGGGCCACCCTACCGGGGGCCCGGTTGTCGTACGGGCCTGACGGGCCCGCGCCTCGCGGTATGCGACCGGCGTCACAGCGCGCGCAGTGCGCCGCCGATCACAGCGGGGTCGACGGTGTGTCCGGCGGCGACGGAGACCACCAGGTCGTAGGCCCGGTCCTGGTCGGGCCCGCGTCAGATCGACCCCGTTGAGGGCGAGCAGGACGACCGCGCAGAGCCAGGCCGTGCGCTTGTTCCCGTCGACGAACGGATGGTTCGCCGCGAGCCCGTGCAGCAGCGCGCCGGCCTGTTCGTACACGTCCTCGTAGGCCGACACCCCGAACATCCGGGCCCTGGGCCGGTGGACGGCGGATTCGAGCAGCCCGGCGGCGCGCAGTTCGGGCGGGGTGCCGCCGAACGCGAGCGTGGCGATGGCCGTCACGTCGGCCACGGTGAGGTGACGTGTCACTCCCCCAGCCTCCTCAGCAGCTCGGCGTGGTCCGCCGCGTAGCGGGCCGCCGTGGAACGGACGAGCTCGCCCTCGGCGCGCAGGAAGTGCCGTACGGCCTCCTGGAGCAGCGTCTCGGGAGTCGTCCCGCGCGCGTCCGCGAGGTCCTGGAGTGCCCGGCGCTCGGGCTCGGGGAGGCCGACGGTGACGGTGTGATCGTGCGTGGTCATGGCGCGAGCCCAAGGACCGGGCACGAGGTGCTTCACCCGGTTTCCACCTTGAGCCGCGTCGCCACCCACGCCCCCACCAGCGCCACTGCCGCCATCGGCAGGAACACTGCCGCGAACGCCCACGGATGCGACCCGGACACGCCGTCGGCCACGGCGTGTCCCGCGACCGGCGCGCCCCCGCCCAGTGCGGCGAACGCGGCGCCGCCGCCGGCCAGCAGCAGCACGTTCGACAGGGCGTCCGAGATCTGCAGGGCGGCCGAGTTCGCGCCGGCCTCCTTCGGCGCCGACAGCTTGAGCAGCAGGACGCTCGTCGAGCCGATCACCAGGCCCATCCCGAAGCAGCCGAACCCCCATGCGACACCGACGATCCACACGGGCACCGCCTCGATCAGCACGCTCGGTGCGGTCAGGATCGCGGCCGCGACGAGGAGCATGCCGAGGACGACCAGGCGTTCGCGGTACGGCTCGGTCCGCGGCCGGGACTGGACGTAGGAGCCCAGCGCCCACGTGGCGCCGCCGACGGCCAGGGCGAGGCCGGCCATCGTCGGGGACAGCCCCCGCTGGGTGACCAGCATCAGCGGCACGAAGGACTCGGCTGCGATGAAGGACCCGGCCGCGATGCCCCGCAGCAGGACGACGGACGGCAGTCCGCGCACCGCGCGGTACGTGCCGCGCGGCAGCAGTCCGAGCGCCGACGGCACGAGCAGCGCCGCTCCTGCGGCGGCGGGCAGCAGCGAGAGCCAGCGCAGGTCCTGGCCCGCGTACTGGAGGAGACCGGCGCCGAAGGAGATCCCGAGGGCAAGGCGGATGCGCCGCCGATCGAAGGGCGGTACGGGCGACGACGCGTCGGCGGGGCCCGAGGCCGTACGCCGGATCGCCGGCAGCGCGAGCGCGAGCGGCACGACGACGAGCGCGGGGATGCCGATGAACACCCAGCGCCAGCCGAGGTGCTCCGTGACGGTGCCGGACGCGAGCGGCCCGACGACGGACGGGATCACCCAGCTCGCGGCGAAGGCGGCCATGATCGCGGGCTGGAGATGGCGCGGATAGGCGCGGCTGACGACCACGTAGAGCGCGACGATGACCAGTCCACCGCCCAGGCCCTGGACCGCTCGCCCGAGCACGAACACCCACATGGCACTCGCGGTCCCGGACATCATCAACCCCGCGGCGAACGCGCTCATCCCGCCCGCGAGCGCGCCGAGCGGTCCGCTGCGGTCGGCCCACTGCCCGGCGACGACCATGCCGAAGAGGCTGGTGGTGAAGTAGGCGGAGAAGGCGAACGCGTAGAGCGGGATGCCGTGCAGTTCGCGGGCGGCCACGGGCATGGCCGTGCCGACGGCCGTCGCCTCGAAGGCGATGAGGAGGACGACGGAGACGATGCCGGTGCTGAGCGCTCGGTAGTCCCGTCCGAGAACTCCGCCCTGCGGGCCGTCGGCGACGGGGGCGGCTGGGGCTGGGGCCGCGGTGTCGGAGGTGACCTCGGTGTCACGCGGTTCGAGGGCGGTCATGACCCTCAGGGTAAGGGGCAAGGTGCTGGATGGGCCCTGTCATTGGGCTGGGATCGGACTGGTCCCTTGGTCGTACGACCATGAACGGCGTGTGGCAGTCGCGTTGCGGCACCGGCCAGTCCCTTGAGAGGCGGCCCATCCCGCGCCTACGGTCGAGGAGTTGGAAGACACGGCCGTGTGCCCGAGTGGCTCAGGGGCTCGACTGCAACTCGAGTTACACCGGTTCGAATCCGGTCACGGCCTCGGTGGACGTACGACACGCGCGACGGCCGCCCCCTCCCCGCGAGGGGGCGGCCGTCGCGCGTGTGCAGGTGTCGGCCCGATCAGCCCGCGGTGCCGGCCCGCTCAGCCCGCGGTGTCGGCCCCCGCCGCGCCACCGCGAGCGGCCCGCGCCACCTCCTTGAGCTGCTCCTCTTCCTCATGACTGAGCGAGGTCTGCACCAGCTGAGCGCCGTACCGCGTGATCTGGGAAACGACCTTGTCCGCGGGCACCTGCTTGACCAATGCGAACACGGCGGCGGCGCCCGGCCGGAGATTCGCGCTCACCTCCCGCATGAAGCTGTGTTGGCCCCGATGTCGGTGAGCGAGCCCGCCGCCGCCCCATGGCAGCGCCGAGCAGGAGCACGAGGAACAGCTTCCCGATGACGCCGCCCCACAGCGCCCCGCGGCCGCCCCGGCGGCGGGCTGGTTGACGGCCTGATGCAGCTTGATCTTGCCGTCCTTCTCCCGGCGCTCGACGACCACGATGTCCTCGAGCTCGACCAAGTGCTCCCGGGCGAGGGAAACAAGCCCGTCCCGTACCGATCGGCGGTGACGAGATCGTTGTGGGCGACGACGACCAAACGGCTCATGCGGCTCACTCCTCGGAGCCCGCGGCTCCTTGCCTGTGGCATACCGGACCAACTACATGAACCAGCAGCAAACAGGGAATACGGAGCACCTCCGGGCCGCCCGTCCTGGGGGGCGCAGGACCGCCGGTAGGCTCCTGTGCCGTTGTCATGTCTAGGGGGCTTCGCAGATGGAACGAGCGCAGACGGAACGGCCACGGCAGGGCGGGCCGCACCGGTTCGGCCCGTACCACCTCCTCACCCGCCTCGACCCGACCGGCCCCGGCTCCCCCGCGGTCGCCGAGCAGCGATTCATCGCGCGCAGCGCGGACGGAGAGCGCACGGTCCTGGTCAGCGCGCCGCTCGAGGGCGCCGATCCCGGGCGCTTCCTCGTCGAGGCGGACGCGGCCCGCCGCCTCCTGGGACCGTGGACCCTCCCTGTCGCCGAGCTCTCGCCGACGCCCGAAGCACCCTGGTACGCCTCCCCCTATCTTCCGGTGCTGCCGTTGCCCGTGGCCCTGGCCGTACACGGCGGCCCGCTGCCCGAACGCACCGTTCGAGCCCTGGGCACGGCCCTTGCCGAGACCCTCGCGGGCGCGCACGCGGCCGGCATCACCCACGCGGGCGTCTCCCCCGCCTCCGTACTGCTGGCCTGGGACGGGCCTCGCCTGACCTGCTTCGGCGCGGCACGCGCGGCGGCGCCGGACGGCGAACGCCGCACCGGCCTTGCCGGCCTCGAGCCCGGCAGCCTCGCGCCCGAGGCGTCGGCGGGCGGGCGCCCGCGCCCGCCGGGCGACATCCACGGCCTGGGCGCGGTCCTGGCCTACGCTGCCACTGGCCACACGGTCCCCGACAGCGACGAACTCCCGGACTCCCTCCGGCCGTTGATCACCCGCTGCCTGACCCGCGACGCCGCGGCCCGGCCGACCGCGCCGGAGCTCCTGCATGCCCTGCCGCCGTCGTCCGCCGCGCCCGCAGCCACGGTCCTGGACTCCGCCGGGGCTCTCCTGGCACCGGGCTGGCTGCCCGGGCGGGTGGTGGCGGCCATCGCCCGTCAGTCGTCGGAAGTGCTGGCCGCTGAAGTCCGTGCCCCGCAGACCGCTTCCAGGATCTGACGCCGATGCTTGCTCCGCTGACTCACACCGACCCCGTCACGATCGGCTCGTTCACCCTGTTGGCCCGGCTCGGTCACGGCGGTATGGGCACCGTCTACCTCGCCCGAACAGCGGGCGGACGCACCATCGCCCTCAAAACCATGCACGCCACCATCGCCGCCGACCCCGCCGCCCGCACCCGCTTCCACCTCGAAACCGACGCCGCCCGCATCATCGGCGGCCACCACGGCGCCACCGTCCACGACGCCGACCCCCACGCCCCAACACCCTGGCTCGCCACCGAATACGTCCTCGGCCCACCCCTCGACGACGCCGTCACCCTCTGCGGCCCCCTCCCCGAACCAACGGTACGAGCCCTCGGCGCAGCCCTCGCCGGAGCCCTCACCCAACTCCACGCCTCCGACGTCGTCCACCGAGACCTCAAACCCTCCAACATCATGATCACCGCCTACGGGCCCAAAATCATCGACTTCGGCATCGCCCGCGCCACCGGCGACGACCACCTCACCCGCACCGGCTCCGCAGCCGGCACCCCCGCCTTCATGTCCCCCGAACAAGCCACCGGCCAAGAACACACCCCCGCCGGCGACATCTTCGCCCTCGCCGGCGTCCTCCTCTACGCAGCCACCGGCCACCCACCCTTCGGCACCGGACAAGCAGCAGACCTCCTCTACCGCGTCCGCTACACCGAACCCGACCTCACCGGCCTCCCCCACTCACTCGTCCCCATCCTCACCCGCTGCCTCACCAAAAACCCCCACCAACGCCCCACCACACAACAACTCGCCACCCAACTCCACAACGGCCAAGGCCAATTCGCCGACCACCTCCCCCCAACCCTGCTGACCGACATCGCCCGACGCGCCACCCACGTCTGGCACCACCAACCCCACCGACTCCCCGCACCCCAAGAACCCGCAGGCGAAGACACAACCACCACACCCACCACACCACTCCCCCGCCGCAAACTCCTCCAACTCACAGGCGCAACAGCCATCGGCGCAGCCGCCCTCGCCACCGGAACCTGGACCTGGCTCAACAACGGAAGCTCTGGCAGGGACGGCAAGCCCGACGCCAAGGCGTCACCGACAACTCCGCCCGCCCCCAAGAGGGACTGGTTGTGGCGGTTGCCGATGTCCACGTCCAAGGCAGCGCTGCGCCCGCCCGTCCCCCTCCGTTTCGGAGCCTCCCTTGTCATCGCGGACGACAACGGGATGCGCATCATCAACGTCTCGTCGGGAGGCACCGAGGTCGCCTCTCTGCTGAAGGCCCCGGTGCACAGGTGCGCCTCCGACGAGGACAGGGTGTACGGCAGCGAGCCCGGCGCCGACGGCAACGGTCCCCTCGCCATCCAGACGGTCAAAAGCCTTGGGCGCTCTCTGATCCCTGATGTCGTGGAGTTGAAGGACTTCAACGGCGGACTTGCCGCGACTCAGCTTCTCTGCGCCGCAACCGATGTCGTCTATCTTGCCGCCGGCCGGGGTGACACCTCGGGCCAGGGAGTCGGCTACGGCGACGACCAGCAATGGTTCCTCCTCGCCGTCGACGTCCATACAGGCAAGACCCTGTGGAAACAACCGCTGCCGGCCATGCCCGCCACATCACGGCGACTCCACTTCCTCGCCGCCCGCGTGAGCGAGGAGCACTTGGTCCTCAGTCAGGAGACACCGGCAGGCAAGGTCAAACTCTCGGTGCGCGACACCCGGACGGGCAAGCTCCGATGGGAACAACCGCTCGAGGTCTCGAATCCGGACGACGTGCAGGGCCTGCTGGAGGTCGACCTCGCCCATGTCTATCCCCCCACGGGGCCGCTGCGTGCGCTGGCGCTGGAGGACGGCAAGCAGAGGTGGACGTTCGGCGTCGGCCGCGCCCAGCGCCGCACCGGGCCGCCGGCGGTCGGAGAGTGGGTGTACGCGGTGGAGGAAGGTCAGGGGCTCGTGGCCCTGGACTTCATCACCGGAGAGCTTCAATGGCGCGAGAAGGGCGGCGCAGGCGCGGACTCCGACATGACGCTTCCCCCCATCCCGGGATACGCGTACGTCTACAGCTACAGCAGCAAGACAGGCCTGATGCGAGCCGTCGACGAAATGACGGGCGCGCCGGGCAAGGCATTCAAGGCCCCGGGTGACCGCTTCTTCGCCTATCACGGCATCCCTGAAAGGATCGTCGGCATGGGCAAGGACTTCTTCGCCGGCTATGAGCTCAAGTGATGACCGACCGTTCGGAAAGAGCTGTTTCCCGATGAAACCCCTCGGCACCGGTGACCCGCTCCGGCTCGGCCCGTACCGTCTGCTCGGCGTGCTCGGCGAAGGCGGTATGGGCAAGGTCTACTTCGGCCAGGACGCCACCGGCGCAACCGCCGCCGTCAAGGTCCTGCGACCCGAACTCGCCTACGACCAGGGCCTCGCCCAGCGGTTCGTCCGGGAAGCCCGGATGGCGCAGGCCGTCACGAGCCGGGGCGTGGCGCGCGTACTTGGCGCGCAGACCGAGGGCGGGCGGCCCTGGATAGCGACCGAGTTCCTGACCGGGCCGACGCTCGATCAGGCCGTCCGCGCCCACGGCCCGCTCGACGAACAGGCGGTACGCGTCCTGGCCGCCGGCCTCGCCGGAACCCTCGCGGACATCCACGCCGCAGGCCTGATCCACCGCGACCTCAAGCCGGCCAACATCGTCCTCACCTCGACCGGCCCCCGCGTCATCGACTTCGGTATCGCCCGCCCCGAGCACGGCCTCACGCTGACGACCACCGGCCAGGTACCGGCGACTCCCGGCTACGGGGCACCCGAGCAGGTCATGGGACACCGGGTCGGCCCCGCGGCGGACGTGTTCTCACTCGGTTCCGTCCTGGTGTACGCGTCGACCGGATCGCAGGCGTTCAGCGGTACTCATGTCGCGGCCGTGCAATACGAGGTGGTGCATGGAGTCGCGCAACTCGACCGCGTACCGGCGCAGCTCACGCCCCTGATCGGCCAGTGCCTCGGCAAGGACCCCGCCCACCGGCCCACTCCCGCTCAGATCGCGTCCGTGGCGGCGCCGCCGCGAGGTGCGGAACGCATCTGGCGTCGCGGCCCGTTGGCCGACGAGATCAAGCAGCGGGCACACACGGTCCACCAGATGACCACGCTGGCCCCGGGAGGCCAGGCACCGAAGGGCGTCTCGCGGCGCCGAATGGTCACCTCTCTCGCGGTGGGCGGCACCGCCCTCGCCGCCGGCGGCGGCTCCGTCGCCTGGTGGCTCCTGCGCGGCGAGGAACCGGACCCGTTCGCACTTCCGCCGGCTGCCGAGACGCCCCGGGCGCGTCCCGCTGCGCGGACCGCGGGGAAGCCCACCCCGCTCTGGGGTCCGGTACGGGCGCTCGGCACGGATGCCGCCCCCACGGCACTGCCGGTGCGTGACGTCGTCATCGTGACCGCCCCGCGCGGAGGCATGGCCGCGCACGACGTCGTGGACGGAAAGCGCCGCTGGACGGCACCGGACATCGACCCGCAGGCGGGGCTCGTCTCTCTGTCGGACGCTCTTGTCGCGGCCGTCGACACAAAGGGCCGACTGGTGACGTACGCAGCCTCCACGGGCGAGCCGAGGTGGACGACGCCGGCAGCCGCTCACAAGGTCATCGCCACGGACGACTCTGCCGTGTACGTCAGCACCAAGGACGGCCGGCTGCGCAGCATCAGCCGCTCGAACGGCAAGATCCAGTGGACGGTTCGCCTCAAGGCGGACCTCACCAAGAAGCGCCGACCCACGGGCGTGGCATCACAGGGCCGCCTGATCGTGACCACGGGGATGGGCGATGTCGTCGCCGTCGATGCCGGCAGCGGCCGTCAGCTGTGGGAGTTCGCCGACCAGGCCTCCATTGACCTCGCAACGATCTTCCCGGTGGTGTCGGGCGACGTGGTCCTCTTCAACGGGGCCACGCTCACTGCTCGCAGCCTGGTGGACGGCGCGGAGCGGTGGGCCAAGAGCGAAGTGGTCGACGGAAAGATGAGCCCCGCGGGCCCTCCACTGGTCGACGGGATGACCGTCTACGCCACCCAGGGCAACTACGTCCTCGGCTACAACATCTCCGACGGGGCCGAGGTGTGGAGGTCTCCGAAGGCGTACTTCATGTACAGCCCCGTGGCAGTGCAGGGCAATACGGTGTGCGCCATCAACTCACGCCCCGAAGTAGGCGATGACCTCCAGCTGTGGGCAATGACTCTCGACACGCGCAAGCAAGCCTGGACGCACAGCCTTCCCAAGAACGCGGGCTCCTACGGGGTCAAGGGAAGCGGCAACCGGCTCTTCGTCACGGCGGGCGAAAAAATGACGGCCCTGCCGGTGTTCGACTGACGGGGCGCGGGGTTCGGTCAGCGATGCTCGACTCTCCCGCCATTCTTCGCTGAAGCAACGTTTCCGCAGCAGTTGGGCAGCACCACGGGCCGATCGGGCAGGGCCGCCTGTCGAACGGATGCCGGGCGCTTGACGGGCCTCTCATAATGCCGACGGAGCCGACGAGTACATTGCACCTGCGCATGAGCACAGGGCCATCTCCGCTAGGGTCTTCGAGCACGACACGCCCTGTCCGGACCGAGCGGGGCGCAGAGGGCCAAGCGGCGGTTCGGAGGATCCGTGACGTTCGACGAAGAGTGGGCAACCGCCAGAGCCGGAGCTTCGAAGACCGTTGCCATGCGGCTCAATCATTCCGACGGAAGCGGGGGCGGCAGCTCCGGCGGGCCCGTCGACCTGAGCGTCAGCCAGGACGACCTCGGAGCGGTCGGCCATGACGCATTCAACCTCCACAGCAGACTGTCACGCGAAGGCGACCACGCCAGTGCGTCAACCTTCGACGCGGCCACCACCCTGACGAACAACAACTTCGTCAGCGGACCGGAGCTCCTGAAGGTGCACGACCGATGGAACAAGCAGCTGCGGACCCTGCTCGACGCATGCGCTCAGATCTCGAACCACCTCGACTGCACCAAAGCTGCTCACGCCGACAACGACGCTGACATCGCCGGCAAGTTGCTCGCGGTCTCCAAGCTCAACGAGTATTTCCAGTAAGCGCCGGGGGAAGCGCAGTGCTGCAATTCGATGACGTCGTCAATGCGCCTGTCGGCAAGCTGAAGGCAGCTGCCGACGGCTGGTCCGAAATGGCGACCAAGCTGGAGAGGCTCGCCGACGACGCCCGGCGGGGCATGAAGGCCAAGTCCGACAAGGCCGATTGGGCGGGAGTGAACGCGGCCGTCACCAAGCCGTTCATCACGAAGACCGCGAAGGAATTCGACGACGCGACCGCCCAGGCCAAGGGCATCAAGCTACTACTGCAGGAAGCGCACACCTCGTTCAAGACGGCAAGGGACGCGCTGGTCAGGATCAGGGACGAGGAAGGACCGGCCGCCGGTATCCACGTGGACGCCAACGGCAAGGTGATACTGCGGCACCCGATCGAGGACGACACAGCAGCGCTGCACGAGCCCAATCGGGACCTGTACGCGGCAACCCTGCGGAAGCAGAAGGAAGCCCGCCACTCCTGGCAGAAGAAGATCGACCGGATCGTCGAAGACTGCTCCGACGCCGACGAATCGCTGAAGCGGGCACTCGCGGCGAACGTGACGGATGACCACAACTTCACGGCCCCGAAGTACAAGAGCCTCGACGCGGAGCAGGTGGCGCGGGCGGCAGCTCTCGTCGAGAAGGTCACGGGAGAAGGCGGCACCGCACGCAATGTAGCGGCTCTCAAAGAACTCGAGGACCTCCTCGACGACAACCGCACCGACCCCGAGTTCTCCGTCGGCTTCTACCGGAAGCTCGGCGCGGAAGGCACGCTCGAGACGTACGCGAACATGTCTCTCAACGCGACATCACTCGGCCCGGCCGGCCCGGACCGTGTGAACATGGTGCGCAGCATTCAGGGCGACATGGGGGCGATGCTCGGCCTCGCCACCCAGATGTCCACTCCGAACCACCTCGACGCCACATGGACCACGCAGCTGTTGAAAGCCGGCCGCAAGGAGGTCGATGTATCGGGGTTCACGACTCCCGGCACCAAGGTGTACGGCTACCAGGCCCTGGGGGCCCTCCTGCGGGAGGGGACGTATGACAAGGACTTCCTCACCGCCGTGGGCCGCGACATGGTGGCGATGGACAAGCAGAACCCGGAAATCTGGAACCGGGACATGCCGCTCAGCCGCACCATGGCCATCAACCTGGACGGGGAGGGCGGCAAAGGGTTCAATCCGCTCACCGGCCTCATGGAGGCCATGAGCAAGAACCCCGAGGCATCAACAGCATTCTTCAACGAGCCCGTGCGCGAGGACACCAACAAGGACGGCAACGTCACGCTGTCGGACGGCGCGATCAAGGGCAAGGACGCGCAAGGCGTCGTCGACTACATGCTGGACAGGAAGCCGACCGCCGACTGGTACGACACCACCGTCGGCGGAGAGACCAACCCGGGCCAGACAGCCCTCGGCAACGCCTTGGAGGCGGCAGTCACCGGCCGCGTACCGGGCGACGAGGACGCACCGCCGGTGTCGCACACCAAGGCAATGAGCAGCGTGATGGAACAGGTCGTGGCAAAGATCGGCACGGACCCGTCTCTGATCGCGGCGAAGCCCGGTGACCCGCCGGGCCCGCTGAGCGGTCTGGCCCCGCACTTCGGCAACATGGCAGCCGAGTACATGCCGGACCTCCAGGCCACCGCGGAGAACGGCGCGGACCAGATCAAGCCGTTCGGGGAGCCGGCCCACTTCCGCAAGGACGAGATGGCTGCGTTCCTCGGCGCCGTCGGCCAGGACCCCCAGGCCTACGGCGCAATCACCAACGCCCAGCAGGCGTATACGACGGCACTTGTGTCCGACGTGTTCCAGAACCCGGAGCAACACGGCGACACGGGCGAGGCGGTGCGGAACGCCGTCCATCCGGGAGGCGAGATCGCGGGCATGATGACGGAGGCCCGGGCACAGGCCATCCATGACGCGAAGACTCACGAGGCGGCGGAGTACAACCAGGGCGTGGCGGACAACGCCAAGTGGACTAACCGGGTCATCGATGCGGTGGGGGGCAAGTACGTCGAGATGATCCCGGTGGGGGGCGACGTGATCATGTGGATCAAGGAAGACATCACGGAATCTGCGGTCAAGGGTGCGGAGCAGGACAAATCCGAGGAGTCTCGTCGCGAATCCTCCGCGGGTTACGGACAGGCAGAGGAGGCGGCCAAAGGGGCAGCTAGAAACGCCGTTGAAACGGGTGCAAGAGGTTCCGGCCTATCGCGTGAGCAGATCGAGGAATACCAAGGTTCGGCCTCCACGCAGGTGGGGGCAGCTCACTCCGTCGGGCGAGACCTGGTAGCCAGTTCGGACCCCAAGGGGAATTAGCTGTGCGTCAACTACGCGACATTGCTGCGACCGCCGCAACGTTCATTGTCTTGATCCCAGTCATGACGGGCTGCTCCGGCGGCGAGGACAAAGCCATCCCATCAATTCCAGCCCGGATCTGCTGGGACGTCTTCGCCAGTAGGGACCTTACCCATTTCCTACCGACCGGAGAGAAGGCCACCGTTTCATCAAGGCCTTTCGTGCTTGTCGAAGACCTCGACTCCACGACATGTTCCCTCGACATCGACGGCCGCACGCAATTTCAAGCAACAGCCAAGTACGAGGACTTTGAGCGAGGAATCGACTGGACCAGCTACGAGAAGGCCGACCCCGACCCCATGGATGCAGGCGAGAAGGGTATTATCTGGTACAACGGCGCTGCCTCGTACATCATCTGTGAGCCCTCAAAGACGCCATCGACTCCGGGCAAGTACATCGATTTGCGTCTCAATACCTTTGCCCCACCCGAGGACGAGAAACCGCGCAAGGCCCTTCCCGCAATGATGCGCCAGTTCGTGGCGTTCGCGCAGCGCAAGCTGAACTGCAAGTGACGCGCCGAACTCAGGACGCCCCAGACCCCGTACCACGGCCGACCGCACGAGTCCGGCTGCTCCCGAGGTCAGTCCATCGGCGTCAGCTGCGGTTCGGCAGGGAGCCCCGCCTTCCCCTCGCACTTCAGTTCCCCGGCGACAGCAAGTGCAGCCGAGTGAAGCACCGCCATGTTCCCCTTGTGCACTTCCGCCGTGTTCGACGGCGGCTCCGACTGTGACAGGTGGCCCACAACCCGCGCAGGGCGGGTTCACACCTCGCCAGTAGTCGTCCTTCGCCTTCGCCGCCATCGCCGATCGGGCATCCGTCGCGAGGGTTTCGAGCGCGGTCGTCATCTTCGACCAGTCGTCCACCGACGCCTTCAGCTTGTCGAGCGGAGCGTGATACACGTTGTCGAACGTCAACATGGCTCCCACGAGCTACTTCAGGTACTCGTTGATCTTCGACACGGAAAGAGAAGCAACGATATCCTTCTCTTCCTTCTCATGCGACGCCGCACTGTAATCCAGATGGTTCGAGATGTTCGCACACGCGTCGAGCAGCGTATTCAGCTGGGAGCCCCATGTCTCGTGCACCGTCGACATGGCCACACCGGTCCGGAAGCCATTACTGGTCATCATCGTCGCAGCCTCGGATGTGCTCGCATTGGCCTGCTTGCCCACCGCGCTCAACCGGCCATGCAGGACATACGCGGCACTACCGATAGCGCCCAGCTTGTCCTGGCTGACGCTCAGATCGACATTGCTGCTGCCCCCGCCCTCGTCGGGCACCTGGTTCAAGCGCATGCTGACATTTGAGGTGGCCTCGGAACGGACCGAAGCCCACTCGGTCTCGAACGACATGAATCCCCCGGAACGTGCGCAAACGATATGCGAGCGCCAGCGGATCGCCGACCCGAACACACTACGACGAAATCGAGCCCGCCATAACTGCGAGTCTGCGACTTCTGCATTGCGTTCTCCACGCCTGCTCGAGCTCACGACCACAGGTCGCAGTGAAGCTATCCGCACAGAAGTGCCGCCGCTCGGCATCGCAGCCCCGACGTCTCGTGGTCTGCACGGCCCCGGGAGACGTCATCCCTGTCGCCACCGCCAACGGCCGCAAGACCTGGGACCCGTCTTGTCCCTCTGACGGGCAAGCAACTCAGGTAGAGGCAACGGCCTCATGCGGACACTGGGGGAGTCTGACTCGTCGACACGGACGAAACTCACCGCATGTCAGCGGTCTCGAACTGGGATCGGGCAATCCGCGCATGGTCTAGAAAGGGGGCCGGAACAAACGGTTGGGGCTCTCAACCGGCGGCAACCGCGTCTTCGTTCCCGACTCGAACTCGCTGACCGCCCTACCCGTGTCTGGACAACCTCTTCGTGCACTCGACGCCGGGATAAGTCCAACCGCCCCCGGACACGGCGACTCCTGAGGGCGGTTGGTGCCACATCACCGCGTCTAGCTGTAACTACGCCGTGAACGAACCACAGACAGAGCCACTGCCCCACCCATGATCACTGCGGCACCGACACCTACTGAGATCCACAGAGCTGCGTTGCCGCCATCTTCTGCTCCGGGCGCGGCCTCTGCAGGCTCGTTCTTCTCCGCGTCCTTACCGGCTGCGGGCCCAGGCTTCGCCGACGGCGACTCGGGAGCAGCGGCGGCCAGATCGGGCAACGGATACTCGTCGGCCGGACCGGGCTCGCCCGGTGTCTTGAGGGCCCGCAGCGGACGCAGCGCGCCGTAACCAATGTAGTCATTGCGCTTGTTGCCGCTGGTCGGGCCACTCACAGTGTTGAGCATGACCCGGAGCACCTGGTTGTTGGTCCACTCGGGGTGCTTGGACCAGATGAGGGCGGCGGTGGCAGAGGCGAGAGCACTTGCTGCGCTTGTGCCGTGTCCCGTGCAAAGGCCGGTCTTGCCACCACAGGCGTGCACGATGTCATCGCCAGGTGCGGCCAAGTCCACCTGCGGCCCGTACTGCGATTCCTCAGTCTTCTGGAGATCTTCGCCGATGGCGCCGACGCCGACGACACCAGGCGTGGCTCCCGGGTACTCGGGTTTGTTGTCTACATCACCACTGTTGCCAACGGAAGCAAACAGCAGCGAACCCCGCTCCAGCGCATACCGCACCGAGTCGGCCAACTCTGCAGACCCACTGTTCCATCCGATGGACAAGTTGATTACTGGGATGCCCTGATCAGCGGCATACCGGATCGCCTCAGCCGTGACTTTGTTGGACCGGGCGATCACCTCCGGTCGATTGTTCTCCCACTCAACATCGGGGAGCCTGATCGGGACGATCTTGACGTCGGGAGCAAGGCCAAAGGCTCCGTCACCACCGCCGCTCTCACCGGTGCCTGCGATGATGCCTGCCATGCCGGTGCCGTGGCCGTCCGGGTCGGTTCGCTCGTCGCCCCTTTCGCCGGACGCCAGGTTCTTGCCCTTGAGTACCTGCCCTCGGAGGTCACCGTTTGTGGCGTCAACTCCGCTGTCGATGACAGCGACCTTGACGCCCTTCCCTGTACTGATCTGCCAGATCTCCTCCGCGCCCATGGCATCCAGGTGCCACTGCTGGGATCGCACGCTTTCCGCATGCGCGGGGGTAGTGGCGACGCCCAGCAACAACAGCCCCAACGTGGCCACTCCGGCTGCGCGCCCACGCGAAGGTCGGCTAATGCTGGTCGTCATCCACTTCCTCAATCTTGTGCTTCGAACGGTCAATCGATGACAGGCGGTGCCACACGACGACTGGCCCGCCAGGTCTCCTCGTCCTCGACAAGGTAGTCAGGGCGTTCACCGTTCGTCTCAGGGCGCCGGTCGCCAGCGCTCTGAGAGGGAACGGCACCACGCATGAACGGCTGACCGGATGCCTGTCCCGTGGATCCGCCGGTTGCTCCCCGCACCAGACCCGAGCCGCCCGGTGTAAAGGGACGAGCACCGTTAGCACCGGGCTGCGACGGCCGACCTCCGACGATCCCTCCGGTCTCGCCGGCAAGACGACGGCCAGGACTGGTGCCACCCTGGGCGGAGTGCATACTTCCGCCGCCGTGAGCCGTCGGCGTACGCCCGTGGACGCTTTCGGTTCCGACGACCGGACTCCGTGGAAGGCCAACGGCAGGCTTCCCCGAAGCCGGTGGTACCTGGCGGCCACCCGTGATCCCACTGTCGCGGGGCATTCGGGACGCAGGAGGACCTACTGGCCCGGTCCCACCGGGCTGCCCAGGCAGGAAGGGGGGGCGCGCACCGAGCGCACGCTTACCGGTCGGGTTCTGCATCGCCGGAGGCACCGGCTTGCCACCACCGAGCGCAGGGGCTACAGGGCCGAACGGAGGCGGCCCTCCGGGTTCGGGTCGAACCGGGCCGGGCGCAGGAGGGCTGGGGGGCACGTTCGGAGCAGTCGGCGGCAGGGTGTCAACGCTGTCGATTTCCATCGCTACAGGCCGTTCCTGCCGGGGTGCCAACGAGTTGACACTCCCATCCCGCTGCGCGGCTTCAGCCGGTGCGACCTCACGTTGCGCAGGCTGAGCATACGAAGCGGTATCAGACTGCCCCTGGGAGCCTGCCGCACCGGAACGCGAGAAGTCCGTGCCGTTGATACGCCCGTCGCCTTCCGGCACGAACCGATCCGGCGGCGGCTGGAACGTCGGCAGTTCCTGCGTTTCCATCCGCGTGCTGGACTGCTGGTACGCCCCGGCCAGCTTGTTCATCTGCGCGATGGCCTCGTGGCGCTTTTTGTCCAAATCCGCGCGGGCCTTGCTCGCGATGTCGTCCGCATCCGGGTCGTTCGGGTTGTCGAGAGCCGCATCCAGGTTGGCCTTCGAACCGGCGATGTCGCGGGGGATCGCGCTCTGGACCTCGGCGATCACGTTCGCCGCATCCGCCATCGCCTTCGACGCCTCATCGCTGTAATCGGCAAGCCGGAAGGTCGCACTCGACAGACTGGCGCCCCAGTCGACGAACGCCTGGAAACCTTCGCCCTCCCACTCGACCCGTTCTGGCCGGAACTTCAGCTGCTGAGCGATCTCACGAATATCGAAAGCCGCTGCGGACAGCCTGTCGGCAGCTGCTTTGACCGTGTCCTTGTCGGCCTTGTCAAGCCAGGCAAGCATCTGTTCGTGGGTCAGACCGTCGAAGTTGGTCCGTCCCCCGCCACTGCCGCCCTCGGCAATCTCAGCCATTCGTCTGCCTCACTTGTCCCCGTAGTCCCCGCCAACCGTTACTTGAGTCCGCCGGCACCAGCGGTGTCGCCCGGCTTCCCCGTCGCGCCCGGATCGGCCTTGTCCTGTGCCTTCTCCTGAGCTGCCTTCTCCTGGGCAACCGGATCACGGCTCGGGTCGTAGTGCTCCTGCGCGTGCTCGTGGATGGCCAGCATGCGCCGACGGATGTCGTCATCCATGCCCTGGTAGCCGTCCTTGGACGACACCACCGCGATGCCCATGCCTTCCATGCAGTCCTTGAGGAGCTGCGAAAGCTGCTTCAGCTGGGAGATGACAGTGCCGTAGGCGTCCGCAAGACCGTTGGCTTCGAGCCAGAACGCCCCTCCGCCACCGAACTGACCGCGTGTCAAGGCGTCCTGAGCGACCTTGTCGGGTCCCGCCGGGGAGCCGTTCAGTTTGATGATCAAGTCGTCGACGCGTTTCTTGAACGACGTCATCGATTCCGGATCGTAGAGCATGGCGGCAAGCGCCGGGTTGACCATGCGCAACTGTCGCTCGTCGCTCGACATGCCGTCTGTCGGCAGCGGCGGGCCGTACACCGGCCGCCCCGTCCCGTCGTCCTCCGCCACGAATGCCTCCCCGTTTACACACGTCTACGCGGTCCAGCTTACCGAGTGGTCATGACAGCGCGCACCCCCGGATTGCACTAGCAACCCCCCGACTGCGTCACGAGTTTGGAACAGCCACCGCCGTCTGCAGGCCGAGCGGGAGGCGGTTGACCGGCGGCCCGTGGCCGCGCGGGACCGCAGAGACTGCGCCCACTGCAAGGCGGGCATCCGATTACGGTCGTCCCCCGTCAGCGTTACGCGGCCAGGCTATCGACTGGCCCCGACATCGCGCATATGGGTTACGCGTTGGGAACAGCCACCGCCGCCTGCGGCCGGATCGGCAGGCGGTTGATCGGGCGGCCCGTCGCCGCGCGGACCGCGGAGGCCACCGCGGCCGGGGAGGTGACCACGGGGGCCGCGCTCGCCGGCTTGGCGCCGAAGGGGGCCACCACGTCGCGTTCTTCGACGAGTTTCACGATGCGGATGTCCGGCGCGTCCAGCGAGGTCGGGAGGGCGTAGCCGGTGAGGTCGGGGTGGCGGATCAGGCCGCGGGCCGTGCGGAGGTTCTCCGTGAGAGCCGCGCCCACGCCCTGGGTGACGCCGGCCTCGATGCGGGTGGCGAGTTGGGCGGGGTTGAGGACGCGGCCGACGTCCTGGGCCACGGCCATCTCGACCACGCGGATCGAGCCGAGTTCGATGTCGACGTCGACGACCGCCCGGATCGCGCAGAACGCCAGGCCCACGAAGGCGTCGCCTTGGCCGGACGCGTCCAGGGGCTCCGTGGGGTGGGGGCGGCATTGGGCCGTGGCCCACAGTTCCTTGCCGTCCATCGCTTCAGTGACCGTCGTCGACAGGACGCCGTCGTACGAGGTGATCTTGCCGTCGGTGATCTGGAGGAGCTCCGTCGACATGCCGAACTTGTGGGCCAGTGGCTGGAGGAGCTGAGTGCGGACCATTTTCGCCGCGCGTTCCACGGCTCCGCCCGAGACCCAGGTGTGGCGGCCGTGGGCGGCCGGGCCGGCCGGGGGCTGGTCGGTGTCCACGGCGGCCACGCGGACGTCGTCTATGCCGAGCGTCTCCTGGACGATCTGGCGGGCGAGCGTGGTGAATCCGGAGCCGGTCTCCACCGCCGCGCAGATGACCGTGGCGGTGCCGCCGTGGACCTTGACCGTGGCCGTCGAGACCTCGTCGGTGCCTTCCGCGCCGAGCATGTGGACCATGCCGAGGGCGTAGCCGACGCCGCGGCGTACCGCGCCCGGTTCGCCGGCGCCCTCGGGGCCGCCCGGGAGGAGCCAGTCGTCCTCCGGGGAGTCCTTGGGGAGGGGCGGCAGAGGGAAGTCCCGTACGGCTTGGAGCAGTTCGGCCACCGGGGCCGGGCAGGTGACCGTCTGGCCGGTGGGGAGGATGTCGCCGGTGGCCAGGACGTTGCGCAGGCGGATCTCGGTCTGGTCCAGGCCCAGTTTCGTGGCGAGTTTGTCCATCTGCGCCTCGTAGGCGGCGCAGACCTGCATCGCGCCCTCGCCGCGTACATGACCGGACGGCGGGTTGTTCGTACGGACCGCCCAGCCTTCGATGTGGGCGTGCGGGACGACGTACGGGCCGCAGGCGAAGGCGACCGCGGCGGCCAGCGACTCGGAGGAGGCGTCGGCGTATGCGCCCGCGTCGAGCAGCAGCTGCGCCTCGACTTTGACCAAGTGGCCTTCCGCGTCGGCGTGGTGGCGGTAGCGCAGCAGGGTCGGGTGGCGGTGGGCGTGGCCGAGGAAGGACTCCTCGCGGGTGGCCGCAAGTTTGACCGGGCAGCCGGTGCGCAGCGCCAACAGCCCCAGGGGCAGCTGGAAGCCCGGGTCCTCGCGGTCGCCGGTCGCGCCGGGGACGCCGGTGACGACGACCTTGACGCGTTCCGTCTCCAGGCCGAAGCAGGCCGCCGCCAGGTCGCGGTCGGTGTGCGGGTCGGTGGAGGCGACGTAGAGCTCGACGCCGCCGTCGGGGCGGGGCACGGCCAGGCCGGCCTCGGCGCCGATGGGCGCGGGGTCCTGGCGGCCGATGCGGTAAAGGCCCTCGACGATCACCTCGCCCGTCACATCGGGGTCGCCGTAGCTGAGCGGGATGTGGCGGATGAGGTTGCCGTCGGGGTGCAGGGGCTCTGCGGCGAACGCCTTCTCGGGATCGGTGACCGGCTCGAGCACCTCGTACTCGACGGCGATCGCCGCCGCCGCGAGGCGGGCCGTGTCGGGGTGGTCGGCGGCAACCGCTGCGATCGCCTCGCCGTGGTGGCGCACGATGTCGGCGGCGAAGACGGGCCGGTCCGCGATGCGCCTGCCGTACGCGCCGTCGCCGGGGATGTCCTCATGGGTGACGACCGCCCGTACGCCCGGCATCTCGAGCGCGGCGGAGGTGTCGACGGAGACGATGCGAGCGTGCGGGTGCGGCGAGCGCAGCAGAGCCGCCCACAGCAGACCCTCCGCCCATAGATCGGAGGCGTAGGGGAACGTGCCCTCCGTCTTCGCGCGGGTGTCGGCCGCCGGGAGGGAGACGCCGAGGCCGAGGGCAGGAGCTTCCGGCTGAGGGCTGTCGACCGGCTGCGGCATCGCAGTGGTGGCCGCGTCGTTGCTCACGCCATGCCTCCGTCGTGCGGGTGGACCTGCACACTACCTGCGCCGGGGGGCGCCTGGTGCGGGATGCGGGGTTCCGTGCCCGCGTCCGTCGCGGCCTCCGCATCCGCCGGGTCCATGGCGGCCGCGGCGCTCGCCGCGCGTTCGGCGACCACCTCGCGTACGGCGTCGAGGACGCCCCGGTAGCCGGAGCAGCGGCAGAGGTTGCCGCACAGGGCCTGACGGGTCTCCAGTTCCGTGGGGGCGTGGTTGCCCTCGAGGAGGTCGTGGACGGTCATGGCCATACCGGGGATGCAGAAGCCGCACTGGACCGCGCCGCAGGCGGCCAGCGCTCGCTGGACGTCGGAGGGTTCGCCGTCGGTGGCGAGACCTTCGACGGTACGGACCTCGGAGCCTGCGGCGGTCGCCGCGGGAACCAGGCAGGAGGCGACGAGCCGGCCGTCGACCTGCACGTTGCAGGCACCGCACTCGCCCTGGGAGCAGCCGTCCTTGGCGCCGGCGAGGCCGAGGCGCTCGCGCAGCACGTAGAGCAGTGACTCGCCGATCCAGGCGTCGCTGACGGGGCGGTCGGTGCCGTTGACACGCAGCACGTAGGACGTCGGCGGGTGCTCCTCGTTCCCGTTCGGGAGCGAATCCACAGCGTCGGGGAGCACCGGGGGCGCGGGTTCCTCGGGGGCGGTCTCGGTCGTCGTGTCTGCGGCCGCGGACGCGGCCGCGCCGGCGTCGGTGACCGAGGCGGCGGGGTCGGTCGGGACGGTGCCCGCGTCCTGGGGCTCCGGCTCCGCTGCCGCCGCCGGGTCGGGGGCAGCGGCCGCGGCCGGCTCCTCGGCCTGCTCGCGCTCCACCTGCGCCTCGGCCTGCTCGCGCTCCACTTGGGCCTGCTCCTGCTGCGCCTGCTCCGCCCACTGCGCAGGCGCTCCGCCCGGCAGCGTCGCCCACGGCGCGGGCGCGCCTCCGGGCAGCGTCGCCGGCGGAGTCGTACCTCCCGAAGTCATGCCTACCCAGGGGGCGGCGGCTCCCGACGGCAGCGGGAACTCGCCCGAGTCGGAATCGAGGTCCGCGTCGCTCTCGGCCCCGCCGGCGGGCGCCGACGCGGCGTCCGGGCGCAGGTCGTACCCGGGCGCGAAGCCGGGCTGCGGCGATGCACTCGACTCCGCCCCGTGGAAGGACCACTGGCCTGTGCCGTTCTGATCCGCGGGCTCGTGAGCCTCCTGGGCGGGCTCCGGCCACTGCGGCGCCCAGTTGCCCGTCGCCGCGGGATCGGCGTTCACCGCGGGAGTCAGCGGAGTGATCATCGGTGGTACGTAACCGTGCCCGGGGGCCTCGAGAGGGGCGGCGTCCGCCGTGAACTCGGGCGGCAGCTGGAAGAAGGCCGTGGCCTCTCCGTCGTACTCGCCGCCCTGCGGCGTGGGCTGCCAGCCCCCGTGGTCGCCCTGCGACCCGTAGGCCTCGTGTGCCTCGTGTGCCTCGTATGCCTCGTGTGCCTCGTGTGCCTCGTGCGCGTCGTGTGTCTCGTGCCTGCCGTACGAACCGTAGGAGCCGTACTGGTCGTAGTGCTCACCGCCGCGCTCCGGCTCGTAGCCGTCCGGAAGGTCCCGGAGCTCCCGCGGAAAGCCTTGCGGGTTGTCCTCGTTGCTCACGACAGCGCCCTCCCCAGTGCTCGTCGGGCCAGCGCGGCGACCGTGCGCCGCAGATGCAGTACGGCCGGAGACAGTACCGGTTGCTCCTCGCCCGCCGGGACCGGCGCCGGGTCGGGGATGCAGGCGGCGGCGACGTATTCGCCGAACGCGGCGAGCGCCTCGCCCGCGAGGCCGCGCTCGCCGTCCCAGTCGATCAGCGACGCGATCCAGCGCTCGGCCTCCAGCGGCCGCAGCGGCATCGGCGCGATGGCGCCCACCGCGCAGCGCACGCCGCGCCGCGCCGGGTCGAGGACGACGGCCACCGATGCGGTGGCGCGGCCGGGGCCGGTGCGGCCGGTGGCTTTCACGAAGACCTGCGGGGCGTGCAGGAGGGGCACCCGTACGAAGCCGATCAGTTCGGCCGGGCCGAGCATCTCCCGGCCGGCCAGCAGGTGCGAGACGGGGATCTCGCGGCGGGCGCCGCCGGGTCCCGCGATCACCAGGTCGGCCTCGAGCGCCGCCAGCACGGGCAGGGTGTCTCCGGTGGGGGCGGCGCCGGCGATGTTGCCGCCGAGTGTGCCGGCGTTACGGATCTGGGGCGGGCCGGCCGCACGCGCGGACGCGGCAAGCGCGGGGATGAGGGCCGCGAAGTCGGGGCGGCCCATCCGGGCGTGGGTGAGGCCGGCGCCGAGCAGGGCGTGCCCGTCCTGGTAGCGCCAGCCGCGGATCTCGCTGATGCGGCCGAGGCCGACCAGCCCGGCGGGACGCAGCTGGCCCTTGTTGACCGCCACCATGAGATCGGTGCCGCCTGCGACGGGAACGGCGGCGGGCATGGCGCCGAGCGCCGCCACTGCCTCGTCGAGCGAGGCCGGCAACGTCACCGACTGCGCCGTCTGCGGTGAGTGCGTGGTCACCCAGCTGCCCCTTTCCGGTGTCCCGGCTGTCCCACCTGTGTTGCCGTACCGTACGTGCTCACAGGCCGGACGTGGCAACTCTGGCACATCTTCCGGGCCGACCGACGAGAGGGTCCGCGAAGGGCGTATCCGCCCTACTGGTTGACGCTCGTCACAATGGTCCGTTTTACCCATTTCTTCTTGGAGCCCCGGCCGCACCGGGGCTTCGGCGTCGCACGCCCGCCTCGCCTCCGGTGCGACGCCGACCCACTCTTGGAGCACGGGGCTCACACGTTCGGTGGCGCACCGTCGATCGGGCGTCCGAGGACACCGGGGCGCCGCTGCCACGGCAACGGGCCTCCGGGCGGCCGGTAGTCGACTCCGAGCGCGTCAAGGCGGCTGTAGTGGGCGGTCATTCGGCGTTCGAAGTCCGTGAAGTCACGCGCGGCGGGAGCGGGCAGTCGGGACCAGGCGACCTCGGCGAAGGCGGCGAGGCGCGGGAAGACCTGGTAGTCGACGCGGGCGCTGTCCTGCATGACCTCGGTCCAGACGTTCGCCTGAGTGCCCAGCACATGCGCGGCGGCCTCGGGGGTGAGCGTCGGGGGCACGGGCTCGAAACGGTAGACGTCCTCGAGGGTGCGTACGAAACCGATCGGCATCGGTTCGTCGCCGTCGGCCTGCCGGTGGTCCAAGTACACCTGCTGCTCGGGGCACATGACGATGTCGTGGCCGGCCTCCGCGGCGGCGATGCCGCCCTTGTAGCCGCGCCATGAGGAGACGGCGGCGCCGGGGGCGAGGCCTCCTTCGAGGATCTCGTCCCAGCCGATGAGCCGTCGGCCACGGTCGGTCAGCCAGCGGTCGAAGTGGCGGATGAACCACGACTGGAGTTCGTCCTCGTCGGCCAGTCCCAGCTCCTTGATGCGCGCCTGGGCGGCCGCGGAGGCCTTCCACTGGTCCTTGGCGCACTCGTCGCCGCCGATGTGCACGAACGTGGACGGGAAGAGCTCGAGGACCTCCTCGAGCACACCCTCATAGAAGCGAAGGGTGTTGTCAGTGGGTGCGAGTACGTTGGGACTCACGCCCCAGTTGTCCCAGACTGTCAGGGAGGTTGTGTCGATGACGTCGGAGTTGCCCAGTTGCGGATATGCGGAGATGGCGGCCTGCGAGTGCCCGGGGATGTCGATCTCGGGGACGACGGTGATATGCCGCTCGGCGGCGTAGGCGACGATCTCCCGGATGTCGTCCTGCGTGTAGTAGCCGCCGTGTGGCTTGTCGTCCCACAGGAGTGAGGCCCGGTGCCCGTATTTGGTGCGTGTCCGCCATGCGCCGACCTCGGTGAGCCGGGGGTGCCGCTTGATCTCGATGCGCCAGCCCTGGTCGTCGGTGAGGTGGAAGTGGAAGACGTTGAGCTTGTGCGCGGCGAGCAGGTCCAGGTAGCGCAGGACACCGCCCTTGGGCATGAAGTGCCGTGAGACGTCGAGCATCATGCCGCGCCAGGAGAACCGGGGGGCGTCCTCTATGGTGACCGCGGGCAGCTCCCACCGTCCGCCCTTCGTCAGCGGCGCCCGCCGGTGGGCCGCCGGCCCGAGGAGCTGCCGCAGGGTCTGCGCGCCCCAGAACACCCCTGCGGCACTGCCGCCTTCGATCCGGATGACGGCGCCGTCCGCCACGAGGCGGTAGCCCTCGTCGGCAAGGTCGGTGTCGATGACCAGCACGATGCGGCTGGTGCCGACGCCGCGACCGGCGTCTCCGTCCCCGCGCCCGGCGGCTGCGTGGAGCGGCAGCCCGGTGGCCGCGCCGACGGTGGCGCGCAGCCACTGCTCCGTTCCCTCCGTGCCGGGGCGGGCGTCGATCCGGGTCCGCTCGTCGAGTACGCACTGGGCGGGTGAGGACGCCGCCCATGCGACGCTGCACGGCGCCGGTATCAGGTCCGTCACGTGGTCTGTCATGCCGTCAGCCTTTCAGTCTTTCACCGCGCCGCCCAGGCCGGAGACCAGACGCCGCTGTACGAGTACGAAGAAGACGAGCACCGGCACGGTCATCACGGTGGAAGCCGCCATGATCCCGCCCCAGTCGTTCTCGTCGGGCTTGAAGAAGACCAGCAGCGCCATCGGCAGGGTCGACTGCGAGGTGTCGCTGATGATGAACGACTTGGCGAACAGGAAGTCGTTCCACGTCGAGATGAACGAGAAGACGCTCGTCGCCACGAGCCCGGGAAAGACCAGCGGGAAGAGGATCTGCCAAAGGAAGCGGCTACGGCTCGCGCCGTCGATGTACGCCGCCTCCTCCAGGGCTTCGGGGACCGCCTTGACGAAGCCCCGCAGCATCCAGATGGCGAACGGCAGCGAGAAGGCGATGTGCGGCAGGATCAGCGAGCCGAGGGTGTTCAGCTGACCGAAGTCCCGCATCAGGAAGAAGAGCGGAATGGTGAGGGCCTCGACCGGCACCATCTGCGCCACCAGGAACATGATCAGCAGCGTCGTGCGGAACGTGAAACGGAAGCGCGTGACCGCGGTGGCCGCCAGGAACGCGATCAGGGCCGACGCGAGGACGACCGTCCCGGCGACGATGAGGCTGTTGACGAAATAGCCGCCGAAGTCCTCCTGCCGAAAGACCCGGCGGAACGAGTCCAGCGAGGGAGCCAGGGTCCACGGCTTCGCCTCCGTGGACTGGATCTCACCGGCCGGTTTGAAGGCGGAGAGGACCATCCAGTACAGCGGAAAGGCGACGGCGACCGCGATGACCAGCGCCGACGCCTCCGCCGCGAGCCGCCAGGGGCGCCGGACCCGCAGGGAAGTACGCCGGACAAGCGGGGCAGTGCGCCCGGCCCGCAGGGAAGTACGCCGGACAAGCGGGGCAGTGCGCCCGGCCCGCGGGGAAAGCCGCCGGACAAGCGGGGAAAGAGGGCCACGAAGGCCGCGCGATTCGAGGCTCATATCTCTTCTCCCTGGCGTCGCAGAAGCCGCAGATAGACGAGCGTGACCGCCAGAAGGATCAGCAGCATGACGACGCCGATCGCGGAGCCCAGGCTGTACTGCGAGGACGCGAAGGCCTTCTGATAGGCGTACACGTTGAGCACGAGATTCTGTCCGGCGATGCCTCCGCCGTTCGTCATCACGTAGATCTGGGTGAAGACCTTGAAGTCCCAGATGATCGACTGGATGGTGACGACCGCCAGGATGGGCCGCAGCATCGGTGCCATGACGGATCGCCAGATCCGCCACTGCGAGGCCCCGTCCAGCGAGGCCGCCTCCAGCACCTCCCCCGGGATCGCCTTGATGCCCGCGTACACGGTCACCATCACGAACGGGAACGAGCACCACACGACCTCGAACAGGACGAGCGCGAAGGCGCTGTAGCGGCCGTACGTCCAGGAGAAGTCGCCCAGCCCCAGCAGACGGTTGACCGGGCCGTAGTCGGGGTCGAAGAGGAAGACCCAGACGGTGGAGCCGGTGATCGCGGGGGTCGCCCAGGCGCCGAGTGCGGCCAGCATCAGGGCGAGCCGTGGCAGTGCGCGCACGCGGGTCAGCAGGACGGCCAGCGCGCAGCCGACGGCGAGGGTGGTGATCACGCACGCCGCGGCGAAGAGCAGCGTCGCCGACAGCACGTGCCAGAACTGGCTGTC
Source organism: Streptomyces sp. NPDC096176 (assembly GCF_044763255.1). Lineage (NCBI taxonomy): Bacteria > Bacillati > Actinomycetota > Actinomycetes > Kitasatosporales > Streptomycetaceae > Streptomyces > Streptomyces sp. NPDC096176. The sequence goes on along the minus strand of NZ_JBIWFV010000004.1, from coordinate 82,847 downwards.
GGCGAACAGCGCCCGGTAGTTGGCCAGTCCCTGGAAGGTGGTCGGTTGACCGCCGCTGACCTGTGCCTGGGTGTATTCGAGGAAGGAGATCAGACCGAGCTGGTAGATGGGGTAGACCAGCAGCGCGGCAAGCACCACGAGGGCGGGTGCGAGGTAGAGCCAGGGCGTCCAGGCGCCTCGACGGCGGCGGGCCCTGGTGGCGGACGGTGTGTTCGTCCGCGGCGGACGGCCCGTGGTCCCCGCGGGGACCACGGCCGGCTCCGCGGCGGCAGTCTTGTACGCCATGGACTCAGCCCGCGTCGGTGAACGCGGCGTCCATCTTCTCGGCGGCGTCCCCGGAGGCCGTGGCTATGTCCTTCTTGCCGCTGACGATCTCCTGGAACATTGTCGGCAGGACGAGCGAGGCGTCGATGTGCCCCCAGGCGGGCGAGGCGGGGACGAACTTGGCCTGGGCGTCCAGCGTTTTGATGAAGGGCTCGACGAACGGCTGCTTCTTCGCCGCTTCGGTGCGCACATCGGTGTACGTGGGCAGGAAACCCATCGCGTCGAAGAGCTTGCGCTGGGTCTCCTTGCCGGCGAGCTGCTTCATCAGGTCGACCGCCAGTGTGCGGTGCGAACTGCTCTTGAGCACCCCGACGTTGTTGCCGCCCGCGAACGCGGGGGCGATCTCGCCGGCCTTCAGGCCCGGCAGCGGGACGACCGCGTACTTGCCCTTGACCGAGCCGGCCTCGACGGCCTGGTGGCTGAAGTCGCCGCCGATCGCCATGGCCGCCTTGCCGGAGGCGAACGCGGTGACGGTGGCGTTGCCGCCCATGGACGCGCATTTGGCGGCCGGGCAGTTGTCGTCGCCGAAGAGGGACGTGTAGGCCTTGATGCCCTTCTGGGCGGCGGGGCTGTCGATGGCGGACGTGTAGGAGCCGCCGCTCTCCTCCGCCAGTTCGCCGCCGTGGGCCCAGATGAAGGGCATGGCGCCGTAGGTGTAGGCGCCGCCGACGACCAACCCGTACAGGTCCGACTTCTGCTTGTGGATTTTCTTGGCGGTGGCGATGAGCACGTCCTGGGTCTTGGGCGCCTCGATGCCCAGGTCCTCGAAGACGTCGGTGCGGTAGTAGAGCGCCCGGGCGCCGACGAAGAGTGGAGCGCCGTAGATCCTGCCGTCGACGGTGACGGACTGCTTGGCCGTGGGGTCGCTGTCCTTGGCCTCGCTCCATGCGTTGAACTCGGCGCTGACGTCGGCGAGTCCGCCGTCCTTGACGTAGCCGGCCGTGTCGGTGTTGCCGTACTCGATGACGTCGGGGGCGCTCTTCGGGTCGTTGAACGCCGCCTTCATCTTCTGGGCGCGCGTCTCGACCGGTATGTACTCGACCTCGACCTTGGCGCCCTTGTGCGCGTTCTCGAAGGCGGCGACCGCGGCGTCGACGACCTGCTCCTTGGGCTTGTTGTTGACCTCCTGGAACAGCCAGACCCGCAGGGTGCCGCTCTTGTCGTCCTGCTGTGCGCTGTTGTCGGAGGTCTGGGGGGCGCAGGCGGTGGCGGTGATCCCCGCCAGCGCAAGTGCCGCGGCCGTGGCGGCTGTTCGGGAAATGAGCTTCATGCGGGGACCCCTACGAGTTGGCGTTGCAACATACGCAACGGGTGTTTCGCACTGCACAACACGCAGGAGGCTAGAGCCGGGCATACGGCCGGACAAGAGGTCTCAACCACTCTGTGACCGGGTGAAGCACTCCGTGCAACGGAAGCCCATGCCACGGCGGCCGCCGAATGACGGAACGCAAACGGCCCCCGGGAGCGCCGAAGCGCGTCCCGGGGGCCGTAGCAGACCGGTCGGAGCGGTTACTTCTTGTCCTTGCCGCCCTTGCCCTTGTCCTTGTCGCCACCCGCGCCCATGGACTCGTAGATCTCCTTGCACATGGGGCAGACCGGGTACTTCTTGGGGTCGCGCCCCGGCACCCAGACCTTCCCGCACAGTGCCACGACGGGAGTGCCGTCGAGGGCACTCGCCATGATCTTGTCCTTCTGGACGTAATGCGCGAAGCGCTCGTGGTCGCCGTCGCCGTGCGACACCTGGGGTGTCGGCTCTACGAGGGTCCCCGTGCCTGTCCCGCGCTCGGGCTCAAGAGTGCTCATGGGCTCCAAGGGTACTCACGAGACGGCCCCTGCGGGAGCAAGGCCCTGCCGTCTGGGCGAACCGCCCCGGAGGGCCGGCGCCGCGGATCGGTTCAGGGGTCAGTTCAGGCTCGGGTCGTCCGGGTACGTCGCGAACATGGCGAGCTCATTGCGCTGGCGTCGCAGCACGGAGCGCCACAGGTTCTCCGGGTGGGGCGAGGACACGTCCCCCGGCTCCGACTCCACGACGTACCACGCGCCGTCCAGGAGCTCGTCCTCCAGTTGGCCGGGACCCCAGCCCGCGTAACCTGCGAAGATCCGCAGGGAGCCGAGCGCCCCTCCGAGCAGCTCCGGCGGGGCCTCGAGGTCGACGAGGCCGATCGCCCCGTACACCCGCCGCCAGCCGAGCGGGCCCTCGTCGCCGGGGATCACCGCGACGCCGAGCGCCGAGTCGAGGGAGACGGGTCCGCCCTGGAAGACAACGCCCGGTTCACCGGCCAGCGCCGCCCAGGACTCGAGAATGTCCTCCACGACCACGGGGGTGGGCCTGTTCAGAACCACCCCGAGGGAGCCCTCGTCGTCGTGATCGAGCAGCAGGACCACCGCCCGGTCGAAGTTGGGGTCCGCCAGGGCGGGTGCGGCGACAAGCAGCCGCCCTGTGAGCGAGGACACCTCGGTCATGCCAGACATGATCCCGCATCTTCGCGCTCCGCGGGGCCCGAGCGCAGGAGTGCACCTCGGCATCCGCGGGATGCGCGCGATGGGCGCAGCTCAGACGATGCTGTGCGCGGAGCGGACGCGGAGGCATCGCGTCCGCGTCCGAGGGCCGGAACGGTGACGGTGCGCGAGGCTCGACGGACAGAGCGTGTTGTGCCCAATTCATTACGGCCGAGATGGGTCCTCACCCTTACGGAATCGGTGCTCCGCCCCCTTACCCTTTTCTCTGGCCACCCGACCGCCCTTCCCTCGCTTCGCCGGGGGGAGCCCTCCGGAACGCGAGATTCATGACCGGCACAGACGATGTACTGCTTGTCCACGGCGGAACCCCGCTCGAGGGCGAGATCCGCGTCCGCGGCGCGAAGAACCTCGTGCCAAAGGCGATGGTCGCCGCCCTGCTCGGCAGTGGCCCGAGCCGGCTGCGCAACGTGCCGGACATCCGTGACGTGAGAGTCGTACGCGGGCTGCTGCAGCTGCACGGGGTGACTGTCCGCCCCGGCGAGGAGCCCGGCGAGCTGGTCCTCGACCCCACGCACGTCGAGAGCGCGAACGTCGCCGACATCGATGCCCACGCGGGCTCGTCGCGCATTCCGATCCTCTTCTGCGGCCCGCTGCTGCACCGGCTCGGTCACGCCTTCATCCCCGGCCTCGGCGGCTGCGACATCGGCGGCCGGCCCATCGACTTCCACTTCGACGTGCTGCGCCAGTTCGGCGCGACGATCGAGAAGCGCGCGGACGGCCAGTACCTGGAGGCCCCGCAGCGGCTGCGCGGCACCAAGATCCGCCTGCCGTACCCGTCGGTCGGCTCGACCGAGCAGGTGCTGCTGACGGCCGTGCTCGCCGAGGGCGTCACCGAGCTGACCAACGCGGCGGTGGAGCCGGAGATCGAGGACCTCATCTGCGTCCTGCAGAAGATGGGCGCGATCATCTCCATGGACACCGACCGGACGATCCGGATCACGGGTGTCGACAAACTCGGCGGCTACACACACCGGGCGCTTCCCGACCGCCTGGAGGCGGCCTCCTGGGCGTCGGCGGCGCTGGCGACCGAGGGCAACATCTACGTGCGGGGCGCGCAGCAGCGCTCGATGATGACCTTCCTGAACACGTACCGGAAGGTCGGTGGCGCGTTCGAGATCGACGACGAGGGCATCCGCTTCTGGCACCCGGGCGGGCGGCTGAAGTCCATCGCGCTGGAGACGGACGTGCACCCCGGCTTCCAGACGGACTGGCAGCAGCCGCTGGTGGTGGCCCTGACCCAGGCGACGGGCCTGTCCATCGTCCACGAGACGGTGTACGAGTCGCGGCTCGGCTTCACGTCGGCGCTGAACCAGATGGGCGCGCACATCCAGCTGTACCGCGAGTGCCTGGGCGGCTCCCACTGCCGCTTCGGCCAGCGCAACTTCCTGCACTCCGCGGTCGTGTCGGGCCCCACGAAGCTCCAGGGCGCGGACCTGGTCATCCCGGACCTGCGCGGCGGCTTCTCCTACCTGATCGCCGCCCTGGCGGCGCAGGGGACGTCGCGGGTGCACGGCATCGACCTGATCAACCGGGGCTACGAGAACTTCATGGAGAAGCTCGAGAAGCTCGGAGCGAAGGTCGAACTGCCGGGCGGCCCGATCGTCTGACGCCGCGGCCGATGCCGTTCGGATGGCCCTCGCGGAATGCCCCGCGGGGGCCATCGCGCTGCACGGCCCGACCTTCGCCGCCGGGCGCCGGGCCCCGGACGCGGCGGCCCACCGAGCCCCGTCGCCGAGGCGCGGGGGCCATTCAGCCCTGCCGGGCCGCCGCCCCGGGCGCGGTGGCCGTCCCGTGAGGTGGCCGTCCCGGCCACGCTGCGCCCGAGGCACCGGGGCGCCTCCAACCCCGCCCACGCCCTGGCAAGGGGGCGACACCGGCCCCACCGGCGATGGAGGCCCGGGCGGCACCCCGACAGGACCGGCCGGCACCCGGCCAGGCGCTCCCCGCCTGACACACCCAGCCCGCCCACGCTCCGGCACGGGCCCATCCAGCCCCGCCCACGATTGAGGCGCAGGGTTCGGGCGGCACCCCGACAAGACCGGCCGCTCATGCCCTACCGGGCCGCCCGGCCCCTGCACAGGGACGCATACAGCCCCACGGGGACCGTCCCAGCCCCGTCGGCGACCGAGGCGCGGGCCAGGGTGGGACGGTGCCCCGAGAGGACCGGCCGGCGCGCCCCACCGCCCGCGCACGCAGAGGGGCGGTCACCCGGACCCCGGGTGACCGCCCCTCTCGCTGCCTAGGCCTTACTTGCCCTTGGCGGCTTCCTTGAGCTTCGAGCCCGCGGAGACCTTCACGCTGTAGCCGGCCGGGATCTGGATCGGGTCGCCGGTCTGCGGGTTGCGCGCGGTGCGAGCGGCACGGTGGGTGCGCTCGAAGGTCAGGAAGCCGGGGATGGTGACCTTCTCGTCGCCCTTGGCGACGACCTCGCCGACGGTCTCGGCGAGAGCGGCCAGAACGGCGTCGGCGTCCTTGCGGGTCACCTCGGCGCGGTCGGCCAGCGCGGCCACCAGCTCACTGCGGTTCATTTTGTTACTCCCGTGTTCTTCTTGCCTGTGAGGCGTGGATCGAAGCCGATGCTGCCAGGGCCCTCGGACAGTCCCCGGACCCGGGTCTGCTGTCAGACCCCTCCGCGCCCTCGGGGCTTCCCCCAGGACGCAGGTCCTCGGGGAAGCATCCTGCCCCCACCAGCGGCGGGAAAGCCAATCCGGCACCCTCCGGAGTCACACCGGAGCCACACGGAATCCCCCACTGCCTCATCGTGGTGACGTTCCGTCGACTCTTTCGAGACTCGTCGGAGCGGGCGGGCCGGGCCGCGTGCTCCCTGGTCCGCCACCCTAAAGGGGGGTTTGCGGCCCCGCGACCCGCGACGCGCCGTATGTCAGGCGGACGTGGGGCCTGTCACAGCCGCGCCCGCCGCCCGTGCTGCGTCCCGAACGGCCCCTGCGACGGCTCCGGCGACCTTGTCGTTGAAGACCGAGGGGATGATGTAGTTCGGGTTGAGTTCGTCCTCCGTGACGACGTCCGCGAGCGCCGCCGCGGCCGCGAGCATCATCTCGGTGTTGACGGTGCGGGACTGAGCGTCCAGCAGACCGCGGAAGACGCCCGGGAAGACCAGCACATTGTTGATCTGGTTGGGGAAGTCGGAGCGGCCGGTTGCCACAACTGCCGCCGTCTGACGGGCGATTGCAGGCTCGACCTCGGGGTCGGGATTCGCGAGAGCGAACACGATCGCGCCCTCCGCCATCGCCGCGACATCGTCCGCGCCGATCACGTTCGGTGCGGAGACGCCGATGAAGACGTCGGCTCCGGCAACCGCTTCCTTGAGCGTGCCGGTGACGCCCTCGGGGTTGGTGTTGTCGGCGATCCAGCGCAGCGGCGACTCGGGCGCGGCGGCCACGAGGTCCTCACGGCCCGCATGGACGACACCGTGGATGTCGGCCACGACGGCGTGCTTGACGCCCGCCGCGATGAGGAGTTTGAGGATGGCGGTACCGGCCGCGCCGGCGCCGGACATGACGACCCGGACGTCGCTGACTTCCTTGCCCACCACGCGCAGAGCGTTGGTCAGCGAGGCGAGGACGACGATCGCGGTGCCGTGCTGGTCGTCGTGGAAGACGGGGATGTCGAGGGCCTCGCGCAGCCGTGCCTCGATCTCGAAGCAGCGGGGCGCGGAGATGTCCTCGAGGTTGATGCCGGCGAAGCCGGGCGCGATCGCCTTGACGATCTCGACGATGGCGTCGGTGTCCTGGGTGTCCAGACAGATGGGCCACGCGTCGATGCCGGCGAAGCGCTTGAAGAGCGCGGCCTTGCCCTCCATGACCGGCAGGGCGGCCTTGGGTCCGATGTTGCCGAGGCCGAGCACGGCGGAGCCGTCGGTCACCACTGCAACGGAGTTGCGCTTGATGGTGAGGCGGCGGGCGTCCTCCGGGTTCTCCGCGATCGCCATGCACACTCGGGCGACGCCCGGGGTGTAGATCATGGACAGGTCGTCACGGTTGCGGATGGGATGTTTGGACGCCATCTCGATCTTGCCGCCGAGGTGCATCAGGAACGTACGGTCCGAGACCTTGCCGAGGACGACGCCCTCGATGTTCCGCAGCTCTTCGACGATCTCGTCCGCGTGGGCCGTCGAGGTGGCGGCGATCGTGACATCCATCCGCAGCTTCTCGTGGCCGGAGGCGGTCACGTCCAGGCCGGTCACGGAGCCCCCGGAGGACTCCACGGCCGTGGTGAGCTGGGAGACCGCGGTTCCGCTCGCGGGCACCTCCAGCCGGACCGTCATCGAGTACGAGACGCTGGGCGCCGTTGCCATGACCGGGTTCCTCTGCTTTCCCTAGCTTCTTTGCCATGCGGCGCCGCGCCTGAGCCCGGCAGCGCTGTGAAGATGGTGACACCTACCTGCCAGTAGCAGGTAATGCGGTCATATTGTTTTCGGAAATTGTTTTCCACCATACGAGATACGGGGCTGAAACAGTAGAGGCCCGCGTCACCTGACCAGGTGACGCGGGCCTCTCCGCAATGCTGAGCGGCACCGACCCGCCATGCTCGCCTCGCGGCAAGTGGTCCCTCTGAGGGACGAAGGTTGGGCCCGGGGGCTTGGATCGAGCCGGTGCCGTACCCAGGCTAACGCACCACTCCGACAAGTGATTCCCCCATCGGATGTTGACTTCTCGAGCGGTCGCCCGTTCAGTCCCGCAGCAGGTCCGGGACGCCGTCCGCGTCCGGCTGGTCCCGGCTGCCGGAGACCACCGTGAGCTGCTGGGTCGCCCGTGTCAGTGCCACGTAGAGCACCCGCAGACCCGCCGGCGACTCGTCGGCGATCTCCGCGGGCGAGACGACGACGGTCGCGTCGTACTCCAGTCCCTTCGCCTCCAGCGAGCCGAGCGCGACGACCCTCTCGCCGAGCCCCGCCAGCCAGCGTGCGGCCTGCTCACGACGGCTCATGGCGACGACGACGCCGACGGTGCCGTCGACCTGCTCCAGCAACCGCTCCGCCTCCGTACGTACGGCGGCGGCCAGGTCCGCGCCGTCCCGGAGGGCCGCGAAGCGCGGGCGCACTCCCGTGGAGCGGACCGCGGACGGGGACTCCATGCCGGGCATGGCGAGTCTGAGCACCTTGGCCGCCAGTTCCGCGATCTCCGCCGGATTCCGGTAGTTGACGGTCAGCTCGAAGCGGCGGCGCGGACGGCTGCCGAGAGCCTCGTCACGGGCCTCCGCCGCCTCGTCCGGCGAGGACCAGGACGACTGAGCCGGGTCGCCGACAACCGTCCATGTCGCGTGCCGGCCGCGACGGCCCACCATCCGCCACTGCATGGGCGTGAGGTCCTGCGCCTCGTCGACGATGACGTGCGCGTACTCGGTGCGCTCGGCTGCCAGCCGTTCGGCCCGCTCTCGTTGTGACTCCTCGCGCTGCGGCATCAGCTCCTCGAGCCCGGTCAACTGGTCCAGCGGGTCGAGCTCACGCCTCTTTCGGGGACGGGCCGGGGTGCCGAGCAGCGTGTGGAGCTCGTCGAGGAGCGCCACGTCGTGCACGGAGAGACCGTCCCGGCGCAGCGAGCGGGCCAGCCTGCGCACCTCTCCGGGGTTGAGCACGCGGCGCGCCCAGCGGCCGAGGCGCCGCTCGTCAGCCATGGCCGCCAGCACGGCGCGCGGGGTCAGCTCGGGCCACCAGGCGTCCAGGAACGCGGTGAAGGTGTCCTCGCCCGTGACGTCCTCGTCGAAGGAGGAGCGCAGTTCGGCGGCGAGCTCGGGGTCGCCGGTGTGACGGCCCGCGGCGCCCGACTTGGCGTACAGGGCGTCGAGCAGCAGCCGCCGGGCGCGCGGGCGCAGGAGGTTCACGGGTGCGGTGCCGCCGAGCACGGCCAGACGGATGCGCTGCAGTTCGCCGGCCTCCAGCTCGAGCCGCCGGCCGAAGGCGACGACGCGCAGCCGGGTGGGCGTGCCCGCGGGGGCTGCCGGCTCCTCGCCGAAGGCGAGCTGTTCGTCCTTGTCCTCGGCGGGGGCCTGGGCCGGCATCTCCAGGGCGCCCCGCGCGGCCTTGCGCAGCACCTTGAGCATCCGTGAGGAGCCCTTGACGCGGGCCACGGCCGGTTCGTCGTAGACCGTCGCCTCGGCACCGTCCACCAGCGAGCCGACGGCACGGATCGCGACCTGCCCCTCCTCGCCCAGCGACGGCAGCACGCCCTCGGTGTAGGCGACGAGCAGGGGGGTCGGGGAGACGATGAGGATGCCGCCCGCGTAGCGGCGCCGGTCCTGGTAGAGCAGGTAGGCGGCGCGGTGCAGGGCCACCGCCGTCTTGCCGGTACCGGGTCCGCCCTCCACGTAGGTGACGGAGGCGGCGGGGGCGCGGATCACCAGGTCCTGTTCGGCCTGGATGGAGGCGACGATGTCCCGCATGGTGTGGCTGCGGGCCTGTCCGAGGGCGGCCATCAGCGCGCCGTCGCCGATGACGGGGAGCGGCTCGCCGTCGAGGGTGGCGGTCAGCTCGGGACGCATCAGGTCGTCCTCGACGCCGAGGACCTTGCGGCCCTTGGAGCGGATGACGCGCCTGCGCACCACGCGGCCGGGGTCGACCGGGGTGGACCGGTAGAAGGGTGCGGCGGCGGGGGCACGCCAGTCGATGACCAGCGGCGCGTAGTCGGAGTCGAGGACGCCGATGCGGCCGATGTGCAGGGTCTCCCCGATGTCGGCCGTGTTGTCGGGGCGTACGGCGTCGTCGGCGGGTTCGACGGAGGTGTAGGCGCCGTCGGGACCCTTCTTGCCGTTCTTGCCGTACAGCAGGTCGATCCGGCCGAAGAGGAAGTCCTCGAACTCGTTGTTGAGCCGGTTGAGGTGGACGCCCGCGCGGAAGACCTGGGCGTCCCGCTCGGCGAGCGCGCCGGGCGTGCCGACCTGGCCCCTCTTGGCGGCGTCGTTCATCAGGAACTCGGCCTCGTGGATCTTCTCCTCGAGACGGCGGTACACCTGGTCCAGATGTTCCTGTTCGACACCGATCTCACGGTCTCGCACCGTGTCGGCGGCGGAGCCGACCACGGATTCGACAGCGGCATCCTGCGCGGCCACCGGGCCCCCTTCTGACGTGCACTGGGCAGCCGTCAACCGTACGCCACGGGGGGAGGTTATTGCACCTGTCCGGGCCGCCGTCCCGGGGGGGGCGGGACATGGTGGTGCGGCCGGGGGCCGCACAGCACCCCGGCCGGAAGATTCCGGCCCGCTAAGCGTCGACCTCCACGAGCCGCCGGCCGTCGAACGTACGGACCTCGAAGTGATCGATGTCGCCGCGGTCCATGGCCGAGCCGCCGTGCACGTACAGCGGGCTCTTGGCGGCCGCGTTGGGGCTGTCGGGGATTCCGTAGCCCCACGTGGGCACGGCCCACGACGTCACGACCTCTTCCTCACCGGTCTTGGAGACGGCGATGAGGTTGCACTTCAGGGGGCCCTTGACGTTCTTCAGCTCCAGGACGGCGTGGGTGCCCCAGCCCTTCTTCTCCATGCCGACGACGGCGCTGACCTTGGTGGTCGCATCCGTGGCCTGCACCTTCTCCTCCATGTGGTTGAAGAAGGCGTCCTCGGCGGGACTGGTGGGGTGCGGCTCTGCGCCCGCCACGGTGCTGCCGGTGTCGTCGGCGGTGACGACGACCGCGACCGCCGGCCCGCCGATGATCAGTGCCGCTGCCGCCGCGAGCAGGTACATGCCGCGCCTGCGCTTGTGGGCGCGTTTGACGGCGACCTCGTTCAGCAGGCCGTCGAGCACCTTGGGGCTCGGCGAGGTGGGCACCACGGGGACCGGCCGGGGCGGCGGGAAGTCCGCCTGTCCCGGCATTCCGGGCAGGCTGTAGACGTTGCTCTGCGGCGGTGCCGGGGCGGGCGCCTGCGCGAGCATCGCCAGCATCGGTTCCATCCCCGAGAACTCGTCGAGGCGGGCGGCACAGATGTCGCATCCCGCCAGATGCGCCTCGAAGACGGAGGCGTCCGCTTCGTCGAGCACGCCGAGCACGTACGCACCGACGGCGTCGTGTACGGACTCCTGCTCGTACATGGTCATGCCGAGACCCCCCTCTCCTCAAGAGCGAGCTTCATGGAACGGAGCGCGTAGAACACACGGGACCGCACGGTCCCGCTGGGTATGCCGAGGGTTTCGGCCGCTTCATTGACCGTACGCCCCTTGAAATACGTCTCGACAAGAACTTCCCTGTGGGCGGGCGTCAAATCATCGAGTGCATCTGAGAGCGTCATCAGCCACAACGCCTTGTCGATCTCGTCCTCCGCGGGCATGACCTCCAGCGGCGACGGATCGACCTCCTGCGGCCGGGCCTGCCGGCTGCGGTGGCCGTCGATGACGATGCGCCGTGCGACCGTCACCAGCCAGGGTCGGACAGAGCCGGTAGCTCGGTTGAGCTGGCCGGCGTTCTTCCAGGCACGGATGAGCGTCTCCTGCACGACGTCCTCGGCGCGCTGGCGATCGCCGGCGACGAGACGCAGTACATAAGCAAGCAACGGCCCTGCATGTTCGCGGTAGAGGGCACGCATCAACTCCTCGTCGGGGACGGAAGTGTCGATACGTGGCTTCTCGCTTCGATGGCGGGCCCGTTGCGGACGGTCATCGGCCACGGCGGCATCCTTGCGCACCTGAACCTCCTGGTCGAGACCCTGTTTTCGTCGGCTGGCTGTCGTCCCCCTTCACTACGGGGACGGCGGAGGTTTCATTCAACTCCGGCCGAGGAAACTTCAAGATCTTTTACAGAGGCCTTCCGGCGGTGTCTCGCGACCCGCTCGCGGTTGCCGCACACCTCGCTGGAACACCAGCGCCTGCGTCGGCCGCGCGAGGTGTCCAGATAGACGCGGCGGCAGTTGTCGCCCTCGCACTGCCGCAGCCGCGAGCGCGCGACGGGATCAGTGAGCAGATCCACGGCGTCCCGTGCGACGACCGCGAGCAGCGCCGAGCACTCCGGCGTCGAGCACAGGGCCCGCACGAGACCGCCGTCCTCGTCGCGTACTGCCCTGATGCCCGGCGGGGCGCCCTGCGCACGGGCGTTGAGGATCGCGAGGGCGTGCTCGGCGCGGGCGTCCTGGCGTCCGCCCCGCACCAAGCGGTCGACACAGTCTCGCAGTTCGACGAAGCCGGCCACCCAGGTGCCGTCGACGGGGGCGGGGCGGGTGTCGGCGGGTACGAGTCCGGCAGCGGCGAGCCAGTGCGCCAACCCCTCTGGATCGGCGAACGGTTCGGGGCCGTCGGCATGGCGGTCGGATTCCGGTGCCGTCGCCACCAGGTCCAGGCAGATGCGCCCGGAGTCGAACCGCCATTGGTACGAGCCCATGCCCGCCGCTGTCATGTGCCTGTCACCACCTCAGAAGCACCGTCGGGTGTTCCCCACCAGAGTGCCCGCCCGCGGGTGCCGCCGGAAGCCCGCATCGAGCCTTGGACGCACGGACATGCGATTGCGACGCTCGCCCATGTTCCGCACGAGGACAGCCCTGTTGACTGGCCACATGACACAGAAGAGGGGTGCACGGGCCGTTCTCGCGTCGGCCACCGTGGCGACCGGGCTGGTCGCGGGCGTCTGGTACGCGTTCGCCTGCGCGGTGATGCCCGCGCTGAGCCGAAGCGAGGACCGGACCTATGTCGAGGTCATGCAGAACATCAACGAAGTCATCGAGAACCCCGTGTTCTTCGCGGGCTTCTTCGGCGCGCTGATCCTCACAGCCGTCTCGGCCTGGCAGCTGCGCCGCACACCGACGGGCCGGTGGGTGACGGCCGCCCTGATCCTGTACGTCCTGGTGTTCCTGGTCACATCCGCGGCGAACGTGCCGCTCAACAACGAACTCGCCGCCGCGGGGGCCCCCGACAACATCGCCGACCCGGGCGCCGTACGGGAGAGCTTCGAGGATCCGTGGGTGCTCTGGAACATCGTGCGGGCGCTGCTGACGACGGCAGCCCTGGTCTGCCTGTGGCGCGCGACGTCGCTCCTGCGCGCGGCGCACCACCCGGCCGGGGGTCAGACGTCGGCGTACTTGGCGTCGGACGCCGGGTCGAGGGCCAGCCGGTAGCCCCGTTTGACGACGGTCTGGATCAGCTTCGGGGCCCCCAGCGCCGTACGCAGCCGGGCCATGGCCGTCTCCACGGCGTGCTCGTCCGTGCCGGCCCCGGGCAGGGCACGCAGAAGGTCGGAGCGGGCGACGACCCAGCCGGGCCGCTCCGACAGGGCCCGCAGCAGGGCCATCCCGGCGGGCGGCACGGGGCGCAGCTCGTCGTCGACGAGGACGGCGTGGCCGCGGATCTCGACGCGGTGGCCCGCGACGGGGAACGTACGGGCGCGGGCGGGCAGTTCGACACCGAGAAGCTGGACGAGCGGACCGAGCCGGAAACGCTCCGGCTGGACCGTGGTGACGCCCGCCGCCTGCAGCGGCACCGCGGTGACCGGGCCCACGCAGGCGGCGAGCACGTCGTGGTCGAGGGCGGCCAGCAGATCCGGCAGCAGCCCGCGGCCCTCTGCCCGGGACATGAGCGACGCCGCGGCCGGGGCGCTGGTGAAGGTGACGGCGTCCAGGGAGCGGGAGACGGTCGCGTCGAGCAGCCGGTCGAGCGGGTTGATGTCCTCCGGCGGCATCCACCGGTAGACGGGTACGAGGACGACATCGGCCCCTGCTGCCCGCAGTGCCTCCACGAACCCCGGCAGCGGCTCGCCGTGCAGCTGGAGGGCGACCCGGCGGCCCGTGACACCCTGGGCCAGGAGCCGGTCGAGCACCTCCGCCATGGACTCGGACGCCGGGGACCACTCCTCGTTGAGTCCCGCCGCGCGAATGGCGCCCTTGACCTTGGGCCCGCGCGCCAGCAGCTCCGAGCCGCGCAGCCGGTCCAGCAGCTGCTCGCCGAGCCCCCAGCCGTCGGCGGCCTCCACCCAGCCGCGGAAGCCGATGGCGGTGGTGGCCACGGTCACGTCCGGCGCGTGGCCGATGAGTTCCTTGGTGGCGGCGAGGAGCTCCGCGTCGTCCGCGAGCGGAACGATGCGCAGTGCGGGGGCGTGCAGGACCGCCGCGCCGCGCCGCTGGAGGAGCGCGCCGAGCTCGTCGGCGCGCCGTGCGGCGGTCACGCCGACGGTGAAGCCCGCGAGGGGGCCGTGCGGTTGGCCTTGGTCGTGCATCTCGGTCGTCCCCACTGAAGTGCCCCATCGGAATGTGCCACCGGACGGTGAACGGGCGACCGAGCCTGTCAAAGGTGCGTGACAGGCCCGGTTCGCTCATATTTCACCGTCGTTACATGCTCGCTCGATCAGACCCTCGCGTAGACGGGCTCCGCACCAGTGTCCGCCGCTGCCTCCGTCTGCGCGGTGCGCACGGGCACGACGACCGGCCGGCGAAGGTATACCGCCCAGGTGACCCCGGAGCACAGGGCGTAGAAGACGAGGAAGGACACGAAGGCCGCGGTCCCGGTGCCGGCGGTCTGGAAGGACTGGCGGAAGGCCAGGTTGATGGCGAGGCCGCCGATCGCGCCGACGGCGCCGATGAGCCCCATCGAGGCGCCCGAGAGCCGGCGCCCGTAGGCGGCCGCTGTCTCGCCGGTCATGCCCTGGGCGAGGGCCTTGTTCTGGAAGATGCCAGGGATCATCTTGTACGTCGAGCCGTTCCCGAGCCCGGTCAGCACGAACAGGGCGATGAATCCGACGAGGAACACCGCCAGCGACTCCTGGACGGACGCGGCGACGACCACACCGGTCGCGGCGGCCATGGCCACGAAGTTCCACAGAGTGATGCGCGCCCCGCCGAAGCGGTCCGCGAGCAGACCGCCGACGGGCCGGATGAGCGAGCCGAGCAGCGGCCCGATGAAGGTGAGGGAGGCAGCCTGCAGCGGGGTGCGTCCGAACTGGGTCTGCAGCACGAGGCCGAAGGCGAAGCTGTAGCCGATGAACGAGCCGAAGGTGCCGATGTACAGGAAGGCCATGATCCAGGTGTGGCCTTCCTTGGCGGCGTCGATCGCCGCGCCGGTGTCGTTCTTCACCGGCGCCAGGTTGTCCATCCACAGGGCGGCGCACAGGGCGGCCACCACGATCAGCGGCATGTAGATGCCGAGCACCAGCCGGGGGTGTGCCGCCCCGGCCGTGCCGATGATGAGCAGGGCGATCAGCTGGATGACCGGTACGCCGATGTTGCCGCCGCCCGCGTTGAGGCCGAGCGCCCAGCCCTTCTTTCGCAGCGGGAAGAAGGCGTTGATGTTGGTCATCGACGAGGCGAAGTTACCGCCGCCCACGCCCGTGAGGGCGGCGACCGCGAGAAACGTCGTGTACGAGGTGCCGGGCTCCATCACCAGATACGCGGCGCCGGTCGGCAGGAGCAGGAGCAGGGCGCTGAAGATGGTCCAGTTCCGCCCGCCGAAGCGGGCGACGGCGAAGGTGTACGGCACCCGGATCACGGCCCCGACGAGGGTCGCCGTGCCGATCAGGAAGAACTTCCCGGCCGGGTCGACTCCGTACTCGGGGCCCATGAAGAGGACCATCACGGACCACAGGCTCCAGACGGAGAACCCGATGTGCTCACTCAGGACCGAGAAGACGAGATTGCGCCGTGCGATCCGCTCCCCCTTGGTCCGCCAGAAGGTCTCGTCCTCGGGGTCCCACTCTTCGATCCACCGGCCTGCCATCACGTGCCTCCACCTGTGTCTGGTCGTGGAGTCGAGGTTATGGGCAGCTCGTTTCGGGCCGGTGGCCCGAGGTGACCGGCGCGAAACCTTGCTCTCACCCGCCCGTCAGGTGCCGTGTGAGCCCCGGAGGGCGGGGGCCCGTGTCAGCGGCGGAAGGCGGACGGCCCGTTCGGCCACAGGCGCGGGCGGCGGCGGGCCGCCAGGTCCTCGGCCCAGCCGAACAGCACGATGCACACGGCGATCAGCGCCCAGGCGACCAGCAGCACCGGGGCCCAGCTGTCCAGCAGCCACGGGGCGCGCTCGGCGAGCAGGTCGATGTCCCACATGCGGTCCCACAGGAGGGCGGCGACCAGGATGCACACGTTGTGCCAGAGGTAGACGGTCACTGCCCGTGCGTTGAGGAGGGTGATCAGGCTGTCCCACTGACGCAGCCTCGGCGGCCACGACTCCCAGGTGGGACTGAAGTGGAGCAGGAGCATGACCGCTCCCAGCGACCACAGGGCGTCGGCCGCCGGAATGCCGTCCAGTTCGGCGCCGCCGGCGAAGCCGTGGTTCCCGGCCCACCAAAGCCCGGCGAGCATCACGAACGGCGCGACGGAGGGCACGACGTAGCGCGGCAGGCGCTCGAGGACGCCTTCCTGGCGGGCCATGCCGAGGATCCAGCACGCGCCGAAGGTGCTGAAGTCGGTGAGCGCCGAGTCGATCCGCTCGGGCATGGAGAGGTAGCCGGCGGCGAGCCCGAAGGAGAGGGCGACCGGTGCGGCGAGGGTCGCCCACGGCAGCTTGCGCAGGCAGCGCAGCAGCAGCGGCGACAGAAGCACGAACCACAGGTAGGCGCGCACATACCAGAGCGGCTCCGCCAGGTCGCCGGCCCATCCGGCGGCGAGGAACGGCGGATCGCTCAGTGGCAGGAGCCAGAAGACCGCGGAGGGACCGGGGCGCCACCCGTCGATCAGCATGGCGGTCACCCCCACGGCCCCCAGCACCCACAGCGGGGGCAGGAGGCGCCGCACCCTGCTGCGGATCACCTGCAGCGCGGGGCGGGCGAGGGAACGCGCCATCAGGGAGCCGGCGAGGGCGAACATCACGCCCATGGAAGGGAAGAGGAGCGGGAGCCAGGCCCAGCCGACCAGGTGGTAGAGCACGACGCGGAAGAGGGCGAGCGCCCGCAGCAGGTCGAAGTAGCGGTCCCTGGTGCCCGCGGACACCGGGGCGGTGCCGCCCTGAGGCGGCTGCGTCGGCGGCAGTTGGGCTGTCTGCGGCGTGTACGGGGTCATGCGACCGGCCTCCGGTCTCCGGCACCACGCGCCGCGCGGCCGCCCGAGGCGGCGGCCCCGGGGGCCTCGACCACGCCGGTGCGCCGCAGTTTCTGCCAGCGCAGCCGGCCGCCGGTCAGGGCGGTGATCCAGGACTGCAGGAGCACCACGTACATCAGCTGGCGGTACAGGATCTGCTGGAGCGGCAGTGAGACCAGGTGGACCATGCGTTCCTTGTCGAGCCGGAAGGCGTAGGCGGCGCAGACGGCCTGGATGGCGAGGACGCCGAGCCACGCGGCGATCGTCTTCTGCGTGGGCCCGAAAACCAGCCCGTACAGCAGGAAGACGTCGATCAGCGGGGCGAGCAACGGCGCGAGGACCATGAAGAGGGAGACCAGCGGCAGGCCGACCCGGCCGAAGCGGCCGGAGGGCCCGCGTTCGACGAGCGCCCGGCGGTGCTTCCAGATCGCCTGCATGGTGCCGTAGCTCCAGCGGTAGCGCTGCGACCACAGCTGCTGCACGGACTCGGGTGCCTCGGTCCAGGCGCGGGCCTTCTCCGCGTAGACGACCCGCCAGCCGTCGCGGTGCATGGCCATGGTGATGTCGGTGTCCTCTGCGAGGGTGTCCTCGCTCATGCCGCCGACCCGCTCCAGCGCGCTGCGGCGGAAGGCGCCGACCGCGCCGGGGATGGTGGGCATGCAGCCGAGCAGGTCGTACATCCGGCGGTCGAGATTGAAGCCCATCACGTACTCGATGTGCTGCCATGCCCCGATGAGGGTGTCGCGGTTGCCGACCTTCGCGTTGCCCGCGACCGCGCCGACGCGCGGGTCACCGAAGGGCTGGACGAGTTCACGGACGGTGGACGGCTCGAAGACCGTGTCACCGTCCATCATCACGACGATCTCGTACCGGGCGTGCCGGATGCCGTTGTTGAGTGCGGCGGGCTTGCCCGAGTTGGGCTGTCGTACGACGCGGACGCCGCGCAGCTCCATCGCCTCGACGATGTCGGCGGTGCCGTCGCTGGAGCCGTCGTCGATGACGACGACTTCGAGGGGGTGGTCGCTCGCCATCAGCGAGCGGACGGTGTTGGCGATGCACTCGCGTTCGTTGTAGGCGGGGACCAGCACGGACACCGGCCGGGTGATCGGCGGCCCCCAGCTGAAGTTCTTCCGGCGCACCTTGCGGGCGTGCGCGAAGGAGAGGATCAGCATCAGCCCGAAGCGGGCGAAGACCAGTACACCGATCACGGCCAGGCACACGACCAGGGTCTCGGTGGTGTTCTCGGAGACGGCGACGGCCCCGACGAACGCCTTGCCCTTCCACAGCTCGGGCCCGGTGACCTTGGTGTGGGCGCTGGGTGCGCCGAGCGCCTCCGTGAGGTTGGTGAACCGGTAGCCGCGCTCCTGCATGTCGGGCAGGAAGCGGTTCAGTGCCGCGACCGTCTGGGAGCGGTCGCCGCCGGAGTCGTGCATCAGCACGATGGAGCCCTCGGTGCCCTTGGGCGTGGCGCGCTTGATGATCGCGTCGACGCCCGGCCGCTTCCAGTCCTCGGAGTCGGTGTTGTTGAAGGCGGTGATGTAGCCGCGGGTGCCTATGTACTGGGTGACGGGCCAGGACTCGTTGTCGAGGGCGTCGGAGAAGGACGAGTACGGCGGCCGGAACAGGGAGGTGCGGATACCGGCGGCGCCGGCCAGCGCCAACTGGTTCTGGGACAGCTCCCAGTCGATGCGGCTGGTCGACTGGAAGGACAGGTCGGGGTGGTTGAAGGTGTGCAGGCCGACCTCGTGGCCCTCGCGCACCATCCGTTCGACCAGGTCGGGGTGGCGGGAGGCCATCGTGCCGGTGACGAAGAAGACGGCGTGGGCGTCGTACTGCTTCAGCTTGTCGAGGACCTTCGGGGTCCAGAGGGGGTCGGGGCCGTCGTCGAAGGTCAGCACCAGCCGCCGGTCGGGGACGCTCAGGGCCCTCGGGTCCTTCTTGTCGCGGGCGTCGATGACGGGGCCGCCCGCCAGGATGTGCTCGGGGACCTGGTCGGTGGCGGCCGGGGGACGTACACGGTGGTCGGCGAGGATCTCGCTGTGCACATAGCCGCGCAGCATCAGCATCGCGAGCAGCGCGACGAGGAAGAGCACGGGCAGCAGATAGCGCATCGGCAGTCTGCGGCGTACGACGCGCTTGGGGCTCCGCTGCTGCGGAGCCCCTGGGCTGGGGAAGGTCATCTACGCTGCGCTCTCTTGCACGGGTGGTTCGGGGGATCCGCTGCCGGGGTCGGGCTCGGAGGGGCCGGCGTCGGAAGGCGTGCCGGTGTCGGGCTCGGAGGCGCCGCCGTCGGGAGTGGCGGGCGTTGCCGGGCCCGGGGCGGGCCCGTCGGCCGGCTGTTGCGTGGCGGCGGGGGAAGACGCGGCGGGTGCGGGCGCGGAGGGCAGCGGGCTGCTGCCGTCCGCGTTGCCCGAGGGCAGCGGCAGCACCGCGTCGACGGACTCGTCGGGGGCGGGCACGCCCGGGGTCGCGTGCGGTGTGACCACCGAGGAGTCGTGGTCGGTGGGTGCGGGCTGGATCTCGACGTGGGCGGGTTTGCCGTCTCCCGCCTGTCCCAGGCCGGGCAGCCAGGGGGCACTGGAGTTGCCGCCGGCGAGAGCGGCCACGAGCGTGATCGCGTAGCAGGCGCACGCGGCGGCCAGCACCCAGCCGACGAGGCGCAGCTTCTTGCTGCGCCGACCGCTTTCGTCGACGAAAACCGGCCCCTCGGAGCTGTCCTGAGCGGCGATCGGTTCGACCGGCAGGTCCCGCAGTTTCCGTCCGATGCCGTCGAGTTGAATCGTCACCTCGTGCGGCTCGTGCGTGTGACCTATACCGCTATTTTCTTGCCAATTTTCCATGGCTGGTGACACATCCCCCCACTGACTGGAATCGGGGTGTGCGCACGGCTCATCGGCCGCATCCGGACTCGGGTCCCCACCCTGTCCGAGCGCTCCAACCCCACTCACTCACCCGGTCCCTGAATGTAGCGCAAGCGGAAGGGGCCCGTACGCCACGGTCAGTTGTTGTCACACATCAGCGACATGTCACGTTCTGGCAACCATCCGTCGGAGGCCCTTTTCAGCCATCCTTCGCGAGCCGCCAGTTCGGCCGCCGCCGCACGCAGTGCGTCCAGACCTGGATGCCTCAGCCCGGCACGCCAGACCATCGACAGCGGCGACAGCGGCACGGGGTCGACAATCGGCCGCAGGACCGTCTCCGGCATGACCGGAAAGTCGACGACCGCGAGGACCGGATTGCGGGTCTTCGCCATCACCCGCCGGAACTCCTCCACTCCCACCGCCATGGGCGTCGGCGGTGCGACGGCGATGCCGCGCCCCGCGAAGAGCAGCCGAGCCAGCTCCGTCCACTCCAGCGTCCGCGGATTGCCCGCACCCGCATATACGGTCTCGCCCGCCAGCGCGTTCAGCGGTACACCGTCCAGTTCCGCCAGCGGATGGTCCTCGGGCAGCAGTACCGCCATCGGCTCGTACCGCACGGGCTGCTGGGACAACGACGCCCGCAGTGCCGGGTCCAGGCCCGCGAAGCGGCCGAAGGAGACATCCAGCCGTCCGGCGGCGATCTCGCCGGCCGCGCCGGTCAGGCCGCTCTCGAACCGGGCCATCAGCTCGCAGTCGGGGACGAGTTCCCGGGCGCGCTCCAGGATCCGGCCCGAGGTCATGCCCGCGCTGTTGAGGTCGACGAGCAGCGGACGCGCGACCCCGGAAGCCGCGGCAAGCAGCTCGTCCTGCGCCTCGAGGACCCTCCGCGCATACGGCAGCAGCCGTTCGCCGTCGGCCGTGAGCGTCACCTGCCGGGTCGTGCGGACGAACAGCTCGGTCCCCAACTCCCGCTCCAGCCGCCGTACGTCACGGCTCAGGGCCTGCTGGGCGACGTAGAGACGGGCAGCCGCGCGGGTGAAGTGCAGCTCGTCGGCGACGGCGACGAAAGCGCGGAGCAGCCGCGGTTGCAGGTCCTGGGGCACAGCGCATTCAACAACACCGGTGCGTGAATGGCCACCGAACAGGTGTTGGACCGGCCCCGGGCGCGACGCCGAGGGTGGACGCATGCCGCATCCCGCCCGGTCCGAGGAGACCGCTCACCCGCCGCTGCTCGCGCTCACGTCCGACCAACTGGTGCTCGCACCGCGCCAGGGGCCGGGGGCTCCGCGCGCCGCGCCACGCAGGCCGCCCGGGCCCTACCGCCGGCTCTTCGCGGCGCCCGGCGCGCGCGCCTTCACCGCGGGCAACCTCGTCGCGCGGCTCCCCATGGGGATGTTCACGGTCAGCGCGATCACCATGATCGCCGGGTCCCGCGGCTCCTACGCCCTCGCCGGGGCCGTCACCGCGACCGGCCTCGCCGCTACCGCACTGGTCGCGCCCTGGGTCGCGCGGCTCGTCGACCGGCACGGGCAGGCCCGTGTCGCCGTGCCCGCCACCGTCCTGGCCGTGCTGGGCTCTGTCGCGCTGCTGCTGTGCGTACGGTTCGACGCCCCCGACTGGACGCTGTTCGCCGCGTACGCGGCGACCGCCACCACCCCCAACACCGGCGGCATGTCGCGCGCCCGCTGGGCCCACCTGTACCGGGGCGACGCGGCGGCCCTGCACACGGCGAACTCGTTCGAGCAGGCCGCCGACGAACTGTGCTTCATGCTCGGCCCGGTCGTCGCCGCCCTCCTGTGCTCCGCCCTCTTCCCGGAGGCGGGCACCCTGGCCGGAGCGGTGCTGCTGTTCGCCGGCGTCCTGGTCTTCGCGGCGCAGCGGTCGACGGAACCGCCCGTCGCGGCGAGGACCTCGGCGGGATCACCGCTGCGGACCAGGGGCATGCCCGCCCTGCTCGTGGTTTTCCTCGCCACCGGCGCGGTCTTCGGCTCGTTGGAGGTCCTCACCATCGCCTTCGCCGACGGCCCGGCCGCCGGCCCGGTCCTCGCGCTGCAGGCGGCCGGTTCGTGCGTGGCAGGACTCGTGTACGGAAGATCCCGCCGCCCCGTCGGGCTGACCACGTGTCTTGCCGCGATGACGGCCCTGATGCTGCTTCCGCTGGCGGCCGCCGCGGGCACCGGATCGCTGCCGGTACTGGCGGGCGCGCTGCTCGTCGCGGGGATGGCGACGGCCCCCACGATGGTGACGGGGATGACGCTGGTCCAGCGCCTCACGCCGCAGGCGCAGATCAACGAGGGCATGACGCTCGCGGTCACCGCGCTGCTCGGCGGCATCGCGGCCGGCTCCGCGAGCGGCGGCTTCGTGGTGGAGTATCTGGGCGCGCCCCAGGGGTACGGGGTGCCGGTGGCCGCTGCGGCGCTCGCTCTCGTACTGGCCGCGGGTACGACAAAGGCCCGTCAGCCGTAGCTGTCGGGCCCAGTCGTACATGGGATACGGAGCCTCGGAGGCTTGGGGCCTGGCGAGAACTCCATCGGTGGAGATGGCGGGAATCGAACCCGCGTCCAACGGTGCAGAATCAGGGCTTCTCCGTGTGCAGTCCGCTGCGCTTTTCTCGGCCCCGGAGATCACGCAGACAAGTCTCCGACGGGCTCAGTCACTGTTTGATTTCCCTCTACTCCCCGTGACCGGGCTTAGAGGTTTAGTTCCCTAGCTGATGCCAGGATCCGGGTCGGGAACAGCCCCGGGCTGACACTTCGCACGTCGCTACTTAGGCAGCGAGGGCGAAGGAATCGCGCTTGGTGTTGGCGATTATTGGTTGCGACATATGGTTTACGAGATCATTGCCGCTTCCTCGACACGCTTCCCCTGCTTCGACATCCGCTGTCGAAACCGATCATCCCCATGTTGATTTTTCAAACCCCCGAAGGGGTGTGCCCCCCTTGAGAGGCAGGTGCCATCGTACGTGACCAACGCACGAAGGTGCCAGCTTATTCCGTTCGGCTACGACCGCTGCTTACGCCGGACCGCCGACATCGCGCGGTCCGCCTCGCGACGGTCCTGCTTCTCGCGCAGCGTCTGACGCTTGTCGTACTCCTTCTTGCCCTTGGCGAGCGCGATCTCGACCTTCGCCCGGCCGTCCTTGAAGTACAGCGCCAGCGGCACGATGGTGTGCCCGGTCTCCTGCGACTTCGACTCGAGCTTGTCGATCTCCTCCCGGTGCATCAGCAGCTTCCGCTTGCGGCGGGCGCTGTGGTTGGTCCAGGTGCCCTGGCTGTACTCGGGCACGTGGACGTTGTGCAGCCAGGCCTCGTTGCCGTCGATCTGGACGAAGCCGTCCGCGAGCGAGGCCCGTCCCTGACGCAGCGACTTCACCTCGGTGCCCATCAGCACGAGACCGCACTCGTAGGTGTCGAGGATGTGGTAGTCGTGCCGCGCCTTCTTGTTCTGCGCGATCAGTTTGCGCCCTGTTTCCTTTGCCATAGTGCGGTCATTTTCGCACTACGACCCGCCCCCGAGGCCACTCAATACTGTCTGGGCCCGCTTCTCCGCTCCCTCGCCCGTCACCAGGTCGGGAGTGATGCCCTTGTTGTCGACACTGTGACCCGACGGAGTGCGGTAGTGGCCGACGGTGAGCTCGGCGACCGAGCCGTCGGGCAGGCGGCTGGGCATCTGCACCGAGCCCTTGCCGAAGGTGCGTGTACCGACCGTCACGGCCCGGCCGCGGTCCTTGAGCGCCCCGGTGACGATCTCGGCGGCGCTCATCGTGCCGGCGTCGACGAGCGTCACCACGGGCCGGTCGGTGTCACCGCCCCGTTCCGCGTAGAGCGCGAGCTGCTCGCCGCGCACGTCGTACGTGGCGACCAGGCCGCCGTCGAGGAAGGCCGACGCGGCGGTGACCGCTTCGGAGACCAGGCCGCCCTCGTTCCCGCGCAGGTCGAGCAGGACACCGGCGCGCGCGGGGGCCTCGCGCACCGCCTCCCGCACCCGCTTGCCGGAGCCCTTGGTGAACGAGGTCACCTTGATCAGGACGGCCCCGTGCGGAAGCTGCTCGACGGTGACCGTCTCTGTGGTCAGCACGGCCCGGGTGAGGGTCTCGGTCCAGCGGCGCCCGTCGCGCTCGAGGCCCAGGGTCACGCCGGTGCCGTTGCCGCCGCGCAGCAGGGTCACGACCTCGGTGACCGGCCGTCCGGCGACCTTTTGCCCGTCGATCGTCCGGAGCCGGTCGCCGGCCCTGATGCCGGCCCGCGCCGCAGGGCCGCCGGGCTGCACCTTGGCGACCTCGACACGGCCGTCACCGGCGCGCCGGGCGCCGAGGCCGACGCCGGTGTACTCGCCGTCGAGGGCCTTGCGGAACTCCTCGTACTCCTGCTTGTCGTACACCGCGCCCCAGCGGTCACCGCTGCGGCTGACGACCTCCTCGGCCGCCTTCGTCCCGGACTTGCCCTCGGCCGCCGCCTGCGCGGCGGCGCGTGCCACGTCCTCCCGGTCGACGGTCGCGGCAGCGGCACGGGCGGAGAGGGGGCGGGGCGAGGTGTGCTCTTCGTGCGGCAGGCAGTTGGTGACCGCGGCGGCGGCGAGGACGACTCCGAAGACCAAAGTCAGGGCAGCCCCGCGGCCGATGCCGTGGGGCCGGGGACTGAACTCGGGGCCCGACATGGCGTCCACTCTAGGACAAGCCAAAGGCGCCGTACGGACGTTGACCGTGCGGCGCCCCGGGGCGCTTGTCACACCTTCAGGTACTTGCGCAATGCGATGAAAGCGGCCACAGCGGGCATCAACAGACTGATGACCAGCACCAGAGGCAGCACGGAGACCACCGCGTCCCAGCCGATGAAGTTGACGAGCTGCATCTTCTCCGAGAGCGCCAGGCCGTTGTCGATCAGGAAATAACGTCCCGCCAGCAGCATCACGGAGGCGGCCACACCGCCCAACAGGCCCGCGAACGCGGCTTCCATGATGAACGGCATCTGGATGTAGAAGCTCGAGGCGCCGACGAGCCGCATGATCCCGGTCTCACGCCTACGACTGAACGCCGAGACACGCACGGTGTTGACGATCAGCATCAGCGCGATGATCAGCATCAGGCCCATCACGAAGATCGCGGCCACGTTCATGCCGTTCATCAAGGAGAAGAGATTCTCCAGGATGTTGCGCTGGTCCTGGACCGACTGCACGCCGTCCCGGCCGGCGAATGCCGTCGCCACCACCTTGTACTTCTCCGGGTCGTCCAGCTTCACCCGGAACGACTCCTGCATCTGGTCCGGGGTGATCGTGGACGCGATGGGGGTGTCGCCGTACTGCTCGCGGTAGTGCTTGTAGGCCTGTTCGGCCGTCTCGTGGTGGACCGTGTCGACGACGGCCATCTCACTGAGGTCGGACTCGATCTGCTCCTTCTGCGCCGTGGTGACGGCGCCCTTGGAACACTGGGGCGACGTCGCCGCGTCGTTCTTGTTGCAGAGGAAGATCGAGACGTTGACCTTGTCGTACCAGAAGTCCTTCATGGTGCTGACCTGCTCACGCATGAGCAGCGCACCGCCGAACAGGGCGAGCGAGAGGGCGACGGAGACGATCACCGCGAAGGTCATCGTGAGATTGCGGCGGAGACCGACGCCGATCTCCGACATGACGAACTGGGCGCGCATGGCGTGCTTTCAGCCTTTCCTGTCCGGGCTCAGTGCTGGTAGCCGTAGACGCCGCGTGCCTGGTCGCGTACGAGACGGCCCTTCTCGAGCTCGATGACGCGCTTGCGCATCTGGTCGACGATGTTCTGGTCGTGAGTCGCCATGATCACGGTGGTACCTGTCCGGTTGATCCGGTCGAGCAGCTTCATGATGCCGACGGACGTCTGCGGGTCGAGGTTTCCCGTCGGCTCGTCCGCGATCAGCAGCATCGGCCGGTTGACGAAGGCACGGGCGATGGCCACACGCTGCTGCTCACCGCCCGACAACTCACCCGGCATCCGGTCCTCTTTGCCGCCGAGGCCCACGAGGTCGAGCACCTGGGGCACGGCCTTGCGGATCTCACCCCGCGGTTTGCCGATGACCTCCTGGGCGAACGCCACGTTCTCCGCGACGGTCTTGTTGGGCAGCAGGCGGAAGTCCTGGAACACGGTGCCCAGCTGGCGGCGCATCTGCGGCACCTTCCAGTTGGACAGCCGGGCCAGGTCCTTGCCGAGGACATGGACCAGGCCCTGACTGGCGCGCTCCTCGCGCAGGACCAGCCGCAGGAACGTCGACTTGCCGGAACCGGACGAGCCCACGAGGAAGACGAACTCGCCCTTCTCGATTTCGAGGGAGACGTCGCGCAGGGCAGGTCGGTTCTGCCGGGGATAGGTCTTGGAGACGTTGTCGAATCGGATCACGGGTGCACCACGGTCGGCCGGGAGTAGGTGTGCGTGACCTTACGCGACTGCGCCGCGGCCGCGCAGTCGACGTCCTGAATTGCGCGTTTTGTCCGTTCGCGGATCGGGTGTAATCCGGCGGGCCGCGCCGAAAAGCGCGCGAGCTGGCACAGTGGTAGGGGAACAGTCGCGTTTCCCTGGGCGTTGTCGGGAGAGAAATGTGCTTGCGGTCCGCTTCTGCGGCCCCGGCGCGCGGGAGCGGGAGGAGGAGAGCGCATGACCTATGACCGGTTGGTGTGCGCCAGCTGCGCGGCCCCCGTGGCCGAAGGCCGTTGCCCTGTGTGCCGAGCCAATCGCCAGCGGCTCCAGCAGGAAGGCCCCTTTGCCGGGCTCAGCCCGGCGGCCCTGCTGGCCCTACTGGTGGTCCTGGTGGCCGCAGTGGCCCTGCTGGCACATCAGACCGTCTGACGGTCCGCCCACGGTCGAAGAAGGGCCCGGAGTGCTGAGCACTCCGGGCCCTTCTCGTTGCAACTTCGTCACCGACCGTGCCGTTACGGGCTGTGTCGGTTACGACCGTGCCGCTTAGGCAACGGTGCGGCCACCGCCGACGAGACGCGGCAGCATACGGAAGCCGATGCCACCGGCGATCATCGTCGCGGCACCGATCAGCAGGAACGTGGTCTCGGCGGCGCCGGTCTCCGCCAGCTCCTCCTTGGCCTCGCCCTGCTGGACCGGCTCGGAGCCGGCGTTGTCGGTGTCGGTGCCGTCGCCGCCGATCGGGGCGTCACCGTCGATGACGCCACCGTCGGTGTCGTTGTCGTTACCGGTGTCGTCGGTGGGCGTCGGGTCCGGGTCCTCGGTCGGGTCCGGGTCCTCCGTGGGAGGCTCCTCGGTGGGCGGCTCCTCGGTCGGAGGCTCCTCGGTGGGCGGCTCCTCCGTCGGAGGCTCCTCCGTGGGAGGCTCCTCCGTCGGAGGCTCCTCCGTGGGAGGCTCCTCGGTCGGAGGCTCCTCGGTCGGAGGCTCCTCCGGCTCCTCACAGAGCGTCGGGTCGATCTCGCAGGGCTCGCCCTCGTTGATGCCGATACCCGCGTCGATGCCGTTCTCATCGGCGTTGGCGGACACCTCGACGGGGCCGACGTCGATCCCGATCCCGACGGCGCTCGCGGCGCCTGCGGCGGTCAGCGACGCACCCGCGGCGATCACGGCGCCGGCGGCTATACGCGCGACACGGATCCGCGTCTTCTTGGTCATCTGGCTGCTACCCCCAGTAGCTATCTCGTTGTCGGAGCAGCGTCAGGGGCAGCGGTTCAGGGGCCGTTGCTCTGTGGCCCCCGTTCGCACACGCCCCATAAACACGCATGCCGCGCGCCACGATTCCCAGTTTTCGCAGCAGCGTCAAGGTCATTAGCGGACGCGATGTCCGAAATACTGTCAGTTGCCTGACCTGCGGGGATGCAACTGTGACATAAAAGGGAACTGCCGCCCCGTAGGCGGCAGTTCCCTTGTCGACAAAGCGCTTCGCTACTTCTCCTGCTGCTTGCGCCAGCGAATTCCGGCTTCGAGGAAGCCGTCGATCTCACCGTCGAGCACCGCCTGCGGATTGCCCACCTCGCACTCGGTGCGCAGGTCCTTGACCATCTGGTACGGGTGCAGCACGTACGAACGCATCTGGTTACCCCAGGAGTTGCCGCCGTCGCCCTTGAGGGCGTCCATCTTGGCCTGCTCCTCCTGGCGGCGGCGCTCGAGCAGCTTCGCCTGCAGGACGTTCATCGCGCTCGCCTTGTTCTGGATCTGCGAGCGCTCGTTCTGGCAGGAGACGACGATGCCGGTGGGGATGTGCGTCAACCGCACCGCGGAGTCGGTGGTGTTGACGCCCTGGCCGCCGGGCCCGGAGGCGCGGTACACGTCCACGCGCAGCTCGGACTCGTCGATCTCGACATGGTCGGTCTTCTCCACGACGGGCAGCACCTCGACGCCCGCGAAGGAGGTCTGGCGGCGGCCCTGGTTGTCGAAGGGCGAGATGCGCACCAGCCGGTGCGTCCCCTGCTCGACGGAGAGCGTTCCGTACGCGTAGGGCGCCTTGACGACGAAGGTGGTCGACTTGATGCCGGCCTCTTCCGCGTACGACGTCTCGTAGACCTCGGTGCCGTAGTTGTGCCGCTCGGCCCAGCGCAGATACATGCGCTGGAGCTGCTCGGCGAAGTCCGCGGCGTCGACGCCGCCGGCCTCGGCGCGGATGTTGACCAGCGCCTCGCGCTCGTCGTACTCGCCGGAGAGGAGGGTACGGACCTCCATCTCGTCCAGCGCCTTGCGCACCGACTCCAGCTCGGTCTCGGCCTCGGCACGGGTGTCCGGGTCGTCCTCGGCCTCCGCGAGCTCGAAGAGCACCTCGAGGTCGTCGATACGGCCGCGGAGCGCCTCCGTCTTGCGGACCTCGGCCTGCAGGTGCGAGAGCTTGCTGGTGATCTTCTGTGCCGCTTCGGGGTCGTCCCAGAGGGACGGTGCCGCCGCTTGCTCCTCGAGCACGGCGATCTCCGCCCTCATCCTGTCAAGGTCCAGAACGGCCTCGATCGACCCCATGGTCGAGGAAAGGGACTTCAGCTCTTCGGATACATCGACGACTGCCACGGGTCCAGCGTAACGGCTGAGCGGACGGACCCGTGATGGCCCCGACCGCCCGCAGATCGTCCGGGGCCTCTCGCGGCAGGATGCCGGGACATGCGAGCCGGATCCGGACGAGAGGTCCTAGGGGTCCGAGGGCGCCGACTGCTGGGAATCCCTCGGGGGCGCGGGGCTGTCGTCGTCGCTCGTGGCCAGCCAGCCGCCGACGCCGACCGCCGCGGCCACCGCTAGAGCCGCGACGGAGAGCGTGATGCGCCGCCTGCGCACGGCGGTGGACCTGTTGCGGGCCGAGCCCGGGCGGCGTTGGCCCGGGGAGCGCGGGGCCCTGGCGGTGCCGTGGGCGCCGCCGGCGAGCTCGTCGGGGGCGGGGACGCGCATCGAGGTGTGGGTGTCGCGGTTGGAGTCCGCGGGAGCCGCGCCCGGGACGAGCGGGACGGCGCCGCGTCGGCGGGGCTCCCCCGTGGCGGGCCGCACGGTGTCCTCGTACGGCTCGGCGGCCGGCTCCGCGTCGGGCTCGTCG
Source organism: Streptomyces sp. NPDC096176 (assembly GCF_044763255.1). Lineage (NCBI taxonomy): Bacteria > Bacillati > Actinomycetota > Actinomycetes > Kitasatosporales > Streptomycetaceae > Streptomyces > Streptomyces sp. NPDC096176. The sequence continues at coordinate 53,728 of NZ_JBIWFV010000004.1, read as the reverse complement.
ACGTCCAGGGGCGGCATGCCCGCCAGCATCGGGAGCAGGTCGTGCAGCCGGGACGCCACCTCGGAGGCGCGCAGCCGGGACGCGGGCGCCTTGGCCAGGCACTGGACGACGAGCTGCCACAGCTCGTCGGGGATGCCGGGCAGCGGCACCACGGTCTCGGTGACGTGGCGGCGCAGGACCGCGCCCGGGTGCCCGCCGCCGAAGGGGGTGAAACCGGCCAGGAGCTCGTAGAGGACCGTGGCCAGGGCGTAGATGTCGACCGCGGCGCGGGGCGGCAGGCCCTCGACGATCTCGGGCGCGATGTAGTCGGGGGTGCCGATGATTCCCGACGGGTTGGGCGCGCCGGTGCCGGTGGGGCGCTGCGCCTTGGTCCGGCGGGGGGTGTCGATCAGCTTGGCGACGCCGAAATCGGTGAGGAGCGCGGGGTGGGCGCCGGCGGGCCCGAGCGTGCCCTCCATGTCGAGCAGGATGTTCTCCGGCTTGACGTCCCGGTGCACCACACCCGCCCTGTGGGCGGCGGCCAGGCCGTCGGCGACGTCCGCGATGATCGCGACCGCGGCCTCCGGCGCGAGGCGGCGCTCACGGTCCAGGCGCGTACGCAGATCGGTGCCCCGCACGAGCTGCATGACGAGCGCGAGGTCGTTGCCGTCGACGACGAGGTCGCGGACGCCGACGACGTTGGGGTGGTCGAGCCCGAGCAGGGCGGTGCGCTCCTGCACGAAGCGCCCGACCAGTTCCTGGTCGGAGGCGAGGTCCTCGCGAAGAAGCTTGATGGCCACGGGGCCCTCGGGTCCTTCGCCGAGCCACACCGTGCCGGCGCTGCCCCGCCCCAGGATCTGGTGGGCCGTGTACCGGCTGCCGATATTCCGTGCCAAGACTGCTCCCTCAGCGGCTGGCGTTGCCCCACAACGTACGCGGGCATCCGGGGCCTGTGTGCCCCGGATGACACCAACCTCCACTTCTGCGGAATAAATCGGCCCGCAGAAGTCGACAAAACGACAGAGTTACTACTGGTTACCGACTTGATCGGCGGTGTCCTTGGCCGAGGCGAGCTCCGAGATCCAGTTCGTGACCGCGGAGATGCCGTCGCCGATCGCGTCCCAGTAGCTCTTGCCCTGCGCGACCCAGTCCTGCAGCGGTGTGAGCTCCCAGATCAGCCAGCCGGCCACGACGAACAGCAGCACCGTGAACAGACAGCCCTTGAGGCAGCCGAGCCCCGGGATCCGCATGGGGTTCGCCCGCTGCCTCGGCTGGCGGGGCGGACGCTGCGCGGGCTGCTGGGGCGGCGGCTGCTGCGGGGGTGCGTACTGCTGCTGCTGTGGCGGCGGTGCGTACTGACGGCGCTGCGGCTGGTGCTGCTGCGGCGCCGGCGCGTACGGCTGCGGCTGGGGGCGGTGCTGCTGCCGCTGCGGCGGCTGCTGCGGGGCCTGGCGCTGCGGCCGGCGGCGCAGCGGGTCCTGGCTCGGGTCGAGGTACTGGACCTGGGTCTGCTCGTTGCGGTCCCGGGCGGCACGGAGCTGCGACTGCCAGGGGTGCGGGTCCTCCGGACCCGGCTGACCCTGCGGCACGGGCGGCATCACGGCGGTCGGGTCCGCCGTGCCGCCGGACGGGCCGGTCTGCGGCATGACGCTGGTCGCGGCGGAAGGGTCGTAGGCCGGGTTGCCGCCACCGGTGTTCGGCAGGACCTGGGTGGGGTCGGCGGCGCCCGGCGTCCCGGGAACCGGGGCCGGTGACAGGTCGGGTCCGAGCAGCGCGGCGACGCCGAGGGCGGCGTCGACCTGGGTGGCGTTCGAGTGCACGCCGATGCCTGCGGCGACCGTGCGCAGGCCGCGGGCGAGGTTCTCGGCGCTGGGCCGCTCCGAGGGCTCCTTGCGCAGGCAGCGCTCCATGACCGTCCACAGCGGCTCGGGGACGGTCGTGGGGCGGCGGGGCTCCTCGCTGAGGTGACGGTGCAGCACCTCGAGAGCCGTGCCGCCCGCGAACGGGGGCCTCCCGGTGACCAGCTCGTACAGCAGGATGCCCGCGCCGTAGATGTCCACGGCGGAGGTCTGCGGACGTCCCTCAGCGGACTCGGGGGCGACATACGCGGGCGTGCCGACGAACTCGTGCGTCCGGGTCAGGCCCGGGGAGTCGGCGAGGCGCGCGATGCCGAAGTCGGTGAGCATCGGGTGCATCTGGCCGTCGGCGTCCGTCTTGAGCAGCACATTCGCCGGCTTCAGGTCGCGGTGCACGACCCCGTCGGCGTGGCTGGAGGCGAGCGCGTCCGCGATCTGGGCCGTCATGAGCGAGGCGGCGACCGGGGTGAGCGGGCCGTTGTCGCGCAGATAGCGGTGCAGGTCCGGGCCGTCGACCAGGTCCATGACGAGGGCGAGGAGGTCGCCCTCCACGACGAGGTCGCGGGTGCGGACGATGTTCGGGTGGGTGAGACGCAGCAGGACGGAGCGTTCCCGGAGGAAGCGCATCACCACGTCCGCGTCGTTCGCGAGCTCCTCCTTGAGGACCTTGATCGCGACGGTCTCACCGGGCTGACCCGCGACGGCCGCCTCGGCGCCCGCGGTCTCCCTCTGACGGGCTCGCCAGACGGTGCCCGTGGCGCCGCGCCCGAGCGGCTCCTCGAGCAGGTACTTGCTGCCTACCGGCCGCACGTCATGCGCTCCCTGCTGATCGTGATCCTCACATGGGTCCCGGTCCATCGGACGATCTTCGGCCCGCCGGGTCTCCGTCCCACTTTAGGGGGTGTCCTTCCGGTCGCCCCTGTTCGAAGAACAGACGCGGGCATCGTACGGATGGTTGCCGGGCCCGCGCGCACTGAACATCACGATCGGTGCCGTCCGTAAGTACGGACGGCATGCCCAACTGACCCGGCCTGGAGTTTTTCCTTCCGGATTTGCCCCCGATTTGTTCGTGATGTGTTCCGCGGGTCGACCGGTCAAGATCAATTACCGGTGGGGGGCGGGCGTGTTGTCAGTGGCGGATGCGAGGATGCCCTCAGCACGGAGCTGTGGGGAGGGAGACCCGTGGCGCGTGCCGACCTGCCGGGCGGGGGCGATCAGGGCACTCCCCTGCCGGGTACCCCGCGCAGAAGGGATGGCTGACGGCGATGCAGATCCGGCTGACTGTTCTCGCGCCGCGCGGCGGACCGTCGGGGGCCCCCGGGCGCCCCTGCGACGTGATCGTCACCGCGCCCGCGGGGACGGCGCTCGCCGCGGTGGCCTCAGGCCTCGCCGCGGCCGTCTCCGGTCCCGACGTCTCCGGCACCGTTGTGCTGTACGCGGGCCAGGAGCGCCTCGATCCGCAGCGCCGCACCCTGGGCGAGCCGCCTCTGGTGGACGGGGCCGTGCTGGCCCTGCAGTCACCGGCCGAGGACGAGGCGCACGGGACGGACGTCTTCGCGCAGCTCCATGTGGTCGCCGGGCCCGACGCGGGCGGCGTCCACCTGCTGCACGGCGGCCGGGTCGGCATCGGCCGGTCCGCCGACGCCGACGTGCCGCTCGACGACCCCGACGTCTCCCGGCTCCACTGTGCGGTGACGGTCGAGGACGACGGCCGGGTCACGGTGTCCGACCTCGGTTCCACGAACGGCACCACGGTCGACGGCACCCCTGTGGAAAGCCGCCCGGTCCGCCTCCCGGCCGGAGCGCTGCTGCGCCTGGGCGAGTCCACCCTCCGCCTGTCCACCGGAGCCCCGCCGCCGGCCCTCCCCACCGCCCCGGACGGCGAGGGCCACCTCCGCGTCCCGGGCCGCGCGGACCACAGCCCGGCCGCCTCACCCGGCGACGGGGCGCGGACGCCCGGAGGCGGCCCGGAAGATCATGGGCGGGCCTTCGATGCCGGCCGCACGGGCACTCCCGCCCGATCGTCGCACCACGGCGGCGCCCGACCGGTGCCCTCCTGGGCCGCCGCGGACGCCCACGACGCCCAAGACGCCCCGGCATCGACGGGTACGCGGTCACGCCCGGACGCCGCTGCCGGCGTTCACGGCGCCACAGGCGCGACCCTCCGCACCGACGGCACCGCGAGCCCGGCGGGCGAAGCCACCGCCCCGGACGCGCCGTTCGGGCACACCGGGTCGGCGGCGACGCACCACATGCAGAGCCCGCCCGGGGACGCCGCCCCGCGGGTTCCCGCGCAGTACGCGTCGGGCACAGCCGGCTCCGAAGAGCAGGGCGGCGAGTCGCACGGCCGTACCCCTGACGGGCCTGGCGTGCCGCACCCGCAGCGCACCCAGCGAAAGCGCGGCATAGGTGCCTGGGCGCGACGGTTCACCGGCGGGCGGAGCGGGGCGGCGTCCGAGGAGAGTGGTGCGGCCGCTCCGGCGCTCACCGCGTCAGCGCCCGCCGTGGAGAGCTGGCCCGATCCCGCGGCCGTCCTGCTCACCGCGCTCGGCCCCGGCCCCCGGCTGTGGGAACGGGGTGCCGAGCACCCTGAGTCCCTCGTCCTCAGGCTCGGCACTGCCGAGCGCGCCGAGCTGCCGTCCGTGCCCGTGACGGTCGCCCTGCGCGAGGCAGGCTCCCTCGGGCTCGCCGGCCCCCGCGCGCGCCTCGCGGGCCTCGCCCGGTCCGCCGTCGCCCAGCTCGCCGCGCTGCACTCACCGGGCGACCTCGAGATCGTGCTCATCACTACGGACCGCACCCGCACCCTCGAGGAGCGCAGGAGCGAATGGTCCTGGCTGGGCTGGCTGCCGCATCTGCGCCCGGCGCACGGTCAGGACTGCCGACTGCTTCTCGCCTACGACCGCGACCAGGCGGTCGCCCGCACCTCGGAGCTGACGCGCCGCCTGGACGAGGGCCCGCTCGGCACCGGCTGGCCGAGCGCCGAGCGGTGGGCCGTCACGGACGCCGCCTCCCGCCACAGCGGGCCGCGCACCGTGGTCATCGTCGACGGGGACCCCGGTTCCGCCGCGCTGCGCGAGACGACGGCCCGGCTGGCCGAGGTCGGCTGGGCCGCCGGCATCCACCTGATCTGTCTGGCGGAGACGCCCGCGGCCACCCCGTCGTCCCCCGTCGCCGCGACGTACGAGTCGGCCTGCGCCGCCTCGCTGCCCTTCCGGGAGTGCGGGGCGGTCGCCCTGCTGAGCGGGGACGTGGCCACGGCGCTGCGGCTGATGCGGGTGGCGGGCGGCCGGCCGGTCGGCCACGGCACCGTGGGCGTGGTGGACGCGGTGTCCGCGGCCTGGGCGGAGCGGTTCGGCAGGGCTTTGGCCCCGCTGCGCGCCGAGGGCGCCGGTGTGCACCCGGGCAGGGCCGCGGTGCTGCCGCAGTCCGCCCGGCTGCTGGACGAGCTGGAGCTGGCCCGCGCCACCCCGGCGTCGCTGATGGCGCGCTGGGCGTCGGCCTGCGACGGCACCCTGGTCCTCGGGGCGGGCCCCCGGGGTCCGCTGGCCGTCGATCTGGCCGAGGAGGGCCCGCATCTACTGATCGAGGGCCCGGCGGGCTGCGGCCGTACGGAACTGCTCCGCTCCGTCGCCGCGTCGCTCGCGGCGGCCGGCCGTCCGGACCGGCTCGGCCTGCTGCTGGTCGACGGGGCGGGCGGCGGGCGCGGCGAGGGCCTGGCGGTCTGCACCGAGCTGCCGCATGTGACGGAGCACCTGGTGGCGAGCGACCCGGTGCGGATGCGGGCGTTCGCGCAGGCGCTGGGCGCCGAGCTGAAGCGGCGCGCGGAGCTGCTCGACGGTGAGGACTTCGCCGAGTGGCGTACGCGACGCGAGGTTGCGGACCGCATGGTCGGCCAGCGCGGGCCGAGCCCCGCCGAGCAGCGCGGCGATCTGGACTCGCCGTCCTCGGGGACGCTCAGGCTCCGGCCCGGGGGGCGCACGAGGAGCCAGGAGCCGGACCCGCTGCCGCGTCTGGTGGTCCTCGTCGACGATTTCGACGCGCTGGTGGCGCCGGCGCTGGGCAGCCCCGGTCGGCCGGCGGCCGGTTCCGTCGTGCGGGCCCTGGAGGCGGTGGCCAGGGACGGCGGTCGCCTCGGAGTACATCTGGTGGCGACGTCGTCGCGACCGGACCGCACCTCGGACACACTGCTGGCCGAGGGGGCGCGGCTGCGGGTCGTACTGGAGGCGCCGCCGGTGGCGCCCGGGCCGGACGATCCGGCGCCCGGCCGGGGCAGGCTGGGGCATCCAGACGGGCGGGTGACGCCGTTCCAGAGCGGGCGGGTGACCGGGCGCATTCCGCGAACGGCGACCTTGCGACCCACTGTGGTTCCGCTCGAGTGGGAGCGGATGGGCGATCCACCCACCCGCCGCCCCGTGCGGGAGCTGGGCAACGGACCGACGGACCTGGCGCTGCTGGCGAGTGCCCTGGAGCGGGCGGCACGATCGGTGGACGCGGCACCCGTCGCGCCGCTGACCCCGGCGCATTCCTGATCGACGGACCGCGCCGGGGCGCTACCGCACGACCCGGGAGTGCTCCCGGCCGCCCGGCCGGTTTGACCTGACATCACGTCACAAGGGCATCACGAAAGGGTGATTGCCGCCGGGGGCGGTATTGCGACACCCGAACCGCGGGCGTAGACCTGTCGGACGGACCGGCGACGGCCCGGCAACAGGACTGACTCGCAACAGATACACGGGACAGCAGCGCACGGCAGAGACGGGGCAGTGATGCACAGAACTCTTCGTACGGGCAGGGCCGCAGTGGTGTTCGCGGCGATCGGCGCGCTCGCACTTGCCGGATGTGGCGGCGACAAGGACGGCGACGAGCCGGGTGACGGCGGCCCGACGAAGGGCACCGAGAAGCCCGCGTCGGTCCAGCTGCCCAAGCTGAACGGCGAGAAGATCGAGGTCGCCGCCGTCTGGAGCGGCCCGGAGCAGGAGAACTTCACCAAGGTTCTCGACGAGTTCGAGAAGCGCACGGGCGCGACGGTCACCTTTGTCCCGGCGCAGGACCCGATCGTCAACTTCCTCGGTACGAAGATCGCGGGCGGCAGTCCGCCGGACGTGGCGATGCTGCCCCAGGTCGGCGCGATCCAGCAGGCCGTGGCGCGCAAGTGGGCCAAGCCCGTCGGGCCGGAGGCCAAGGCGCAGCTCGCGAAGAACTACGCGAAGGCCTGGCAGGACCTCGGCGCCGTCGACGGCACGCAGTACGGCGTCTACTACAAGGCCGCCAACAAGTCCCTGATCTGGTACAACAACACCGTTTTCGAGAACGCGGGGGCAACGGCGCCGAAGACCTGGAAGGAGTTCCTGACGACGGCCGAGACGGTCTCGGCGTCGGGCGTCACGCCGGTCTCGATCGCCGGCGCCGACGGCTGGGTCCTCACCGACTGGTTCGAGAACGTCTACCTCTCCCAGGCGGGCCCGGAGAAGTACGACCAGTTGGCCAAGCACGAGATCAAGTGGACCGACCCGTCGGTGAAGGACGCGCTGACCACGCTGGGCGAGCTGTTCGGCAAGCCGAGCCTGATCGCGGGCGGTACGGACGGCGCACTCCAGACGGAGTTCCCCGCGTCTGTGACCCAGACGTTCAGCGGCGGCGACGCCCCCAAGGCGGCGATGGTTTTCGAGGGCGACTTCGTGACCGTCAACATCGGCCAGACAGACGCCAAGATCGGTACGGACGCCAAGGTCTTTCCGTTCCCGGCCGTCGGGGCGAAGCCGCCGGTGGTGACCGGTGGGGACGCCGCGGTGGCGCTGAAGGACAGCAAGGGCGCGCAGGCGCTGCTGACCTTCCTGGCCTCGCCCGACGCGGCGGCCATCCAGGCGGCGGCCGGCGGGTTCATCTCGCCCAACAAGTCCTTGGACGTGGCCGCGTACCCGAACGACGTGCAGCGTGAGATCGCGAAAGCGCTGATCGCGTCGGGCGACGACTTCCGCTTCGACATGTCGGACCAGATGCCGCAGTCGTTCGGCGGAACGCCCGGCAAGGGCGAGTGGAAGATCCTCCAGGACTTCCTGAAGAACCCGAAGGACGTCGCCGGCACTCAGCAGAAGCTGGAGTCGGAAGCGGCCAAGGCATACAAGAGCTGACGTCGTGTCGGCCGTGACAGCGGGGGGCCCGGCTCGTCCGACGCCCCCCGCCGACAAGCGCAAGAGCGTGACAGGCACACGTAAGTTGGTGGCGGCCGGTTTTCTGCTGCCCGCACTGGTGCTGCTGGGCGCGCTCGTGGTCTACCCGATCGGGTACTCCCTCTACCGCTCCTTCTTCGACCAGTCGGGCAGCGGCTTCGCCGGGCTCGGCAACTATGTGGAGATCTTCACCGACGACACCATCCTCACCGCGGTCAAGAACAACGCGATCTGGGTCGTCGTCGCGCCGACGGTCTCCACAGCCCTCGGCCTCATCTTCGCCGTGCTCACCGAACGGGTCCGCTGGGGAACCGCGTTCAAGCTGCTCGTCTTCATGCCGATGGCGATCTCGATGCTCGCCGCGGGCATCATCTTCCGGCTCGTGTACGAGCAGGACCCGGAGCGCGGTGTGGCCAACGCCGTCTGGGTGGGCGTGCATGACACGTTCTCCGAGTCGGCCGGTTTTCCGCGGGCCCGTCCTCTGCCGGTGCATCCGCTGAAACCCGCCGCGGGCGGTGCGTTCGTCACCAAGGAACCGGTGACCGCCGGAACTCCGGTACAGATACCCCTGGTCGGTGTCGCACCCGCGAAGATGCCGTCGGACGCCGAGCCGGCGAAGGCGGCCGGGACGGGCGACGGGAAGATCCACGGCACGGCGTGGCTCGACTTCACCCGGGGCGGCGGCGGCAAGCCGAACGTCGTCGACACCGAGGAGCTCGGGCTCAAGGGCATCAAGGTGGAGGCGGTCAAGGACGGCAAGGTCGTCGCGGACACCCGCGCCGGAGCCGACGGGACGTTCACGCTCCCGGCCTCCGCGGACGGCGCACTGCTGCGGCTGCCCGCCGAGAACTTCCGCGAGCCGTACAACGGCGTCAACTGGCTGGGACCGAACCTGGTCACCCCGGCGATCATCGGCAGTTACGTGTGGATGTGGGCGGGCTTCGCGATGGTGCTGATCGCGGCAGGTCTGGCGAGTGTGCCCCGCGAACTCATGGAGGCGGCCCGCGTCGACGGCGCGAACGAGTGGCAGGTGTTCCGCAGGATCACGGTGCCGCTGCTGGCGCCCGTGCTCGCGGTCGTCCTGGTCACGCTGATGATCAACGTGCTGAAGATCTTCGACCTGGTCTTCATCATCGCGCCGGGCTCCTCCCAGGACGACGCGAACGTCCTCGCGCTCCAGCTCTACCGCTCCTCGTTCGGCACCGACGCGGATCTGGGCCTGGGCAGTGCGATCGCGGTACTGCTGCTTCTGCTGGTGCTGCCGGTGATGTTCTTCAACATTCGCAGGATGCGAAGGGAGACCCGGCGATGAGCTCCCACCGCAACGCACCCGCCCTCTGCCGGGGGTCCGGGGGTCACCCCCCGGGCAGGCACAGCAGTATTCGCAGGATGCGAAGGGAGACCCGGCGATGAGCGCGACCGACACCACGGCGAAGGCCGGCGCCCGGGCCGGGGCGAAGCACTCCCTCGCCACCCGGATCGCGGCCCGCACCGGCGGCGGGGTGCTGCGGGTCTTCCTGGTCCTGGCCGCCCTGTTCTGGCTGATGCCCACCATCGGCCTGCTGCTCTCCTCCCTGCGCGACAGCGGCGACATCGCGGAGAGCGGCTGGTGGAAGGTGTTCAGCGCCCCTGCCGAGCTCACCACCCAGAACTACTCACGGCTGCTGGAGAACCAGGCGATCACCGACTCGCTCCTCTCCACGGTGATGATCACCGTCCCGGCCACCGTGCTCGTCGTGGTCATAGGCGCACTCGCCGGGTACGCCTTCGCCTGGATGGAGTTCCCCGGCCGCGACTGGTGGTTCATGGTCGTGGTGGGGCTGCTGGTGGTGCCGGTGCAGGTCGCCCTCGTTCCCGTGTCGGAACTCTTCGGTGTGATCGGGATCTTCGAGACGACGATCGGTGTGGTCCTCTTCCATGTCGCGTTCGGTCTGCCCTTTGCGATCTTCCTGCTGAGGAACTTCTTCGCGGAGATCCCGCGTGAGCTGTTGGAGGCGGCCCGGCTCGACGGCGCCGGTGAGATCCGGCTGTTCACCCGGGTCGTGATGCCGCTGGGCGGCCCGGCGATCGCCTCGCTCGGCATCTTCCAGTTCCTGTGGGTGTGGAACGACATGCTGGTCGCGCTGATCTTCGCGGACTCCGACAGTGCGCCGATCACCGTCGCGCTCCAGCGTCAGGTACGGCAGTTCGGCAACAACATCGACGTGCTCGCGCCCGGCGCGTTCGTGTCGATGATCATTCCGCTGGCGGTGTTCTTCGCCTTCCAGCGGCAGTTCGTCTCCGGTGTCATGGCGGGTGCCGTCAAGTGACCGGCTGACACAAGAACGTGCGAAGGACGGCGGCCCGGTTACCCCGTAATCGGGCCGCCACTACGTGTTCGTCCCCCGTATGCCACGTGCGGCGTAACCAAGTCACCCCATTGGCCGTTTTCGGGCCATCTGCCCGCGCCGACCCATGGATGTGACGTGCCCCGGTTCAGCGTCATCGTGCCCGCGTTCAAGGTTCAGGCCTACCTGCATGAATGCCTGGATTCGGTGCTGACACAGACCTTCTCCGACTTCGAGCTGATCGCGGTCGACGACTGCTCGCCCGACGCCTGCGGTGCGATCATCGACGAGTTCGCGGCGCGCGACCCCCGCGTGCGGGCCGTCCACCTCCCCGCGAACGTCGGCCTCGGGCAGGCGCGCAACGCGGGCCTCGCCCGTGCGAGCGGCGAGTACCTCCTCTTCCTCGACAGCGACGACAGCCTCGTCCCCGGCGCCCTCGCGGCCATCGCCGACCGGCTCGAGGAGACCGAAAACCCCGACCTCCTGATCTACGACTACGCCCGCACGTACTGGACGGGCGAGGTCGCCCGGAACACGTTCGCCTCGCTGCTGACCGATCAGGGACCGGCTGTCTTCCGTCTCGACGACCGCCCGGGCCTGCTCCACCTACTCATGGTGGTCTGGAACAAGGCGTACAAGCGGGAGTTCGTCGAGCGCGAGGGCTTCGCCTTCCCGCCCGGCTACTACGAGGACACCCCCTGGACCTATCCCGCCCTGCTCGCCGCGTCCACCATCACCACGCTGGACCGGGTCTGCGTGCACTACCGCCAGCGCCGCCAGGGCGGCAACATCCTCGCCACGACCAGCCGCAAGCACTTCGACATCTTCGACCAGTACGACCGCGTGTTCGCGTTCCTCGACGCACGGCCGGCGCTCGCGCACTGGAAGCCGGTCCTCTACCGCCGCATGATCGACCACTTCTCGACGCTGGCCACCGCCCGCGGCCGGCTGCCGCGCGGCAGCCGGGCCGAGTTCTTCCGCCGGGCCCGGGCGCACTGCCGCCGACACCGCGCCCCGGGCGCCGCGCCCGCCCTGCGCGGCCGGCTGCGCCATGGGCTGATCCGCAGCGGCGGCCACCGCGTCTACCGTGCGCTGTGGGCGGCCGACCTGCTGCGCTCCCGCACCCGGCGTGTCGCGGGGCGCGCCCGCCGTGTGCTGCTCGCCGCCGCCCTGCGGGTGCACTACCGCATCCAGCTGCAGCTCCCGGTCCGCTCGGACCTGGCGGTCTTCGCCGCGTACTGGAACCGCGGCTACTCCTGCAATCCGGCGGCGATCGAGGAGAAGGTGCGCGAGCTTGTCCCGCACGTCCGCACGGCCTGGATCGCGCAGGAGGCCCACCACCACACCGTCCCGGCGGGGACCCGGCGGCTCCGGCCGGGGACGTTCGCATACTGGTCGGCGCTGGCCCGCGCCAAGTACCTCGTCAACAACGTCAACTTCGACCGCCGCCTGGTCAAGCGGCGCGGCCAGATCATGCTCCAGACCCACCACGGCACACCGCTGAAGACGATGGGCATCGACCTTCAGGAGCGCCCGGCCGCCGCCCGTTCCATGGATTTCGAACAGCTGCTGGCGAACGTCGACAAGTGGGACTACTCGCTCTCCGCCAACCGCCACTCCACGCTGGTGTGGGAGAGGGCGTACCCGTCGGCCTGCACCGTGCTCGAGTACGGGTACCCGCGTAACGACGTGTACCAGCGCACCGGCGCCGAGGACGTGGCACGGCTGCGCGCCTCGCTCGGGATCCCGAAGGGTCGTACCGCCATCCTCTACGCGCCCACCCACCGCGACTACCGCCGCAGCCAGACCCCGCCGCTCGACGTCGAACGGCTGGCCGCCGCTCTCGGCCCGCGGTTCGTACTCCTCACCCGCGCCCACTACTTCAGCGACGCGCCGCTCGCCGGCGCCGCCGCCCACCGCGTCCTCGACGTCTCCGGCCATTCGTCCGTCGAATCCCTGTGTCTGGCCTCCGACGGGCTCATCACGGACTACTCGTCCCTGATGTTCGACTACGCGTGCCTCGACCGGCCGATCGTCCTGCACACCGGCGACTGGGACGCCTACCAGGCGGCGCGCGGAACCTACTTCGACGTACGGGAGTGTCCGCCGGGGGCGGTCGCCCGCACCGAGGACGAGCTGATCGACATCTTCGCCACCGGTCACTGGCGCGGCTCACGCTCGGCCCAGCTGCGGGCCGCGTTCCGCGAGCGCTTCTGCCCGTACGACGACGGGAACGCCGCCGAGCGCGTCGTGCGCCGGGTGTTCCTCGGCGAGTCCGCGGGCCTGCCGGTCGTCGTCCCGCAGGAACAGCGCACCCCGGCGCGAGTGCCGGTGCCGGCGCCCGCCAAGGAAGTCGTGCCCGAGGCGGTGCCCGGATCTGCAGCCGTCTCCGTGCCCAAGGCCGCACCCGAGGCCGTCGGTGGCCTCGTCCCCGCACCCCACGCCTGAACCAGAGCAGACAGAACGCGAGAAAGAGTGTCCATGCCCCGCCTGAGCGTCGTCGTCCCCGTCCGTCGTGTGCGCGGAAGCCTGCGCGAGTGCCTGAACTCGGTGCTCTCCCAGTCCTTCGCAGACTTCGAGATCATCGGGGTGGCCGACGGATCACCGGACGGCTCCGGGCAGTTGCTCGACGAGATCGCGGCCGGTGACCCTCGGGTGCATGCCGTCCACCTGGCGGAGCCGGCGGGCTCCGACGGCCGACGCACCGCGGGAGCCGAGCGGGCGAAGGGCGACTACCTGCTGTTCCTGGAGGCCACACACATCCTGCTGCCCGGTGCGCTGCAGCGCATCGCCGACCGGCTCCGTGCCGCGCAGGACCCGGACCTGCTGTTGTTCGGTCATGCCCGTACGCCGTTCCGCGGCACGCCCCAGCCCAGCCGGTCCCTCCAGTTGCTGAAGGAGATGGGCGGCACGGAGGTCTGTACGCTCGCCGACCGCCCCGAGTTGCTCGGTGTGGCCGCGGTGAGTTGGAACCGCGCGGTGCGCCGCGAGTTCCACGAGGCCGGGCAGCTGTCGTTCGCACCGGGGCTGTACGGCGACCGCACGTACGCGCTCGGCACGCTCACGACGGCGGGCAGCGTCGCGGCGCTGCCCGTTCCCTGTGTGGAACACCGTCAGCAGCGGTACGTGCCGGAGCTCGCCGAGCCGGAGGACACGGTGCGTCCGGTCGACGTGGTCGAGCAGTTCGGCGAACTCTTCGGCACGTTGCAGGGGGAACCCGGCTTCCACGCGGTGCACGCGCCGCTGTTCGACCTGGTGGCGAAGGAGCTGCTGGAGACGTACACGACGGTCACCCGCCGCCGTGCGTATGTCCGCGCGGTCGCCGCGTTCCACCGGGACCACCGGCCGCGCGAGTACCGGGCTCCCGGAGGTCTCGCGGCCCTGCGGCTGCGGCTGCTCACCGGCGGCCGGGCCGCGCGGCTTCGGGCCCTCGACGCGGCGCTCGCGACCCGCCGAGGGCTGCTGGCCGTCACGCCGGCGCTGCGCAAGCGGCTCGCGCGCCGGCTCTCTCCGTTGCACTACCGGCTCCAGCGGCTGCTGCCGCTGAACCGCAAGCTCGCCGTCTACAGCGCCTACTGGAACCGCGGCGTGAGCTGCAACCCGGCGGCCATCCAGCGCAAGGCGGCCGAGCTGGCACCGCATGTGCGCGGTGTGTGGGTGGTGTCGCAGAAGGCTGCCGCCGAACTGCCGCCCGGCATCGATCACGTCGTACCGGGCACGCGCCGCTACTGGGCGGTGATGGCCCGCGCCACGTACTTCTTCAGCAACGTCAACTTCCCCAACCAGGTCGTCAAGCGCCGGGGCCAGATCCATGTGATGACCCACCACGGCACGCCGCTGAAGGTCATGGGAGTGGGCCAGCACTGGTATCCGGCGGCCGCGCAGGGGCTGAACTTCAAGGATCTGCTGCGCCGGGTGGACCGCTGGGACCTGAGTCTGTCCTCCAACCCGCACTCGACGGAGTGCTGGGCGAGCGCCTATCCCAGCGCCGTACGGCACCTGGAGACGGGGTATCCCCGCAACGACGTCCTCGTCGACGCGGAACCCGAGCGGATCCGCGCCGTCCGCGAGTCGCTCTCGGTCCGGCCGGGTCAGCGGGCCGTGCTCTACGCACCGACGTTCCGCGACTACGAGCGGACCTTCACCTCCCGGCTCGACCTGGAGCGCGTCGCCGACGCCCTGGGCGAGGACACCGTGCTCCTGGTCCGCGCCCACTACTTCCACGACGACAGCGGGCTCGCCACGCACCCCGGCATCATCGACGTCTCCGGCCATCCGTGGGCCGAGGAGCTGTACCTGGCGGCGGACGCCCTCGTCACCGACTACTCGTCCGCGATGTTCGACTACGCCAACCTCGACCGGCCCATCGTCGTGCACGCCCCCGACTGGGAGACCTACCGCGCGGTGCGCGGCGTGTGCTTCGACCTGCTCTCCGGCGCGCCCGGCGACACACCGGGCGCCGTGACCCGTACGACGGACGAGCTGATCCGGGTCTTCTCCGACGGCACCTGGGACAACGAGGCCAACCGCGAGCTGCGCGCGGCCTTCAGGTCGCGCTTCTGCGCGTTCGACGACGGCCGGGCCGCGGAACGGGTCGTGCGCCATGTGCTGCTGGGCGAGGAACTGCTGCCCGTGACACCGCCCGCAAAGCGCCATCAAGCGGCGGTGCTCCGCCAGGCGCACGGCACCGCGCCGGAGGGCGCGCTCAGCGCTGCTGGCCGGCCATCACCGTGACCAGGCCGGCCACCACCATCAGCGAGCCGGCCCAGGTCCACATCGAGGTCCGCTCGTGCAGCACGGTGGAACTGGCCAGCACGATCAGCAGATAGCCCAGGGCGTTGAACGGGTAGGCGACGTTCAACGGCACCTGGGCCAGGGTCGACATCCAGGCGACCGCGGAGACGCCGAAGACGACGAGGCCGACGACGACCCACGGGGTCGTCGCGGCTCGCATCACCAGCGACCCGCCGCTGTGCTCGGCCACGGCGGCGGCCGACCGCATGCCGTGTTTCAGCATGATCTGCCCGGCCGCCGACGAGAAGACCGCGAAGAGCAGCAGCAGCAGGCTGGGCAGGGTCAAGGTCTTCCTCCTGGCCGGCGGTCGGAACCGGGAGTCAGGCTCCGACGCCCACGCGGCCGGCCTGCTCGGCCGGGACATACTGACGGTCGAGAATGTCTTGGACATCGATGTGCTCCCCGGCGACGATCGTCTGCGCCGCGTGCGGGGTGAGCACGGCGACGTACTGGTAGCCGAAGAGTGTCGGCCGCATGCGGGTCAGGAGCCGGGAGACTCCGCCCAGAGCCCTGGCGGTGAGGCCGCCGCCGAGCACGGACCAGAAGGGCGCGCCGGTCGAGGTGAGCCGCAGCTGGTCGAAGCCGGCGGCCCGTACGGTGCGGCGCAGGCTGCTGCGGGTGAAGAAGCGCAGATGGGTCTCGTCGAGGATGCCGCGCCGGTCGTAGCCGAAGGCGCCGACGGCGACCCGGAGCCGCGAGTACCAGTGGCTGAAGTTCGGCACGGACAACAGCATCCGGCCGCCGGGGCGCAGCACTTCGCGCAGCTCCCGCAGTACGTGCTCCGGCCGGGACAGGTGCTCGATGACATCACCGGCGACGACGTAGTCGTAGTCGGCGCCGATGTCCGGCGGCAGGCCCTCCTCCAGGTTCGCCAGCACGAATTCGGAGCAGCGCTCCCTGACGCCGGGGACCTCGACGAAGTCCAGACCGGTCACGGTGTGCCCGAGGTCCTCCAGTCGTTCGGCGAACAGGCCGCCGGAGCAGCCGACGTCGAGGACGCGTCCGGGCGGCATCGAGCGCAGGATGCGGAGGATGGCGGAGTGCGACGAGCCGTCGCCCTCCTTGAAGGCGTACTCGACGGGCTTGGGGATCCAGGGGCAGGTGCCGAAACCCTTGAGCGCGAGGCGGTATTCGAGGACGTCCTTGACGACGTCCTTGGCGTAGCGCATGCCGTTGACGTAGCAGATCTCGTCGCCGTAGTAGGTGGGGACGGGGATCTCCTTGATCCGCATCCCGGCGTCGAGCAGCTGGACGATGATCTGGGTGTCGAAGTCGAACGCGTCGGTGTTCCGGTCGATCGGCAGCCTGCGCAGCGCCGCGACGCTGTAGGCGCGGTAGCCGGAGTGGAACTCGGTGAGTTCTGAACCGAGGAGGCTGTTCTCGAAGCGGGTGAGGACGCGGTTGCCGAGCCACTTGTAGAACGGCATGCCGCCCTGGAGGGCGCTGCCCGAACGCATCATGCGGGAGCCGAACACCGCCTCGCACTCGCCACGTTCGATGGGGGCGACCATGTCGGGCAGCAGCTCGGGGGCGTACTGGCCGTCGCCGTGCAGCAGCACCACGATGTCGAGTCCGCGTTCGGCGGCCAGGGCGTAGCCGGCCTTCTGGTTCCCGCCGTAGCCGAGGTTCTTGGTGTGCCGCATGACGACGGTCGGCGGCATGCCCTCCAGCTGCGACCAGCGGCAGCCCGCGGTGAACGTCTCGTCGCTGCTCGCGTCGTCCAGGATGAGGATCTCGGCGATGCGGGAACGGAAGTCCTGGGGGATGCGGTCGAGCGTCTTCTCCAGCGTCGACTCGGCGTTGTAGGCCACGACAAGGATGCCGATCCGCGGGCTGGGGCTTTCCTTCACGAGGGCTTCTCTACTCTTTCGTCGGTGCGGGTCTTCGGTGCGGTCAGTTGACCGATGAGGCGGAGGCGGAGGGCTTCTCGGTGCGTGGGGCCACGACGGGCACCGGCTCGTCCGGTGCCCTTGCGGGCGGTTCGGCGAGCACTCTGCGCAGGCCGGTCACGATCCCGGCGGCGAGCAGCAGCCAGCCGGCCTCGGCGAGATGCAGCGCCCAGCCGTTCCAGCTGACGGCGCTGGCGCCGGAGTACACGCAGACGGTGACGATGCCGACGACGACGCCGTAACCGAGGCCTTCCCACAGTCCGAAGAGGCAGAGGCCGACGACGGGCCAGGCCAGGTACTGGACGGCCGATCCGGTGCTGAGCAGGAGCAGCAGGGTCAGCGACAGGCCGACCGCGTAGGCGGGGGCGGTGGGCCGCACCCAGGCGAGCCAGGCACCGGCGGCCATGCACAGCAGCACGAAGACGAAGTGGAAGTCGCTGTGCAGGGCGAGGATGAACGAGTCGGACGCGCCCGCCCAGTCGGAGAAGCGAACAAATCCCCACAGCCGGGCCCGCCCGCCCTCGTATTCGAGGACCTTCTCCCGCAGCGGTACGGGCACGGTGGCGAGCACCGGCCCCCACAACAGCAGCGCAACGGCAGCGAATCCCGCGCAGAGCCGGGTCAGCGCCGGCCTGCCGGCGCGGGCGGCGGCGACGACGAGGGCGGGAACGGCGACGATCGGGATGAGTTTGACGCTCACGGCGAGCGCGGCGGCGATACCGGCGGCGAGCGGGGCGCGCCGGTCGGCGAGCAGATAGGCCGCCAGGACGGCGAACATGATGGCGACCGAATCGGTGTTGCCGTGATATCCGGACGTGGCGAAAAGGACAGGGCTGAGCGCACATCCGATTCCGCACGCCATGGCCGCCCCGAGGGAGCGGCGACGGCGCAGGATCTCGAATACGAGAACGGCGGACACGAAATCCGCGAGGCACGCGGGCGTGCGGATCAGACTGCCGAACGCGATACCGAGTTTCTCCAGTTCGTCGAACCCGAGAAGCATCCAGCTCGCGAGCGGCGGATGGTTGTAGACGGGCAGCCGCGGCATCGGGTGCTCGTAGATGCGGACCGGTCCGACCTGGGCGATCGCGGCGGCGAAGGCGTCGAAGAAGCGAACGTCGGCCGGTCCTCGCGTCAGGGCGGCGAGGACCATTTTGGCGGTGAAGGCGAGTGCGGAGACGCCGATGACAACGGCCCTTGCTCGCCGTACCTCGGGAGTTGCCGGTTGTGTTCGCGTTCGCTGGTCCATGGCCGCCGAACGTAGCAATCCGAAACGTCAACATCCCGCACCGATAAACACACTTAAATGCTGGGGAGTTCACTGCGCTGCGATCTTCGGCACTTGCCCGGCGCGTGAATCACCCGTACGGCGGCGTCAGCCGATCGCCTCGAGCATCCGGTCGGTCACCGCCGCGGCCGCGTGCTCGTCGTCGAGATCGCAGAACACCTGGCGGAACGCCTCGTACGCCTCGGCGTGCCGCGCCGTGGCGCCCGCCGGGTCGCGCAGTGCCTCGACCAGTTCCACGCCCCCCGGGATCAGCGGTCCGGGCGCCTTGGTCTCGAAGTCGAAGTAGAAGCCGCGCAGGGAGTCCCGGTAGTGCTCCAGGTCGTACGTGTGGAACACCATCGGGCGGCCGGTCTGCGCGAAGTCGAACATCAGAGAGGAGTAGTCGGTGACGAGCACATCGCTGACCAGCATGAGCTCGGCCACGTCCGGGTAGCGCGAGACGTCGAGCGCGAAGCCGCCCGTGTCCGGCAGCCGGTCGCCGACGAGATAGTGCCTGCGGACCAGCAGGACATGGCTGTCGCCGAGTTCGGCGCGTGCGGCCGCCAGGTCGAGCCGCAGGTCCAGCGCATAGCGTCCTCCGCCCTTGGGGCGGTCCTCGCGCCAGGTCGGCGCGTACAGGACGACCTGCTTCCCCTCGGGGATGCCGAGGCGTTCGCGCACGGAGGCGGCGACCTTCGCCCGGTCGTGCGCGTGCAGCAGGGTGTTGCGCGGGTAGCCGGACTCGATCACCTCCCCGTCGTAGCCGAAGGCGCGCCGCAGGATCGGGGTGGAGAAGCGGTTGGGCGACACCAGCAGACTCCACTGCGCGGCGCGTCCAGGCAGCGACTCGATGTACGCGTGGTTGGCCTGGGCCGTGCCGAGCAGGTCCCGTCCGATGCGCTTGAGGGGCGTGCCGTGCCAGGTCTGCACCACGAACTGGTCCGTGCCGCGCTCGAACCAGTCGGGCAGCTGGGTGTTGGTGACCACCGCACGGCTGGTCGCCAGCGCCTCGTGCCATTCCGCGCCGCCGTACGCGACGGCGCGCACCCCGGCGGGCAGGCGTGCCTGCTGGTCGCGTACGACCCACAGCGGCTCGAACGGGGTGTCGCGGCGCAGCAGTTCCTCGTGGAGGGCGCGGGGCGAGTCGGAGAACTGGCGGCCGTCGAAGCTGCTGAAGAGCACGGTGTCGCGGCGCGGCCTGACCCGCAGGCCGGCCGACCTGTCCCGCATCCGGCGCTCGTTGAAGCCGCCCCGCTCATGGAGCGGCAGCACCGGACCGGACTCCAGGACGAGTTGATCATGGTAGCGGCGCGTGAGGGTGAAGTCCCTTCCGCGGACGTGCTGCACGGCCGGCACGGTCGAGTGCGTGGCGCACGCCAGCCGCATCGGGGCGTACTGCTCCGGGTCGCTCTCACCGCGCTCACGCAAGAACGGATACCAGCGGCCCTCGGCGAGCGGCAGCTCGCCTCCGGGGCCGTGTACGGCCCCTGGCGCGATGACGGCGCGGAAGCGGCCGTCGCCCTGGCGCTCGTGCCCCACGACGGCTTCCTCATGGGTGCTGCTGTGCTGCAGCACCAACTCGGCGTCCTCGAAAGCGGATGCGTTGAACCGTCCCTCGATGACCAGCTCGCCGGGGATCGCCCAGGCGAACGTGTCGACAAGAGGCTGGACACGCCGGTCGGACAGGACGAGGTTGCCGGACGCGTCGGCGCCGACGGCGATGTCACGGTCACCGAACGGGTAGCGGCCGGTGGGCGTCGTGTCGCGCGTCGCGAGGGGCACCCGGCTGCCGTCGGCGCGCAGGAGGCGGACCGTCCAAGGGGCGCCGCCGAGGCAGTCCACGGCCACTTCCACGGCGAACGCGCCGCCTTCCGCGGTCCGTACCGGCAGCTCCAGCTGCTCCTGGGTGTGCCGGTTCTCCAGCCACAAAGCCTTGGCCGCGCTTCTGCCGTCCAGCACGGCGCCCTCGATGCGTACCTGCCCGTCGGATGTGCCCGTGTGCCCGGTGCACAGCGCGGCGACCTTCTCCGTCCTCAAACGCAACTTGTCGCCGCTGAGCACCGGCACGACGCGCAGATCGTCACGGACGTGGTGGACGGCAGGGGCGGCGCGGTTGCCGAGCATCCGCAGCGGCCCGCGGCGCAGCGTTCCACCGCCGAAGACGCCGACCTCGAGGTTCCATGTGGCGGTCGGGCCGTCGAGCCGTGCGGGATCGACGACGGTCTCGAAACCGGCCCGGTCGTAGCAGTGCAGCCCCTGCCGCGAGGCGGCGGTCGCCTCCGGCGCGTCGGCGGCGCGCAGCCGCAGCGGCACCACCCGCCGCCTGCCGGCCCGCAGCCAGCCCAGGGTGAGCGGGCGCCGCTCCCCCGCCGGGCGGTTGCGGATGTACGCGTAGCCCTTGAGGTACAGCTTGCCGTCACGCCACTCCGCCCCCGTGATGTCGGACATCACGGGCAGATCGCCGGGGGCCGGCCGGTCGACACCGCGCGGCAGCGGTGCGGTGAGAACGGGGTATTCGGCGCGTCGACCTCGCGGCCCCCGGAGTCGGAACGCGTCCCGCCCGTGCTTCTTCTCGAAGGCGAGCAGGTCGAGCAGTTCGGCCACGCGGCGCTCCCGTACGAGCTGCCACTTGACGCGGAAATGGAGCGGAAGCGCCTTGAGGACGGCCGGGTCGGCGGAGTCCGCGAACGCACCGGCGTGCTTCATGAAGGCCTCGTGGTACTCGATGTCGCCCTCCGGCAGCGCCTCCATGAACAGCCAGAGGTCACTGCTCAGCACACTGCTCTCGTAACGCCTTCTGCCCTCGGCCCACTTGGGCTCCCGTGCCAGGAAGTCGCGCGCCGAGGTGACCGACGTGGTGCGGTCGCGCACCGCGTTCGGGCGCGCCCTCCGTGTGGTGATCGACCCGTCCCGGTCACGCCACAAGTAGACCGTGTCGTGCAGGACGTCGACGGACGCGGCGAGGAAGTGCGCCGGAAGGATCACCGGGATGTCCTCGAACAGGACGCCCTCGGGGAAGTCGAGGGAATGCCGGTCCCAGAACTCCCTGCGGAACACCTTGTTGCAGGCGATCCGGTCGTAGAGGAGCGGCCAGTGCCGTGTGACGTGTGTGGCCGCACGGGATGTGGCCATGGGCTCGCGGAACATGGGTGACTGCTGGATCCTGCCGCTCGCCCGCAGCCGGCTCACGTTCCCGCTGACGAAGTCGGCACCCGAGGCGTCGAGCGCGCCGAGCATCTTCCCGTACGCGTCGGGTGGCACGATGTCGTCGCTGTCGACGAATGCCAGGAACTCGCCGCGGGCCTCGCGCGTGCCGGCGTTACGGGCCGCGCCGAGTCCGGCGTTCTCCTGTGAGACGAGCCTGAACCGCTCGTCCTCGTCCGCGAACCGCCGGGCGATCGCCGCGCTCCCGTCCGTGGATCCGTCGTCCACCATGACGACTTCGAGCTCACGCAGGCTCTGCTCGGCGAGCGAGCTCAGGCACTCCTCGAGGAAGTCCTCCACGTTGTACACGGGAACGACGACGCTGAGCCGAAGCGGCATGGTGGGCACGTCCATTCAAGAAGCGTGGGGTTGCTGCGGAGAACAACCCGCCCACCGCAGCGGGGTCACCCCCCTTCCCCCGTCCGGGTGACGCCCCGGCACCGGGACGGCGCAGGCGGGAACGTGCGTCCAAGCCCACCCTCACGCCTGGAGTGCCGCCACCGCTCCCCGCGCCAGCTCGTCCAGGTACCCCTCCGGCAGCTCGCCCCGCACCACGACCAGCCGCCAGTACAGCGGCCCGACGATCACGTCCAACGCCCGGTCCGGGTCCGTCGATCGGGGGAGTTCACCCCGCTCCACGGCGTCGCGGACCATGAGGGCGGCCACGCCCCGCTGACTGTCCAGCAGCGCCGCCTTGATCGCGTCCGAGATCTCGGGGTTGCGCGCCGCCTCGACGAGCAGATCGGGGATGACCTGCGAGGCCACGGGGTGCCGCAGGGCGTGCGCGGCCACTTCCAGGAGCGCTCGTACGTCCCCGTACAGCGAACCCATGGCCGGTGCGGGCAGCCCGTCGGCGGCGAAGGCGGAAACCAGGTCGAGGACGAGCGAGAGCTTGGACTTCCAGCGCCGGTAGACCGCCGTCTTGCCGACTCCCGCCCGGCGCGCGATGCCCTCGATCGACATCCGGGCGAATCCGACCGCCGCGAGTTCCTCGAAGACGGCGCCCCGGATGGCGTCGGTCACATCCTCTCGGAGCACGGCTGCTCCTGCGGGGGCGCGTCGTGGGCTTCTGGAGTCCGTCGTCATGCGCAGGAGCATACGCCGCAAGGACGGAACGGTTGCGTTCCGACGTTGGGTCGTCCTACTCTCGCCGTAGCGACGATACGGACCCGTTCCATCGAACCGGGGCCACTGTCCGCCTGTGACCGCACCCCGGAAAGCGAGTCCCCGTGACCACAGCGACCGCCGCCGAACTCACGGGCCTGGCGGGCTCCACCGGCCCCGCGGGACCATCGGGTTCCCCTGCCCCCGCGGGCCCCACCGACCTCGCCGCGCTCGCCGCACGTCATGGGCTGACCGTCAGCGGGGCGCGCCCCAGCCTCCCCGAGTACGTCCGCCAACTGTGGGCGCGCCGCCACTTCATCAGCGCGTTCGCGACCGCCAAACTCACGGCCCAGTACAGCCAGGCCCGCCTCGGCCAGCTCTGGCAGCTGATGACCCCGCTGCTCAACGCCGCCGTCTACTACCTCATCTTCGGCGTGCTGCTCGGCACCGCCGACCACGTGCCCGACTTCGTGCCGTTCCTGGTCACCGGCGTCTTCATCTGGACCTTCACGGCCAACTCGATCACGGCCGGTACCCGTGCCGTCTCCGGCAACCTCGGCCTGGTGCGAGCCCTGCACTTCCCGCGCGCCGCCCTGCCCATCGCACTCGCGCTGCAGCAGCTGCAGCAACTGCTCTTCTCGCTCGGCGCGCTGATCGTGATCCTCGTCGGATTCGGCCAGTTCCCCACCGCCTCCTGGCTGCTCGCCGTCCCCGCCCTGCTGCTGCAGGCAGGCTTCAACACCGGCCTGTCGATGGCCATGGCCCGGATCGCCGCCCACACGCCCGACGTGTCGCAGCTGATGCCGTTCCTGCTGCGCACCTGGATGTACGCGTCGGGCGTGATGTGGTCGGTCGACAAGGTCGTCGGCGACCGGAACCTGCCGCACCTGGTGGCCCTCGCGCTGCAGTACAACCCGGCGGCCGTCTACATCGACCTCGTGCGCTTCGCGCTCATCGATTCGTTCACCGCCGACCGGCTGCCGCCGCACGTCTGGGCCGTGGCCCTGGCCTGGGCCGTGCTCTGCGCCGCCGGCGGATTCCTGTACTTCTGGAAGGCTGAGGAGCGCTACGGCCGTGGCTGACAACCGGACCGACGAACCCACCCCCACCGTCGTCGTCGACGGCGTCCACATCACCTACAAGGTCAACGGCGGCCGCACAGGCCGGGGCAGCGCCGCCTCCGCACTCAGCCGCATCGTCTCCCGCAGGGCCACCCCCGGCGTGCGGGAGGTGCACGCGGTCAAGGGCGTCAGCTTCGCCGCGTACCGAGGCGAGGCGATCGGCCTCATCGGCTCCAACGGATCGGGCAAGTCCACCCTGCTCAAGGCCATCGCCGGGCTGCTCCCCACGGCCAAGGGCACCGTGTACACGCAGGGCCAGCCGTCCCTCCTCGGCGTCAACGCCGCCCTGATGTCCGATCTGACCGGCGAGCGCAACGTCGTCCTCGGCGGCCTCGCGATGGGTATGACCCGCGCGCAGATCCACGACCGCTACGACGACATCGTCGACTTCTCCGGCATCAACGAGAAGGGCGACTTCATCTCCCTTCCGATGCGCACGTACTCCTCCGGCATGGGGGCACGGCTCCGTTTCTCCATCGCCGCCGCCAAGAGCCACGACGTGCTGCTGATCGACGAAGCGCTGTCCACCGGCGACGCGCGCTTCCGCCGCCGCAGCCGCGAACGCATCGACGAACTGCGGCAGGAGGCAGGCACGGTGTTCCTCGTCAGCCACAGCAACTCGACCGTCACGGAGAGCTGCGACCGCGCTCTCTGGCTGGAGGCAGGCACCCTGAGAATGGACGGCCCGGCGAAGGAGGTCGTCGCGGCGTACGAGGAGTTCACCGGAGCCAGGGCCGTCAGGAAGGCCGCGCGGTAGGCTCCCGTGCCGGACGCCGACGGGGATGGTGGGGGTGGGCAGTGGGCGGTCGAGGGCCTGAACCACTGCGGGACGACGATCCGCGCGAGATCGCCGGATACCCGCTCGAGGCACGGATCGGCGAGGGCGGGATGGGCACGGTCTTCCTCACCCGAACCCGCGACAGCGGTGCCGGCACGCTGCCCGTCGCCCTGAAACTGATCCGCCGCGAGCACGCGCAGAGCGAGAAGTTCCGCCGGCGGTTCGCGCGCGAGGTCGAAGCCGCACGACGGGTCCACGGCCCCCACCTGGTGCGGGTCGTCGACCACGACGCGGAAGCGGAACGGCCCTGGCTCGCGACCCTCTACGTGCCGGGGCTGCCGCTCGACGAGGCACTCGTCGACTTCGGGCCGCTGCCGCCGGCGTGCGTCCTGCGGTTGACCGCGGGCGCTGCCCGCGCGCTGGACGCCGTGCACACCTCCGGCCTCATCCACCGCGATGTGAAGCCGGGCAACATCCTGCTGACCGCCGAGGGGCCCTGGCTGCTCGACTTCGGCATCGCACGCGCCGCCGACGGTACATCCGTGCTGACCACCGTCGGCCGCATGGTCGGCACGCCGAAGTACATGTCACCCGAGCACGCCCTCGGCAGACGACTCACCCCGGCGTCCGACGTGTTCACTCTCGGGCTGGTCGCCGCGGAGGCGGCCACGGGACGCCATCCGTACGGGGAGGGCGGCGGCCTCGTCGTCGCGACCCGCATCGCCGGTACCGACCGCGAGCCGCCGGACCTGTCGGCCCACCCGCCGGAGCTGCGCCGGCTACTCACCGCCACCCTCGCGGCCCGCCCGGAGGACCGCCCGTCGGGGTCGGAGGTGGCCGAGATGTGCGGGCCGCCGGACTTCACAGGCTGGCTGCCGAAGCGGCTCGCGTCGTCGGTGACGGCCATCGGCCGGGCGGCGACCAAGGCATCGGCCCACCGCACACAGGACCCCCGCACCACAAGCTGGTTCCCGCGCCGCCGCGACAGGCCCTGACGGGTCTGTCGCGGCCTGTGGCAGGACCCCGTACGTACCTGGACCGGCCGCGCCCGGAAACAACGGCGGGCCGGGCCGCGCATACGCACGACCCGGCCCGCCGCCCAAGGGCATGGCCCGTCAGCTGTGCGTACGCAGCAGCTGCCGCATCGTCCGCATCGCCACCGACAGGTTCGCCAGATCGAACGTGTCCGAGCTGTGGATCTCCTCCAGCGTCGCCCGCGCCCGGCCCAGGATCGCCGCGTTCTCGTGCTCCCAGGCCTGGAACCGCTCCTCCGGCGTCGAGGTCCCGTTGCCCACGGTCAGCACATCCGCCGTCAGCGCCGCGTGCGTCGCGTACAGGTCCTCGCGGATGGAGGCGCGGGCCATCGACTGCCAGCGGTCGGCCCGCGGCAGTTCGATGATCCGGTCCATCAGCTGCGTGATGGAGAGCCGGTCCGCGAGGTCGTAGTACACCTCGGCCACCGCCAGCGGGTCCTGGCCGCTGCGGTCCGAGATGGCCACGATGTCGAGCGTCGGGAACGCGGAGGAGAATCCGGCCACCCGCAGCGCGAGATCCTCCGGGACGCCCTCCCCGGTGAGCTCGTCGAGGATGCCCTGGTACCAGTCCAGGTCAGCACCGCGCAGCATCTTCGGCAGCGCCGCCCACACCTGTTCCACACGGTCGGCGAAGAACTCGATGGTCCCCCCGAGCTCCAGCGGCTGCGGCCGGTTGCCCAGCAGCCAGCGCGCACCGCGTTCCACGAGGCGGCGCGAGTGCAGCCGGACACGGGTCTGGACGTCCGCGGCGACCTTGTTGTCGAGCGCCTCGACCGCGTCCCACACCCCGCTGAGACCGAAGATCTCGCGCGCCGCGGTCTGCGCCCGCACGATCTCCTCGATCGACGCCCCGGTCTCCTCCCGCAGCCGGTGCAGGAAGGTGGAACCACCGGTGTTCACCGTGTCGTTGACGAGCACCGTCGTCACGATCTCGCGGCGCAGCGCGTGCGCGTCGATCGCGTCGCCGAACGTCTCGCGCAGCGGCTTGGGGAAGTACGCGTGCAGCAGGCGGCGCAGATACGGGTCGTCCGGCAGCTCCGTCCCGATCAGGTCCTCCGCCACCGTGATCTTCGTGTAGGCGAGGAGAACGGCCAGCTCGGGCTGGCTCAGACCCTTGCCCTGGCCCAGCAGTTCACGGATCTGGCGGTCGGTCGGCAGGAACTCGAGCGCCCGGTTCAGGTGGCCGTCACGCTCGAGACGCCGCATGAAGCGCTGGTGGGCGTGGAGCAGCGAGGGGGACTGGGCGACGGCGTTGGCGAGCGCGGTGTTCTGCGCGTAGTTGTTGCGCAGCACGAGCGCGCCGACCTCGTCGGTCATCTGCGCGAGCAGCTGGTTGCGCTGCTTGACCGTCATGTCGCCGTCCGCGACGAGGCCGTTGAGCAGGATCTTGATGTTGACCTCGTGGTCGGACGTGTCCACACCGGCGCTGTTGTCGATCGCGTCGGTGTTGATCTTTCCGCCGCTGCGGTCGAACTCGATACGGCCCAGCTGGGTGCAGCCGAGGTTGCCGCCCTCGCCCACGACACGGACGCGCAGGTCCTCACCGTTGACGCGGATGGCGTCGTTGGCCTTGTCGCCGACGTCGGCGTTCGACTCGCCGACGGCCTTGACATACGTGCCGATGCCGCCGTTCCAGAGCAGGTCGACCGGGGCCTTGAGGATCGTCTGCATCAGGTCGGCCGGGGTCATCTTGGAGACGCCGGGCTCGATGCCGAGGGCCTCGCGCATCGCCGCGTTGACCGGGATCGACTTGGCGCTGCGCGGGTGGATGCCGCCGCCGTGCGACAGCAGGTCCTTGTTGTAGTCGGCCCAGGAGGAGCGGGGCAGATCGAAGAGCCGGCGGCGCTCGGCGTATCCGACGGCCGCGTCCGGATTCGGGTCGATGAAGATGTGCCGGTGGTCGAAGGCGGCGACGAGCCGGATGTGCTCGCTGAGCAGCATGCCGTTGCCGAACACGTCACCGGACATGTCGCCGACGCCGACGACGGTGAAGTCCTCGGTCTGCGTGTCGTGGCCGAGCTCGCGGAAGTGCCGCTTCACCGACTCCCACGCACCACGTGCGGTGATGCCCATGCCCTTGTGGTCGTAACCGGCCGAGCCACCGGAGGCGAACGCGTCGCCGAGCCAGAAGTTGTAGGCGAGCGCGACCTCGTTGGCGATGTCGGAGAAGGACGCGGTGCCCTTGTCCGCGGCGACGACGAGGTACGTGTCGTCCTCGTCGTGGCGGACGACCTGCGCCGGCGGGACGACCTCGCCCGCGACCAAATTGTCGGTGATGTCGAGCAGCGCCGAGATGAAGGTCTTGTAGCAGGCGATGCCCTCGGCCAGCCAGGCGTCGCGGTCCACGGACGGATCCGGGAGCTGCTTGGCGACGAATCCGCCCTTCGCGCCGACGGGCACGATCACGGTGTTCTTGACCATCTGCGCCTTGACCAGGCCGAGGATCTCCGTACGGAAGTCCTCACGCCGGTCGGACCAGCGCAGACCACCGCGCGCGACCTTGCCGAAGCGCAGGTGGACGCCCTCGACCCGCGGCGAGTACACCCAGATCTCGTACGCCGGGCGCGGCGCGGGCAGGTCGGGGATGGCCTGCGGGTCGAACTTCATCGACACATAGCCGTGCGCGGCGCCGGCCGCCGTCTCCTTGCCCTTCTTGCCGCTTCCGTCCCCCGCGCGCTGAAAGAAGTTGGTGCGCAGGGTGGCCTTGATGACGGTGAGGAAGGAACGCAGGATGCGGTCCTCGTCCAGACTCGCGACCTGGTCGAGCGCGCCGTCGACCTCCTCGAGCAGGCCGTCGATCAGCTCGGTGCCCGCCCGCTGGCGGTCCGGCGACATCCGGGCCTCGAAGAGTGAGACCAGCAGCCGGGTGGTGTGGACGTTGTTACGGAGGGTGTCCTCCATGTAGTCCTGGCTGAAGGTCGAACCGGCCTGGCGCAGGTACTTCGCGTAGGCGCGCAGCACCATCGCCTCGCGCCAGTTGAGCCCGGCGCCGAGGACCAGCGAGTTGAACCCGTCGTTCTCCGCCTCACCCATCCATACGGCGGCGAAGGCGTCCTGGAAGCGCTCGCGGGCGTCGTCGGCGAGGTAGTCGCCGCCCGCGGCGGTCCGCGGCAGACGCATCCCGAAGTCGTAGATCCAGGCGTGTGTACGGTCCGCGCAGCGCAGCTCGTACGGGCGCTCGTCGACGACCTCGCAGCCGAGTCGCTGCAGCACGGGCAGCACGGCGGACAGCGAGACCTGCTCACCGGTCCGGTAGATCTTGAAGCGCCGCTCGCCGGGGCCGGCGCCGACCGGCTCGTACAGCGAGAGGGCGAAGTCCTTCTCGGAGTGGGTCAACTCCTCGAGGCGTACGAGGTCGGCCACGGCGGAGCGCGGCGAGTGGTCGGCCTTGTAGCCCTCGGGGAAGGCGCCCGCGTAGCGGCGCAGCAGCTCGGCGGCGCGCTCCTCGCCGAACTCGGCGTTCAGCGCCTCGCCGAAGCCGTCCGCCCAGGAGCGGGCGGCCTCCACCAGCCGGGCCTCGATCCGCTCGGTGTCGGCGTCGGTGAGGTGCGGCAGCTCGGTGCCGGTCGGCACCCGGACCACGAAGTGGATACGGGAGAGGATCGACTCGGTGTTCCAGGCGGTGAAGTCGACGCTGGTGCCGCCGAGCTCCTCCTTGAGGATGTCGATCAGGCGCAGCCGGACACCGGTGGTGTAGCGGTCGCGCGGCAGGTAGACGAGGGCGGAGTAGTAGCGCCCGTACTCGTCCTGGCGCAGGTAGAGCCGCAGCCGGCGGCGCTCCTGGAGGTACAGCACGCTGGTGACGATCGCCTGCAGCTGGTCGGCGGGGGTCTGGAACAGCTCGTCGCGCGGGTACGTCTCGAGGATCTGCAGCAGGTCGCGGCCGTCGTGGCTGTTGGGCGAGAACCCGGCGATCTGCAGCACCTCGGCGACCTTGCGGCGCACGACGGGCACACGGCGCACGGACTCGGTGTACGCGGCGGACGAGAACAGGCCGAGGAAGCGGCGCTCGCCGACGACGTTGCCCTCGGCGTCGAACTTCTTGACGCCGACGTAGTCCAGGTAGCTCGGGCGGTGCACCGTCGCGCGGCTGTTGGCCTTCGTCAGGACGAGCAGCTTGTGCTCACGGGCCTTGGCGCGCGCGTCGGCGGGCAGCCGGCTGAAGGACGGGCTGACCGGGTGGGTCTCGTCCTCGCTGTGGTGCGGGTCGGAGCGCAGTATTCCGAGACCGGTGCCGGGCACGGCGGCCAGCGCGTCCGCGTCCGTGAGCTCGTACTCGCGGTAGCCGAGGAAGGTGAAATGGTCGGCGGCGAGCCAGCGCAGCAGTTCACGCGCCTCCTCGACCTCCTGGTCGGGCAGGTCGTCGGCCTTGGGCTCGTTCGGCAGGTCCTCGGCGATGCGCAGCGCGGCGTCGCGCATCTTCTCCCAGTCCTCGACGGCCTCGCGGACGTCGGAGAGGACACGCAGCAGATCGGCGGTGATCTGCTTCAGGTCGGCGCGGTCGGTCTCGCGGTCCATCTCGACATGGATCCAGGACTCGACGAGGGCGTCGTGCGGCAGGTCCTTGGCGGTCGTCCCGGAGGGCAGCACCTCGATGAGCCTGCCGGTCACGTCGCGCCGGACGACGACCTGCGGATGGATCACGACATGGATGCCACGGCCCTGGCGGGAGAGCTCATTGGTGACGGAGTCGACGAGGAAGGGCATGTCGTCGGTGACGACCTCCACGACGGAGTGGCTGCAGGTCCACCCGTTCTCCTCGACGGTCGGCGTGTGGACCCGGACGTTCGCCGTGCCCTGGGGACGGTTTTCGGCGAGCCGGTAGTGGGAAAGTGCCGCACCGAAGACATCGACCGGATCGCGACCGGTCAGGTCCTCCGGGGCGGTGTGCAGGTAGTAGCGCTGGAGGTACGTGAGGAGGGTGTCCCGGTCGGGACGCTTTCCCTGCTCGGTCCCAGTCGGAAGGTGCCCCCCGGCCGGGCTGTTCTCAGCTACCCGGGCGGCCCGTGCGAGCAGCTCGGCCTTGGCTTCGTCCAGCTTGGTCTGCATGTCCTCTGGCTCCTGTCGCGCGCCGTTGCGTGACGTAGGTGAAAGATGCGACGAATCGCCGCGACACGGGGTGTCCGTTCGCAGTCGACGTTATGCCGCGATGAGAGTCGTCCGAGTCGATATCGGCCAATTCGGTCTGGCCGGCCGGACGGGAAGGGTCAGCGAGAGCCCGGGCGCTGTAGCGCTCCGGGCGAGGGCCGGGGGCTTCGCTGCCCCCACGGCATATCGCGCTGATCACGCCCCCAGGCTATCTCCCCGCACCCCCGACCCGTCATGAGCCGTATGTGTACAAAAGCGGGGCCCGAAGTTTGACACTCTGGACAGCGACACAGGCCCTCTTGGCAAGCAACCACCGGGAGCAGCCATGACCACGAAGATCCTCATCGTCACCGGGGACGCCGCCGAGTCCCTGGAGGTCCTCTACCCCTACCAGCGGCTGCTGGAGGAGGGGTACGAGGTGCACATCGCGGCCCCTGCCCGCAAAAAGCTGCAGTTCGTCGTGCACGACTTCGAGCCGGGCTTCGACACGTACACGGAGAAGCCGGGCTACACCTGGCAGGCCGACCTGGCCTTCTCGGAGGTCGACCCGGGTGCGTACGCCGCCATCGTGATCCCCGGCGGACGCGCGCCCGAGTACCTGCGCAACGACCCCGAGCTCCGCAAGATTCTGAAGGCGTTCTTCGACTCCGACAAGCCCGTGGCACAGATCTGCCACGGGCCGCTGCTGACGGCGGCGACCGGTGGCCTGGAGGGGCGCCGGGTGACGTCCTATCCCGCGCTGGAGCTGGACATGCAGGCTGCCGGGGCGACGTTCCAGGACATCGAGGCGGTCGTGGACGGCTCACTGGTCTCCTCGCGTGCCTGGCCGGACCATCCGGCCTGGATGCGGGAGTTCCTCAAGGTGCTGCGGGCGACGGCGCCGGCGACGTAGGCGTTTGTCGGCGTCGGCCGCGAGCCTGACACCGGCGGGGCCGAGGGCGGGCGCCGGAGCGCCGAGGCGCCTACGGTGCCGGCCGCTGGCGCCGCGAGCGCCACGCGGCATCAGGCGACGAGCTCCTCCGCCACCGCCACGGCCTCCTCCAGCGTGTCCACCACCGGCACCCCCACCGATTTCAGGCTCGCCCGGCTGTGCGATCCCCCGGTGTAGAGGACCGCCTTCGCACCGACGTGGGCTGCCGCGACGGCGTCGTCGGCCGCGTCACCGATGACGACGACCCGCTCGGCGCTCACGCCCGCCAGGCCGGCGAGGTGGCGCACCATGTGCTCCGCCTTGCCGGACGTCGACGCGCCGACCCGGCCGTCGACCCGGACGAACCGCTCCTCGATGCCGTGACGCCGCACGACCGGTATCAGATGCTCATGGGGGGCGAGCGACAGCAGGGACTGCGTCAGCCCCGACCGCTGCCGCCGCACCAGCAGCTCGGCGGCCCCCGCCGCGAGACCGCACGCGTCGGCCCGTGCCCAGTAGTGCTTGTGGAACGCGGCGTCCATGACGAGCCACTCGTCGTCCGTCGGAAGGCGCCCCATGAGCCGCTCGTAGAACCGCGGGACAGGCACGCAGTACAGCTCGCGGTAGCGCTCGAGCGTGATCGGCGCGAGGCCTGTCTCCGCGAAGGCGGCGTTGGTCGCCGCGATCACGGTGCTGATGTCGTCGAGCAGCGTGCCGTTCCAGTCCCAGACCAGATGAGCGCTGCGGTTCCCCGTCTTCACCATGCCGAAAACCGTACAGGCGGGGTACGACAACGCCGGGCACAGGCGGTCAGGCGGTCAGGCGGTCAGGCGGTCAGGCGGTCAGGCGACGATGTTCCGGATCTCCTGCACGCCGAACCAGAGCAGCTCGTGGTCCTCCGCTCCGTCGACCGTGAACTGCGCGTCGTCGTCGCCGTGGTCGGCGGCGCCGAGCGCGTCCACCGCGGCGGACACGTCGTCCACGGCGTCGTCGGCGTCGACGTGCACGGCCGCCGCCTTGGCCAAGGGCACGGCCGAGGCGATCCGCACCTCACCGAGCGCGCTCGCGTCGAGCACGCTGTCGGGGTCGGCGACCGCGTCCTGGTCCGCCACGTCGACGGCCACGACCACACGCCGCCTGGCCGCCTCCGGGGCACCGGCCAACAGGCGCAGCGACGCGGCGGCAGCACGGTTCAACGCGGCGTACTCCAGCTCCTCGATGTCGTCGGAGACGTACCACTCGCGCAACCCGGGCGTAACGGCATACGCGGCCAGCGGTCCGGGGCCCAGCTCGCCCGCCTCGTGCGCCGCTGCGAGACCGGGGAGGGTCAGGGGGACGTACACGCGCATGGCAGGCCGCTTTCGTAGTCTTCGGGACGCCCACAGGATACGTGCGACGTCCCCCATCGGGGTGCGCTCCCTCCCCCGTCGGCCGTCCACCTCGTGCCCCGTCGACGGCTCTTCTTCCCGGCCCCTGCTGGCCCTCATCACCCAGATAGGTGACTCTTCCTGCCCCGCTCGACAGCAGGGGACGCACGTTGCGGCGCGTCTCCCGACGCCATAGAAGATCACCGACCAAAGCCACCTCCCGGTACACGACCGGGACGGCACCTCGGGGGCGATCTCCATGGACAGGACCCGGCCCGCAGGCCGACGCGACCAGCGACGGCCGGCCGCCGCTGCGGCTGCAGCGGCAATGGCACGCGCGCGGCGGCAGCATCTGCCCCACTACTGGTTCGCCGACCGCCTGCTGGCGGTGCTCAGCGGCCAGCGACCCGTCCACTGGATACTCGGACACACGATCGGCGAGGCTTACGAACAACTCGTACGCCTCGCCCCGGGAGCACCGCTACGACCCCAGGAGCGGGTGATGCCGGTGGTCCGCCACTGCGGCGAATTCCACCCGGGCCCCGGCGTCATCGAGGCCTTCGCCCGTATCGGCTCCGGCGACCGGGTCAGCGCGATGGCCTTCCGCCTCGAACAGGGCGCCGACCGCCGCTGGCGCTGCGCGGCGATCGAAGTCGCCGCAGACCGATGACGCCCGCTCCGGGGCTGCCGGGCACCCGGCCCCCTACGGCCGCTGCCGGGCACCCGGCACCCGAAAGCCGGCCTTGGGCCCCTGGCCCCGCCGAGACCGCATGGCGGGCCCCTGGGCGGCGCGTGGGGAGGGCCCAGGAGCAGGCCGCCCCTACCGAAGGGGCTCGCCCGACGGGCATGCCCGGAACCGGGGCGCGCGTCGCCCCCGGGCCGGGGCGAGGGCGTGCCCGGGACGACCCCGGGGCCGGGGCTGTGGGGCGCACGGGAGGCCCAGGGCCGGGGCCCGGGGGCGCTGGAAACCGTGGGGCGGCCTCGTCCGCGGGCTGGGCCGGGCCATGGAGCCATGGGGCGTGCGGTCCCCGGGGGCGCACCCGGCGTGCGCTCCCGGCAAGGGGACGGCGGACCTGGCCCGTAGCGCCCCTTCCACGCCCGGCCTCTGCGGCCCCTTCGGCGGCCGGACCCGGACATACGGGGAAGGCCAGCCCGGTCCCGATCCCATGGGCCCCAGGACGGCTCCCTGGCGGACCCCAGGGCGGAGCGTCGGGCGGGGGCCACGCGGGGCCGCGGGCGTCGGGCGGGCCGAGGGCCGGAGCGCGCGCTGAAGGCCGTGGGGTGAACGGTCTGCGGAAGCCCCCGAGGCGCGCGCTCCCGGCACACAGCACCCGATTCACGGGCCGAGGTCATACGGGCGCGCCGGGCCGGGCGCTCAGTCAGCTCGACCACCGCGGCCCCCTGACCGGGAGGACACGCCGCAGAGGCCTCCGCACCCGCGGCCCTCGGCCCCCGGCGCCGGGCGGCCCCCGGGGCGCAGTGCCACACGACCGCCCCCAGGGGCTGGGCGCGCGGCTCCGGGGCGCACCCGGAGCCGGGGAAGGCCGGCCGGGATACACGGCCGGGGCCGGACACCAACGGTGTCCGGCCCCGGTCCCGAGTACGACGTACCCGTTACTTCTTGCGGCGGCGTCCGCCGCTCTTCGCCGCCTTGCGGCGCTCCGCCCGCGTCAGTCCGTCCGTGTCCGACCGCGACTGACCGCCGTCGGTCTCGAAGTCGCCCTCGACGACACCACCCTCGCCGTCCACCGTCGGCGCGGAGAAGTGCAGCCGGTCGGGACGCTGCGGCGCCTCGAGGCCCTTCGCACGGATCTCGGGACGGCCCGCGCCCGCCGGCACCGCGTCCTCCTTGGCCAGCGAGGTCTTCGCGGCCGCGTCCTGCACGGGGACCTCCTCGACCTGCTGCTCGACCTGGACCTCCAGGTTGAACAGGTAGCCGACGGACTCCTCCTTGATGCCCTCCATCATCGCGGTGAACATGTCGAAGCCCTCGCGCTGGTACTCGACCAGAGGGTCCTTCTGGGCCATCGCGCGCAGGCCGATGCCCTCCTGGAGGTAGTCCATCTCGTAGAGGTGCTCACGCCACTTGCGGTCCAGGACGGACAGCACCACGCGCCGCTCGAGTTCACGCATGATGTCCGAGCCGAGCTGCTTCTCACGCTCGTCGTACTGCTCGTGGATGTCTTCCTTGATCGCCTCACCGATGAACTCGGCGGTGATCCCGGCGCGGTCGCCGACCGCCTCCTCGAGCTCCTCGATGGTCGCCTTCACCGGGTAGAGCTGCTTGAACGCGCCCCACAGCCGGTCCAGGTCCCACTCCTCGGCGAAGCCCTCGACGGTCTCGGCCTGGATGTAGGCGTCGATGGTGTCGTCCATGAAGTGACGCACCTGCTCGTGCAGGTCCTCGCCCTCCAGGACGCGGCGGCGCTCGCCGTAGATGACCTCGCGCTGCCGGTTGAGCACCTCGTCGTACTTGAGGACGTTCTTACGGGTCTCGAAGTTCTGCTGCTCGACCTGGGACTGCGCGGAGGCGATCGCGCGCGTCACCATCTTGTTCTCGATCGGGACGTCGTCCGGCACGTTCGCCATCGACATCACGCGCTCGACCATCTGCGCCTTGAACAGGCGCATCAGGTCGTCACCGAGCGAGAGATAGAAGCGCGACTCACCGGGGTCGCCCTGTCGGCCGGAACGGCCGCGCAGCTGGTTGTCGATGCGCCGCGACTCGTGGCGCTCCGTGCCCAGCACGTAGAGGCCGCCGAGCTCCTTGACCTCGTCGTGCTCGGCCTTGACGGCCGCCTCCGCACGCTCGAGCGCCGCCGGCAGGGCCGCGGCCCACTCCTCGACGTGCTCGACCGGGTCCAGGCCCGCTTGGCGGAGCTCCGCCTCGGCGAGGTCGTCCGGGTTGCCGCCGAGCTTGATGTCCGTACCGCGGCCGGCCATGTTCGTGGCGACGGTGACGGCGCCCTTGCGGCCGGCCTGGGCGACGATCGTCGCCTCACGATCGTGCTGCTTGGCGTTGAGCACCTCGTGCTGCACACCGCGCTTGCTGAGCTGCTGCGAGAGGTACTCGGACTTCTCGACCGAGGTGGTGCCGACCAGGATCGGCTGGCCCTTCTCGTGCTTCTCGGCGATGTCGTCGACGACGGCGGCGAACTTGGCGACCTCGGTGCGGTAGATCAGGTCGGACTGGTCCAGCCGGACCATCGGCCTGTTCGTCGGGATCGGGACGACGCCGAGCTTGTAGATCTGGTGGAACTCCGCGGCCTCGGTCATGGCCGTACCGGTCATGCCGGAGAGCTTGTCGTAGAGGCGGAAGAAGTTCTGCAGGGTGATCGTGGCAAGGGTCTGGTTCTCGTCCTTGATGTCCACCCCTTCCTTCGCCTCGATCGCCTGGTGCATGCCCTCGTTGTAGCGGCGGCCGGCGAGGATACGGCCCGTGTGCTCGTCGACGATCATGACTTCGCCGTCGATGACGACGTAGTCCTTGTCCTTCTTGAACAGTTCCTTGGCCTTGATGGCGTTGTTCAGGTAGCCGACGAGCGGGGTGTTCACCGACTCGTAGAGGTTGTCGATGCCGAGCCAGTCCTCGACCTTGGCGACACCGGCCTCGTGGATGGCGACGGTGCGCTTCTTTTCGTCGACCTCGTAGTCGCCGGTCTCCTCGATGCCCTTGAGCTGGTTGCCCGCCTCGCCCCTGGTCAGGCGGGTGACCAGTTTGGCGAAGTCGCCGTACCACTTCGTGGCCTGGTCGGCGGGGCCGGAGATGATCAGCGGCGTACGCGCCTCGTCGACGAGGATGGAGTCGACCTCGTCGACACAGGCGTAGTTGTGGCCGCGCTGGACGAGCTCGTCCTTGGACCACGCCATGTTGTCGCGCAGGTAGTCGAAGCCGAACTCGTTGTTCGTGCCGTACGTGATGTCGCAGTTGTACATCTCGCGGCGCTGGGAGGGCGACATGTTGGCGAGGATGCAGCCGACGGACAGGCCCAGGAACTTGTGGACCCGGCCCATCATCTCGGAGTCGCGCTCGGCGAGATAGTCGTTGACCGTGATGATGTGGACGCCCTTGCCGGACAGGGCGTTCAGATAGGCGGGGAGCGTGCCGACGAGGGTCTTGCCCTCACCGGTCTTCATCTCGGCGACATAACCCAGGTGCAGCGCGGCGCCGCCCATCATCTGAACGTCGTAGTGGCGCTGGCCGAGCACTCGCTTGGCGGCCTCACGGACGGTCGCGAACGCCTCGGGCATGAGGTCGTCCAGGCTCTCACCGTCTTCGTAGCGCTGCTTGTACTCATCGGTGAGGGAGCGCAACTCGGCGTCGGAGAGGTTGACGAAGTCCTCTTCGATGGAGTTGACCTGGTCCGCGATGCGGTGCAGTTTGCGCAGGATCTTGCCTTCGCCTGCACGCATGAGCTTGTTGAAGACGGACACTGAGGTTGGTCTCCTTGCCGGTCGGGCCTGGCACTGGGTCTGTGATGGACACTGGCGCGGGCACGGCAGGTGGGCCCTACCGCATCGGCCATCGTAAGCGAGGACCCCGCCGCGTCGGGAGGTCCATCACCACTGAGGCCTGCTGTCCGCCATCAGGTGAACGCGCGGGAAGCGCCGAAGGTGCCGGGAGACCGGCAAAAGTGCTCGCATCGGCTCGCCGGTCTGACCAGAATCCCGACATGGAGCCGATCACACTCACCACCGAACGCCTGCTGCTGCGGACCTTCACCCCTGAGGACACGAAGGCCGTGCATCAGGCCTGCCAGGATCCCGACATCCAGCGGTGGACGACGGTTCCCTCCCCCTACGAGCATCAGCACGCGTCCGAGTTCACCGAGCACATGGTCCCGGACGGCTGGCGCAACGGCACCATGTGCACATTCGCCGTCCTGCCGCGCGAGGGCGGACCTCTGATGGCTTCGGTCGCCGTGACCATGCGCACCTTTTCCGGAACGTGGGAGATCGGCTTCTGGACGGGCAAGGAGCACCGGGGCCGCGGCGTGATGGTGGAGAGCGTGACCGCCGTGTCGCACTGGGCGTTCATGAGGCTCGGCGCGACCCGGATGGAATGGCGGGCCGAGGTGGGCAACACAGCCTCGCGCGCGGTCGTCGAAAAGGTCGGCTTCCGTATGGAGGGGGAGCTGCGCGCGGCACTGCTCAACAAGGACACCCTGCGGGACGTGTGGGTCGGCGGGCTGCTCCCTTCCGACCTGGGCCTGAAGAGCAACCATCCGTATCTGCCCAGCCGCTCCTGACCCCGGCCCCGGTCCGGCTGTCAGTGGCGGCCTCTATCGTGCGGGACATGACGATGCCGCCACCCACGCTCGAACTCTCCGCCGACGAGGCCCGCCGTATCGCGCTGCGCGCCCAGGGGTTCCTGGGCGCGCCGGACCGCCGCGGCGGGGTGCGGGGGGTGCTGCGCCACCTCGGCGCGGTACAGCTGGACACGATCTCGGTGCTGGCGCGTTCTCATGAGCTGATTCCGTACGCCAGGCTGGGCGCCGTCGGCCGCAAGGCGGTCGAGGACGCCTATTGGACGGACGGGCACAGCTTCGAGTACTGGTCGCACGCGGCGTGCGTCCTGCCCGTCGAGGAATGGCCGCACTTCGCCTTCCGCCGCCGCGCATACCGCGCCCGCCCGCAGTGGTACCACGACCTGCCGGACGGCGCCTACGACGCGGTGATCAAGCGTCTGCACGACGAGGGACCGCTGACCGCCACCGGCCTGGGCGGCGCCAACAACGGTGGCGAGTGGTGGGACTGGTCGGCTTCCAAGGTCGCCGTGGAGCGCGCGCTGATGTACGGCGAAGTGGTGTGCACCGAGCGGCGCAGCTGGAAGCGGGTCTACGACCTTGCGGAGCGCGCCATTCCGGATGCCCTTCTGCACGACGCTCTGGACGACACCGAGTGTCTGCGGCGACTCGTCCGCCTCGCCGGACAGTCGCTCGGCGTGGGCACGCGCGCGGACATCGCCGACTACCACCGCCTCAAGGGCGAGCAGTTCGACGCGGTGGTCGCGGACTCCGGGCTGGTGCCGGTCTCCGTCGAGGGCTGGGCGAAGCCGGCCTGGGCGGACCCGGAGGCTCTCGCCTCGCCACCGCGCGGCCGGCATCGGACGACCCTGCTCTCACCGTTCGACTCCCTCATCTGGGAACGGGCGCGCACCGAACGGATCTTCGGCTTCACCCACCGGCTCGAGGCGTACGTCCCCAAGCCGAAGCGGGTCCACGGGTACTTCGCGATGCCTCTGCTGGCGGCCGGGAAGCTGGTGGGCCGCGTCGACCCGGCGCGCGAGGGCAGAACCCTCGTGGCCCGCCAGGTCTCCTTGGAGACACCGAAGGCCGTGGCGCCGATGGCGCAGGCGCTTCGGGAGGCCGCGGAGTGGGTGGGCTGCGACACCGTCCGCATCGATCGGGTCGACCGCCCCGAGCTGACCGCGGACCTGATCAAGGCCCTGGGCTGAGCGCGGCGGCTTGAGTGTCGACCGCTCGGTCGGCGGATCTCAGGAACGATCCGGCGGCCGACGGCTAGCGGATCTCCAGGATCTTCTCCCGCATGGCGTAGACGACCGCCTCCATCCGGGAGTGCAGCTGCAGCTTCTCCAGGATGTTGCGCACATGGTTCTTGACTGTGTTCTCCGAGATGAACAACTCCTTGGCGATATCCCGGTTGTTCATTCCCGTGGCCACGAGCTTGAGCACTTCCAGCTCCCGGTCGGTCAGCCGCGGGGCCGGCACCAGCCTGCGCTCGTCCGTGCGCTGGATCATCGACTTGAACTCGGTGAGCAGCTTGGACGCCATGGAGGGGCTGATCTGCGACTGCCCGTCAGCCACCGCACGGATGGCTGTCGCCACCTCGTCCGTGGAGATCTCCTTGAGGAGGTAACCCGTGGCACCGGCCTTGATCGCCTCGTAGAGGTCGGCTTCCTCGTCGCTGATCGTCAGCATGATGATCTTCGCGCTCGGCGCCACCTCCTTGATCGAGGTGCACGCCTCGATGCCGCCGCGCTTCGGCATCCGTACATCCATCAGCACGATGTCCGGCAGCAGATCCGCCGCCTTGTCCACGGCCTCCGCCCCGTCGCCCGCCTCGCCGACGACCTCGATGCCCTCCTCGTGCGCGAGGACGATCTCGAGTCCTCTCCGGAACAGGGCGTGGTCGTCGACCACGAGGACCCGGATCGGCTCCCTGCCGGAGCCGGCCGTCTCCTCGTCGCTGTGCGCTTCGGTGTCCCTGTGTGTCTCACCGGGGTGGTCCGCATCGCCGTGCACCGGACCGAAACCGTCCGCCATCGTTCCTCCCCCTGAAGGCCGTGGCCCGAAGATCATGTGTGGTTCGCCAACCTCAGTACGCGGCGCACCGGTTGGCTTGCAACGTCATGCTTTCATGCCCGGACGCCAGAACGGTGATCCTGTGGTTGCACGAGGGTGCCCCTGGGGGCGCACAGCGCACTCCAGGGGCACCCAATTCTTCGCCGGCGGGGCTACGGGTTCTTCGGCGTCAGCCGCCGAGCGCTCCTCCGGCACCGCCCGCCTCCGACCCGGCCAGCGGGTCGGTCTCCAGGTGGATGACACCGTAGTCATAGGCGTGTCGCCGATAGACGACACTGGGCTGCTTCGTCTCGGAGTCGACGAAGAGATAGAAGTCATGCCCGACCAGCTCCATCTCGTAGAGCGCCTGGTCGAGCGTCATCGGTGCTGCCGTGTGCAGCTTCTCGCGGACCACCAGCGGCCCTTCGCCCTGCACTTCGATCGAGCCGATCTTGGTGGTGGGAATGGCCTCCGCCACCTGCTCGGCGATGGGCCGACCGTTGCCGGCGCTCAACTCTGCGACGCCCGGGACGACATCGGCCACCTCGGCCGCGGACAGACGGCCGTTGCCACGTCGGTTGTGGCGCTTCTCGTGCTGCTTGCGAAGTCGTGCCTCCAGCTTGCCGGTTGCGAGGTCCAGCGCTGCGTACGGGTCGCCGGCAGCGGCCTCCGCCCGGATCACAGGGCCGCGCGAGCGGAGTGTGATCTCCACGCGGTCGGAACGGTCGGCCTGCCGCGGGTTGTGCTCCTTGGACACCTCGACGTCGAGGCTGATCACCTTGCCGTCGAGCTTCTGGATCTTGTCCAGCTTCAGCTTCTCGGCCACGTGCTTGCGGAACCGCTCGGGCACCTCGGTTTTGCGGCCCTTGACGACGATGTCCACGCAGAACTCCGTTCCCGGATTTGCTCCGCCCGCTCAGCGGCTGCGGAGCTCCTCCCACTTGCACCAGGCTCCGGTGGTCTCCGAAGCCTCGGACTTGGCGACTTTCACTCCTCCTCCCCAGCCGACAACATCTCCACTCACCCGACTTTTCGAGAGTGACGCCGCCGCTCGTTCCCGGCCGGGAAAACCGGCAGCACATTCGGTGAGGGAGCCCGTTCGCCATTCCTCACACCGAACATAGCTCTCTCGGACGGGTGTCGGCACCCGCTACCCGGAGGTACCTCCGATCAGGCGTTTTTGCCCCCTCACTACCTGCAACGATGCAAGTTCCCGGTCAGTTCCGGTTTAATTCGAAGGACAGCGGCGAAACTGCAACAACGGCTGCAATCGGCTGATCGAACCAGGCGGAATCCAGGTCCGCCGCGGCACTCAGTGCCCGCGCAGCCTCGGCCAAAGAAGCACCGGTCGTCATGACATCGTCCACGATCACCGCCCTGCCGTCCGCCAGAAGGCGTCGCCCGCCGGGTCGTACTTCCAGTGCCCCTGAGAGGTTCTCGAGCCTCTGGCGGCCCGTGAGACCCGCCTGATCGGCGACCCAGCGCCGCTGCCGCAGCACCGGCAGCACCCCGGCCGCTCTTCCCGTACGCCTCAGGTCACCCGCCGCCGCCCGGGCGATACGCCGTGCCGCGTCATGGCCGCGTGCCCTGACGACATTGCGGGCCGACGGCACGGGCACCAGCAGCAACGGCCCATCCGAACCCGGTACGTCCGCCACAGCCGCGCGAACCGCTCCGGCCAACGCCGCACCGAGGGGACCGGCCAGCCCCATGGCGCCCCGCTCCTTGTGCGCCAGAAGCACCGCGCGGACGGAGTCCGCGTAGACGGCGGCGGCATGCACCACGGGCAGCCCCGCAGGTTCCGGCACCGGCCTGGCCCGGCGTGCTGCAGCCCCGTGCAGCGCATCGGCGCACTCCACGCACAGCTGCGTACGCGGCACGCCGCAGCCATTGCAGAAGGCCGGAAGGACCAGCCCGGAGATCTCCCGCCACCACCCCCGCATGGCCTTCACTGTGCCGACATGGCACGCATCCCGCCACCCCTGTGGAAAACGGCGGTCGGCGGCCCGGCGGCTTGGCGGCCGGGGAGCTGGAGCCGTGCCGCCTACCCCGGATAGACCGGCGAGGAACCCTTCTTGACCAGCGTCTGCCAGTTGGCGCCGACCGGAAGACGCACGATGCCGTCCTCCGCCGAATACGCAACCAGCGGCCGGCTCTCGTCGTCCGACGCGGCTACGGACTTCACCTGGTTGAGGCCGGGCAGGATCCCGTTGGGGACGGTCGAGCCGTCGGTCTGGATGTAGCGCACCTGCTGCACCCCACCCGCCTCCTTGCCGACGACCACCAGCCGGCTGGGCCCGGCCCACGAAACGGCCGTCACCGTCTCCAGCTGCGGTGCGGCGGGCCGCAGTTCGGTGACGGTCACCACAGCGTCGTCACCGCCGCCCTGCCGTTCCACCCGTCCGATCTTCAGGGTCGTACTGCCGTCCTTCGTCAGCAGCAGCGCGATCCGCGCGCCGTCGGCCGACACCTTCACCGCCTCGATCCGCGCCCCGTCCAGCCCGGGGACGATCTTGACTTCCTCCGGTGCTTCCGCGCCGTTCGCCAAACGCTTCAACGCCGGCCGGCTCGGATCACGGTCGGCCACCCACACATCGCCGCGGCCGTCCCAGCTCGGCGCGGACAGGCGGTTGTCACGCCCCTTGCCCGAACTCGTGATCACGGGGTCGCCCAGCTCGCTGTTGGAGACGATCGACGAGACGTACAGCCCGCCGGCGTCGTCCGACACCGCCGCTGCCTTGTGCTCGTCCCTGGCGACACCGACCGAGCTCATCTCGAGCCGGCCGTCGCCGAACGGCCCCGCCACGTTCTGCGGTTCACCGGTTGCGTTGTCGTCGGCCTCGAGGACCGCCAACCGCTGCTTGTTGTCGACGAAGTACTGGTTGTCGGGCCGGCCGGTGGAATGGTCCGGCGCGTACTCCTCCGCCTGCCCGGCGCTCAGCACGCACAGCTGCGCACCATCCGCGCGGAGCAGCTCCACCTGCTCGAGGCGGGCCGATGTGAGGTCCCTGATGGTGAACAGGATCTGTGCCGCCATCTTCATGCACTGCGGCCGGCCCACATGCGAGGCCTTTTCGCCGAGCGGCACCTTCAGGCCGTTGCGGTCGTCGAAAGCCAGCGACCTGGCGCCGTCGAGCTTGAGCCCCGTGCCACTGGGGAATCTCGACTCGACAACCGGCTTCAGCCAGTTCGTCGGACCCTCCAGGAGCGCCTTGACCGCCTGGGTCACCGGGTCCATCCGGGTCACCGGATCCTGCCGCTGTCGTATGAAGACGGGGTCAGCGACCATCACGTCGCGCCCGGAGGCGAAGTAGTACTTGTTGACCGAGCGGTAGTTGCGCTCGAAGTCGGACGCGCCCAGCAGCAGCCCGGACGGCAGGCTGTCGATGCGCCACTGCTTGCCGTCCTGGCCGCCCTTCTGCGACAGGTGGATGGTCCTGCGGTAGTCGCTGGGAGGGACGGGCTGATACGCGTGCTGGGCGTCGACCGTGGCGATCTGCTGACCGAGCAGCGAATAGCTCATCCCCGGGTTGTCCCGGCGGCCGGGCACCGGCGTACCCGGGTCGGGAGCCGACACCAGCACGGTGGTGCTCTCCTGCGGCCGCCACTTCTTCGACGCGTCGGGCGTCAGATAGGAGCGGGCCGTGTCGAAATTGGTGTCGTCACTGGTCATCGCCTCCAGGAAGCCCGTGACGATCTCGTCCGGGGTCGCGTCCTTCCTCGGCGGAACCGCATAGACCCGGACCTGTGAGTCGGCCCGCTGGGACGCCTTCACCGTGTGGACGTCACCGCTGTCCGGCATCG
This sequence comes from Streptomyces sp. NPDC096176, assembly GCF_044763255.1. Lineage (NCBI taxonomy): Bacteria > Bacillati > Actinomycetota > Actinomycetes > Kitasatosporales > Streptomycetaceae > Streptomyces > Streptomyces sp. NPDC096176. The sequence continues at coordinate 9,732 of NZ_JBIWFV010000004.1, read as the reverse complement.
AGGCGCAACCGGCCAGCAGCACACCGCTGCAGCCGAGCAGCGCGGAGGCCCGCCGCGCCCCCAGTCGCCCGTAACGACGGGTCTCAGCGCCCACGAGTCGTGTCCTTCCGGTCCGAAGAAGCCTGTGCCACGGAGTCGTCGCCCCGCTCTCCACCGGGCCGTGCCACAACACGGGAGCCGCTGCCCGGCAGCGCCGCGGGATCGACCTCGGGGGGTGCCGCGCGCGGCGGCAACGGCGACCGATCCGGCGCCGCCTGGACGGGCACGGACGTCAGGCGGTGCCCGTTCGCCTCAGGTATTCCCGACGAGCGGGCACGCTCCGTGTTCTGCCGCGAGTCCTCCGGCTCCAGGGGAATCGGAGAGCCCCGCAGCGGCTCGTCGGCAGTGCGCGGCAGCGTCAGACGGAACTGCGAGCCGCCGCCCGGCTCGCCCCAGGCCTGCAGCCAACCGCCGTGCAGCCGCGCGTCCTCGACGGCGATGGACAGGCCCAGGCCGGTACCACCGGTGGTACGCGCCCGCGCCGGATCAGCCCGCCAGAACCGGCTGAACACCCGAGTCGCCTCGCCCGGCTTCAGCCCCACCCCGTAGTCCCTCACCGCGACCGCGACGGCACCGCCGGCCACCGCCATGCGCACCACGACGTCCTTGCCGTCACCGTGCTCGACGGCGTTGACCACGAGATTGCGCAGCACGCGCTCGACACGGCGGGCGTCGGCCTCGGCGACGACCGGCTGCTCGTCGCCCACCACCCGTATCCGGCTGCCCTTGCGCTCCGCCAGCGGCTCGGCACCGCCGATGACCCGCCGGACGACCTCGCGCAGGTCTATCGGCTCGGCCTCGAGCGCCGCCGCCCCCGCGTCGAAGCGGCTGATCTCGAGCAGGTCGGAGAGGAGCGACTCGAAGCGGTCGAGCTGGTCACCGAGGAGCTCCGCGGAACGAGCCGTCACCGGATCGAAGTCGATGCGCGCCTCGTGGATCACATCGGCCGCCATCCGCACCGTCGTCAGTGGTGTGCGCAGCTCGTGCGAGACGTCCGAGACGAAACGGCGCTGCATCCTGGAGAGTTCCTCCAGCTGCTGGATCTTCAGCTGAAGGTTCTGCGCCATCTTGTTGAAGGCCTCGCCGAGACGGGCGATGTCGTCCTCGCCGGTGACCTTCATCCGTTCCTGGAGCCTGCCGGCCGCGAGCCTCTCCGCGATCCCCGCCGCCATGCGGACGGGCGTGACGATCTGTCGCACCACGAGCCAGGCGATCGCCCCGAGCAGCACGACCACGAACAGCCCGGCTGTCGCGAGGGTGCCTTTGACCAGATTGAGCGACTGCTCCTCCTGCGCCAGCGGGAAGAGGTAGTACAGCTCGTACGGGTTTCCCTCGATGTCGTTCAGCTGGGTGCCCACCACGAGCCCGGGCTCCGGGTCGAGCACGTCGTCGGTGTACTTGATGCTGAGGTACGTCTCGAACGTCCCAGCGCCCTGCCCGACGGCGTCCCGCAGGTCCTGCGGGATGCTCGCCGGGTCCACGCCGCCGGACGTCCGAGGCGCCCGACTGGAACCGGCTCCCTGCGCATCGGCGCTGAGCGCCACCACATCGAACGCGCCCTGCCCGCCACTGGACAGCTGCACGACCAGGTCGGACCGCCACGTGCGGGCGTTCCCGTCGGCCGCGTTGTCGTCCTGCCCGCCGCCTGGTCCCACCGGTGCGTTCGCCTTCTCGCGGGCCACGGCGAACCCGCCGGCTGCCTGGCTCTGCGCCGCCTTGCTCTTCGCGTCGAGCAGACCGTTGCGCACCTGCCCGATGACGACAAAGCCCAGCAGCACCACGACGCCGAGCGACATCAGCAGCGTGCTCACCACCACGCGGAGCTGGATGTTCCGCCGCCACAGCCTCAGCGTGGGCAGCAACGGACGGCGGACCCAGCGCATGACGAGCCGCGGGACGGGCCCGCCGGGGGCGCCGTCCTGGAGCAGCCGTCCGCCATGGAGCAAACGGCCCCCATGGAGCAGACGGCCGAATCGCGAGGGCCCCCGCCCCGGTCCGGCAGCCGGCCCCGTACGGACTCCCGGCTCGCCGGGCTTCGGAGCAACGCTGCCACCGGTCATGTCAGCTCGGCCCGGCCTTGTAACCGACACCACGGACGGTCACCACGATCTCCGGCCGCTCCGGGTCCTTCTCGACCTTGGAGCGCAGCCGCTGCACGTGGACATTGACCAGCCGCGTGTCCGCGGCGTGGCGATAACCCCACACCTGCTCCAGCAGCACCTCACGGGTGAAGACCTGCCAGGGCTTGCGCGCGAGCGCGACCAGCAGATCGAACTCCAGCGGGGTGAGAGCTATCGACTGCCCGTCCCGCTTCACCGAGTGACCCGCGACGTCGATGACCAGGTCCCCGATTGTCAGCTGCTCCGGCGCGGGCTCCTCCGACCTCCGCAGCCGCGCCCGGATCCGGGCGACCAGCTCCTTCGGCTTGAACGGCTTGACGATGTAGTCGTCGGCCCCGGATTCGAGACCCACCACGACATCGACAGTGTCGCTTTTGGCGGTGAGCATCACGATCGGAACACCCGACTCGGCCCTGATGAGCCGGCACACCTCGATGCCGTCCCGACCGGGCAGCATGAGGTCCAGCAGCACCAGGTCCGGCTTGGCCTCCCTGAAAGCGGCAAGCGCCTTGTCACCGTCCGCTACGAACGACGGCTCGAAACCTTCACCACGCAGCACAATGCCGAGCATCTCGGCAAGTGCGGTGTCGTCGTCGACGACAAGGACTCGTCCCTTCATATTCGACATCATCCCATTAGCTAATCGTTACCCGGCGTGACCTGGCACACAGCTCCGCTATTCCGCCCCCGGTGACCGGCGACAACACACCCTCCTCGGTGACGATCGCCGTCACCAGATCCGGCGGCGTGACATCGAACGCGGGGTTGTACGCCTGGGTTCCCAGGGGGGCCACGGACAGCCCGCCGCTTCCGGCGCCGGCCGCTGCGGACTGCGGGGATGTTACCTCCGTCACCTCATGCCCCGGTCGCTGCTCCACCTCGATCGCCGCCCCGTCCGGGGTGGCCAGGTCCATGGTCGTCGTCGGCGCGACCACGATGAACGGCACATGGTGGTACTTGGCCAGGACTGCCAGCGGGTAGCTCCCGACCTTGTTGGCCACCGAGCCGTCGGCGGCAATCCGGTCGGCCCCGATCAGTACGGCGTCCACCTCGCCGGCCGCGAAGAGCGACCCTGCGGCGTTGTCGGTGAGCAGCGTATAGGGCAGCCCGTTGCGTGCCGCCTCGTACGCCGTCAGCCGGGAGCCCTGCAGCAGCGGCCGCGTCTCGTCCACCCAAAGCCTCCGCAGCCGGCCGGCCCGGTGCGCGGAGAGAGCCACGGCGAATGCCGTTCCTTCGCCGCCTGACACCAGAGCCCCGGTGTTGCAGTGCGTCAGGATCCGATGACCGCCCCCGGGCAGCAGCTCTTCCAGAAGCTCCAGCCCGTGCACCGCCATGCGACTGCTGCCCTCAGCGTCCGTCCGGTGCAGCTCCTTGGCCGCCGTGAGCGCGGCGGCCGCCGCCTGCACGGTGTCGCCGCCCTGCGCGAGGGCCGTCTGGTAAGCCGAGGCCGCCAGCCGCACCCCGTACCCGAGGTTCACCGCGGTGGGCCGCGCCGTCTCCAGCAGCGCCACGGCCTCCTCGACCTCGAAGCCCCGCACGGCGGCGAGCGCCACACCATAGGCGCCGGCGATGCCGAGGACCGGTGCCCCGCGCACGGCAAGCGTGCGGATCGCCCGCACCAGGGCCGGAACGTCGGTGCAGACCAGCTCGACCTCCTCGGCAGGCAGTCGGGTCTGATCGAGAAGTACCAGTACAGGCCCTTCGGGCGGCTCGTCCCAGCGCAGCACCGGAAGCTTGGGCGGCTCTGCACCGGCCTGGTTTTGTGCGTACTGATCAGCCATCCGCCCAGTCTGCCCGCTGAGGCTTCGACAATGAAGGCACGAAGGAGACCCGGGCCCCGGTCCACCGAGGGCCTGCGCGTGGCACGATGGCTGCCAACCGGCCGCCCCGACAGGCGGAAGGCCGCCGTGAACGTGCCGGCTCCACGAGACGGCCCCGCGACCAATCCATGAGGTGGACGACCGTGAACGACACTCCGGGCTGGGCATCGCCCGGATCGGCTCCCTCCGAAGGGCAGAACTCCGGTGTGCCGCACCCTGCCCCGCCCGTCGACGGAAGCGGTCCCTCCTCGAAGTGGTCCAAGGAGCAGCCGCCCCCGGGGCAGTGGTCTGCGCCGACCGGCCCCGGCCGGCTCCCCGGACCGCCCCCTCCCTCCTGGGGCGGAGGCCGGCAGGACGGCGGCTGGGGCCGGCCTCCGGCCGCGGCCAAGCCCGGTGTCATTCCGCTCCGCCCCCTGGGGGTCGGGGAAATCCTGGACGGCGCGGTCTCGACGCTGCGCGCGCACTGGCGCCCGATCCTGGCCGTGACGATCACGGTCTCGGTCGTCTCGCAGATCTGCAGCATCCTCGTGGAGCGCTACCTGCTCCCCGCCCCTCCCGACGTCGACCCGAACGCGACGCCCGAGGAGGCGCTGCAGCAGTCGGTCGACTCTCTGCAGGCCAGCCTGCTGGCTCTTGGCCCGGCCCTGCTCATCATGCTGATCGGCACACTGCTCACCACCGCACTGCTCACCGTGGTGATCAGCCGCTCGGTGCTGGGCCGCCCTGTCACTCTCGCCGAGGCCTGGCGCGAGGCCCGGCCCCGGCTGCCTCACCTGCTGGGTCTCACCCTGCTCCTCCCCCTGGGCAGCACCGTGGTCATGACGGTGGGCGTACTGCCCGGGCTGCTGATCGGCGGCGCGGGTGTCCTCCTGTCCGTGCTCGGAGGCCTCGCCGCCCTCACCCTGATCATCTGGCTGGTGATCCGCTTCGCCCTCGCCTCCCCCGCGCTCGTACTGGAACGTCAGGGCGTCATCGCGTCCCTGCGCCGCTCCGCCAAGCTGGTCCAGGGCGCTTGGTGGCGCATCTTCGGCATCACGCTGCTGACCGTGCTGCTGGCCTTTCTCGTGAACATGATCATCGCCATTCCGTTCACGATCATCGCGTTTGCCGTCGACGGGGTCGCGCTCAGCGATCTCTTCAGCGGTAACAGCCCCGACTTCGGCTGGGCGTTCCTCATCATCACGGGCATCGGCTCCGTGATCGCCTCCTCGATCACCTACCCGATCTCCGCCGGCGTGACGGTGCTCCTCTACGTGGACCAGCGCATCCGCCGTGAAGCCCTTGACCTCGAACTCGCACGGGCAGCCGGTCTCCCCGGCTACGGGGCCGAGCCGCCCGGCAGCAACGCCACCGGGGGCTGATGCGGTGTTGGGCACGGGGGGCGTGACGGCAGCACTGCTGATCCGAACCAGCGACGACGTACCGGTGGACACTCCGCGCATTCCCGCCCGCGAGGCGGCGGAGCGTGAACTGTCCAGGCCGATGTACCACGAGAACGAGCCGAACCTGCTCCAGCGCGCGCTGAACCGCTTCTGGGAATGGGTCGACAGCCTCTTCGGCACCGTAGCCGGAGGTGGACCGGGCGGCATGATCGGACTCATCGCCATCATCCTGGTGGTCGTCGCCCTGGCGGCCGCGCTCTGGTGGCGGCTCGGAAAGCCCCAGCGCGCGCCAGGCGCCGCCGACTCGCTGTTCGACGACAGCCCGCGCAGCGCCTCCGCACACCGCACGGCGGCAGAAGCACACGCAGCCGCCGAACGCTGGAACCAGGCCGTACAGGAACGCATGCGCGCCATCGTCCGGTCGCTGGAGGAACGGACCCTCCTCGACGCCCGGCCCGGCCGCACCGCCGACGAGGCGGCAGCCGAGGCGGGCCACTCCCTCCCCGACCACGCCGACGAGCTGCGCGCGGCAGCCCGCGCCTTCGACGACGTCACATACGGCGGTCGCACCGCCGACCGGCGGGCGTACGAGCGCTTGCGGGACCTTGACCTCAATCTGGAACGCGCCAAACCACAGGTGACCAGCGCTGCCTGGGGAGCGGCAGAATGACCGCGCCCAGCACCACCTCGATGTCCCCCACCACGCGCCACGTGTGGAACCGCGTCCGTGGCCTTCTCCTGGCGCTCGCCCTCCTCATCGCGGCGGGCATCGCCATGGCCGCCCTGCGTTCCGGTGACCACCACGGCCAACTTGATCCGCGCTCCGCCGACCCGTACGGCAGCCGTGCCGTCGCCGAGCTCCTCAAGGACCGCGAAGTCTCCACCCGAGTGGTGACGACCCTCGACGAGGTCACCGCTTCGGCGGGCCCCGACACGACCCTTCTCGTCACGGAACCCGACATGCTGACGAATGGTCAGCAGCAGCGGCTTCGGTCCACGACGGAGTCGTCCGAGGGACGCACGGTCCTGCTCTCCCCCGGCCCGGACTCCCTCGGCGTCCTCGTCCCCGGCGTGACCGTGGACTTCCCTTCCAAGATCGACGCCAGGGAGCCGCAGTGCGACTACCCCGCCGCCCGCAGAGCGGGCAGCGCCGACCTCGGCGGTGAGCGCTACTCCACCGACGCTCCGGGCGCCGACAGTTGCTACCCGAGCGACGGACTTCCCACCCTGCTCAGGCTCGACGGCCCCGGCACCGGCGACACTGTCCTCCTCGGCTCCCCGGACATCTTCTACAACGAACGTCTCGACCAGCACGGCAACGCCTCCCTCGCCCTGCAACTCCTCGGGTCCCGACCCGAGCTCGTCTGGTACATCCCGTCACTCGACGACCCCTCGGCCGCAGAAACCGCCGACGGCGAACCCGATGGGGAACGCGACGGCGAGCCCGGCGGCGACAACCGCGGCGAGGGCGAGGACGAGGACGCCTTCTTCGATCTGATCCCCGGCGGCTGGCTTTGGGGCGCGCTGCAACTCGCAGTCGCGGCCGCCCTGGCCGCCGTGTGGCGCGCCCGTCGGCTCGGGCCGCTGGTCACTGAGCGACTCCCGGTGGCCATCCGCGCATCCGAGTCCACCGAAGGACGCGCCCGCCTCTACCGCAAGGTGAACGCACGCGACCGTGCCGCCGCCTCCCTGCGCGCCGCTACCAGAACCCGCCTCGCCCCGCTCCTCGGTGTCTCCTCAGCCGACACCCACTCCCCCGAAGCTCTGCTTCCCGCGGTCTCGGCCCAGATCTCCGACGGAGAGTGGGACATCCGCGAGCTGCTCTTCGGCCCTCCTCCGGCCGACGACAGCGCACTCGTCCGACTTGCAGACCAACTCGACGCCCTCGAAAGAGAGGTACGCACCTCATGAGCGCCCCGACCCCCGAGACAGCCGAGAACTCGGACCGCGCCCGAGCCTCCCTGGAGGCCCTGCGCTCCGAGATCTCCAAGGCGGTGGTCGGCCAGGACCCCGCTGTCACCGGTCTCGTCGTGGCCCTGCTCTGCCGCGGCCATGTCCTCCTCGAGGGAGTTCCCGGCGTCGCGAAGACTCTCCTCGTCCGCGCTCTGGCGGCCTCGCTCGAACTCGAGACGAAGCGGGTCCAGTTCACCCCCGACCTGATGCCCAGCGATGTCACCGGGTCCTTGGTCTACGACACGCACACCTCCGAATTCTCCTTCCAGCCCGGGCCGGTGTTCACCAACCTCCTGCTCGCTGACGAGATCAACCGCACCCCTCCCAAGACGCAGGCGTCACTGCTCGAGGCGATGGAGGAGCGTCAGGTCACGGTCGACGGCACGCCTCGTCCGCTCCCCGAGCCCTTCCTCGTCGCCGCGACCCAGAACCCCGTCGAGTACGAAGGCACCTACCCGCTCCCGGAAGCGCAGTTGGACCGCTTCCTGCTCAAGCTGACGGTCCCCCTTCCGTCCCGCGACGACGAGATCAACGTCCTGACCCGTCACGCCGACGGGTTCAACCCGCGGGATCTCGCGGCGGCGGGCGTACGTCCCGTCGCCGGCCCCGCCGACCTGGCAGCGGCCCGTGCCGCTGTCGCCAAGACCTCGGTCTCGGCCGAGATCGCCGCCTACGTCGTCGATATCTGTCGTGCCACCCGCGAGTCCCCCTCACTCACTCTCGGCGCCTCTCCTCGAGGCGCCACGGCGCTGATGTCCACCGCGCGCGCTTGGGCCTGGCTCACCGGACGCGACTACGTCATCCCCGATGATGTGAAGGCCCTGGCCCTGCCCACCCTTCGGCACCGGCTTCAGCTCCGGCCCGAGGCGGAGATGGAAGGAGTCACAGCCGACTCCGTCATCACCGCGATCCTCGCCCACGTCCCTGTCCCCCGCTGAGGCTGCAATGGCCCTCACCGGACGAACCGCGCTCCTGGCCGCTCTCGGCTCTCTCCCCGTGGGCATCCTCGCCCCGAGCTGGACGGGGATGCTCGCCGTCAACGCGCCTCTCTCACTCGCAATCCTGTGCGACTACGCCCTCGCCGCGCCAGTGCGAACGCTCCGTTTCACTCGAAGCGGTGACACAACCGTTCGACTCGGTGACGCCGCCAAGGTAGAGCTGACCGTCACCAACCCCTCCAGGCGCAGGCTCCGGGCGCAACTCCGCGATGCGTGGCCGCCGAGCAGTTGGCTACCGGGGTCGGAACAGGCTGCGTCGCGCCACAAGCTGACAGTGCCGGCCGGCGAGCGCCGCCGTGTCACCACGGCGCTGCGCCCCACGCGGCGGGGAGACCGCCACGCCGAACGCATCACCGTCCGTTCCTTCGGACCGCTGGGACTCGCGGCCAGGCAGGGACATCACGACGTCCCGTGGACGGTCCGCGTCCTGCCGCCTTTCACCAGCCGAAAGCACCTGCCTTCACGCCTGGCGCGGCTGCGTGAGCTCGACGGCCGTACAACCGTTCTCATCCGCGGGCAGGGCACCGAATTCGACAGCCTCCGGGATTACGTCCCAGGGGACGACACCCGCTCCATCGATTGGCGTGCCACGGCGCGTCGGACCACCGTCGCGGTACGCACGTGGCGCCCGGAGCGGGACCGGCACATCCTGGTCGTCCTGGACACGGGCCGCACATCGGCCGGTCGTGTGGGAGACGTGCCGCGGCTCGACGCCGCCATGGACTCCGCTCTCCTGCTCAGTGCACTGGCGTCGCGCGCGGGTGATCGGGTCGGCCTGCTGGCCTACGACCGCCGTATCCGGGCCCAGGTCTTGGGCCGCTCCGCCGGCGACATCCTTCCCGCCCTGGTCAACGCTTTCGCTCCGCTGGAGCCGGAACTCGTCGAGACCGATGCACGAGGACTCAGCGCGGCCGCTCTGCAGAACGCTCCCCGCCGCTCGCTGATCGTGCTTCTGACGAGCCTGGACGCCGCTCCGATCGAGGAGAGCCTGCTGCCCGTCCTCCCGCAGCTGACCCAGCGCCACACCGTCCTGGTGGCCTCCGTGGCCGATCCGCACGTCGAACGGATGACGAATGCGCGCGGTTCCATCGAGGGCGTCTACGACGCCGCGGCAGGGACCCAAGCACAGGCGCAGAGGCGTCGCACGGCAGAGCAGCTGAAGCGCCACGGCGTCACCGTTGTCGACGCGACACCCGAGAAACTCGCGCCTGCCCTCGCCGACGCATATCTGGCGTTGAAAGCCGCCGGCCGCCTCTGAAAGCGGGCGCTGCCATCATTCCTGTACAGGGCGGACGTATCGCCGGCTCGTACAGGGGGTGGCGGGTAAACGCAGAAAAGCCCCGCACCATGACGGTGCGGGGCTTTCCCACAATGATTGTTCGGCGGCGTCCTACTCTCCCACAGGGTCCCCCCTGCAGTA